>JANNHA010000041.1:0-1959 GCA_031404135.1 Verrucomicrobiota bacterium | reverse complement strand
TTGCTTCAAATTGAGTTCACCCGAAGCGTTGAAAAGTGTGAAAGACCTGGGCGCGGATCGGGAACTCGTGGCCGCGCTGCCGCTGGGGAGTTTTATCAGCTACAACCGGCTTACGGGCGCGGAGCTGACGGGCCGGGTGTTCTAAATGGTTTCACCGGGCGTCACGATCCGCCCGGATTGCCGCCCGGATCGCCGCGCGGTCCACTTTCACCGGACACATAAGAAAACCGTTTTTGCGAACGGGCTTGACCAGGGGAACAAACTTGGAGCGCGGCGCGGCGAGCAATTTTTTCAGCTTGGGATCCTTTTCCGTCTTCTCGTTCATGGCTTGAGCAGTTGGAGGCGATCCTTGAGCCGGTCAAAGTCCGCATCACACGCCAGCAAGGCATCCCCGCGCGCCAGAGCTGTGGCCGCAATCGCCGCGTCGAAAAATTTCATCTGCTGACCCTTGCTCCTCAGGTCCGCAATCAACGCGCTGAGTTGTGAGGCGTCCGCTTCGGTGAAGGCCGAGACCAACCCGCGCAGGTCCTTCACGTAAAGTTGCACGGCGCGTTGCCGCAGGTCGGCGCGCACGGGGGGATGAGTTCCCACCAGGAATTCTGCCGCGGCATGGGCCGGGACGTAGTAGGGACCGGGATCGTTGGCCGGCAGCAAAGCCGTCAGGCTGCCGCCTCTCTCCGCCGCCACGAGCACGCTGGTATCAATCGCGACCGGCATAACCGAAAACCTCCGTGGCGGCGTCCATTGCCTTGGTTAGTTCCCGGCTCTCGGCGGCCGTCCAGTGAATCTGCCCGAGGATGCGCAGCATCTCCTCGCGGGAGGCACCGACCTTGGGCCGGAGTTCCGCCACCGTCTGACCGTGGCGCTGGATTTCCACCGGCTCCCCACGCTGGATTACCCGGTCCAGGATGCCTTTGCTGTCTTGCGCCAGTTCGGTTGCGCTCACGATCATGGTTCTAAAATACGTATTTTATGTGTTCGAACAACCTAAAACGGACATTTTTCACCAGACAAACCAGACATCAGACCAGACATCCAACCCGGACATTTTCCCCTCCCCAACGGAATCCGGCCTTGCCATCAGCCAGTTACAATGTCGGAACGGAAAAAAACAACCCTTGAAGACAAATGTCCACCTTCCTAAAGTCTGTCCGGTGGACCTTGCGAACCAACTCCGGCTCGAAATCAGAAGGCTCATTCGAGAAGAACTCGAATTGATCCTTGCAACTCCGCGTAAGCCGACCTCGCCACGCGTCTTCCAATTCCCCGCCAACACCGAGGAGGGTAAGCGTGAGCGCCGTAAAGCCGACGCCCTTCGCAAGAAGCAGATCCGCGCCGAAAAACAGGCCGCTGGAACCTGAACCTTCTTGCCGGGCACTGCCCTTTCTTGCCGGGCACTGGCTCAAAACTGCCTCACTCCGGAAATTTAACGTTTGCGGGCAACCGGCCATCCGACTCCGCGGCGACCAGATCAGCGAGCCGCCAGACGCGCCCAGGGAACGTCGAGGGCTGCGGGAAGGTGGAAAGCTTCATCCGGCGGTGAATCGTGCTCCTGGAGCAACCGTAGCGAGCGCAAACCTCCTTCGTGGTGAGAAAGGCGCTGGAGAAGAACGCCTGCAAACGGGCAAACCTCTCCTCCAGCGTCCGCAACTGTAGCTGTAACTCGGTCGTGACTGGGTTGGTCAACACGCCCTGCGGAGCTATTACCGGGCCGGGTAGGGCGGGATTGTCGTAACGCGGTAGGGCGAGCGGCGATAGAATTTCACATGCTCCGCACACATGAACCAGTTCAGGTTCGTGCGTTCACGCGTCACAACGTAGCGCGCTGCGTTGTGACAGGCGCCGAAGCGAGATGGGCACCACTGGCACTTAGCGGTGGCAGTCATCGTCGTCAAAGTTCCCCAGCCAGCGCCCCAGCGCCAACACCAGCAGCCCCAGCAACAACGCGCCGCAGGCCAT
>JANNHA010000040.1:0-24942 GCA_031404135.1 Verrucomicrobiota bacterium | reverse complement strand
CGCCGGCGCACTCAAATTTAAAACAGGAGCGTACTTCACCCGCAGGGTGAGGCTCAATCAAGGCCGTTACATCACTCATAATCCAAGCCGTTCAACCATTTCCGCACTTCTTCGCCAGCTTCAACTGCGGGTTATAGGATGAAAGCTTCGTAGCGGGTCATGATTGGTTTGGGAGGTTTTACCCCAACGGCTGAACACCGAGCGTGCCGTCGAGTTTTTCGCGATAGGCGGGGGATTCCACGTACTGCCGTGTCTCGCGGGCGTGAGTCAGACGACTCGTCAAATCCAAGCGCGCCACGGTATCGGCAAAACTCGGCCGGTCCAGATAGGCCTCAAGATAGGCGATGTGGCGTTTCCAAAGGTTCGTCTCGATCTTTTGCTTCGCATCGAGTCGTTCCTTGTACCACGAACTGACGAGCAGGCTGTCGCGGCTGAAAAGCGCGCGGATTTCCGGCGAGTTGAGATCTTTGCCTTCGAAGTGGCCGTAGGCCATGATGTGCAGCAACGCCTTGAGCGGCGGGCAGGCGAGGTTAACACCGCCATCAGCAAAATAACTTTCCGCAGCACGGCGATGGGTGGTGCAGATGTTGTCCATGCCATCGACAAAAACATCCATGCCCTGCAACTCAGGCTTCAGCATCTCATCGGTGAAAACGACGTGCGGATGATTGAAGACACGGCCGAAATAAATACGCACAAAACGCGTGGTGATACGGTAGCCGAGGCGGCTCGCGAGCACGGGTTTGCCATCATAAGTAAAATCAGCGCACCTTTCGAGACAGCCGTCGGCGATCAATGTACGGGCATCGCGTTCCGACGGACTCATGCGCGAAAACACCTCGGGCACGAGCAGACTGACGTCATGTTCAACGCGCACCTTTGGCCCTACATAACCAGCCGCTGAGAGGAAAACATCGTGGCCCGTGAGGATCAGCGAGATCAGCGCTGCGTTGAGATCGATCACCGGGGGCAACGCGTTAAAAGGTCCTTTCGTCAGCGCGCCTTCGGAACCAGCGCCTGTTGTCGATGGCGATTTGCCCGTCATGCTGCTGATAAACTCCATGAACGCCTCGGGAAGTTCGAGGTAGTGCACGGGGTTGAAAACGGCGAGTGAGCGAATGCCTTTCTCCGGCGGATTATTGCGGCGGCCGGGCACGACGATGCTGACAGGAGAATGGACGGGCTCTTCGGGATTGATGCAGCGGTGAAGGCGGGCGGAGATCTCGGCGAGGTACGTGCCCTTGGCATCGGTAACGTCGGGGCGCAGTTGGAGATAGCGCGGGTTTTTGGTTGGTTTGCCGTCGACGATGCGCGGATGAGCAGACGAAACGAAGTACTTGGGCGATGCGCCGGTGGCTGCAGCGGCTTTGATCAGCTGCTGCATGGGCGCGGTATAGGCGTTGAAGCCGATGGCGTCCTCGATGATCTCGCGGGCATTGTCGCCATTGAGCGGTTCGTAGTTCGAGAGGAACGTACCCGGCGCGGCCATGTCGGCTTCGGCCTGATGATCGTAACCGCGGTGGATGGCGTCATCCGGTCGTTGGAAGAGGCGGGCTTCGCAGTTTTGCACGAACTTAAGCGAAGGGCCAACCGTGGGCAGCGGTATGCTGGGGCGCGAAGCGACGTTTTGCGTCGGTGCCACGACGGAAGCGGTGATGTCGTCCTCCATCTGAACTTTCGCGGCCGGGTGGAAATCGGCTCGAAGACCGAACACACGCCAAGAGCCATCTTCCTCAAAGCCGACTCGCAGGTAGTTGGTGACGATTTTTCGTCCATCGAGTTTCAACTCGTTGCCGAGGCGGCCATTGATCATGTCGACTGAGAAATGGATAAGCCAGGCATCGCCCCACTCTGGCATGTAGTAGCGCTTGAGCACGAAGATGAGCTCCTTGATATACTGCGGGATCGCGCGAAGCCAGGCGTTGTACTCTTCGCTGTATTCGCGGCGCGACGGTGTGAGTAATTTGATCACGCTGCCGAGCGAGCGTTCGGCGCTCAGAATCGGACGCTTGTCCTTGCCGTTGCGCGACGGTTCACGAAAGCGGTTGGAAGTGTTTCGGTTCAGGATTGCGTGAACCTGATCGAAGTCGCGGTCGAAGTCCGAAACGAAAACATGGCCGGGGAAAATCGCGTAGGCAATGGCCTTGGAAATTTCGGATTTGCCGCCGCCGGAGACTGTACAAGGTTTGTGGCAGAGCGTGCCCTCGGGCACGGTACCCACCAAACGCCAGCGAGCCTTTTCGCCCGGGACCTGCTCCATGTGTACGCGATAACCACTCGGACGCACATAGGTTTTGTCTGCAAGAAGCTTTATTGATTGTAACTTTCCATTGGTTCCAGGCCAGGTGATCGTTTGTTTGCGCAGATTGAAGCGCGTGTCTTCGCGCACATAAATGACATTGGGATGTTTGCGGTCGATCGCATAGCCCTCGGGCATCACCTGCATGCGATCACCGAGGCGCGCAGCCGATTCGTTGAAGGAAAATTCACGGGTCGTCGGATACCCTGAAAATTCTTCGCCTAGGTCGTAGCTGGGATAAACCAGTGCACCGCCAGCGTGTTCCTCCTCGGCAAGGCCAAAGAGGTTGGCCGAAAAACTGATCTGCGTCTTAACCTCTTTCTTGCAGTAACCGAAATAGTTGTCGGCGATGATCGTCACCATCACGCCGCGGACATCGCGGGCTGCGATTTTGAATGCCGAACCACCATTGTAGAGTTCATTTTCGTCTTTCCAGCACATGCCGTCACGGCGCTGGCGCGGCGTGGCAAGATCCCAATGCGGCAAACCTACGAGATGTTTCGGTACCGAAGTGAGATGCGGTGCGAGAATGACACAACCGGTGTGGCCCGTCCAATGATCGACATCGAGACCGGCGTCATGCTCGGGCAAATACGGATCACCCGCGTTCCCGAAGATCGACTCAACAAAATCAAGGTTGGCCACGAGCGAGCCCGGTGCGAGAAAACGAATCTCCATGCGTTTCTCCTCAATGAAGCCCGGCACCTCCGGGCACACGAGCGGCCGCAAGAGCAGCGAGACGAAACACTCGGCCTGCTCTGCGCGGCCCGAGGTAAACGGCAGGCGCAACAGCTCGCGCGGCGGACGCAAGGCGATATCGAGCAGTTTCGCATAGGTGTTTTTAGGAACGGCGAGCTTGTCGTCGGGGACAGGCAGTCCGCCCTCGGCGATATGGAAAACACCTTGAGTGGTTCGGCGATCGTTGACCGGGTTGTGCAACACGCCCTGACGCACTCGATAGCTTCTCAGCAACGGCGAGTTAAATTCATCACTTTCAGCCGGCAACGAGAGCGAGCGCGCAAGTCCCGCCTGATCGAGGATAAACGTACGCGCCGGCAAGCGGGGCGCCGGACCGATGTCCGACAGATAGGTTTCCAACCAGACTTGAATGCGATGATCCGCCGGGCTGAGCGGATCAATTAGCTGGCGCGTCGTCTCGCGATAGCGCGAAAAAATCGGCGCCGTCAGCGTGGTCCACGCGGCCCCCTCGGCATCGGACACGGTTGGGCAACCAAGGAGAGCCAGACGAAGATTGATCGCATGGCGAAGTTGTTCAGCGGACTGTTCAGCAATGGGCGAAGACATGGTGGCGCGTTGTTAGACTGGTATTCGAAAAATATTTATTCTGGCAGCCAACTTTTATCGGCACACCCTTGCGACTCGGCAACGCAAGGTTTTCAGCATTGCGTGTACGCTCACGAAAACAACCAGTTCCGCAACGTCTCCAGCAACTTATGCGCCGACTCGCCAAGTATAAAAAAATACGCCACGCCGGCCGCGAACACCACATGTCCGGCCAGCACGAACAAGCCGTCGCGCTCCAACAACCCGCACGCAATCAACAAAATAGCCCACGCCGGAAACGTGTTCGTAAAGGGAATCGGCAGCGGCAACAACAACGCCAAACCCGCAAAACAGATCGCGAGCGCATGCAGCCGCCGCAGCACTTCTGTATTCGTCAACAGCAGCACACGCGGTCGCAACAATTTCTCAAAAACACCCACCAGCCGACGCGTAAACTTGATCAATTTCCCGAAAAACCCGGCCGGCAACTCCGTTTTCAGCAACCGCGCCGGCAACCACGGTTTCATCCCAAGCGCCGGTCGCAAACCGATCAACGCCACGACAAGGCCAAACGGCGTCGACACGCCCGGCAGCGGAATCGGTGTACAAAAGGGCAGGGCAAGCAAAACCAACAACAAGAGATAAGCGCGCCCCTGCAACACGTGGATCACTTCGTCCAGCCGCACCGCGCGCTCGGCAAACAGCGTCTCCAGCCGCGCCAACTCCTCGGAGAGTTTGCGCGGCGGTGGGGCGGGCGTTGCGTCATTTTCAGGTGCCACGTCGGTTACCATAAAGTTCGATCTGCAGACGCGGCGCAAAACGGTAACCGCGCAGTTTGCAAAGTTCAGCCAACCAGGCCGTGCGCGCCCGCAACACCTCCGGCGACGTGCCCTCAGGCATAAGGAGAACTTTAGCCTTTTGAATCGGTTCCCCCAGCGCACCCAACAGCCCCTCGATCTCCTCCAAGTCCGCCTCAGCCGCCACGACGAACTTGAGCTGATACGGATATTTCTTCAGCCACGCGCGCACGATCTCCGGCTGCCAACGCAACCGCTCATGCTTCTCGCGCCACGCAGCGGGCAGACGGTCATCGGGCGCGGAATTCGCCAGCTTCGGGCTGAGCGAGGCCAGATCGCAGGGGATTTCCCCGGGCGCAATCGTCGCCGCCGTTTCGATCGTGATATGATAACCGAGCTTTTTAATCTCTGTCGCCAATTCCTGGATACCGCTGGCGATCATCGGCTCGCCGCCAGTCAGCACGACATGACGGGCCGGAAAGATCACGATCCGCGCAACGATTTGGTCGATGGAAAGTGTTTCCCCCTCGGGGTTCCACGAGGCGTACGGCGTGTCGCACCAGTTGCAACGCAGGTTGCAGCCCGAAAGGCGCACGAAAACCGACGGCACGCCGATCAGCTCACCTTCACCCTGCAACGAGAAAAATATTTCAGAAATCAGCATCAGCGGGATTGCAGACAGATCGTGGTTCGAGGGTAGGGCGCGACCGCCGGGCGCGCCGGGTTTTCGGAACGGCGAGCCCAGCAGTCCCGCCCTACCTCGGAAACAAAACAACTTAGAAAAACACTCATATGATTAGCCCTTCCTTGGTTTCGGCGGCAGGGCATCACGCGACGCATACTCGGTCGGATCAGCCAGGCAGGCTTCGATAAACGCCTCGCGCCGCTCCACGCACGTGCCACAGGTGCCGCAATGAATCGCGCCGCCTTTATAACACGACCACGTTCGCGCGTAATCCACACCGAGCCGCGCACCCAACGACGCGATCTGGCCCTTGTTCATCACGATAAATGGCCGCAGCAGTTTTATCCCTTCGTACGTGCCCAGCCGCATCGCATCCCCCATCGCCTGCATGAACACCTCGCGGCAATCCGGATAAATCGCGTGATCGCCGCCATGCGCCGCGATCACCAACCCTTCGGCCCCGACACTCTCGGCGAAACCTGTTGCCACCGACAACATGATCGCGTTGCGAAAAGGCACCACCGTTTGCTTCATGTTCGCCGCCTCATAGTGGCCGTCGGGAATACTGCCGCCTGAAGCAAGCAAGTCCGAGGCGAAAAGCCGGTTCATGAAATCCAGCGCAACGACTTCGTGCCGCACACCGAGCTTGGCCGCATGCTCCGCCGCAAACGGCAGCTCGCGCGGATTATGTTTCGAGCCGTAGTCGAAGCTCAACGACGCGACGACGCCATGCTCGAGACGCGCCCGATAGAGGGCTGTCACCGAGTCCATGCCACCGGAACAGAGGACCACGACTTTCATTGTCATCATTCAGAAAAGCACAACAATCGCGGAAAACAAAGCTTCTCCACGCCGGCCCGGCCCGCCGGCTTTTCCATTTTCGCTTACACGGTTTAGTTCATGATCATTTTTCACGATCCCCATTGCGTCGACTACGGCTCGTCCGCACGCCCTGAACAACCCGCCCGAGCCGCCTCCACCGTCGCACTTCTCCGCGCGAAACACCTCGATTGGCAATGGCGCCTGCCCCCGCTCGCCGACGAAGCCACCCTCCGCCTGGTGCATTCGCCCCAACATCTGGAACGCCTCCAGTACGCGCACGATTTCGACGACGACACACCGTACTTTGACGGCATTTATCAACACGCCCGTCGCTCCGTCGGTGCCGCGATTTCCGCCATGGACGCAGCGCTCGACGAGAAACAAAAAACCTTCGCCCTCATGCGCCCACCCGGGCACCACGCGTTGCCCTCGCAAGCGATGGGCTTTTGCTACCTCAACCAAATCGCTATCGCCGCCTTCGCCGCCCGCCAACGAGGCATCGGCCGGATCGCCGTCTGGGATTTCGACGCCCACCACGGCAACGGCACCGAAGACATCCTCCACGACCGGGAAAACTTCCTCTTCGTCTCAACCCACCAAGACCCCGCCTATCCGCACACCGGCAAAATCACCTCCGGCAATTGCCGCAACTACTGCGTCCCGCCCCACGCGCCCCGTGAAGAACACCTGGCCGCGCTCCGCCGCTCGTGGGCCGAAGTCCTCGCTTTCCGCCCCGAACTCATCCTCGTTTCCGCCGGCTTCGACGCCTACGTACACGACCCGATCACGCAAATGTCCCTCGAAATCGAAGACTTTGCCGAACTCGGCCGCTGGCTCGCCGCCACAAAAACCCCCACCGCCGCCATCCTCGAAGGCGGATACAGCCCCGATCTGCCACTTCTCATCGATTCGTTTTTGACCACGTGGGCGATGTAGGTTTGCTGAACGCACTCTTGAACGCCACGCCCGCATATCAGTTCGTAGAAAATTCAGCCCAACTCGCACCGCTGCTGGCAGCGCTCGACCGGTCCCACGAAGCCGCCCTCGATACCGAGGCCGACAACCTCTTCCACTACCGAACCCGCGTCTGCCTCCTCCAGCTTTTTGTCTCTGGCGAAATATTCCTCGTCGACGTCCTCGCACCCTTCGACCTCGCCCCACTCTGGGAACGCCTCGCCACCAAACACCTCCTGATGCACGGCAGCGACTTTGACGTCCGCCTGCTTCATGACCTCTGCGGCTTCCGCGCGAAAAGCCTGTTCGACACCATGCTCGCCGCCCAACTCCTCAACCGCCAGCGCATCGGCCTCGCCGCCCTCCTCGAAGAACACTTCGGCGTCCTCCTCGACAAAGACTCGCAAAAAGCCAACTGGTCGAAACGCCCTCTCACCAAGAAACTCCTCGATTACGCCGCGCTCGACGTCTTCCACCTGCCGAACCTCCGCGACATCCTAACGCGCGAACTTTCCAACCTCGACCGTCTCAGCTGGCTCGACCAGCAATGCCAGCGCCAGATCGAATCCGGCCTCAACGGCTTCCCCCGCGACGACGAAAACGTCTGGCGTATCGGCCGCTCCGAACGCCTGCACGCTCACGGCCTCGCCGTCCTCCACGCCATCTGGTACTGGCGCGAAGACTGGGCCCGCCAGCTCGACGTCCCACCCTTCAAAGTCACCGGCAATGACATGCTGATAAAAATTGCCGAAGAAGCCGATCACGGGACCACCGCCAAAGGCATTATGGAACACGTCAACCTCGGCCGACGCCACGAACGCCTCGCCCCCAGCCTGTTGACCGCGCTCGAAGCCGGCTTCGCCCGCGACCCCCACACCCTGCCACGCCGCCGAGGACGCAACTCCGATCACCAACCCCTCACCGCCAACGAACTCGCCCTCCAAGACCGGCTGAAAGCTGACCGCGACCGCGTCGCCGCCCGTATCCAACTGGACCCTACACTCATCGCCAACCGCGCCCAACTCGCCCAAATCGCCCGCGCGCCGGACAAAATCGCCGACCTCCTCCTGCCCTGGCAAGCCAACCTCCTGCGCAACGAACCATCGCTCAACCCCAGCGCTCCGGCCTAATCGATCATAGCTCCTCCGAAATGAGCGTCCATGAGCGTTAATTAGCGGTTCCCCCCATGTCCGACTCCGCCAACATCGCGCAACATCTGCCCCAGATGGCTGCGCGCCAGCCGGATCACCCCGCCCTCAAAGTCCCCCGCGGCCGCACCGCCCGCGGCGACATCGATTACCTCACCCTCTCGTTCGCCCAGCTCGACGCCGAAGTCGATGCCTGGACCGCCCACCTCCGAGCCCGCGGCGTCACCACCAACGACCGAACCTTGGTCATGGTTCGTCAAGGCCTGCCGCTCATCGCCGCCGTCTTTGCGCTCTTCAAAATCGGCGCTGTTCCCATCGTGATCGACCCCGGCATGGGCCTGAAAAGTTTCCTCGCCTGCGTGGCCCGCTCAAAGCCCCGCTCTCTCCTCGGCATCCCCTTCGCCCAACTGATCAGCCACCTCGCTCGCCCCTCCTTTCGCAGCGTCGAAATCCGCGTGACCGCCAGCGCCAATCCCCTCGCGCGCCTCGCACCATCCCGCTCCTCACTTCCCGCTCCTCGCTCCTCGCTCCCCATCTCCCGCAGTTCGATCGACCTCGCCGCCATCCTCTTCACCTCCGGCTCCACCGGCGCGCCCAAAGGCGTTTGCTACGAACACGGCATGTTCGCCGCCCAAGTCCGCCTCATTCGGGAAACCTATTCTATCGAACCAGGCGAAATCGACCTCCCGATGCTCCCGGTCTTCGCGCTCTTCAACCCCGCGCTCGGCATGACCACGGTGGTTCCCGAGATCGACCCCAGCCGTCCCGCCCAAGTCGACCCCGCCAAAATCGTCCAAGCGATCCAGCAAGAACGCGTCACCAACTCCTTCGGCTCGCCCACGCTCTGGAGCAAAATCGCCACCCACTGCCTCGCAAAAAACATAACCCTTCCGAGTTTGCGCCGCATCCTCTGTGCCGGCGCCCCCGTCCCTGCAAGCCTCTGGAAAAATTCCATCCAACTCCTCCCCAACGGCCAACTCCACAGCCCCTACGGTGCCACGGAGTCTCTGCCGATAAGCACCATCTCCGCCTCCGAAATCCTCCCGACCTTTGAAAAAAAATCCGAGCCCGTTTGTCATCTATTAAATGACAAACCCCCGTTTTTCAGAGGAGAACCCGTCAACGACGTTTGTCATTTAATAGATGACAAACAAATCCGAAGCCAGGCCAACTGGGGTGCCTGCGTAGGTAAACCGGTGACCGGAATCGACGTCAAAATCATCGCCCTCACCGATGGCCTGATCGCCACGCTGGCCGATACCGACGAACTCCCAACAGGCGAAATCGGCGAAATCATCGTACACGGCCCCGTGGTCACAAAAACCTACGACGCACTCGCCGCAGCAACAGCGGCGGCCAAGATACAAGGAACAAGTATCAAGGGCCAAGAACATGCAACGACCCAACTTGGCACTTGGCCCTTGCCACTTGATACTTCCCGCGGCAGCGCTGGCGCTGTCTGGCACCGCATGGGCGACTGCGGCTATCGCGACGCCGAAGGCCGTCTCTGGTTCGTCGGACGCAAAGCCGAACGCCTTGAAACCACCAACGGCCCGCTCTTCACCGAACCAGTCGAACAGGTATTCCGTCCCATTCCGGGCGTGGCTCGTTGCGCGTTGATCGGCCTCGGCCCGCGCGGCTCCCAGATTCCCGCCCTCGTCGTTCAACCCACCGAAAGCCTATCTGCGGCCGCCACGCTCTCACTCGCCAAAATACTCCGCGAAAAGGCGAAGCCACACCCGCACACCCGAACTATCACCCAGTTCTATTTCCATCCCGCCTTTCCCGTCGACGTCCGCCACAACGCCAAAATCCACCGCCTCTCGCTCGCCAAATGGGCAGCCACCGCCAAGGCGTACGTTGTCCCATGAGCAACGCTCTCGTCACTGGCGGTACCGGTTTTCTCGGCCGACGCATGGTCGAACGCCTGCTCGGCCAAGGGCGCTCCGTCACCGTGCTCGCGCGTCATCCCGACTCCGATCTAGCAAAACGCGGCGTGCATTTCATCCGCGCCTCGCTCGACAACACCCCGGCCGTCACCGCCGCCTGCGCTGACATCGAAACGGTTTTCCACATCGCCGCCAAAGTCGGCGTCTGGGGCCGCTACGACGATTTTTTCCGCACCAACGTCCTAGGGACACGCGCGCTGCTCGACGGCTGCCGCGTCCACGGTGTGCGAAACTTCATCCACACCAGCACGCCGAGCGTCGTCTATAACGGCCTCGACCTCGCCAACGCTAACGAATCGCTACCGCTCACGACTGCCTGCCCGAGCCCCTATCCACTCACGAAAGCCATCGCTGAACGCGACGTACTCGCCGCCAACTCCGCCACCCTGCGCACCGTTGCATTGCGCCCGCATCTGATCTGGGGCGTGGGCGATCCACACCTGGTCCCGCGCATCCTTGAACGCGCCCGTGCCGGACGCCTGCGCATCGTCGGCGAAGGAAAAAACCGCGTCGACATGGTCCACGTCGACAACGCCGTCGCCGCCCACCTCCTCGCCGAAAAAGCCCTTATCGCATCCCAAAACGAAGATGCGACCCAGCAAACTTGTAACGTATTACGTTACAAACAATCTGCCACCGACAATGAAGTCGAAACGCCCGGGACCGGAGGATCACCCGCCGGCAAAGCCTACTTCATCACCAACGACGAACCGATTTTCCTCTGGGAATGGGTGAACCAACTGCTCATCTCCCTCGGCGAACGTCCGATCGAAAAACACCTTTCCCTCAGCGCCGCCTCAACCATCGGCGCGCTCTGCGAAGGTCTTTGGCGCGTGCTCCCGTTGCGCAGCGAACCGCCGATGACCCGTTTCGTCGCTGCCGAATTAGCGAAGGATCATTGGTTCGACCTAACCGCCGCCAAACGCGACCTCGGCTACACGCCACGCATCAGCATGGCCGAAGGCACAGCGCAACTGATCGAAGACCTCATCAGAACCAAAGAGTAAAGATCCCGGAGCACGCTCCGAGGGATTGAAGCGAATTGTCGGAGCGGGTTTATCCCGCGATTCATCCCCACCATCGCGGGGTAAACCCGCTCCTACAGCCAAACCAATCCGTTAATTCGGCTCACTTCGCAAATAGCTCCGCCAACACAGCCAGCACCGCATCGCCCGTTGCGGCATCAATTTTACCAAGGCGTTTTGCCAGTCGCGTCTTGTCCACTGTACGAAGCTGATCGAGTACGATCTGCCCGGATTTTCCCTGAAAACGACACGGAACCCGCGTCGGATAGGCACGTCCTTTTGTCGTCATCGGAGCGATGATCACCGTGGCGATATGCGCATTCATTTCATCAGGCGAAATGATCAACGCCGGACGCGTCTTGCGGATTTCGCTGCCCACGGTCGGATCCAGCGTCACCAGCCAGACATCGAAACGCCCGGTTACCATTCCCATTCCTCCGCATCGAACTTCGTGGCCGTCGGCGCATCTTCGTGCACGAGCAAGTCATCGCCCGCCGCAGCCATGCCCACAAACCCATCGGCCCAACCCGCGCGAGGCACATGAGCCGGGCGCAAAATCAACGTGCCATTTTTGGCCAACAACTCAACCTCATCGCCAAAACCACAGTGTTCCAACATCGCCTTAGGAATCCGAATCCCCCGTGAATTTCCAATGGGCACAATCTTCGTCAGCATGAGCACAATGTAATTACAGTTATTGTGCAGGCAAGTAGGATTTTAAGGCCGTCTGTTCAATGCAACCGCCCGTAGCCAATCGCTTTGCGATGAATCGGAAGATCACGCATTACTCGTTGATTCGCGTTTATGGCTGTGTTTTGAAATCACCGCCCCGCAAGCAACCGATCTTCTGCACGCGCTCAATCGCCCCGCTGACGAACTGCTTCAAAGAGGGTAATGATCGTGGCCATGGCGACGTTGAGCGAATCGGCTTGGCCGGCCATGGGGATGCGGACTTGGGCGTCGCTTTCTTTCAGCCAAAAATCACTCAGCCCATACTGTTCGCTGCCCATCACGATCGCGAGCGGGCCGCGCAGATCCGTTTCCGTGTAGAGCGCGGTTGCTGACGGCGTTGTCGCCACGGCACGGATACGGCGCTCGCGCAGCCAGGCGCGTACCGGTTCGCTTCCTGCAATTACCACGGGCACGGAAAAGAGCACACCGGTCGAGGAACGAACGACGTTGGGATTAAAAATATCCGTCACCGGATCGCACACGATCACGGCATCGACACCCGCTGCATCGGCGCTGCGCAAAATCGTGCCGAGGTTGCCCGGTTTTTCAATCGCTTCAACCACGAGGAGAAACGGCTGCGGTTTCAGCGTCAGTTCTTCCAAACTGCGTTTCCACTGTGGCGCTACGGCGAGCAGGCCATCAGGACGTTCACGATAAGCGACTTTAGCAAACGCATCTTTTGAGAGCTCAAACAACTGCGCTCCCGCGGCCTCCGCCTGGGCGATAAGCGCAGGTTCATTTTCGCCGAGATACCAGTCAGGGGAAAAATAGAGTTCGCTCAGTACGACCTGTTTTTCGAGCGCGCGCCGAATTTGGCGGTAACCTTCGACAAGGAATACTCCGGCCTCGTCACGCGGACGACGGTCGCGCAGCTTCACGAGTTGTTTCACTCGTGGGTTTTGAAGGCTGGAGATTTTTTCAGGAGGAATGGCCACAAAAACGCGAAGAATTACCAAAAAGGCTTTGGACGCGCCAATCTTTGTGCGCTTTTGTGTTTTTTGTGGCCAACAAAAAGAAGAAGTTCAACGACCAGCCGTTCGCTTACCATCAAGAGCTCGAGCTGGAAATCGCCACGCTGACCAATCTCGGCGTCGGGCTGGGGCGTGTGCCTCTGCCAGGCGATCCTGATTCGCGCTGGGTCATCATGGTGCCATTTGCGCTGCCAGGCGAACGCGTGAAAGCGCGGGTTTTTCGCAATCACAAGAATTTCTCCGAAGCCGATGTCGTCGAAATTCTCACGGCTTCACCGGATCGCGTGAAACCGCTTTGCAGCCTCTTTGGCCGCTGCGGCGGATGCCAGTATCAGAATTTCGCCTACGACCAGCAGCTCGCTTGGAAACGTCGTCAGGTGGAAGAACTTTTGAAACACATGGCGGGCGTGGAATTCGCCGTGGCTCCGACCATTGGTTCGCCTCAACAATACGGCTATCGCTCAAAAATCACGCCGCATTTCAATCCGCCACGCGAGCCACGTTTCGACCAAGCACCGCGTCCAATCGACGAGCCGTTGAATCTGCCGATTGGTTTCCTGCGTCAGGGAACGCGTTTCGATCTGCTTGATGTGCCGCAATGTCCGATCGCCACCGCACCGATCAATCAGCGGCTGACCGGGCTGCGCACGGAAATAAAAGCAAAAGCGGCGGCCGGTGACTACAAACGCGGCGCTACGGTTTTGCTGCGCGATGCGGGTGGCGTGGTGACCACCAACTACGACGAAGTGATCACCGAAGAGGTTGCCGGACTGAAATTGCATTTCCTGGCGCGCGACTTTTTCCAAAATAATCCGTTTATTTTGCCGGCTTTTACTCGTTATGTACGCGAGCAAGCGGCGGTTTCGGGCGCGCGTTTTCTCGTGGATGCCTATTGCGGAAGCGGGCTTTTTGCGTTGTCAGCGGCGAACGCGTTTGAACGCGTGGCGGGCATCGAGATCAGCGATTCTTCGGTGGTGTTTGCCCGGCAAAACGCCACCGCCAATGGCATCATCAACGCGACGTTTCAGGCCGGCGATGCGTCGGCGATTTTCGCTGGATTAACGTTTCCCGCGGCCGACACCGTGGTCGTGATCGATCCGCCGCGCAAAGGTTGCGACGAGTCGTTTTTGAATCAGCTCTTCGCCTTTGGCCCGCGTGCGGTGGTTTATGTGAGTTGCGATCCAGCGACGCAGATGCGCGATCTAAAATTGTTCATCGCGGCTGGTTATGAACTCACCGCTGTGCAACCGTTCGATCTTTTCCCACAGACACGCCATCTGGAATGTGTGACGACGTTGCGGAAGACGGTCTGAGTTTTTCGGACGGCGCGCCCAGCGGTCGCGCCCTACCCAAAACTCACTCGTAGCGTGCGCTGCGGCCGAGGTAGTTGAGCAGCCAAATTTCTTTCCACACGCGATAACGGCCTTCGTAGGTCATTTTGCCAAAATCTTCGCGGTCTTGATGCGGGGTGAGAAAGCCAAGCTCGGTGTTGATCTGCTCGAGTTCGACTTGTTGCGCGTTGAGATCGTTGAGCGGTTCGGTGTCCCACGTCAGCGCGAGCTCGTTCGAACTTGCGAGTCGGTTGCGGTGATTGGTCAATAATTTTGCGAGTTTGCGGCTCCAGGGAAAACGGGACACTAACCAGTTCTCAGGATAAAAACCGCCAAAGGGCAGATAAAGATTATCGGTCACGTAACGATAACCGCTGACTGTTTGCGTGGAGAGGCTGTAGCAGACGGAAATCGCGCCGCCGGGATGTGGCAGGAAAGTGATTTGCAGGCGGATTTGCGCAGTCTGATCCTGATAAATCGAAACGCGCAGGTAAATGCCCGGTGCGATTTCGGCGCGCAGTGCTTGCACGTGTTTGAAGGATTGAGCGCGCAGCCAATCACGAATTTTTAGGTAACGGGGATTAGTTGGCCATTCTTCACCTGAAGTGTTGACGGTGAAACGCGGAAACAGTGGCAGCGGACTTACACTCAGCGCGTGAATCGCGAGCCAGTTGTACAACGTTTCTCCTAAAAACCAGACGAGGAAAAACAGTGGCACAAGTGTCCAAAAGGGTCGGTTAAGCCAGCCAATATCCAAGGAAATGCTTGCTGCGCCCACTGCAAAAATAATCCAGCGTAACCAGCGATTGATAATGGCTAGCACCGGCGACGCATATCGTTGGTTCAACTGGAAAAGCACCAGCGACACGATCATGCAAATCAGCAGATAATAGGAAGGTTCCATCGAACAAAAAACACTGAAAGACTAGGGAAGTCTTTCAGGGGTTTTTAAATTAAGCAGAAAACGATTCTAACGTAATGGGTTTAGTTAGCTTAGGCGCACAGGCATGATCACGCAAATAAAGCTTTCCAAGGTCTTGAATACGCCAGGGCTCACTTCATCTTTCACTTCGAAAAAGACTTCGTCTTTGCTAAGTGCGCGAAGGGGATCCATCACAAATTGGGGATTAAAGGCGACTTGAAGTTCAGGTCCGCTGTAGGCGATGGCCATGGATTCATGGGCTTCACCGAAATCAGGGCTTTGAGCGGTGATTTCCAGTAAATTGCTGCTGAGTTTCACTTTCACCGAATTCGATTTCTCGCTGCACACGAGCGCGGCGCGATGCACGCACTGAAGGAATAATTCGCGCTCCAACTTGATGCGTTGATGCGTTTCTTTCGGAATGACTTGATTGTAATTCGGATAATTACCTTCCACAACCTTCGAATAGAGATAAATGCTGTCAATCAGGCCGCTTGAGTCTTTGTCGGTGTTGATTTGGAAGGAGGCGCGGCGTTCGTTGAACGAAATTTTTAACTTTTCGCCCTTGTCGAGCATGCGCACGAGTTCATTCACCGTTTTCGCAGGAAGAATGATGCTTCCGGTGCTCGCGGCGGGAACTTCAATGTCTTTGCTGGTGAGGGCAAGACGACGGCCGTCGGTGGCTACAAGCGTGAGTTTGCCGTCTTTGAAGCTAAAGTAGACGCCGTTGAGGATGTAACGGGTTTCATCGTTCGATTGGGCGTAGGACACGCTCTTGACCATCGCTGTGAGCTCGGCCTGTTCGAGGGTGAAGGATTTTTCGTCACCGAATTCGGGCAACGGGGGGAATTCTTCTTTGCCGATGCCCATGATGCGGAAATTCGATCCGCCTGAGGTGAGTTTAACCTGGTGATTCGGGGAGCCGTCAAAGATCACATCGATGTTGGGCAATTCACGCACGATCGTGGCGAGGCGTTTGACAGGCAAAGTGACCGCGCCGCTCTCTTTGACTTCGGCTTTGATTTTGCAGCGGATGCCGAGATCGAGATTGGTTGTAGTCAGCGTGATGAAGTCTTTGTCGGCTTCAATCAGGACGTTGCTCAAAATCGGCATGGTGGCTTTTGAGCCAACGACATTGAGGACTTGGGCGAGTCCGTTGCTGAAATGATCGCGATTGATTTTAAATTTCATGGAAGGCTGGGGGAACGCGCGTGATGCTGCTTAATTAACAAAGTCTAAATAGAACCTAATTCAATAATGAATGTTATCAGTATTCTTATAGGCGGTGAAAAACAGGGATAACTGGTCAACTTTCCTCTCAAAACGGGTTAAAAAAAGGTGTGAGTAAGACAAGGTTGGGGGCTAACAAGCACGAGGTTATGCGCAGAGAGGGAGTTGTTGGTTGTTTGTTGGTGCGTTGCTCACACGGAATCAGGACGAGGGAAAGGTGGGAGAGTTTGCGGGTGTTTTTTGCGGCGCAAGTGGCGGATGAGCCCAAAGAAAATGTAGCCCAGGCAAATCGTGAGCATGCCATATTCTTTGAAAACGATGACGGCGGCAGCGATAACCACGTAGACTATCAGAGTGGTGAGACGTGTTTTGGTGCGAAGGTCGATTTGTTTGCCACTCGGGTAAAGCACGGTGCTCACCATCAAGATAGCGATCATTAACAGAAGGGGCGGAAGTGCCAGCGCCCAGCGTTGCAGTGATCTATCGTGTTCAGCGAGATTTAACAGAAAAAGAACCAAGGCACCGACCGTGCCGGCAGCAGCGGGAACGGGGAGACCAATGAAATCTTTGCTGGCGGGCTTATTTTGATCCTGTGGACGATGAAGTAAGGGATGCGTGATGACGTTAAAACGCGCGAGACGCACACCGGCACAAAGCAAATAAACAAACCCGAGAAAACCACCGGCACCGATGAAGTTTGGATTCCCTTCAGCCGGAGCAAGAATCAAAAAATACACCATCAAGGCCGGAGCGACGCCAAAAGAAACGATGTCAGCGATCGAATCGAATTCAGCGCCAAAAAGTGATTCTCGTCCACCCATGCGAGCCAAGCGCCCATCGAGTGCGTCAAAAGCCATGGCGCCAAAAATATACCAGACGGCTTCCTTGTAGAGCACGATGGCTTCATGCGGTAACCCACTGATATCGATGAGAGCCCCACGCCGGATAAACGCGGCTTCGATACATTTCAGACAGGCAAAAAATCCACAAAATAGATTCCCCGCCGTCATCAGATTTGGCAGGAAATAGATCCGACTAGCGTTGGTTACGGTGTAAGGATCTCCTCGGTCAAAATTTTTTCGCGGAAGGTTTTCTTGAGCCATAGCGTCGCTTACTTGGTCAAAGTTTCGAGGTATTTCCAAAATTTGGAATGCTGTTCGACAAGTTGCTCTTCAGAAACGGGAAGTTTGTTGCGCAACAAAAAATCTTCCAAGGAGTTTTTATGAAGAATGTAGATCGTGTGTAGCGAATCGACACCCACTTCAAAATAGAAGCGAAATTCACCGGCGCGCAGCCGGTAAAGTGGTTTTCCCGCACGATTGAAGCGGCCCAGCGGTTCGCGGGGATGAGCGAGATCAGCGGGTTTCAGATTGCTGATCGGCTCGACGGCATCCAGCTGCGCCAGTTTATCGAGCTTGTTAAGCTCGCGCATGCTTTGTTCTGAAAAAGTAACTTGGTACATAACCGAGGTGACGCATTTCAACAGTGCCAGTATCATGCAAAAACAGTTGCACCCGGACAAGCGACGTTTTTCGACGTAAAAAAGGCCGGCGCCGCAAAGCGCCGACCTTAGTAACCCAAACCTATGGCAAATTAGTGTTGTTGATGAAACATGGGGTGACGCGGGCGTTCATCATCAGAATTAACGCCGCCAATCGCTGCCTGCATCGCGAGGAAGAAGACGTCGGTGTTATCGACGACGCCTCGGAAAAGGCTGGCACCGCGTCCGCTTGCGGTGAGCGGAATATCAGAACCCGTGTGCACTGCACTCTGTGCCGCTAAAGGAACCTGACCGGTGATCAGGAAACCGCCTGCGGTATCACGGAAGAGCGGGCCGTTGGGGTAGGTGTTGAGCGGGGCAAGACCATTGAAGGGTTGCTGACTGTCGCGCAAGGGACGCGGGTTGGTCAGCCAGTCTTCATAGCGGTCGGTATTGCCCGCGTAGCCGATGAGCATTTTATAATCGATGTCGGTGGTGACTGGATAGCCATCGGCTGCGATGCTGTAGCTCGGGAAACTGGCGGCATCGTACACACCCACCACGGAGTCGCGGAGGGCAGCGGCGCCACCGCCTTGCGCGGCCTTGGCTTGAAGTACGGCGTTGGTGACGGTGGAGGCACCGATGATGTTGACGCCGGCGCATTCATGGTCAGCCGTGACGATCACGAGGGTGTCGTTGTTTTTCTCGGCAAATTTTTTCGCAACACCGATGGCTTTGTCGAACTCGATGGTTTCCAAAAGCCAGCGTTCACTGTCCATGTTGTGGGCCTGCTTATCGATCGAGGCAGCTTCAACCATCAGCACGAAGCCGTTGCGATTTTTTGAAAGCACACGCAGGGCGGCGGTGGTCATTTCATCGAGGAGCGGCTGGTCGGGGAAGCCATAGTCGGCGACCACAGACTGGGTGGAACCGGTGGGAATGACGCCACGGCGACCATCGATCTTGTCCTTGGCAACGTTCATGTTGGAAAGAGCAAAGAGGCCGATAAGTTTGGTGGTGGTGGCTGGTACGGCAGCGAGGGCGGTTTTGTTGCTCGTGTAGGTGAAGCCGGCGGTCTGGAAATCGGCCAGCAAATCGCGGGCCGGATCGCTCACGCCCGTGGCCACGCCCCAGGCGCTGGCGAGTTCGGTGGAAAGGACGGAATCATTGGCGGCGCTGCGGGCGCTGCCGGCGGTGGTATTGGGGAGGAACCATTTGCGACCGCCACCGAGGAGGACAGTAAGATTAGCCTTGGCAACTTGTTCGTCGAGATAGCCGTCGCAGATGCCGGTGCCGGCACCGCGGTTCTGGGTGTGTGAGCCAAAGGCGGCCGGTGTGGCGTCGAAGACATCGGCGGTGGTGACGATGCCGAGCGACTTGCCATCGGTACGGGCAAGATATTCACCGACAAGCTCGATGCGTGGGTTGTCGAAGTTGGCCGTGGTGTCATCGGGGAAGACGCCCTGCTGGTTGTTGTTGCCTTTGTTGCCGCTGGAGTAGCAGGCGGCGCCGGGAGCGGAGTCGGTGATGATGGAGTTGAGCGAGGCCGTTTTCACAAGAGCGGTGGCGTCCATGTCATCCATTTCGAGTGGTTCGAGGGATTTGCCCATGTAAACACCTTTGTACATAATGCGTGCGGCGGAGCGGTGGGCGATGCCCATGCCGTCACCGATCATGAAGATGATGTTTTTGGCGCGGCGGCCGTTGCGCTCGATCGAGACGATTTCAAATTCACCCCTGGCGCTGACGGTCTGACCATCGCTTTGGAGGGCATTGATAGTTAGGGTATGCACGCCGGGACGATGCAGGCTGACGGCGCGCACGGTGGGAGCGACGGTGTTGGCCGGGACGTTGAGGTCGCAGGGGATCAGCGTGACGGAGCCGGTGACGGGTTTGTTATCTATTAGGAAGCTGGCGTTGGTGATGGTCTGGCCGACGTCGGGGCGAATGGTGGCCTGGAGGTCGAAACGTTGTCCGGGGAGGAAACGTGCGATGTAAGGTGCGCCGGCTTCGCCGGTGGAGAACAACAGGCTGGGCGGCGTGAGTCGGGAAACAGTGGGTACGGCCAGCGCGGTCGCGGCGGAGGCGGCGACGAGGGCGGTACCCACGAGGATTTTTGTGATGCGTGTTTTCATGTGGAGCGATGAGGAGAAATCAATTTGTTGTCGTGGCGGTTTTTACTGGATCGGAAATGGTGGTATCGGCTTCGGGATCGAGGACGAGGCGGACGTGGGAGACGCGGCCGTCGGGTTCCTGATGGGGGCCAAGTTCGAGTTTGCCGGTGAGCAGGAGCGGACCGGGAGTGAAGGGCACGGCGAGGTCGGCGTATTTGGGGACGTGGACGAATAAGGTCGCGGGCGGCAGGTCGTCGCAGAGGCCGTATTCGCCTTCGTGAGTGGTAGTGGCGTAGGGCGCGAGCATGATGGTGCCGGGGGAGGGGCGTGTTTGTTTAACCATAAAGCCAAGAATGCGCACGCGCTGACCTTCGAGATGTTTGATGGTTGTGGTATATTCGAGGCCGCGGGAACTGATCGGGCTGGCGAAAAATTCGTTGAACGCGAGGTGGGTGACACCTTTGGGCGCGGGTTGCAGGTGTTTGATGGCGGCGAGTTCCTGCGAGAGGGTGTCGGCATTCCAGCCCAGGTTTTTGGCGTGGGCCACGGTGCTAATGTAAAGGAAGCCGGCCAGTAAACCGGCGTTGAGAATCAGCGGGAGTGAGGATGATTTGGTCATCGGAGAATGCTTTAGCGGGCAGCGATCACGGCGTTGTCGAGGTGGTAGTATTCGATGACCATTCCGCCCATGGTGATCGGCGCGATCCGGAGGTTGCCTTGCAGGGCGACGGGGATGTCCATGGTCACGGGGAGGCCGGGTGCGACGGTGCGGATGACGAGGTATTCGTTGGCGCCCGGGGTCTGGCCGTAGCAACAACCCATGGTGTTGCGCATGAGCAATAGCTCGCGAACGCGGCCCTTTTCCATAACCAATGGTAACATATAACCTGTCACTTGAACGGCTTTGCCGGAAGCAGCGCGGATGCTTTCTGTGAGGGAGGTGGCGTCCAAATTAGGGTCCTGGCAGACGAGTCCAGTGATCGGGTTTGCGGCGAGCTGGGCGAAAGTCAAAACAACGGGTTTGTCCTGAGCGGCATGGAGGGCGGTTTCACCATTGATGCCAGGCAGAACGGCCAACAGAGCGAACAGCGCCGCCATTTTTGCGTGGGAGGAACGGACGTTGAGCCATAGAGCGACTTCAGATGCATGATGTCTCCGCATCCCGGAATTGTAGTGGCTGTATGTTACAGCGGTGCGTTAACTACGTGACATTTTGGTGAACGAAAACGTTGTCGCAAATCAGCTTCGGAAAAGTATTTCTAATCGTGAGCTGCTTTTTCTCGTGGAACAAATTTGCTGATGGCATTGCGTCACGAGTTGGCGTTGCCAACGTCTGAATTTATTAGTCACCCCTCTCTTGTTTAGTTCTATCAAACGTTTCATCTTTGTCCTGTTCACCTGTCTGATGGGTGGAGTCGGTGGGAGCGTACCGTTGAGTGCGCGTGGAGAGGGCGATAAAGGGAAAGAGTTGCCGGTGGTGGTGATCGACATCCCGATTCAGGCGCAGGCTTACGGCAGTGCGTTTTTTGAAGAGACGGCGCGGATGTTTGAAAAACTCCGGCCCGACGTGCGGGTGAATCTGACCGGTAATGCCCGGGTTCACGAAAAGATGCGAATTCGCGTGATGGCCGATGATCTGCCAGACGCCACGGATGCGGATTTGCTCTACGACATGATGATCGATGCGGGTCGCGTGCGTGAACTCGACACGTTTTTGGACCTGCCTGATTGGGAGGGTGAAGGACGCTGGCGGGATCGCTTCTTACCCGGTGTGCTCAACAAGTGGAATCGGGGCGGCAAGGTTTACGGCGTGCCATATGCCCACGCGGTCTGGGCGATTTTCTATAACAAGGAAATGTTCGCCAAACAGGGTTGGGAAATCCCGCGAACCTGGGACGAATTTTTTGTCCTGTGCGAAAAAATCCGCGCCGACGGCATGGCACCACTGACGCTGCCCGGCGTGTACATGCGTTACGGCGATTCGTTTCTGCGCGCGGCCTATTTCAATCTGGTCGGGCCGGAAGGTTATCGCGCTTACAATGCGCTCGAGCCTGGCACGCGAGGCGATTTGCGCTTTGTCCGGGCGGCCGAAGTGCAGCAGCGGGTGGCAACGAATTACCTGCTCAAAGGCTGGGAAGGCATGACGCATACGGCGGCCGAGCAGGCGTTTCTTGATGGAAAATGTGCCATGACGGTCGCTGGTTCTTGGTTGGGCAGTGAGGTTCGGGGAAAAATTCCGCCGGGCTTCACGATAGGCGCGATGAATTTCCCGGTGTTTCGTGATGGTATCACCCATCCGGATACACTTCAGGTGCAGAGCAGCTACTATTTCTTTTTCACCAAGAATGATCCCCGGCGCATGCGGGCGACGGCGGATTTTTTCCGGTTCCTGACCTCGCGCGAACGCGTCCAGGCCTTCGCTCATCAGCAAGATGCGGCCACGGCGGTCTACGGGGTAAACGTGAGCGATTATTCAGAAGCGATGCGTGATGTTGCGGCGTTGATTGCAAAATCTCCGGCTTCTTTCGATGGAGGCCGGCCGACGTCGGGCGCGTTTTTGGCTCTGTGGGAGCAGTCGATGAATGACCTGCGTCAACAGTTGATGACCGGACGCATCACGCCACAGGAATACGCGGAGCGGCTCGAAGCGGCGGCTCAGGCGGAGCGTATTCGTGGTCTGAACCCGACGAGCGTGAAGGTGAAACACCGTTGGAAAACGGCGGGGCTGTTGCTGACTTTGTCGCTCGCCATTGGATGGTTAGGTTTGGAAATGGCGAAGCGCAGCCGGGCTCGCAGGCGTGAGGGCGGCGAGGGAGTTTCGCGCGTGGCAGGCCACCTTGGACGGCTTCGTTTACCGATGGCGAGTGGCTTTGTCGGGCCGGCGCTGATCCTTTTCGGGCTCCTCGTGATATTGCCAGGCGTGCAGGCGTTCTTGTGGGCGTTCACGCGCTGGGATGGCGTGGGCGGAGCGCGTACGGCGGTCGGGCTTTTTAATTTTAAATGGCTGCTGCTGGAGAGTGACACGTTTTGGTATGCGCTCCGAAACAATCTCTACATCATGATCGTGCCGACGTTGGTGGTGGTGCCGCTTTCGTTGTTACTGGCGACGCTCATCCATCGCGGTGTTTTTGGAGCAAATTTTTTCCGAGCCGTGTTTCTGTTTCCCAATCTGCTCGGAGGCATCGCGGCGACTTTGTTATGGATGAACGCTTACGATCCGCACGGTGGGCTGGTGAATGCGGGGCTGGTGAAAATCGGTGGCTGGCTCCACAACGACTGGCTGAGTTCTTTTGCCGCTTATCCCTGGTTATCGCAGGACAATCTCTACCGGGCGTTGATCCCGATCTACATCTGGATGGCGTGCGGCTTTAACCTCGTGCTTTATCTCGCCGCGATGCAGGGCATCGATCCGGAGTTGTACGAGGCTGCGGAAATCGACGGTGCGCCGGCGTGGCGGCAGTTTTTCACCATCACGATTCCGCTGATCTGGGAGGTGTTGGCGGTGTCGGCGGTTTTCATCGTCGTGGCCGGCCTCAACACCTTTGAAATGATCTGGCTGCTCACGTCGCAGGATCCGATCAGCCAGTCGCACGTGCTCAGCACGTTGATGATTGCGACGATGTTTAAGGAGTTCGCGGTCGGTCGCGCCACGGCGGTGGCGGTGATCATGTTTGTACTGGTGCTGACTGGTTCGGCGGTGGTGTTGGCCGTGATGCGTCAGCGTGACACCGTACGCGATTGAACGATTGCAGCCGGTCGCGGTTGCGACTCAATTCACCTTAATCCCATGGCATCGTCAAAACCCCAGACTCACACGGCGGCCATCCCGGCTGAACAAACTCCTGACTTCATTCCGTCTGTGTGGACGGGTTGGATCGGTTTGGCAGGGTTCATTGTGGGCGTGGTTTGGTTGAACAAATTCGGACCGGTATTTGACCTTTCTCGATACTGGGAAGGGCTCATTGTTATGGGTTTTTCCTCGGTGCCGATGCTGATTTTTGATGCGTTGTTGCTGGGTCGGCGCGGGCGCGGAAAGCCGGTCGATGGGCTCACACGGCAGCGGGACTATTCGTTTGCGCGAACGGGTTTGAAACTGGTGGGTCTGCTGGCGACGGTGGCGCTGCTCGGGCTGCTCTATTGGATTTTTCCTGAATACAATCCGAGCCTGCGGTCGGTGACCGCTGAGCTGCCGAATCCGGGTTTCTATAGCAATTTCTTCGCGCTTTGCCGGTTTGCCGGACCTTGGGCGCTCGGCGTGTGCGTGGTGTATTTCTTTTTTGTCGATGCGCGGTTGAACGACCCGCAGGACGGCTACTGGCATTTTGGGCGGCTGGTGTTGGGTGGCGATGGCCTTGATTGGGCAAAGATCCGCAATCATCTGCGCACGTGGGCGGTGAAAGGATTTTTCATGCCGTTGATGTTTACTTTTCTGTGCAGCAACCTGCCCGGGCTGCACTGGCGCGAGGAACATTCGGCCGCGATCAGCCACCTGTTTGATGGATCGGCTGCGAATTTGGGTTTATTGCAGGCGCTGTTTCACTACTCGAATAATCTCATTTTCAGCATCGACCTCGCGTTCGTGGCTTGCGGCTACGTGTTGACGATGCGCTTGGTGCAATCGCATGTGCGCTCGGCGGAACCGACGATGCTGGGCTGGACGGCGGCGCTGATTTGCTATCAGCCGTTTTGGAAAATGTTTGGCGATTTGTATCTGGGATATTGGTCGGATGGCGACTGGCAGTCGAAATTGCATTTGAACAGCACGCTTCTGATCGCGTGCGGCGTGGGCATCATTGTTTTTGAGGCGATTTTTGTCTGGGCAACGATTTCGTTCGGGCTGCGTTTTTCAAATCTCACGCATCGCGGCATCGTGACCAAAGGCCCGTATTATTTTACGAAGCACCCAGCGTATATTTCGAAGCTTTGCGCGTTTACTCTGATCTCGCTGCCCTGGATCGATGGGCGCGGGCCCGGGCAGGGGCTGCGGAATCTATTCATGCTGGCCGGCTTGGCGTTTGTTTATTGGTTGCGGGCGAGAACGGAGGAGCGCCATCTCGCGAGCATCGATCCGGCCTACGGGATTTATACGGAGGAGATCCGGCAGCGTCATCAGCGTTGGTTGATGTTGAAGTTCGGGAAGGGTAGGGCGTGACCGCTGGGCGCGCCGCGTATTCGGAACGGCGAGCCCAGCGGTCACGC
>JANNHA010000039.1:0-78845 GCA_031404135.1 Verrucomicrobiota bacterium | reverse complement strand
AGGCGGCACGTCTCGCGCCAGCCGCTGCGGGGCCAAGCCGGCCCCGGGCGGGGGATTAAAGGCGGGGGATTAATTGATATTCAATCGTGAGGGTGATCCTTGAAGCAAGTTTCTACCCTGCCATCAATCTCGTGCTTCAATGTGTGCATCAACGTGGCGTCCGCGGGCTTGATTTATTTCGTGGCGTATAAAATATCTCCAAAACCTTTCCCCTTTATGAATGCCCCCAAACTCCTCCTCGCCGTTCTTCTCCTCTTCGCGATTACGCGAGCTCCCGCCACCCCCACGGACGACGCCATCGCCGCCGTGCTCGCCGCCGAAAAAGCCCGCGGGGCCGCCATGGTAGCCAGTGACATGAAAACTCTGGGACAAATTCTGGCCGACGACCTGATCTACACCCATAGCACCGGCATGCAGGAAACCAAAGCCGCCCACCTCGACTCCTACGCCCAAGGACTGCGTTACACCCGTTTCGAGACTTCTGCCCTACAGGCAAATGTTATAACGCCCGATGTCATCACGCTGAACGGCCACCTTGAACAAACCAAGGGCAGGGAAGGCAAATGGAAGGACTTCCACCTCATCTTCCTCGCCGTCTGGCGAAGGTCCGCTACGGGTGCATGGCAACTCGTATCCCTGCAAACCTCCCTGCAAACCGCCAACCGGCCTGCACCGGCGACACCACCTGCACCGGCGGCGCAGTAATACCAACCATCCCCGGGACCAACGCGGGCGTTGCCGTGGCGAGTTATGCCGTCGTCAGCCTTGCGAATCAGCGATCGCGAAGACTGCCACGTCGCCATTGCGAGCGCTTTTCCTCGAAGCTGCCGAAGCCAGAATAGGCTAGGTGAAACGCCGTCATCTCTCTCGCGCCTCGATCAAGCGTTGGGCTCGCGCGGCATGATCGCAATAGGCGGGCCCACGAAAAATTCCCAGCAACGCCGATATTCGCCAACCGACGCTTGCCCCCGGTGCAGTGCGATGATCAAGCTGCAGTCATGAGAAAATCGATTTTTCGGCGTTTGATTTGTTTGGTGCTTGCCGTTTTAGCTGGCGTCCGCTGCGACGCCGCAGAACCGAAATCCCCGGCGGATAACCTACCGCCTCACATCCGTCGTCTCACTACGTTTGGCGAGCGCGCGGATTTTTCGCACGACGGGAAGAAGATCCTCTTTCTCGCAAAGACCTACGGCGACGTCTTCGAATACGAGTTGGCAACAGGCCAGCTTACCTGTCTCACCAACCACTATTACCACGGCGGCTATACGCGGGCGCTCTACCTGGCCAATGGCGACGTACTCCTATCCGGTTGCACCAGTTTCGATGCCGCCCAGCCCAACTTGAACCGCGAGGCGAAGGCTGAGCTGTGGGTGCTCGGTCAGGCCCATAACAAGCCGCCCGTTTCCCTAGGAACGAAATGTTACGAAGGACCAGCCGTTTCCCGAAAACACCTGCGCATCGCGTACACCATCGACGGCGTGCAATACCCTGAAATGGGCGAGTATCATTATCAAATATGGATGGCGGATATTGTTTACACCGACCGTGTGCCGGCCTTGGCAAACCGAACTCTTATCCTGGACAATCAAAAAGTCGGCTTCAAGGTCCGGCCCGAGCCGCAAAATTTCCGCCCGCCGCACGAACGGGAGCTGACCTTCTCCGCCTACGATCATGGGACTCGCGACAATAACTCCTCGCAGGTCATGGGCCTCGACTTGGCCACCCACGCCCTGGTGGACTACACCCAACGCCCCGATCTCTATCAGGAACCGGAAGGCATATTCCCGGACGGCAACTGGACGCTGATGGAGTCAGACGAGCAGAATCTCGGAGGCTGGAAGAACGTGGATATCTGGCGGCTAAAGCTCGACGACAGCCACACTCGGGAACGACTGACCTACTTCACTGATTACCCGACCTATAAAAGCTCTAATCCCGTGGTGAGTGACGACGGCCGGACCATGGCATTCCAGATGGGACGTTCGGGAGACGGTGCTGGCGTCGGCTATGGTATCTTCCTCTACGATTTCAACCTGGCCGCTAAAGTGGCCAAATAGGTGAGAAAGCAAAGGGCCAATCAAAAAGGGCCAATCAAAAAGGGTCAGGTTTAAACAATTATGATCGGTAGTAAGTAGTTCGTTTTTGGCTACCTAACCTCGGGATGCCAAGTCGGGCGGCGGAACGCTGAACATCCAATACCCAACATCCAACATCCAACATCCAAAACCCAACGCCAACATCCAATGCCGGAAGTCGGGGAACAGGAGCGGAACGCTCAACGTTTAACGCTTAACTTTTAACGCTCAAGGATTGGACGGGCCAGCCTGGTTTTGGTACCCAGACCCGGCGCGCCCGGCGGTCGCGCCCTACCTCGGAGGCTCAACCGTTGCAGGCTTCGAAGGAGCCGTCGGCGCGTTTGGCGATGCGGCGTTTCCATTCGAACATCATGAGCGTGAACGATAGGGCCCTGTTGAAACTAGGCGTGGGGATTGTTCATAGGAATTAGTTTGTCATGGATGACAAACGGGGCTGGGGAGGATTGCAGATAGGGATAACGATGGGGTGTCGAAATGGAACGGCGGTGGTGCTTGTTAAGCAGAAATTAAATAAGGCTAACAAAAGCTTGTTTCTTGGAGGGCGGTTGCTCACGGTTTCGGTTTTATGAAACGGACCTCGTTCGCCATTCTGCTCAGTCTCACAACGCTCGCTGCTCTGCGCGCCGTTGATGCTCCGGTGGAGCTTCCACGCGTGATGGTCTATTCGCCACGGGTCGCGAATCAGGAACCAATCGGCGCCTTTGCGATGCCCGTTTCGGCGTTGCGCTTCGAGCCACTCGTCGATGTGCAGGCTCGCAATCTCGGTGAGGCCCAGGCGGATATCACGATCCGCGGCGGCATTTTTGAAAACACGGGTTTTCGGATCGGCGGAGTGTCGCTCTACGATCCGCAGACGGGGCATTATTTCGCGGAGATTCCGGTCGCTTCAGCGATGCTCGCTGAACCGGTCGTACTAACGGGCGCCGATAACGCGCTCGTGGGTTTCAACGCCAACGTCGGCACTGTGGCGTACGCGTGGCACCCGATCGCGACGCGAGGCGAGGTCTCGCTCGGGCGTGGCGATCACGATTTCGAGCGGCTGAGTGTGTATCAGGGCTATGTCAGCCCGGTGAAGATCGCCGGCCGTAGTCTCGCGGCGGATACGGAATTTTCGCGCTCAAGCGGTGACGGAACAATCCCGTACGGCGACCATGATTTTTCCCGCGTCAACGGCCGTGTGCAGTTGGCGGGTGCGAGCGGCCAGACGGATTTATTTATCGGTTACCAGGCGAAATTTTTTGGCTGGCCGAACCTTTATACACCGTTCAACGTGCACGAAACGGAGCGTTTGCAGACGACGCTGGTTGCGTTGAATCATCGGGAAAGTTTTGGCGGGGATGACTTTTTTCAGTTCGGTGCGTTTTACCGCCGCAACAAAGACGACTACGAATACAGCCGCGAGACGCCGGGGCAGTTTAATCCTTACCAGCACACCACCTGGGCTCGCGCGGTGTCGGTGAGCGGTCGCAACGATGTCGGCTTTCTCGCTTTGAATTATTCGGCCGAGGTTTTGACGGACAATCTCGCGTCGACGTCGCTAATTTATGGCGGCTACAAGTCGCGAACTTTCTATAAAGCGGGATTGCTGCCGGAGAAAAGCTGGGCGGTGGGTGAGACGCGTCGCCTGGTGGCCAAGGCGGGTTTGACGTTTGATGACACCAATCGAGATGGTTCGGCGGTTTCGCCAGTGGCCGAGGTCGCGTTGATCGACAATCGCGGCGCGAACGGTGTGAGCCGTTACTATTTTAGTTACGCAAAAACGACACAGGTGCCGACGTACACGGCGCTGAAATCGAATCCCAACGGCGGACTCTTCCGTGGCAATCCGTATCTCGGTCGCGAACGTGCGCACAATCTCGAACTCGGCTGGTCGCAGGCGAGTGGTTCATGGTCGTATCGCTCAGCGGTTTTCTACCGGCGCGACGATGCGCTGGTGGATTGGACGTTTTTGAAAACGAGTTCGGCGGCACGTACGGCCAATGCAGTCGATATCGACACGTTCGGTTTTGAAGGCGTGGCGACCTACACGAATTCCCGCCTGAAAATCGTGCTTGGTTATACGTTCTTGGACAAACAGGCGGATTACCGCAGCGCGTCAGTTGATGCCAGTTTCTACGCCCTCAACTATGCGACGAATCGTCTGACGGCCGCAGTCGTCGCACGTCTTGGCGGTGGTTTTGAGTTGCGGTTGGACAACGTGGCCCGCGTGCAGGCGGACAACAGCCAGCGAGTGACCGGTGGAGACGAGGCGCTTAATTCGTCACTTGGCTTTTATTACCTGCCGCCTTCGGTGCAGGGGCTCGAAGTGTCGCTGTCGGTTGGGAATCTATGGAAGAGCAATTTTCAGGAAGTGCCCGCCGTGCCTGCTGCCGGGCGGCAACTTTCAGCCGGCGTGACGTATCGCTGGTAGTTTCTGGGGAAGATCCGTCTTTGCGAGAACTGGTTCTGGCAGTTAGTTTGTAACGTATTATGTTACAAGTTATCCGGCTGCGCCTTCAGAGTTAGACTTTAGCTAGAGCAGATTGTTTATATCCGCAGAGAATTGAAGGGTAGCAGGGCGTTTGCTCCGCAAGCGCCGAGGACGATGCGGAGCATCATCCTACCTTTTCGATCTCGAAACCGGCGACGACGGCGCGTCGCCCTCCATCCGGAAGGGGCGCTAGGCGGCGAGTCCGGCGGCGAGGGCGAGGGCGGCTTTCGCGCGGTTCAAAATATAGAGATGGTAACCGGGTGCGCCGTGCGCGAGTAGGTCGCGGATCTGGCTCAAGGCCCAGTCGATACCTACAAACTCCACGGTGTCGGCGTTTTCGCCGGCGGCTTCGAGGCGTCGGGTGAGTTTCTCCGGCACGGTCGAACCACTCAACTGCGTCATGCGTTTCACCTGAGCGAGCGAGAGCGGCGGCATGATGCCGGGCACGATCGGGACGGTGATGCCGGCCTTGCGACAGCGTTCGACGAAACGGTGGAAAACGGCGTTGTCGAAAAAGAGCTGCGTGGTGATGAAATCCGCGCCGGTGTCGACCTTGCGTTTCAAGTTCTCCAGATCGGCATCGAGCGAGGGCGCTTGCGGGTGCATTTCCGGATAACCGGCGACACCGAGACAAAAATCGGCGTGACGCGCCTTCAGCAGGCTGACGAGTTCGTTTGCGTAGCTGAGGCCGTCGGGCGCGGGTTTGAACTCGGCGACGCCTTTGGGTGGGTCGCCGCGCAGCGTCATGATGTTACGGATACCGGTCGCGTAGTGGCGGTCGGCGATATCGTTTAGTTCGGCACGCGAGTGGCCGACGCAGGTGAGGTGCGGCATCGCGGTGAGGCCGAAATCGTTGCGCAGCATCGTGCTGATCTGGGTCGTGCGTTCGCGGGTGCTGCCACCGGCGCCGTAGGTGACAGAGACGAAATCGGGCGAAAGTTTTTTCAACGCCGTGGCGGTGTCGCGGAGCGCCTGCATGCCGGCGTCGTCCTTGGGCGGGAAAAACTCCAACGAACACAGCGGACGGTTAAGGGCGAAAAGCTCTGAAATGGGGCGATCGTTGTTCATAACGCATCAATGTATTCGGATAGGTTGATATGTTGGCAAGCCCTGAGTTTTCGCGGAGCGGCTACGCGGTGGGCGTGGCGCGGTCCTTCTCGGTCTTGAGGCGGAGCTGGCCGCAGGCGGCGTCGATGTCGTGGCCTTTTTCGTGTCGCAGCGTGACGGATACACGGGCGGAGCGCAGGACGTTGGCGAAGGCTTCGAGCTGGCCCTCGGCCGGGCGTTTCCAGGGGAGGCTTTCAACGGTGTTGTAAGGAATCAGGTTCACGTGTGCGTGCAGGTCTTTGGCGATGTAGCATAGTTCCTCGGCCTGCTCGATCGAATCGTTGACGCCCTCGATCAGGATGAATTCGAGGGTGATCATGCGGCCGTGTTTCTCGGAGAACTCGCGGACGGCGGGCAGGAGTTTTGAAAGCGGATAGGCCTTGTTGACGGGCATGATTTTCTCACGGACTTCGTCGGTGGCACCGTGGAGCGAGACGGCGAGGCGGAAACCGAGCGGTTCATCGGCGAGCTGGAGGATTTTAGGAACCAGTCCGCTGGTGGAAATCGTGATGCGGCGTGCGCCGAAGCCGAGGCCCCAGGGGGCGTTGACGATGGTGAGGGCACGGATGAGGGCATCGTAGTTGGCGAGTGGTTCGCCCATGCCCATGACGACGAGGTTGTCGAAAGAGGCTTGTTCGGCTTTGGCGCGGGTCGTGCGGGCGTCTTCGCGGTAGCACACGTGCATGAGCTGGGCGACGATCTCGCCGGCGGAGAGATCGCGCTTGAGACCGTCGAGTCCGCTGGCGCAAAACACGCAGGCCATGGCGCAGCCGACCTGGGTGGAAATGCAGATGGTTTTGCGCGAGCTGTCGACGCCGGTGCCGTCCTGCGGGGCGCGGATGATGACGGTTTCAATGAGGGAGCCGTCGCTCAGTTCGAGCAGGAGTTTGTCGGTGACGTCGTCGGACTGTTTGTTGAAGACGAGCGTGGCGGGGATGAGTTCGAACGAAGTGTCGAGCCAGTTGCGTAGTGGTTTAGGGAGGTTAGTCATATCCTCCCAGGAGCGGGCGCGTTTTTTGTAGACCCAGTCGAGGATCTGTTTGGCACGAAAGGCAGGTTCGCCATGCTCGCGTAACCGGGCGGTGAGTGAGTCGAGGGTTTCGCCGGTGAGTGGCGGCTTGGCGGGCGTGAACTTCATGAGCGCCCGAGGTTAGTCGGGTCGTGCGCGGGTGCAAGCGGTGGTCTTGAGGAAGGCGTTTGCGGCCTTCGGTCCCTTCTGCCCGCGGGGTGGGTGAGCGCAGCGGCAAGACAGCGATTCTACTCGGGCTTCTTTGGCAATCGATATTCCTTGAGCGCCGGATCGAATACCAGCGTGGTGCGATGCGAGAGCACGAATTTCACCAGGGCAGCCTCTTCGGAGCCGCCGCTGGGCACGAGTTGTTTTAGGGCCGTCAGACAGTTCTCCCGAGTTTTTATATCATTCGAATCGAGCCTGTTGGCGGCAGCATTTAGCCGCTTGGCGATAAAGACCAAAGCGTCGAGATGGCCGTACTTGGCGGCGACAGGAGCATATTGCGTAAGTTCATTGAGCCAGTAAGCCTCCTGTAACCTGCGCCAAGCCTTTTCGACCGCTCCTGCGACATCAAGGCCTGCAATTTCACGATTCGGAAGTGCAGCCAAATTCTCAATCAAGCTTTTTGGGTTTCCCGTAGTCAAAAGGTTAGTCAACACCTCCTTCGCTTCTTTCGATTCATACGACGCCAATAGAGGCACAAACAGCGGGCCAAGATCAGAGGGTAGGCGCTCGCGTGCTGTTCGGATAATTGCCTTATCCGCCCCCTTGGCCCAGCCCTGTTTGAGGACAATTCTAATGAGATCAGGGTTATCGGGGAGATACTTTAAGATGACCTCACGCTGACCCTCGGTGAAGTCTGTCCGTTTAATGATCGATCTTATCACCATGCTTTGAAATGGGGATTTGGGCTTTCCAAGCCCGAGTATCTCGCCTGCAAACTCCGTCGGGATCGCATCCACCTTTTCCATAAACCCCTTCGGAAAATTATAGAAAGAAACAAGGCCACCTTCGGTTTTCCGCAAAAGCGCCTGTCTTTTCTCAGACCCTATATCCACGGCTTTCTGTAACGCTTTATAATAAAGCACGACATCATCTTTTGACGACTTTGCTGGAAGCACGATGCCCTCAAGCTTTTCATTGATGGATTTCCCTTCCTCTGCACGCACCCAAAGCAGGCCAAGCAAGCAGACGAAGACTAAAACGAAGGCAGTTTTCATGCCGTCCTTTCAATAAACTACGAACAGGGAGGCAAGCCGATTGGCTGCATCGTTCCCAAAATGCCGAGCCAATCGCCAACAACAATAATCCAAATACGAAATTGGCCTTGGCATCATCGCCTGTGGATTCCTTGCTAAAGCGCATCTATGGCGTCCTTGCGGTCCTGCTTCCCCTGCCGTGTCATCCGGCTTCTTTCTTTGCTTCTCTTCTTCGGCCTGAAAACAACGAGCGTGCTCGCGGCCAAGGAGGATTTTACCTGGGACACGGTCACGCCAGAGGAGCTGGCCGAAACCGCCCCCAAGATCGAAGCGGACGTCGCTGCGGAGGCCTTGCTCTTCAAAGTCGAGATCGACGATAAGTTCAGAGTCCTCGGCGATGTGCGCGAATACCACACCCACCAGCGCTACAAGATCTATGACCCAGAACGAGCGGCTAGGATTCTATCATTAGCCGATTATAGCTACGCATCCGGAAACAAATCGTGGACCATTCGCGCCCGTCTCACGCTTCCTTCGGGAGAGACAACGGAGTTCGATGAAAAAGCATTTCTTGAGCGTACAGTCGAGAACAAGGCGGGTCAGCGAGGTCTCCTCGCATTGTTCCGAGCAAAACGGACCGAAAAATATCTACCCCTGACGGGTGTCGAGCGCGGAGCCGTCCTTGAAATCCAAGCCAAATGGCAAGCAGAGATTCCTGAAACGGAAATATGGATGCTTCAGCTCCCTGAAATCCCCGTGAGAAAAGCCGAGTACCGGCATTGGCTGCGCGATTCGACCAGGGCCGAATTCAAAGTCATGCTCTACGGGCTTAACGGTACGAAGCTGGAGACGAAGGTGCTCGACCAAAGCCGTTACAAAATCGCCTCCGCCACCGACCTGCCCGCGATCCACGAGGAACCCTTCTCCGGTCCGGCCAACGACTACAGCGCCATGACGATTTTGAGCACGACCGATAAGTGGACGCGCTACGCCTACACCTTCGAAACCGATAAAAAAATGCAAGAGAAACGGGCGAAGGATGCCCGCAATATCTTCGGTGGTCCCTGGAAAGTCATCGCCTGGAATTTAAACGAATATGCAAGCAGATATGCCGATCCCACCGGCCGCACCAAAAAACTCGCGGCCCAGATTTGCGTCAACGCCACCACGGACGAAGAAAAGGCCCGCTTGATCCATAACCATGTACTCAGGATGCGGCAAAAGTATATTGCCTACGCCCAGCGGACTCCCCTCCGCGAAATAATTACACTGGCCTCCTCTCTCAACGACGTCCTCGATTTCGAAACGCAGAAACGCACCTTTTCAGACAATGATTTTCTCATGCTCGCTCTCGCGCTCTGCAAAACGCAGGGGCTCGATGCATATTTTATCGCTCTACCTGACCGCACCTATTTCCGCTTCAACATCGCGATTGTATCATGGCACCTCTTCTCCAGGTACGCTCTTGGCATCATGATCGATGGCCGCTGGCACTTCTCCAGTCCACACACCGAAGAGGTCTTGCCGTTCGAAATGCTTCCGATGCGAAACCTCGCACAAGTCGCGCTTGTCGCCCAATCAGCGCAGGAATTTATCCCGATTTTTATGCCTCCGGCAGAGTTGTCTCGGGTGGCTCTCACCGGAGATTTTAACCTCGATTCAAGTGGTACGCTCAATGGAGAAGGATGTCTTTCCCTCACCGGTTATCCCGCCTCCGATCTCCGCTTGACCATGCGCGATCTCGACGAAGGCGCGCGCAAGAAAGCTGCCAAAGAAAAATTTCTATCCTCAAACTTCGAAGCGACCACGCTCGAAGTCGGCCATATCGAGGGCCTCGATGGCATCGAGGAACCGCTGAAAATCCATTTCAACCTCACTTGGGAAAGCTACGCGGTACGCACCCCGAACCAGCTGATCCTTAAACCCTCCGTCTTTCGTTCCAGCGCACAAACACCTTTCACGGCAAGCACGAGAATAACATCCGTTGTTTTCCCCTTCCGATGGATTGAATCGGACGAGGTCTTCATCAATCTGCCCAACGACTACACCTTGGACGCGCCCGTCGGTGCGCCTCAGTATCCCGGCCAGGCCATTAACTACACGCTGAAGCTCGGCTACGCGCAGAAAGAGCATCGTTTGATTTTGCACCGAGACTACACCGTCGACTGCACGGAATTGAAATCACTCGGCTACCCAATGCTCAAAAAACTCCACGAGCTCATCCAGCAAAGCGATCAAAATGAAATCGTGTTGAAAGCGATTGCGCCAGCGTCTCCCGCAACCACCAGCGCCCAGGTCGAGGCCGTCGCCCCCTGAAATGAAAGCCTTTTTTGCCGCCCTGCTGTTTGCGCTCTGCCTCAACCATTCCGTAGCCGCAGCAGAAATCCCCGACTGGATTAGATCCGGGCTGTCCGCCGAACCCGGTGAATGGGCTAAACGGCCTGCGGTCGTTGCCTACGATTCGCATGGAGTGAGCTTTTCCGCCACCGGCCACATCGTAGATCGCCGCCGTACCGTCTTGCGCTTCGGCACCGCTGCAGGCTTTCGCTATGCCGATCTCGATTTCAAATACAACCCCGGCTCCGAGAAAATCCTCACCGCCAAAGCGTGGCTGATCGGCAAAGACGGCAAAGTGCAACGTCGCTTCAAACGCAGCGATTTCACCGAATCGTTCGCCACCTACCACAGTGTCATGTGGGACACCCAGCGGGTGCTTTATCTCAATCTTTCGTCCCAGGTCACCGTCGGCGCCTATGTGGCTTTCGAGTTCGAGAAAGAGTCGACCGATCCCACCTTGGAAACCAGCCACTGGGTGACCAGGGAGCTTCCAGCTCACGCAAGCACTTTTGAGGTCAGCCCGCCGCCCAATCAAACCCTGCAATGGTACTCCACCCTCAGTCCGGCCCTCACGCCCACGTCTGGCGACACCCCCGGCTCCTTACGCTGGACCATCGGTCGCACCGATAAAACCCCGGACGATCTCCCTCCAGAATCTCTGCCGACCGTTCGGGCCATCCTCGTGCGCTGCGCCCGCCCTGTCGGCTCGGAAATGGACCAATCCAGCTGGGCCTCCCTCGCCACCGCCGTCTCAGGCGTCTTCGCCCCTGCGACCCAACCAGACGACACCGTTCGAGCCAAAGCCACCGCACTCACCTCCGGTAAAACCACCCGCTGGGAACGCATTCGCGCGCTTTGTGAATTTGTCCAACGAGACATCCGCTATATCCAAATCACCCTGGACGCCGACTATCTCGCGGGCATCCGTCCACACCGCGCCCCGGACGTCCTGAAAAAACGCTACGGCGACTGCAAGGACAAGGCCGCCCTCCTCGTTTCCCTGCTCGCCGTCATCGGCGAACGCTCCCACATGATCGTACCCAATGCGGGAAACCCGCTGGCCGTCGTCGAAGCCTGGCCCTCTGCCAATTGGTTTAACCATGTCATCGTCGGTATCGTCGCCGACAACGACACCCCGCCTAACTGGCCCATCTCCGATGTCGGCGCACTGGGGAAGCTCGTCATCTTTGATCCCACGGACCCCGTTTCGCCTCTTGGCGTCCTCTACTCAAAAGATCAGGGTGGTTTCGCCCTCCTCGCAGCCGAGAAAGACGGCGGCCTCATCAAGCTGCCCTTCGACACACCCGCCCAAAGCACAACCAAATGCCAGGTTACAGCCACCCTCAGCTCCGATCTGCTGCTCACCGTACACCTCAACACCGCCAATCAAGGCACGGCTGGCAGCGAGAGCTTCGGCGGGCGACTTTTCAACGGCAACGTCGAGTACGGCCGCATGCTTGAAAAGACGCTCCACAATACCATGCCCCGGGTGAACAACTTCAAATGGACTGACGCTTGGGACAGTGTCGTCTCGCGCCACACCATCGACCAACACTTCGACTCGCCGAAATATGGCAAACGCCTCGGCGTCGACCGGCTCATCGTGCAGCCCCGGCTTCTCGCCCCAAATTTCATATTGCCCCGCTTGGAAATAACGGAGGGCGTGATCCAGTTTCACGCTCGGCAAATCGACGAACGCAGCTCGCTCAAACTCCCCGAGGGCTGCACCGTCACCGAACTCCCCGAACCAGCCAAAGCAGACCGAGCGCACCTCTCCTGGGACATAGCCTGCACCAGCCAAAACGGTGAGTTGATTTACACGGCGCAAATCCGGCAAAAATCCGCGCTCGCCGACGCCAAAATCTACGAGGAAATCCGTCGTGAACGCCAGGAGCTGCACGACCTGCTCCGCCGAACCGCGACGCTGACGCTCGCGCCAAAACCGATCCAGCCAATAGCGCCTAAGCCCTGAAAAGACCGAAAGGGTCAGGCTGATCAGGCCGAATGCGGACGCGACCAAAGGGGCTTGCCTGACTCGGCGGTCTTGGGCTTCGGGCCGGTGTGACGCGGGGCCTGCGGGGCACGGGCGTCTTTTTTCTGCATCGCGGCTTTGATGGACATCTGCTCTGACTCGGCGGGCGAGAGGAGATTCTCGACCTCACTCTCCGAGGCAGCCTCTGCGCTGGCGCGCTCGGTGAAGGGGGTAGGCGCGGACGCGGCCTCGTTCAGCTTCAGCTCGGCTTCGAGCCAGATTTCTGTGTCGCGGCCGACCGGGCATCCGTGGTTCTGCCAGAGTTTTTGGGCTTCCAGAGAAATTTCGTCATAGGTGGGCAATATCATAGTTGATGACTTTAGCCCCAATACAGGAGGCAAGCGATGGGGTTAAACCCGACGCTGAATGCCGGTGGCGGCGCGAAGTGCCTCTTGGGTCGGCCTAACTCCCCCATGGCGGCTCATGGGCAACACGCACGCTGACGAACCAATGCAATGGTTATCAACCAATGCAATGGTTCATACACGCCACGTGTAATCTCGAAAGGACGGAGGTAGGACAACAACCCATAGGAGGGTGGCCCGACGCAGGTTATCTTCCGTGCCAAGAGTAGCCAGATTGGGCTCTTTGAAAAAAACAACCTACAAAGTAGAATAAAAATAGTTATCATATGCATACGTCATTGAAAAAAATCATACCATTGCTGCTCTGCGGCATTGCGCTCACTGCACAGGCAGCGCCGATCACCGGCCAACTCAACATTCAGGCAGGGACCGTCGTGCTGAATCCCAATCAGCTTGGCGCTGTCTCCACCGTGTCGGCATCCACGACGGGTCTCGTAACCTCGGTGGAGGGAAGTTATCCTATATCCCTTCTCGCAGATACGGTCACCTACAAGCCGTTCGCAGTCACCCTTGGCAATCAGGCCATCACGAGTCTGTGGTCGGTCACCGATGCCGGCGGCTTCAGCTACTCGTTCGACTTGAGTGCGGTCACTTCGATCATCCAGACAGGTTCTAATCTTTTCCTGAATGGAATGGGAACCCTTTGGTCAACCAATCCCGCCACGAGCCCTGCTTATAGCCTGTGGTCATATGGCATTAACTCAGCCGATGGGACGCCGACCAACGGCATCTTCTCGTATCAGTCCAATAATGTCGCAACGAGTGGTGTTCCTGACAGTGCGAACACCATGATTTTGCTCGGCGTTGGATTAATGGGCCTCGTCGGCCTTCGTAGCAGATTCCAGAAGGCTTCCGCTATGTAATAGGTGATAAAAGATATATCAGCCTTCAAGTCGCCGGCCTTCTGGGCCGGCGACATTTTTTTTCCAGGGGCACAGGGCAGGCTGATGGAGATCAAACTCTGCGGTCTGTTGGCTAGTTCGAAAGTTCGAAGTTCGGGTCGTTGTCGAATTTGTTGGAGTAGCGCTTCTAATCCGGTACAGGTGGTTGGCCTACTAACCTGAAGGGACTATGGTCGCCTCTTGCTGATTGGTCTGGGTTTGGGTTGATACTTAACCATTCAGTATCTTTTCAGGCAAACAGGAGGGGGCACGAGGGCCTTCTCTTTTAGGGGCCCGCATCATCCACGCTTCGCTTCAACACCAGCATCTATGTCTATCCAGCATCTCTTCGGCCGGCCCGCTCTGCGTGGCCTTGTGTACAACCACCTGATTCGAATTCTGTTTTTTGGTGTTATGTTAGCCGCGATGGTGCCGGCGACGTTGCGCGCGCAATTGAACCTGGCGCAATTGTCGGCGGTGAATCGGACGAGTGCATCGCCGATCTCACCGGGTACGAGCCTCAGTTTTAATTTTGGGCTGGCTTTAGGTACAAACAATGTAAGCGGTGCTTATTTTGAAGTAGCTGATTCGAGCGGTCTGAAGCGTAATGCCTACGGAAGTTTGACGGGAGCTTCAGGTGTGGCGACGATCAACGTAGGTTCTGATTGGTTGAATGGGGCATACATAATTTCCCGGGTGTGGCTCGCCGACTCGGCCAGTAGATTCGTTAGCTATTATCGCGATGGTTCGGTGACGGGGAATGTGAGCCAGACTTCGCATACGTTGAATTTTGCAGCGATGGATTTTCAGGTTCTCTTAGCGGCCCCATCAGTTACGACCCAACCTGCGAGTACGACGATCACTTCAGGCCAATCGGCGACACTTTCTGTAGTGGTCATGGGAACAGCGCCGTTCTCGTATCGATGGTATTTGGGCAACAGTGGCGATACGGCGTCACCTATCTCGGGCGCGACGTCTTCCAGCTATACCACGTCTGTGCTTACTTCTACTGGTTCGTATTGGGTTCGCGTGACCAATGGCGTTGGCTCTACCGACAGTACGACTGCAACGATCACGGTAGCTGCTCTGAACGCGCCGGTTTTTGTCACACAACCGGCCAACGTGTCGTCGAACACCGGTGGAGGCTTTACTGTTTCGGTTAAGGTTAATACCTACAATCTCGCAACCGTCACATGGCAGGCTTCGCTTGGAGGCCGAACCATTAGCCCAAGCGCGACCGCAACCTCGCAGTCGAATAATTCCATTACCGCGAGCCTCGCCTTTGGTCCTGTCACAGTCGCTGATGCTGGTTCGTATCAAATCATAGCAACCAACAGCTATGGTTCGACATCAAGCATAGCCAAGACATTGACGATCCTAACTCCTCCCGTGATCAACAGCGCGACAACGGCGTTAGCGACAGTCGGCTCCGCCTTCAGCTACCAGATTACTGCTTCAAACAGCCCGATGAGTTATGCCGCGACCGGTTTGCCCGCCGGTTTGAGCCTGAACACGGCGACCGGACTCATTTCTGGCACGTCAGCAAGTGCAGGCACAGCAACTGTCACACTCTCGGCCACCAACGCCGATGGTGCCGGCTCTGCTCCGCTCACAATTACTACCGCTAAATCCGCGGCCACGGTCGTACTCGGCGATTTGACTGCAACCTATGATGGCGCGGCGAAATCGGCTACGGCCACGACGACACCAGCAGGGCTGACGGTAAACTTCACTTACAACGGTGGCACGACTGCGCCAACAAACGCAGGCAGTTACGCGGTGGTTGGTACGGTGAACGACGCCAACTATACTGGCAGTGCTAGCGGCACCTTGGTGATCAGCAAGGCAACACAAAGCGCTGTCTCGATCACGTCTTCTGCAACAGGAACCTATGGCGCAGTCTACATCGCGACCGGAACGGGGGGCTCAGGTACAGGCAGTTTGGTTTGGACATTGGGCGCAGGTTCGACTGCCACTGGTGCCGCGATCGATGCAGCCACGGGAGCCGTGTCTTTCACCAGCCCTGGCACGGTCATCTTTTCGGTGTATCGAGCAGCAAACGGCAATTACAACGATTCCAATGTTGCTACTGCTACACTCGTTGTCGGCAAAGCGACCGCTGTGGTCACCTTGAGTAATTTATCTGTCGTTTATGATGGCACGACGAGGTCTGCCACAGCGACGACCTTGCCGGCAGGGTTGACGGTTAATTTTAGCTATGATGGGAGCGGCACGGCGCCAATCAAATCAGGCAGCTATCCCGTGGTGGGTACGGTGAATGACACGAACTACACCGGCTCCGCCAGTGGCATCTTTTTAATTATTTCGGTCCCTGCGGCTTTAGTGCCCGACGGGTATGCGGCTACGGTGACCGGCGGTGGTACCGTCACGCCAATCACGGTCAACAATGCTGCGGACTTCAAAACAGCCATTGAATCAGCCACCCCCGCGGTGGTTACGGTATTCGGCGCCCTTACTCTGACCGGCGATCTGCGCGTGGCCTCGAACAAGACCATTCAAGGCGTCGACGCTGACGCGACTATCATTGGTTGTCTTGAGCTACCCAGCGGTGTGAGCAATGTCGCGATCCGCGGTTTGAACATCACTAATCCCAACGCAGCTGGCACCTCGATCGGCAACGGTATCATGCTCACGGGGGCGACCAACGTCTTTATCACGCATTGCACCTTCTTCGATTGTGCGGGCATGGGTATTCTCATTTCACGGGGCTCGTCCAACGTGACCGTCTCGTGGAACGAATTCTATTACACAGCGGCTCAGACTACTCACCGATGGCCGATGGTAATAGGCACGGCCACAGGTGAAACCGCACCGCTGTACGTTAGCCTGCACCACAACTGGCACTCGGACCTCTGCAGTCTGAGCATGCCCCTGGTGACTTTTGGCTACGTTCATGTCTACAACAACGAATACGATCTTATCGGCAATTCTCAGGGTGTGACAGCGAACGCGAACGCCCAGCTCGTGGTCGAGCGGAACCAATTCACGCGTATAGCCAATCCGATGATCAAGACCGACAGCGGGCTGATCTATTCGAACGGTAATGTTTTCACCAATACCACCGGCACGACCAATGCCACCAGCAATGATTTGGTGTTCACGCCGTCTTATTCGTACGAACTCATGCCTACCGCTAATGTTTCTACCACTCTCCGTGCGACAGCTCCATCGGCTGGGGCAGGAAACATCGCAGGGGCGTCCTCGGTAACTCCGGCTACCGCGAATGCGACGATCACGGGCGCACCTACCGCTGCGGTGGTTCCCGGCGGCAGTTTCAGCCTGTCGGCTGTGCACGTCGGTATCACGGCCGTGGCCTATCAGTGGCGCCTCAACAACGCCGATCTCGCTGGTGCGACTAATGCGTCCGTCGCGGTCACCAACATGGACAGCACCAAAGCCGGTACCTATGCGGTGGTGATAAGCCGGGCGGCGGGCAACGACGTGGTCAGCTCGCCTGTGACCATTGCGCTCGGTAGCAGTTCGTCATCGAGTAGTTCAAGTTCCAGCAGCTCTTCGAGCAGTAGTTCAAGCTCATCATCGTCTTCGAGCAGTTCCAGTAGTTCGAGTAGTTCTTCATCGAGCTCGTCGTCCTCCAGCAGTTCATCTGGTGGTGGAAGTTCGTCTGGTTCTCCCTCCGGAGGGGGAGGAGGTGGTTCACCAAGCGTTTGGTTTTTAGCCGCGTTATTTACTCTTGGTTTGGGCCGTCTGATGATCCGTCGACCAAAAAGCTAAATTCTCAGAGGCCAGAAGAAGAGCCAGGGCCAATCCGAAAGGATGAAACCCAAATGTTTGCGGTTGGTAGTAATCGGTTCGTTACAAGATCGGCGGCAAGTTTCGCGCCAGCCGCTACGCGTCTGATCACTCGCCCTGCTGTTCCTTCGCTCCTGGCGGCGCTCCTCTGTTCGACGATGCGTTCGTTTATCACTTGGTAGAAAACCTTGTAAGGAAAACGCCGAAGCAAGACTCGCCTGAAGTCCCGGTAGTAGAGCCGGGGAAGTAGAGGGTTGTTTTCCAGTTTCATCATGGCGCTGGCGATCTCATCCAAAAACTCGTCGCCCAAGCCCGCACGCTTCTGGTCATACCAATCACGGGCGGCGGCCAGATCGTTCTCTGCTTCCGGACGGACAAGCAGAATCATGGGCGCTGGCGCAGGCGGGCTTGCACTTCCGACCAAGCGGCACCGGCAGCGGGGTTGGCGTCATATGCAGCTTGGGCTTCATCCAGCATGACCATTTCTCGTGCAGTCGGACCGGTAGATTCCTCGATCAACCAGAGTTGTTCGAAAATTTCGCCGCGTTCCTGCGCGGAGAGTTTTGGCAGTTCGGCCAGGATTTCCGTTTTGCTCATGTGTGAACGTTACGGATTGAGCCTGAAGATTCAAGCTTGCGGAACTTTCCCCACGACTGTCCGCCGGCCGGGCACCAGACGGCCTGAGAACGCGCACGGGATGTGACCTAAATCGGGGAGGTGCGTTGCCGTTTGTGACGCACAGCATGACCGTTCAATTTCGTAACAAGGTACGGTGCCGTGGGCGAGTGTTTGACCTTTAGCAGGCCGGCGAGCGGGCCTTGGTACATGAGTTCGCCGCCTTCGGGGCCGCCGACCGGACCCAGTTCAATGATCCAATCGGCCTCCGCGAGCAGGTCGAGGTGGTGTTCGATCACCACCACCGTGTGGCCCTGGTCGACGAGCGAGTGGAGCACGCGGATGAGTTTCTCGCAGTCGCTTAGGTGCAGGCCGATGGTCGGTTCTTCCAACAGGTAGAGGTTGCGCGGTAGCTCGCCGCGACTGCGTTCCTTGTAGCTGGCCACGCCGCGCGAGAGCTCGGTGACGAGTTTGAGCCGCTGGGCCTCGCCTCCGGAGAGCGTGGGTGAGCTTTGGCCGAGCGTGAGATAACCGAGGCCGCAATCGATCATCAGTTGGCAAACCTGTGAGAGCTGTGAGTGAAAATCGAAAAACTGCGCTGCCTCTTCGAAGGTCAACGCGAGCAGTTGGCCGATGTTTTTGCCCTTCCAGACGATATCGGCTAGGTCGGCACTGTAACGTGAACCGCGACAATCATCGCAGGGCAGAAACGTATCGGGCATGAAGGCCATCTCGAGTTTGATGCGGCCGGCACCCGAGCAGGTTTCACAGCGGCCGCCGGCTGTGTTGAAGGAGAAGCGCGAGGCGGTGTGGCCACGGATTTTCGATTCGGGCAGCGAGGCGAAGAACTGGCGGATCAGGTCAAAGATGCCGAGGTAGGTGGCGGGCGTGGAGCGCGGCGTTTTGCCGATGGGCGATTGATCGACCTCGATCACATTTTTGAAGCTGGCAGCACCGGTCAGTTCGTCGAAGGGCGGAAGGATTTTCGAATTTTGGTTCTCGATTTTCGAATTGTCGGAGGAGAAGCCGGTGGTTTTGACGAATTCGCGGCCGGTGAGTTTGGCCGATTTGGCTTTGATCGCGCAGGTGACGGCGGGGTGCAGCAGATCGCGGAACAACGTAGATTTACCCGCGCCGCTCGGGCCACCGGCCATGATGAGGCGGCCGAGTGGCAGGCGTAAGTCGAAGCCTTTGAGGTTGCGAAAACGGGCGCCACGGAGTTCGAGCCAGGCGGGTTGAGCCTTCTTTGGCGTTTGTTTTTTGGCGGTTGGGATTTCCCGGTATTTCCCTTGGAGTGGGTGTGGGATACCTTTGGCGAGAAAGAGACCGGTGAGGGATTTGGCGTTGCGTCGGATCTCGGCGGGTGTGCCGCTGGCGAGAAGTTCGCCCCCGTGAATTCCGGCGGCGGGTCCGAGGTCGATGATGTGGTCGGCGCGGGCCATGAGTTCGTCATCATGTTCCACGACAAGGAGCGTGTTTCCTTTGGCGCGGAGGGCTTGGAGGGTTTCGATGAGACGGTCGTTGTCGCGGGCGTGCAGGCCGATGGATGGTTCGTCGAGCACGTAGAGGACGCCGGAGAGATTGGAGCCGAGCTGTGAGGCGAGCCGAATGCGTTGAGCTTCGCCGCCGGAGAGCGTTTCGGTGGGGCGATCGAGCGAGAGATAACCGAGGCCGACATGGTCGAGGAAGCGGAGGCGCTCTTCGATTTGCGGAACGATGTCTTGGGTAATGAGTTTTCCTCTGGCGTCGAGTTCGAGCGCGCGGAGGTTGGCGAGTAGTTCGGCGGGTGTGGCGCGGAGTAGGGCGGGCAGCGAGAGCGGACGTTGTTTGCCGCGGAGGTGGAGTTTGACGGAGCGAGCGGTTCGGTTGAGGCGTTCGCCGTGGCACTCCGGGCAGGGTTGGCCGCTGTCGGCGATGTCGTCGGCCGATTCCACGCCGAAGGCACGCAGACGGAGGGCGGAATCGGCTTCATCGCCCTCGGCTTCTTTGTCGAGTTCGAGCATCCAGGGGAAAACGCGACCGTGACCGCGACAGGTGGGGCACCAGCCGCGCGGCGAGTTGAAGGAAAAATGTTTCGGGTCGAGTTCGGGGAAAGATTCGCCGGTATCGATGTCGGTGCGGGTGGTCGAAAACCACGACAGGATTTCACCGGAGGGCGTAAGGAGGAAGCAGGAGCCTTTGCCGATGCGCAGTGCTTCGTCGAGGGAGGCCCCGTGATCGCGGCGTAAAGCCGCTCCTACAAGATCGGCGATGACGGCCTCGATGTCGTGTTCTTTGTAACGATCGAGTTTTTCAAAGGTATCAACGCGCAGGAGACGGCCGTCGGCGCGCATGAGCTCGTAGCCCTGGTTTTCGATCCAGGTGGCGATGGGTTGGTGGTGGCCTTTGCGGCCGCGAATGAGGGGGGCGCAGAGATAGAGATGTTTGGCTTTTTTCGCGGCGGGCGTTGCGAGCATCACACGGGCGAGCAGTTTTTTTAGCTGGCCGGGCGAAAGCGGTTCGACTGGTTTGTCGGTGTCAGGATGATGCTGAATGCCAAGGCGGGCGTAGAGCAGGCGGAGGTACTGGGCGACCTCGGTGATAGTGGCGACGGTGGATTTACGTGAGCCACGGGTGACCCGTTGCTCGATCGCGACGGTGGGCGGAATGCCGGTGAGACGGTCGATGTCGGGGCGGGGGAGTTGTTCAACAAATTGTCGGGCGTAAGGCGACATGGACTCCATGAACCGTCGCTGGCCCTCGGCGAAGATAATATCGAACGCGAGCGTGGATTTTCCCGAGCCGGAGACGCCGGTGACGACGGTCAGTTGGCGGTGCGCGATGGAGAGGGAAATATTTTTAAGGTTGTTTTCGCGCGCGCCAGTGAGGGAAAGGGCTGAAGGACTGAAAGGCTGAAGGGCTGACGAATTTGACGCGGATGTGTGGTAGGCAGCCTGATTTTCAGCGGCGAGTAGCTGATGTCTGTCGGAGAATGCGGGGTTGGAATTCAGGGCGTCGCGGAGGAAGGGGGAGGTGGCGGTGTTGGCGGTGGCGAGGGATTCGGGTGTGCCTTCGGCGACGATGCGGCCGCCCGCGGATCCGGCTTCCGGGCCGATTTCAAGGAGCCAATCGGCGGATTTGAGGACGTCGAGGTTGTGCTCGATCACGACGACGCTATGGCCGCGTTCGACGAGCGCGTGTAGGACGGCGAGGAGGCGCTTGATGTCGTGGCGGTGGAGGCCGGTTGTGGGTTCGTCGAGGAGGAGGAGGGCGCCTGATGGGATTTTTGTTTTGGGATTCTCGATTTTCGATTCGGAGAATTGGGCACCGAGGTGGCGGACCAGTTTCAGGCGTTGGGATTCGCCGCCGCTGAGGGTGTTGAGCGGCTGGCCGAGCGTGAGGTAACCGAGTCCGACTGCTTCGAGGCTGGCGAGTCGGGAGCGGATGGGGTTGTGTTTTAAAAACAGCGGAAGGGCGTCGCTGATAGAGGTGGCGAGTAGATCGGCGATGGATTTTTTGTTCCAGGTGATCGCGAGGACTTCGGGTTTGAAACGCCGTCCTTCGCAGACAGGACAGGGGACGAAGACATCGGACAGGAATTGCATCTCGACGCGTTCGTAACCGAGGCCTTGGCAATGGTCGCACCGTCCGTCGCCGCTGTTGAAGGAGAAGCTCGAAGGACTGAAACCGGCGGCTTGGGCGGCGGGGGTTTCCGCGTAGAGTTCGCGGATGAGTTCCCAAGCCTCGGTGTAGAGTGCGGGGTTGGAGCGCGGGGTGCGGCTGAGGGGTGATTGGTCGACGAGGACGATTTCGCTGAACGGCAGGTCGCTGGTGATGCTTTCGATGGCGGCGGGATTGTCGGTGAGCTGGTGGTTTTGGGTGAGCAGTCCTTGATGGATGACGTTGTCGAGCAGGGTGGATTTACCCGAACCGGAGACGCCCGACAAACAGACGAGACGCTGGAGCGGCAGGCGGAATGAAAGATGGGCGATGTTGTGTTTGGAGACGTTTTTGAAATGAAGCGAAGGATGTGACGAGGCGACCGGGCGGCGGAGGGTGGGGACGTCGATGGTTTCGCGGCCGGAGAAATAGCGGCCGGTGATGCTGTCGGGCGATAGGAGGAGGTTGGTGAGATCGCCTTGGAAAACAATATGGCCGCCGCGGCTGCCGGGTTCGGGGCCGACTTCGATGATGTGGTCGGCGGCGCGGATCATGGCTTCGTCGTGTTCGACGACGACGACGGTGTTGCCGGCGGCGGTGAGTGAGCGGATGATCGCGATCAGGCGGTCGATGTCGCGCGGGTGCAGGCCGACGCTGGGTTCGTCGAGAACGAAAAGCGTATCGACGAGGGACGTGCCGAGGCAGGAGGTGAGATTGACGCGTTGAACCTCGCCGCCGGAGAGCGTTTTCGACTGACGGTCGAGGGTGAGGTAGGCGAGGCCGACCTGTTCGAGGTAGCGCAGTCGGGTGACAATGGATTCGTGGGCGAGATCGCGTTGGTGGTGTGGGGATGTTCGGTTTTCGCTTTGGGATTTTGGCTTTGAAATCTCAGAGGGGGAATCGGGACGTTTGTAACGTAATACGTTACAAGTACCCAGGAGTTGGAGGAGCTTGTCTACGGGGAGTTGGTAGAGGTCGGGGAGGGTGTGGCCGTGCCATTTCCAGCAGAGGGATTCGGGTTGGAGGCGCTGGCCGTGGCAGGTGGGGCAGGGGTTGTAGGCGCGATAGCGGGAGAGGAAAACGCGCACGTGCATCTTGTACGTGCTTTTTTCGAGCCATTTGAAAAACCCTTTCACGCCGTACCAGGCGCGGGGCCATTCCTTGCCTTCGGTGCCGTAACCGGGTTCGCCGTCGATCACGAAACTCTGCTGCTCGGGGGTGAGAGCGGCGAAGGGGAGGTGAGTCGGGATTTTTTTCTTTTTGGTGAAAGTCAGCAGGTCCTTTTTTGATTCGCTGTAGACTTCGCCTTCCCAACATTTGAGGGCACCGTCATCGATGGACTTGGTCTGATCGGGGATGGCGAGGCGGTAATCGATTTCGATGACGCGACCGAAACCTTTGCATTGAGGGCAGGCACCGAGCGGGGAGTTGAAGGAAAACAACGCCGGTGTGGCGGGGCGAAAGGTTCGGCCGGTTTTTGGCGAATGGAGCCCGCGGGAGAAATGGCCGAGTTCGGTGAGGGGCTCGCTGGAAAATAGAAATACTTCGCCGTGGCCGAAGTGCAGCGCGGTTTCAGTCGCTTCGAGGAAGCGGTGGTGGTTTTCCGGCAGGATCGCGAGGCGGTCCTGGGCGACGAAGAGGAACGGAGCGTTGGCGAGCGGCGAAAGATTGGTCAACAAGTCGTCAATGCGATGAGCGTCGGCGGCGGATGAGGGACTATCCGCCCTGCCGTTCGAACCGGTGGAAAGCAGCAGCACGCGGACGTAGGATTGGGCTTTGAGGTTGGTTAGGATTTCCGGCCAGGTGAGGTTGTCGGGCTTTTTGACGCGGAAGGTGATGACAACGGTTTGGTTGGCGGCGGTCGCGAGGGTTTTCTCCCAGATGGTTTGAGGGGTGTCGTCTTCGACTTTTTCTCCGGTGGCGGGGTCGAAGCATTCGGCGACGTGACTGAACCATACTTTGAAGAAATCCGTGAGCTCCGTCATCGTGCCGACGGTGGAGCGCGAGGTTTTGACGGTGTTGGTTTGTTCGATGGCGATCGAGGGGCGGATATTTTCGATCGAATCGACTTTGGGCTTGTTGATCAGTTCGAGGAATTGCCGCGTGTAGGCGCTGAAGGTCTCGACGTAGCGGCGCTGGCCTTCGGCGTGGAGCGTATCAAAGACGAGGGAGGATTTTCCCGCGCCACTCAGGCCGGTGACGACGACGTAGCGCCCGAGCGGCAGGTCGAGGTCAAAGCCTTTGAGGTTGTTCTGATGCACGCCGCGCAGGCGGATGCATTCGGGCTGGGCCGAGGTGGGTGCGGGTGCGGATTTGGCCACGGGCAAAAACAGATGTTCAGTCGGCCACGGAACTCAACTGCGCGCACGCATCTGCGATGTCTGACGGGATGGGCGAGGAAGGCTGACGGAGCAGCGGTCTTATCGCTTGGACGTGAGTTTCTTGAACAGGTCCAAGTATTTTTCCACCTGACGGTCGTGGTCGAAGGATGACATGGCGAAATCGCACGCTTGCCAAGAGAGCATGGCGCGATCCGAGGTTTGGGCGTCGCCGAGCTGCATGATTTTGGCGCGAAAGGCGTCGCGATCGTCGCGTTTGATGGCGAAACCCGTTTGGCCGGGCACGAAGCATTCGGTGATTCCTTGGGCTTCGTAAGCGACGGCGGGCAGGCCTTGGGCTTGGGCTTCGATGAGGAAATTTGACAACGCCTCGCTGGATGACGCGTGAACGGCGATGTCGGCGGCGGTGTAGAGCGGCGCCGGGTCGGCTCGCCAGCCGAGAAATTTAACGCGGTCGGCGAGGTTCTTCTGGGCCGTGAGCGCTTCGCAGGCGGCGCGGGCGGGGCCGTCGCCGACGAGCCAGAGATTCCAGTCGAAAGTTTCGGGGAAGCCGGCGGCGATCTCGATCAGCTCGCGTTGGTTTTTTTCGGGGCGAAACATCGCGACGCACAACATCACGATGGTGGGCGCGGTGGTGCCGATTTCGTCGCGGACGGTTTCCCGGGTTCCGTCGGGCTGGGTGCCGAAAAACACGAGTGAGTTGTGGATGACTGAAATTCTTTCGCTTGGGACGGCGTAATCGGTCGACAACGTTTTTTTCGCGTCGTGGCTGTTGGCGATCACATGGCGCACGATGCCGAGCGAGCGACGGAAGAGGCGGGGCAGTTTTTTACCCGTGCGCATGGTGGCGATCACGGTGGAGGTGGGGAAGCGTTCCTGGAGTCCGCCGGCGTAGCAGTTGGCCATGCGGCCCATGCAGAGGATCACGTCGGGCATCGCGGCGGTGACGCAGCGGTAAAGTCCTGGGGCTAGCCAGTCGAGGCCGGTGTCGAATGGTTGGAGCGCGCGGTGGGTGACGTTTGCGGCTACGGTGTTGGCGAGTTGGCCGCCTGGCCGAAGGGTGACGAGAGTCGTTTCATGCCGGGCTCCGGCGAAGGCATTGGCGAGGAGGACCGATTGTCGCTCGGTGCCGCCACTGCGTAGGCGGTCTTGGACGATGAGAATTTTCATTGCTCCGGGCGGCTGGGATAGGAAAGTGACAGGCGTCGATGAAACATCCGTTGCTTCAAATGTTCGTACGCTGGTCAGTGCTGGCTTTGGGCGTGGCGCTTTCCACGAAGTTCATCCCTGGCATCCGTTGTGATGGTCCGTTCACGCTTATGTGTGTCGTCCTTTTACTGACGTTTTTTAATGCTATTCTTAAGCCACTGCTCGTTTTCTTCACGCTACCATTCATTGTTTTGAGCATGGGTGTGGGGTTGATTGTGATCAATGCCGGATTGTTTTATCTCGTTGGACGCATCGTTGAAGGTTTTTACGTCGCTGGTTTTTGGCCGGCCTTGGGAGGTGCGCTCGTTGTGGGCGTAACCAACATGGTGGTGAGTCAAATGCTGCGCGGGAATCGTCCGCCTCGACCGCCCGGCTCGCCAACCTCTGCGGCCGGCCCGCGCAAACAGGCCGGACCGGGCGATGTGATCGATATTTGACCCGAGCGAATTCGTGGACGCGCCTGGATTTCCCCGTTGACCGGACTTGGAGCACTGGAGACGGTTGCGCTTTTCCGAACGTCACTCAATTTCCTCATCATGGCTGAAACTACTGAATACGATCTCATTGTTATTGGCGGCGGTCCTGCGGGCTACGCGGGCGCGATTCGTGCCGGGCAACTCGGCAAGAAAGTCGCGTGCATCGAAATGGAACGCGCTGGCGGCACCTGCCTCAACTGGGGCTGCATACCGACCAAGGCTTTGCTCAAGAGCGCCGAGCTCTTCCAGAAGATCAAAAAGGCCGACACCTTCGGCATCAGCGCGAAAGACGTGACGTTCGACTTCGCCAAGATCATCGAGCGCTCCCGCAGCGTTTCCAACCAGATGGCCAAAGGCATCGAGTTCCTCTTCAAAAAGTACAAGGTCGACTACATCGTCGGTCAGGCCCGGATCGAAGCGCCCGGCATGATCTCGCTCGTCGCGGGCGACCAGACTGGCAAATTCTATAAAACCAAAAGCATCCTCGTCGCCACCGGTTGCAAGATGCGCAAAATCCCCGGTCTCGAGTACGACGGCGTACGCGTGATGACGTCGCGTGAAGCCCTCGCCAACACGAAACAACCCAAATCGATCATCATCGTCGGTGCCGGTGCGATCGGGGTGGAGTTTGCCTATTTCTTCAACGCTCTCGGCACGAAAGTGACGCTCGTCGAAATGCTCCCGCAGATCCTCCCGATCGAGGACGAAGAGGTTTCCCGCACGCTCAACCGCTCCTTCGACAAGCAAGGCATCGTCTCCCACGTGGACACCAAGTGTGAAAACTTCCGCGTCGGCAAAGACAGCGTGAAGGTCGATCTCGTCGCCGGAGGTAAAAAGACCGAGGTTGAAGCCGAGGTTTTGCTCTCCGCCATCGGCGTGACGGCCAACATCGAAGGCGTCTTCGCCGCCAGCCTGAAACCTGAACTTGACCGCAACTACTTGAAGGTTGGCGATGACTACCAATCGAGCATCAAGGGCATCTTTGGCGCTGGCGATATAATCGGGCCTCCGTGGCTCGCGCACGTGGCCACGTTCGAGGCGATCAACGCCGTCAACGGCCTCTTCGGCCACGGCAAACCCAAACGCGTGAAGAACTTCCCCGGTTGCACCTACAGCCAACCTCAGGTCGCGAGCACGGGGCTCACCGAGAAAGCCGCCAAGGACAAAAAGCTGGACATCCGCATTGGCAAATTCCCCTTCACCGCGTCGGGCAAAGCCGTCGCTTCCGCCGAAAGCGAGGGCTTCGTCAAAGTGATCAGCGATGCGAAGACCGGCGAGATTTACGGCGCGCACATTATTGGTTCCGAAGCCACCGAACTGATCGCTGAGTACGGTCTCGCGATCCAGCTCGAAGCCACGGTGGAAGAGATCCACCAGACGATCCATGCGCATCCGACGTTGGGCGAAGCGCTGATGGAGGCCGCTGCCGCCACGACGGGTGAAGCGATCCATATCTAGAGCAACCGACCGAGTTGCTTGTACCAACGTGGTAGGGCTCGACCTCGTGTCGATGCCCTTCGCGTTCGCCTGCCGCCAAGTTGGTACTACATGCGTCCGGTGATTCCGGGGAAGTCGATGGCGACCAGCGTGGTGGTGGCGAATTCGAGCGGGACGACGGGCGTTTCGACCACCGCTACTGGGTCAGGTGCGATGGTTCGGTTCAGCGCCAGAAGGATCGAGTTGGTGTAGTAGCGCACGGCGTGTGGTTCGTCTTGCACAGGCACGGGGGCTGGGCTGGAAGCGACCACCACGGCGGGCGTGACCGCCGGGACCGGTATCGAAATGGGTTCGAGCACGGGGATTGGGTTGGGCTTGGCCGTTGGTTCAACCTCGGCCAGAGCCGAGGCTGGCGCGGCGGGGGTCGGGATTTCGTCGGAAAGGGTGGAGGCGATGTTGAGGACGCGGTTGGCATAGTCGTGGGCGACGGCCGGGGCGTTGCCTCGGATGACGGCATTTACGCCGGCATTCCAAGCGAGGGCCACGTTGTAGGGCGAGGGCTCGCAGCCATTGGCGTGAAGCTGAGCCTGAATCCAAGCGTAGTGACGTTGAGCGACGGTGTTGGCGACTTCCCGATTTTCAGCGAGATCGAAGTGGGAACTGGTATGCATCCGCCACGTGCCGCGTCGGAATTGATAGGGACCGCGTTCGCCCAATTTGCCGCGGGGTGGGTGCGTTTGGTCTTTTGTTTCAACAATGCGGATACCATGCAGCACAGTGTGGGTGCCCGCTCGGCCGGTCAGGCAGAGCGCGCCTACGATGATGAGGGTTAGGATTGTTTTCATACGTTTTGAGCCCCGAGCCGACGGGGGTGACCCCACCGATCTGAGCGCGCTCTGGAATGAGCAAAAATCGGGATAGGTCCAGCGATTTGCAGATAATGAGGTAGGCAAGTTTTGCTAATGGCCCCCCGGTCCCCAGTTTGTCACATGTTTTTAACAAATTGCTTATTAAAAATGTAAAAATATTTCTTAACTCAATAACCTCAAGTTGATTACAATTACAAAGGCGGCCTAAAAATTGGCTCTAGTGATTTGCTAGGCTATGAGTAGAGCAAAAGCGAAGGTTCGGACCGCAGCGCGGCCCGATCGCGTAAGTGCCGGTGTTGGATGGCCGATTTTGACCCGAATAATGCTGGAAACCGCAGTTGAACCACTGATGCTCAGGTCTGTTCACTGATTTAATGATCGTTACGCAATCGGCGCAGCCCACCTGAGGGGTGAAACATCGTAAATGCCACAAAATCCTATAACTCCTTCATCAGTGTCATTAAGTGACAATCAGTGGTTAACCCGTTTGCGGGATTTAGGATAATGCCGGGCGCGGACAAAAAATGCAGCCGAGACGGACGTGGTGGACGCGCTTTTGGCGGGGTTTGGTGATTGCGCAGGTGCGTTCTATACGGTTGCCCGCAACCCCAAACCGCAAAAATTCCTTGACCGGCCACCCTCAGCTTTTGGCTTAGAACATCGAGAAGCCTTCAGGAACGTAGACGATATCGGAAGGTTGAAGGTAAAACGGCTCGTTGCTTTTGCCTTCGATGACCTGCTTCAGATTCACGGTGATGTTTCGCGTTTTGCCGTTGGCCTCTTGGCGAATGACGACCACGGACTTCAGATTTGCCTTCGCGTAGTCGGGGCCGCCCGCTTCCATGATTGCCTCTAGCGCTGTGATCGGGTGATCCGAAACGATCTTGCCGGGACGCAATACGGCACCTGTCACAAAGGCGGTGATGGATGAGGAAACGACGCTGACGAGGATTTCTTTTGAGACGAGTTGTGGCGCGTATAATTTGAGCAATTCGTTTTGCAACTCGGCCGGTTTGAGGCCTGCCGCCTGGATTTCGCCGATCAACGTCAGTGCGATTTTCCCATCTCGACGGATCGTCTGAGTTGCATCGAGGTTGGGCGAGCTGGGAAACGAAACTTTGAGCACATCGCCCTCGCGCAAGGTGAGCGTTTCGGCGTTTTGCTGGGATGCGGTTTGGTGAGCGGTTTTATTCTGGCCGCTTGAAACAGTGTTATCGGGATGGCCCTGGCATCCTGAAGAGAGAACAAGGATCGCCATTGCGCCTGCGCCAAGTGCCAGTCGTACGCGGCGGCTTAGGGCGGAGGAGGAGGTTTCGTTGCAAGGGCGGTTTTGCGTAACGTGAGTCGGGGCGGATTTCATGGAAAATGGCTGAAAATTGATCTCAGTGAGTTCATGCCTCCGGAGAAGGGCCAGCAAGCTCAAATCCTGAGCTGTCTTTGTGGACCCATTCAAAGGGCGAAATTTGTCTCAGTGGCATCGTGAATCACGACTTGCATGTGCGCTTGACGTCGGCGGCGTTTGGCGCGGCTTTCTAAAGGCATGCCGAGTAAAAAGGACCGTGAGCACTGCAATCAACCGCGTCCGGACTGGGTTCCGGAAGAGGCCGGTCCGGCGTTTGCCACCTGGGTCATGGAGGGCATTCATCCCTCCGGTGTTGCCCACGTAAAGAATCACGGGGCTCGTCGTCGGCAGCTTTCGATTGATGATTATGTGGACGGTATTCAGAAGCGCGATACGGGCATCCTGGCGCGCGCGATCACGTTGGTGGAGAGTAACGCGGCCGCCCATCAGGAACTCGCGCAGCAGTTGCTCGCGCGGGTGTTGCCGCTCACCGGCCGTTCGTTGCGCGTCGGGCTCACCGGGATTCCTGGTGCGGGCAAGAGCACGTTTGTCGAGGCACTGGGCAGCCGCTTGTGCAACGAAGGTCATCGCATCGCGGTGCTGGCGGTTGATCCGTCGAGCACGATTACCGGTGGCAGTATTCTCGGTGACAAGGTGCGCATGGAAAAACTTTCACGTCATCACGGCGCGTTTATCCGGCCTTCGCCTTCGAGTGGTTCGCTCGGCGGCGTGGCGCGAAAAAGCCGCGAGGCGCTGCTGCTCTGCGAGGCGGCGGGCTACGACATCGTCATTGTCGAAACAGTCGGTGTCGGCCAAAATGAGGTCACCGTGCGGTCGATGGTGGATTGTTTTCTCATGCTCATGATCGCCGGTGCGGGCGACGAAGTGCAGGGCATCAAGAAGGGCATCATGGAGCTGGCTGATCTGGTCGTTTTCAACAAAGCCGAGGGCGAAAACCGTCCGCGCGCCACGGCGGCGCAGGCCGAGATGAAGCGGGTGTTGCATTATCTGCGGCCGGCGACCGAAGGCTGGATCACGCCGGCGTTGTTGGCGTCGGCTCTATCGGGTGAAGGCATCGCCGAGGTCTGGGCCACGGTGGAGGAGTTTTTCAAAACGGCGAAGGCGGGCGGCGTGCTGGAACAACGGCGGCGTTCGCAATCGGTTTCGTGGATGCATGCGCTCATCCGCGAGCAGTTGCAGAATGATTTTTATCAAAATACGGCGATCATCGCGCAACAACCTGCGCTCGAGGTGGCCGTGGCCGAAGGGCGGTTGCCCGCGTTGGCGGCGGCGCAGCAGTTGCTCGCGGCGGCGGTGAAGTGAAATCTGATCTTGGCCGTTCGAAGTGATGGTTTTGCGCAGGCGAGGTTTTGCTCAATTCGGCGCGCGTTTGAGTCGATAGGAGATTAACTGGATGCGATTTATGCAGCCGGAAAAATCTCCAACTCAGTCATGTTTAACCGAGCGCAATCGGCTGGTCGTCTGACGCTGGCTTTGTTGTGTTTAGCGGGATTGATTGGGTTGTTTTTCTGGATGCGTTGCACGCGGGCCAATGCTTTGCTCCCGGTGGGTGGAACGGTTTCTGCGAAAGTGGGGGCGGCGCACCTGACGATGCAAAACGGGAGTCCGTGCGAATGGCAGATCGTTTTCACATCGGAAGTCGGGGGCGAACGGCAATCGTGGAAACTCGCGCTTGATCAATCGCTCGCGCTCGACCTCGCGGGGGGCGACTATGCGGTGGAGCAGACGATGTTGATGGACGACGCCGGGCCGGATGCGACGCGACGTTTTCTCCTGCACTTGGACGCTGGTGAGACTTACCGGTGGCGGTTGATTACACTTTTGTCGGGTGCAGCGGAGGATGTTCGCCTGCCCGCCTGGGAGAACCAACGGCCATGAGTGAAGGCGGCTCAAGACGTGCAGTGGCCGAAATTCGCTTTGGCGAAGACCGCTCGAGCATCACCAAGGTGGCCGGGCGTTCGATTCATCAATTCTGGAGTTTGCTGAGTCCGCATTTTCGCGACGTGCTGCTGGCACCGCAGCGGCGTTCGGATGATGGCGGTGTCGCGTGGACGTGGCGCGAAGGCATGGAGAAGAAACCGTTGACCGCAGCGGAACTGGCCGGCGTACGCAAACGGCTGGAGCGGGCCACCGAATCGTTTGCGGAGAACCCGGTGAATCCATTGATGGGTGATGATCGAAGCGGAACCAGTTCGCAGGCGCTCATTGACCAAGTGGCGGCCCGGGTGAAGGCGATGGCCGAATCGCTCTCGGCCAAGCCGGATGCGGCGTTGTCGGATTTTGTCTGCCGGACCGAAACCGGCATAATGGTCCACAGTTGGGGCGTCGCCTCGCCGGCACCGGTCATTTATCCTGAGTCGATGGAGACAGGGCTGAGCGGTGTCGTATTAGCCGGTGGCAAGCGGTTAGAAGGCTACGAGGTGGTGGTTGAAAACGCCCAAGGGCTGAGTGTGGCCCGGACACGTTCGGAAAAGTCTGGGGATTTTCATTTCACTAAAATCGGACCGGGGCGTTATCGAGTTCGCGTTGTTTCGGGCCGGGTGAAATTTCCGGTGAAGGGCGTCATGGTGACGGTGGAGCGCGGCGCGGTGGCACGGTTGGAGATGCGGAGCGCGGCGGACTCAACGACTGAGGATGAACCAAAGGAGAACGAGGCGGGCAGTGCCTCCGACAAGGAGGATCCTTCCTCAACCGGATCGACTCCGCCGCATGAACGGGGTGGCCGTAGATGGTTCGGTAAAATTGCCGGCCTGATCGTTCTCCTGTTGTTGCTGGGTGGTGGCGGCGTGTGGGCCTGGCGGATCGGGTGGAGTACGAACGATGAGACCGACCCGCGAATAACTACGGTTCGCAGCTCGTCGATGGCACCTGAAGATTTTTCAGCGGGAAAAGATCGTGCAGGCACAGCAAGTTTTGCCGAACCAACTGCTGGCACCGGCCTCGGCGCATCCGTGGATGGTGTGGGTAGTTCGGCTCAACGCCCGGTTTTGCCGCCGGTGGCAGCGGTTGATCGTCCGGTTGACGTTGCCGCGAGTGTACGTGGTCGGGCTCCCTCCACCATCGGTTCAAGAGTTGACGTTCAATCGGGCGTTGAGAAGGCGAAAGGTACAACCGACCCGAAATCCGGTGCCCCGTCAGTGCCAAAAGGCGAGGAGAGCAGCAAGGACGGCGAAGAGCCAAGTGCGGTGTCGATGGAGCAAGTTTCGGAAACAGGTGCCACAAAAGGACCGGCTGCGGCGATTAGCAAAACGACATCCTCAGCCCACGCCGGGACCGCGGTCGCCGAGGGTGGGATCAAGCGCGGCAGCATGCCCGTTGATGCAGTGGAATCCGGTTCATGGGACGACAATAAACGACCGCCAGGAGGAATTGGGCCGGAGGGCGCGGTGGCGTTTACGAATCAAAAAAAGAAGGGAAAGGTTCAGGCTTTGGGTGCGCTTTCGACCCGTGCGCAAGCGGCAAAAAACGGGGAACCCAGCAACGGAGGCGCGCTATCAGGAAACCCAGCAACGGACACTTCTTCGGAGGCGGTGACCAACAATCGTCCGCAAGGTGAGTCAGTCCAGGCCACCGGGCCGATTTCAAAAGTTTTGGTGGTGAACAAGAGTCCGGTCGGGAATAAACCACCATCTACAAGCGACGCACAGCCGGTCGAGAACGATGAAGAGGCAGAAGAGAAACTTGCGCCCGCTCCTAAGACTGCGGTTGCAAAGCAGGGGCCGAAGAGGCCGGGGTCTGGTGGAAAAGCGTCGGGCCCAGCAGGAAAGGAGGCTGGGACGCCGTCGGCAGAATCAGCGGTTGAAAAGGACGATGCGCTGGCACCGGTGTTGCCGGTCAATACGAAAACGACACCGGACGAAAGCAAAGCAGATGAACCGGAGAAAACGGATCAATTGATTTCCGAGAGTGACAGCGGCTTAAAAATGCTGGGCTACGAAATTGCCGCTGTTCGTTGGGACGTGCGTCTGGTGCGTGATGCGATCGTGCCAACGGTGCCGGTTCGCGTGGGAGAGGCTGATACAACGAGCGTGGTGCGTGAAAAATTGGTTTCCGAGCGAAAGAGCCGCGTGCCGGAGATGTTCAAGAACTCAACGCCGCAGGTGGGTTTCGTATTTGCACTTCCCCAAGTGCCGGAGGGTGGAGCGTTTTATTGGCGGGATGCAAAGGATGCGGTAAAAAGAACAATTGACGCCAATCAGGCTGAGATCAGCTGGGCGGGCAACGCACCCCCTTATGGCAGCGTGTTCGTACTTGTTTTTCCCAATGGCCGGGAGGCGGTGCGACTGACGGTGACGGAACGCGGTGGCCTGTTGCTCCTGCTGGCAGAAGGGATGCGTGGCAATCTACGGCTTAGGGTGGCTCGTATGATTGTGGACGAGTCCGGGCCTGCATCGGTAAAACGTGCTTTACGGTTCGGCTGGCAGGTGAATGGAGTCGCCCGAAAGTCGGAGGAGCTGAAGCCGGAGGATCGGAATCATACTATTAACTTTCCGCTGGAGAAATCCAGAACGACACGCATGGAAGTGGCTCTGACTGATCGCCTGACCGGTTGGGCGCTGGTTACCCACATTCAACTCCGACCCGGAAAGTCGGGCGGGGCCGGTTTGAAGGAAACTAAAGATTGGGTCCGATGATTGTTGTTTCGCCCGGCTTGAGGTGGCGTTTGACCACCTTGCTGCCGATGGGTTTCGGTGTGCATGGGGCGGTGTTAGGAAGACGGGTTTGATCCGCTGGCCCTTCGAACCTCCCTAACGCCCGATGATGGGTTTGCTTGGGATGCTCCAGGCTTTGGCGATGCGGCCGTCTTTCACTTCGTAGATCATAACCATTTCGAGTGTACCGGGACCCTCGGGAAAGGTTCGGGTGACGATCTCGTGGTCGACGACGGTGTTTCCGGCAACAACCCGATGAACGAGTTTGGCGAAGAGATTTGGCTCGGTGAAGCGGCTAGCGAATCGAGCCCGCAAGTCCACCGTGCCACGAGCGACGAGCTTCGACGGATGTTCGAACAACTCGGCATCGTCCGCATAAATCGTAAGGATCGTCTCAAGGTCCCGGGCATTGAACGCGTCTAGCTGCCGCTGAACAACGGACTCGGGGGTGGGAGTTGTGGGGATCAAGGGGTAAATTGATGTCGGGACGGGATTGGTTTTGTCTAGAGTCAAGCGGCGTCGTTTGATTGGCTTGACGTCCTGACTGGCTCTCATCGCTTTCGTCCGGAAGAGGGAAGACTGAGGTAGAGCCTCTCATACTTATCAAGTAAGCCATTTAAGCTCTCGTCTGGTTCATCGTGCTTTTGAGGGTTTCTGAGCTTTGAAAGCAATTTACACAGGTATTTGGCATTTAATTTTATGATCATCTTTTTTTCTGAATTCCACGACTGCCTTACCCAGTCGAGCTCACTTCCACCCACAAGATTCATCTCGTTCGATCGGTTAATGATAAAGCCAAGTCTGCCATACGGACCATTCAAGTATGATGACATTTGCCGGAATTCATCAGGCCCGAGCGCGTCTTCGTAGTTTTTTGCTTCGAATATGACTTGGCGACCTGAATAGTCTTCTAGAATCCGTTTCCAAGCAGACCGATTACCCGTATTGCGGGCGACAATGTCCCGCCGAAGTGAGGATGCCCCATTTGGGTGAAGTTCGAGGTTTGATAGCGAACCTGAAAATACTACACGCAGGGCTTCCTTGCACCATTCCTCAAATAATGCGCAATCCTTTAGGCCACATTGTGTCGCTGTGAGACTATTAATCAATCGCCCCAACCGATTCTTTCTTTGTTCTAGATTGGATGACGAGATATCAATTTTTAGATCATCATATTCATCGTCGATTTCACTTCTTGCCTCTTCGGTTATAGTCTCAGTGATGTTTAATGCTATCCAATAGCACGGATGCACCAATAGCTCTGTCTCCATTGTAAACTCTACGTCCGTAGTCTTCCCATCGTGACAGAAAGAATAATTCCCAGTGTCTTTTGAGCGAATGCCTAAGAATCCAATGCTATATAAACTCCTTAAAAGCTCCGTGCCGTTTCCTAAGATCGCACAATATTGAGCAGCCGCTGGTGATGGCGCATTTTCTTCCATTAGAGGAACCATTGCATCCATTGCGCTGGTTAAAGTGTATTTCGGCGACGCATCAGTAAATGCACGTGCGAATTGTTCCAAGCCAGGAATTAACACGCCGTACTCTTTGATTAGATCGTTGAATCGCCTGCTAGATATCTCTTTGGCAGTATGGTTAACGTCTGATTCATCTATGTGGTCGCGGCTAAATTTTTTTGCCCTATTGAAAGCTTCGTTAAGTAAAACGAGTAAGTCGCGTGGTCGATATAGTGTTAGTCGTAGACATAGATCAAAACCATCGCTTGTCGCTAATGATTGTGCTGTAACTGATTGCCATAGTTTGTGATTATTTTCTGATGCCAACTGAAATGCATTGCGGATTCTAAAACAGGCCATGTTGAAGAGATCGTAGCGCCCCCAATGCAGGCGGATGATCTGTGATTCGAAATTACGAGAGAAATCAGGATCAGCTGTCTCGATTGATCGGGCAATATTATCTCTCAAAAAGACAACGCCTCGGAAGCGTTGTGGGAATGCACTATTCCATTGTCCAATAACGTCACAAATACCTGCAAGAAATGCGATACCAAGCGTATCGTGCTCGTAACCTTCGTCTAGGCGATCGAACATTACAACGGAACGGTAATTATAGAAATCAAAAAAAGCTTCTATGAAGCGTTCAACCCGACGGATTTCTAGTTTTTCAGCAAGGCCGGCCACAGAGGAATCAGCTAGTGTTTTTGCGTCAAAAAAATGGGTCCTCAATAAATGATATAGGCGCGAGAAAAATGTTTCACCGAGACGACACCAAGAATTTACCAGATCATGGAAGTATGCTGCATCGTGTATTTCTTGGAATTTGTAGTGCTTTACCCGTAATTGTATGAGTTCCATTGCGAGGCCAAATTTGGCAATTATTTTGGCGCAAGATTTTGCCTGGTTGTAGTTTCCACTGAATGCAGCAAGGTAAGTGCGAAGCGCAGATATCTCATAATCTTCAGGTGAGTACGTAAGTAGTGCCGCCTCGAGTAATGTTTTATACTCTTTGGTGAGTTTGTAGAAAATTGCGCTTTTACCGGTGCCACGTCGACCAATGACGATGGATTTTTCATGAGACTCGAGGAGGGTTTTGTAATCAGGGGTCTCGTAAAATGCTATATCAAGCATTGCTCTATCAGCCTCGGCCCTAAGGTCACCTAAAGGATTAACTTTGAAAGGGCTCGTAAAGTCCTTTTGGAAATTAGAGCGCGATGACTAACGGTTGCGCGTGTGATGGTGGAAGAGACAGAGGGCCAACGCGGGCATGAGGGCGATGGCGCCGAGCATGTTCACAAGGAACATAAACGTCAGAAGGACGTGAGGTGGCGTTTGACCACGCGGCTGTTTGCCCTGCTACGCGGGGTGGTCTGGGACCGCTTCGATCTGTGCGGCCTGCTGCAATTCTATGGGACAGCACGCGTCATAAACTATCAAAAATAGCTAACAAGGCCATGGGATGGCTGTGTTTCGGATTGGCTTTGCGCAATCGGTTCGTTGCTTAGAAGCGCTGGTTAAGCGCGAGGTTGATCATGTGAGCTTTGCCATACAGGCCCTTGTTCGACCCGACTTTGTTCGCTATGGCTTTGCTCGAACATAGGAAGCGATAGCCGGCTTCGGCGTAGGTTTTCCGGCCCAGTTTGATGATGACTCCACTACTCAATCCTGTCGCTACACGATAGTCCTCGCTTCCGCGATCATCATAGGTGGAAAACCCAGTAGGCGGTTTCTTTCCGCGAAAATTCGGATCGAGCGAACCCCAAACACATCCCAAATAGGGCCGTACAGGATCCTCGGTTTTACCTGGATACCACCGGAAGGTCGCAAGAACCGTTCTCAGGACTACGGTGCAACTGCCCGAGTAGGCGGGACCCGGTTCGACGTCTACCCTCGACGAACCTGGTCCCGAGGGGCTGTACGTATAATAGGGGAGAGGGGTTACTACGTAGGTGCAATGGTAGCGCGTGAGCGTGGCTTCGGCACTAATCTCAAATTGCCGGTTTTTGCCTAGTACAACGCCCACCGCTAATCCTCCGCCCAGGCCGCCGTTGGATAGCGTGTAATTGTCGATTTTTGCCTTCGGCCCTGGGATACTGGCGCCGCCGCCGCCATGTGACCATGACCAGCCGCTGATGAAGTCGACATTTCTCGCGGAGGCCGGCAGCCAGGTGTATTGCGCGACGGGGCGTGCGAAGAATTCAGGTCGGCCGAAGCACAGGTTCGGTAAGAGGGCCAAGGTAGCCATGATAACAAAGCGCTGGGGAAAAGTCACTTTTAGGGTTGTCATTGGTTGCAGACACTGGAGCCGGGTGTCGGAATCTGTCGAGCCATTACCGATCCCTTCAGTGGCAGGGTTTTGAGCGGTCTGAAAAGAATACAAGCCCGGCGCGCCCGGCGGTCGCAGCCCTACCTCGATTTTTCTGAAATTCCCCTCAATTAGTGTGAATTGGCGGTTCAAAAACTTCAGGGAGAAAGAGAAGGATAAAGAGAACGAGAAAGAGGGTGGCGTTTACCGCGTTCTGGTGTGGTGGCGGAAGAGCCAGCGGGCGATCACGGGCATGAGGACGATCGCGCCGAGCATGTTGACGAGGAACATGAAGGTCAGAAGGACGCCCATGTCGGCTTGGAATTTTAGGTCGGAGAATAACCAAGTGCTGACGCCAATCGCGAGCGTAAGGCCGGTGAAGACCACCGCGCTGCCGGTCTGCGTGAAGGCGGTGTACATCGCGTCTTCGAAGAATTCGCCGGCTTCGAGCGCGGTTTGCAGTTTCGCGTAGAGATAAATGCCGTAATCAACACCGATGCCGACGCCGAGGGCGACAACGGGGAGCGTGGAGGTCTTTAAGCCGATCTGGAGGTAAACCATCAGCACGTAGGCAAGCCAGGAGACGAGTGCGAGCGGAATGACGATGCAGGCCGTCGCCCGCCAGGAGCGGAAGGTGAGCAGGCACAAACCAATGACGGCTCCAAAGACCCAGAGCAGGATCGGGAACTGTGCGGCGTGCACGACCTCGTTGGTCGCGGCCATCACGCCGGCGTTGCCACTGGCGAGTTTGAAACGGACTTTCACTTGGTTTAATACTTCGGAGCCTGCTCTGGCTTGGTTGGCTGTAGGAGCGGGTTTATCCCGCGATGCCCCGGGTGAATCGCGGCGTAAAGCCTCGTTGGTATCGCGGCGTAAAGCCGCTCCTACAGTGGCAGAGTTTTCGGCCTGGAAGGCTTTGACGGTGTCGGTGACGGTGCGGAGAGTTTCGGCTTTGTGATCGGTGAGGAAGATCATCATCGGCATGACGGAGCCGTCGGCGTTGAGCAGTCCGGTGGCGGTTTCGATCGGCGAGACGGCTTGCGCGAGGGCATTCGGGTGGCGTGGAAGGATGCGCCATTTGAGCGAGCCTTCGTTCCAGCCAGCGTTGACGATCTTGGCGACGGTGGGGACGCTCACGATGGACTTGACACAGGGTAGGGCGCGTAGCCGGCCTTCGAGTTCGTCCATGAGCGTGAGGACGTCGTAGTTGACGCAGCCGTTGGGTTCGGTTTCGACGATGACGGAGAGAATATCCACGCCGATGCTGAACTTTTCGGTGATGACGCGGGTGTCGGCGTTGTAACGGGAGTTTTGGCGGAGTTCGGGCACGCCGGCGTGGAGATCGCCGATGCGGACCTCCTGGGATTTATACCAGGCGAAGGCGCCGAGGAGCGCGGAGACGATGAGGATGACGACTGAGGGGGTCGGCTCCATGATGCGCGAAACCTTTCGCCAGAGGGCATCGGTGTGGACTTTGCGTTTGGCGACGCGGGTTTGGTAGGTGGCGGGGATATTCTGGAAGGAAAGTAGAATGGGCAGAAGGAAGAGATTGGAGATGATGATGACGGCGACGCCGAGCGAGGCGGTGATGGCGAGTTCCTGGATGACGGGGATTTTGATCACCAGCATGGTGACGAAGCCGAAGGTGTCGGTAAGCAAGGCGAGTCCGCCGGGAACGAGCAGCTGGCGAAACGCGTTGCGGGCGGCACCGAGATTGTCCTGACCGGCAAACATCTCAGCGCGGAAGGCGCGGACCATTTGCACGGCGTGGCTGATGCCGATCGCGAAGACGAGGAACGGGACGAGGATGGAAAACGGGTCGATGCCGTAACCGAAAGCAGTTAACAGGCCGAGTTGCCAGACGACGGCGAGCGAGGAACAGATGAGCGGAGGAATCGTCATCCGCAGCGAATGCGAATAGAGATAAACCAATAAGCCGGTGATAAAAAAGGAGGCGATGAAGAAGAGGATGACGCCGCGCGCGCCCTCGCTGACATCGCCGATGACCTTGGCGAAGCCGATGATGTGAACGTCGATGGTGTCGCTCTCGTATTTGTCGCGGATGCGAGTTTCCAGATTTTTGGCGATGGCGATGTAGTCGAGTTTTTTGCCGGTGATGGGATCGACTTCGAAGAGTTGCGCGCTGATGATGGCACCGGAGAAATCGTTGGCGACGAGTTGGCCGACTTTGCCGGACTTGATGACGTTTTCGCGGACGACGGCGAGGTCGTCAGGTGTGGCTTTGAAGTTGGCCGGGATGACAGTGCCGCCAGCGAAACCTTCTTCAACGACCTCGACGTAGCGGACGTTGGGGGTGAAGAGCGATTGCACCTGGCTGCGTTCGACGCCGGGCATGAAGAAGACCTCGTCGGTGGCGGCTTTGAGGGTGGCAAAGAATTCGGGGGTGAAGATGGTGCCGTCTTTGGCGACGAGGGCGATGATGACGCGGTTGGCGCCGCCGAATTGGTCCTGGTATTTGGTGAAGGTTTGGATGTACGGGTGTTCGAGCGGGAGCTGCTTGTTGAAACTGGCGTCGACTCGGATGCGCGTGCAGTAAAATGCCATCAACGCGGTGAGCGCGGCGAAGATGAGGGTGAGGGCGACGCGTCGGCGAAAGACGAAGACTTCGATGGCGGCGATGGAAGAGGCGACGGACATGTCGGAGACAGGAAGATTTTTAACCGCTAATTTTCGCTAATGGACGCTAATTTTCAGGAGAAAGATTTTTTAACCACTTATGGGCACTGAAATACTCTTATGTCGGAGTGCTTTTCTGAATCAGTGAACATAAGTGGTTAAAATGTTTTTTGAATTACTCCGGTCTTGGGAGGCGGGTGACGCCGACCTCGCCGAAGGCAAGCAGGGTGCCGTCGGGGGCTTCGAGGAGTTCGGCGACGGCGGTGGTGAGACCGGGTTGCCACGGGCGAAAGGTTCGGCCTTCGTCGGTGCTCACGAAAAAGGCACGCGCTTGGCCGGCGAGGATGATCGTGCCGCTTTTTAGTTTTGCTGCCGTCATGATCAACGCAGGCGTTTCGAGGGCGACGGGTTTCCAGGAAAGCTCGGCGTCCTCGGAACGGTAGACGTGGCCGCGCAGGCCGTAGGTGATGGCGGTGTGGGGGCCGAGGGGCAACACGCCGAAGAAAGAACCTTCGTAGCCGGGGGGCGTGGCGGTGAAAGTTTCAAGGTTGCGCGTGGTTCGGAGGAGCGTTCCGCGTTCGCCGGCGATGAATACGGTGCCGTCGGCGGCCGCCGTGACGCGGTTGAGGTGCAGGTCTTCTTCGAGGGCTTTGCGTTGGGTCCAGGTGGTGCCGCCGTCGTCGGTGGTGAAGAGGCTGCCGAATGCGCCGATGGCCACGGCGTGGCGTGGGTCGAGCGCGAGGACGTCGAGAAACGAGAGCGCGGTGTTGTTGAGTTGGAGGGTCCAGGTGTTGCCGCCGTCGTGGGTGGCGAGGATGATGCCGTCGTGGCCGACGATCCAACCCTGGTTGTTATCGGCAAAACTGATTCCGGTTAGGGTGGCGCGGGTGGGTGAGGCAAGGAGTTGCCAGGTTTGGCCGGAGTCGGTGGAGCGGATGATGTGGCCGCGTTCGCCGACGGCGATGAGGGCGGGGCCGACGGTCGTGGCATCGAGGAGCAGGGCGCGGGCGGCGGGGATCGGGTCTGCGGCGTTGGCGCAGAGGGCGGCGAAAGTGGCGAGGAACGTGAAGAGGAGTTTCAAGCGGGGGAAACGAGTCTTGGCTGTTTTTGGTAGGACGTTCCCGGCGCGCCCAGCGGTCGCGCCCTACCTTGAAAATCACCGTGTGCCTTCGCGGGCGAGGGCGGTGGAGGAATAATCGGAGGGTGTGCGCTTGAGGGAGAAGTCGTACATCTTGCGTTCGTTATCGAGACCGATGGCGAGATAGCGGCCGTTGCGCAGGTCGGTGTGAACCTCGAGCGTGCTCCAGAAGGTCGGAACCTCGTAATAGTTGATGCAATGCGCCTCGGAGACGCGCCAGAGCTCGTTGTGCGAGTCGTATTGGTCCACGCCGAGCACCTGCCAGCTGTCTTCGTCAACGTAGAATGTGCGGCGCGTGTAGAGGTGGCTCGTGCCGGGCTTGAGGGTGGCTTCGACGATCCAAACGCGGTGGAGTTCGTAGCGGGTGAGGTCCTGGTTGATGTGGAGTGGTTTTAAGACGTCGGCAATTTTTATTTTATCGCTGTGGAGTTGGTAGGAATTGTAGGGAACGATGAGTTCCTTCTTGCCGACGAGTTTCCATTCGTAGCGGTCGGGGGCACCGTTATACATGTCGAATTGGTCGTTGGTGCGCATGCCGTCCGAGGCGGTGCCGGGTTCGTCGTACGCGACTTTGGGCGCGAGGCGGACGCGGCGCTGACCGGGATTGTAGATCCAGGCGCGGCGGGCTTCTTTGACCTGATCCAGGGTTTCGTGGACGAGGAGGATAGAGCCGGCGAAACGGGCGGGAGCGGTGGTGGCCTGTTTATAATAGACGAGAACGTTTTTCAGATTTGCCTCGGTGATGTCGGGGCGAACGTAGTTAAAAAGAAACTCATCTTCGAATTCCACGAGGCTGTAACTGCCGTTGCGGAGGGGCGCGGTCTGGGCGTAGGTGCGGGCGGCGGCATCACCGCGGTAGCGTACGAGATGGTTCCAGATGACCTCGAGGCCGTTTTGCGGAACGGGGAACGGGATGCCGATCAAAGCGCCTTCGACATTGGCTCCGTTGTTGGCGAGCCGGGCGGTGGGGGCGACTTTCTTGGTGGCGTCGTAGATGCGTTGGGGAGCGGAGGCGGTTCGGTGCGAAGGGTAGACGGGGAGTTTATAATCCGGGTAAGCCTTGAGGAGTGCGATGTGTCCGGCGGTGAGGCGTGCTTCGTATTGGGCGACGTTGGCGGGGGTGATTGTATAGAGCGGGGCTTCGGAGGGGAAGGGTGCGGGGTGGTGATCACCGGCTTTGTATCCGGCGGGTGGTGTGGTGATGCCGCCATTCCAGGCGGGGATGGAACCATCGGCGTTGCCGGCGCGTTCGGCGCCGAATGGGGTTAGTTCGCTGCCGAGACGGGCGAGGTCGGCGTCGCTGATCGCAGCGAAGGCGAAAGCGGGGGAGAGCAAGACGAGCGCAAGTCGGAAATGGTTTTTCATGGGCGGAGCTTAGAAGGAGTATTTGAGGGTAGTGGCGACGTAATCGCGATCAGCGAGGAGGTTGTAGCGGTCGGCACCGAAATAGTTTACGTAACGGGCTTCGAGCGACCAGCTGTTTTGCCAGGAAAACTCGGTGACGAGGTTGATGGATTTTCGGCCGACGATGAAATTGCCGAGCGGCAGCGGCGTGTTGCCTTGCACGTCGTGGACAAACGCGATGGTGGGCGTGATGTTGATGCCGGCGAAGACATTGTTGTATTCGAGGCGCGCAACCAGTTGATAGCCCCAGGAGAAGCGGTCGGCAAAGGCGCTGAGTGGCGTTGAGGGAAGGATTGCGCTGCCGGGCGAGGTGGTGCCGTTCATGGCGGCTTGATCGCCGCTGGTGAACGTGCCCATGCCGTCGAAACGCAGGACGTTTTTGGAGGGCAGGTCGGGGACGTAAACGCCGCCGACCTCGCCGATGAGCGTGAACTGGCTGGCACCGAGGGTTGGCCCAAAGGTTTTGGTGAGGGAAGTCTGGATGGTCCAGACATCTTCGCGTTGGTAGCCGGAGATTTCCTTTTCGTATTGGCCAAGGTAGCTGCCGAGTTGGTTATTGGGCGCGCCGTAAGTCGGCGAGAGGGTCGAGAGGGTGGCGAAGAGAAGTTCGACGTCGTCGATTTGCAGCGGCACGCCGTGTTTGTAGGAGACCTCGCCTTGCACCGCGATGCCGGTGTTGCCGAGGGCGGTGTTGAAGCTCACGCCGAGCATTTTGATGTCTTCGGGGTATTCGATGAAGTAGCGGGCGGTGGCGGCGGTGTTGAGCAGGGCGACGGTACGGGCTCCGTTGTAAAGGGCGACTTGGCTGGCCGTAAGTGCAGAAGGATTGGTTGCGGCTAGAGTCAGGATACCGCTTGCCGCAGCGGGTGCGCTGGCGGCTGGCACTCCGTTTTGGATCAAGAGGCCGGTGAGTGTTGTGGTGACCAGTGCGGAAGTGATCGGCCCGGTCGGCGTGCGCGCGCTGATGACGGGAAGGCGGCTGTGGTAGTTAGCGAAGTAGAAACCGAAATCGGTGTTATTGAGCGCGGGCACGGCGATGTGGAGGTCGGCACCGTACTGGTTGTAGTTGCCGCCTTCGCGATCACCGCCGCGCGGCACGGCGCCGAGCGGCGCGAGGTCGGAGAGGGCGCCGAAGCCGAGGTAAACGTTGCTGCCTCCGCGGGTCGCAAAATCGTTGGTGCTGAAAAAGCTGCCGGCTGGATCGATCTCGGTGCGGCGAAATTCGAGCAACCAGAAAGCTTCCAGCGTGATGTTGTCGCTCAAGCCGATGGAGGACTTGAGCATGTTGACGGGGAGGAGCACCTCGCGTAGTTCGGCACCGGGCACGCGGAGTTTGGCGGCGTCGACGGAGTTGACGACGTTGATGCCGTTCGGGATGAAAGTACTCTCGCCGAGGTTCAGGACCTGGCGACCGAAACGGAGGTCGAGCGCGTGATTGGCGATGTCGAATGTTCCGCGAACGTAGAGGTCGAGAAATTCCTGGTTGCTGCCGACTCGGTCTTGGGCCGCCTCGGTGAGCGGAGTGCGGTCGCGGACGCCTTTTTTGTTTTCGACGTCGTAGAAATAGTAGCCGCTGGCGAGGGCACCGAAGTTGTGCCACTTGAGTTCGAGGGTGTGGGTGCCCTTGAAGACGCGTGAGGCCCAACCTTTGCGATAGTTAAGGTTGCCATCGTCGGCGTTGACGGAGTTTTGCTGGCCACCGTTGGAGGTGCCGTAGAATTGGGGATCGGGATCGTCGAGGCGATAAATGCCGCCAGCGGAAAGTGTGGTGTCGAAGGTGACTTTGAAGTCGCCGTCGTTGAAAACGATTGCGTGCAGAGGAACGGTTAGGCCAAGAAGTGCAAGTGTGTAGAGCAGGCGGAGGGTTCGGCAGAGTGACTTCATGAGTCGGGTATTGTTCATAGGGTTTGGGAAGCTGCGCCTCTGGGGGCGCGGTTGATTAACTTATACAAACTATGCCAACTTGTTATGGGGTGGGTCGAAAAAAGGCGTCCGAGCTCTAGGACTCAAGGCAGAATTCCAAGTATACGAAAATGTTATCCCGCTTTGACCCGTGCGCAAAACTAGGGAATCTGCAGGTTAGCACGATGCAGGCCGCCACACATATCCACATAAAAGGTGCCCGTGAGCACAATTTGAAGAATCTGGAAGTGCGCCTGCCTCGAGGGAAACTGGTCGTCATCACCGGGCCAAGTGGTTCGGGGAAGTCGTCACTGGCCTTCGATACCATCTACGCCGAGGGCTACCGTAAATACATGGAGTCGCTCAGCACCCAAGCGCGCCAGGTGTTGGAGCAGTTGAAGCGGCCTGACGTCGACTTTATCCACGGACTGTCGCCGGTGCTCGCGATCGAACAGCGCACGGGTGGTGGTTCGCCGCGCAGCACGATCGCCACGGTGACGGAGATTGCCGATTACGCGCGGTTGTTGTGGGCGTTGTTGGGCGAACAAGTTTGCCCCAAAGACGGTGGCCGCATCGTGCAACGGTCGCTCGACGACAATATTCTTAGGATCTTTGCGGAGGTTCCGGGCGAGCGTGTGATGTTGCTCGCGCCCTGTATGCGGGCGAAACCGAGCGTGCTTCGCGAGGAATTGCCGCGGTTGCGTCAACGTGGTTTTCAACGCGTCCGCCTCGATGGCGAAATCAAGAACCTCGATGCACCGAATCTGGTGCCGTCCGGCACGAAAGAGATCGCGGTCGATCTCGTCCTTGACCGTTTGGTGGTGACGGCCGATCAACGCAGCCGCATCGCGGATTCGCTGGAACTGGCTTTCCGCGAAGGCCGCGACCGAGCCATCGTACTGGCACAAAAAACCGCCGAAGCGCCGTGGCGCGAACTCCAATTGAGCCAGTCGCTCGCCTGCGAGCTCTGTGGCGACGTTTTCGAAAAACTCACGCCGCGGCACTTTTCGTTCAACCACAACGAAGGCGCTTGTTCAACTTGCGGCGGGCTGGGGCGCAAGCTCCGGTTCGTGCCGGAGCTGGTCGTGGCCGACCCGGAGAAATCTGTGCGCGAAGGCGCACTCAAACCATGGCGGATCGGCGGAAAAAATCTCATCATCAAGCACAACGCGATCCTCAAGCAGCTTGCTGAACAGCTGCCGTTCGACCCGGAGAGTCCATGGAATAAACTGCCCGAGGCCGTGCGGCAAACGCTGCTTTTTGGCGGAGGCGAAAGGTTGTTCGCCTTTAAGCTGCGACGCATGCGTGAGGCCAAGGCCGTGGCATTTGCCGGTGTGATTCCCATGCTCGACGCGAGCTGGCGTGAAACCGAAAGCGAGGGTTTTCGCGCCCGGTTGACGACGTTCATGGTGAGCGGCGGTTGTCCGGAGTGTCACGGCACGCGGCTCAACGCCCGCAGCGGAGCCGTGCGTGTGGGCGGCAAGACGCTGCCGGAGTTTTTCGCGCTCGATGTGGAGACGGCGGCTGGTTTCGGAAAGGAACTCGTTGCGAAAATGGCGGCCAACGAGGCCGTGCGCGAGATCGTCACCGGCATCGACCAGCGGTTGCATTTCCTGTTGGAGACGGGGCTTGGTTATTTGAATCTCGATCGCGATTACGGCACGCTTTCCGGTGGCGAGGCCCAGCGCGTGCGGCTCGCGACGCAGCTCGGCATGGGCTTGATGGGCGTGATCTATGTGCTCGACGAACCCAGCATCGGCCTGCATCCGCACGACAACCGCAAGCTGCTCGACACGCTTTGCGAACTGCGCGACCGCGGCAACACCGTGCTCGTGGTCGAACACGACGAAGACACGATGCGCATGGCCGACGAGATTCTTGAACTCGGCCCCGAAGCAGGCGTCGAGGGCGGCCGTATCCTGTTTCAGGGTACGCCGGCGGAATGCGCCGCGCAGCCGATCAGCGTCTCGCGCTCCGGCCCTTTTCTTGCCCGCAAAATGGGAGTCGAGAAAGATGCCAAGACCAAGATCCCGGACGATACCTGGCTGACGGTTCGGGAAGCCGCCGAGCACAATCTGCGTCGGGTCGATGCGCGTTTTCCAGTCGGGTTGCTGACGTGCGTCACCGGCGTATCGGGTTCGGGAAAGAGCACGCTTGTCAACGACGTGCTGGCCGCCGCCGCTGCGCGAAAACTCAACGGCGCGAAATCCATTCCGGGCAAACATCGCGCCATCGAGAATCTCGATTTCTTCGAGAAACTGGTTCAGGTCGATCAGGAGCCGATCGGGCGCAGTCCGCGTTCTAATCCCGCGACGTTCACCAAGCTCCTCGATCTGTTGCGCGATCTCTTCGCGACCGCACCACTCGCCAAGGTTCGCGGTTACAAGGCCAGCCGTTTTTCCTTCAATATTCGCGGCGGTCGTTGCGAGCGTTGCCAGGGTGATGGCGTGATCAAACTCGACATGCAATTTATGGCCGATGCTTACGCTCCTTGCCCGAGTTGCAGTGGGCGGCGTTTCAACCGCGAAACGTTGGAGATTCTTTTTCACGGCCAGTCCATTGCCGACGTTCTCAATATGACGGTTCGCGAAGCGATGAAACTCTTCCGAAACATCCCGCGCATCATGGACAAGCTCGAGACGCTCAACGCCGTCGGGCTCGGCTACCTCACGCTCGGCCAGCCCGCGACGACGTTGTCCGGTGGCGAGGCTCAACGCCTGAAACTCTCCCTAGAACTAAGCAAACGCCAACAAGGCGACACGCTCTACATCCTCGACGAACCCACCACCGGGCTGCACTGGACCGATATTCAGAACCTGATGGACCTGCTCTTTAAACTGCGCGATGCGGGCAACACTATTATCGTGATCGAGCACAATCTTGACGTAATCAACCTCGCCGACTGGATCATCGACCTGGGTCCGGGCGGCGGCACGGCGGGCGGCGACATCGTTTTCGCCGGCACGCGCAAAGATATCGTTAAGGCCGAACAATCGCTTACCGGACAGGCGTTAAAGCGTTGGGCTGAGGCGGGCTTAGTCGCCTGCGCGAAATAGCGGAAGGCGTCCGGGCAGGGGCATTAGGTAGCTATCTATAGGGTATTTTGGAGACTACTATGGCAAGTAACTAACACATTAGGCTAAAGTCCGCACACTTTCATTCGATAGCGGTGAGAGGCGAGTGCAGTTTATGAGTATTCCATTCACACCGCAAAACTCCAATTCATGGGAAATCCCCGTGGTGTCTCACGAACTCGTGACTCAGGAGTGGTGTACGTTGCACCGGTTGATCGAGGAGTTGAGCCTTGTTCAACGCCGACTCGGCACGCCGCTCGAAATGGGCGATGACTACGTCGTGGTGCGCGATCTCGGGCACAAAATCCGCAACAAGCTCCACCTCGTGCAACTTTGGGCCGAACTCGGCATGGTCGCACGCGAGGATGTTTTGCTGGAATTAAACGCGAGTTGAGCGGACGGACGCGTCAGCAACAGCGACGCAGGTTCATTTGTAAGTGTCCTCTGTGTAACGTGAACTCGTAGCTTTGGTTCTTTAGTTTACTAAATAGGTGGAAAAACTAATTCCAACTTGCTCTACGACGTCCGCCGCGCATCTTTTGCCGTATTCTTATGAGCTCAGAACCTGTGGACACCACGAAGCCTCTCAGCGCCAACGAGGGCATTAAATCCGCCTCGAATTTCCTTCGCGGCACGATTGCGCAAGACCTGCTCGACACGTCCACGGGCGCGATCAGCGAGGACAACGGCCAGCTCACGAAATTCCACGGTCTGTACCTCCAGGACGACCGCGATCTCCGCAAAGAACGCACCAAGCTGAAGCAGGAAAAAGCCTACGGCTTCATGCTCCGCGTCCGCCTCCCCGGCGGCCAATGCACGCCGCAGCAGTGGCTCGTGCTCGACGACATCGCCGACAAACTCGCCAACCACTCGCTACGCCTCACCACGCGCCAGACTTTTCAGTTTCATGGCGTGCTCAAAGGCAATCTCCGCCCGCTGATCAAGGGGCTCGACAAAGTTCTCCTCGATTCGATCGCAGCCTGCGGCGATGTGAACCGCAACGTCATGGCTGCGCCCAATCCCGAACGCAGCGCCATCCACCAAAAGGTTTACGGCCACGCCCGCGCCTGGAGCGAATACGCGCTGCCGCACACTCGCGCTTACCACGAAATCTGGATCGACGACCAACTCGTCGCCGGTGGCGAACCCGAGGTCGAACCGCTTTACGGCGCGACCTATCTCCCGCGCAAATTCAAGACCGGTTTCGCCATTCCGCCCTCGAACGACATCGACGTTTTCTCCCAAGATCTAGGCTTTATCGCCATCGTGGAAAACGAACAACTCGTCGGCTACAACGTCGTCGTTGGCGGCGGCATGGGCATGAGCCACGGCAATGCTGAAACGTATCCGCGCCTCGCTGATCTGCTCGGTTTTATTACGCCTGACCAAGTCATCGCGCTCGGCACCGCCGTGCTCACCACGCAACGCGATTTCGGCGACCGCACCAATCGCAAACACGCCCGCCTCAAGTACACCATCGCCGATCGCGGTCTTGTTTGGTTCAAGGAAGAAGTTGAGAAACGCGCCGGCTTTACACTTGGCGCTATTCGCCGGTTCGAGTTCACCACGATCCAAGACCCGCATGGCTGGCACGAGGGAGTTGATGGCACATCATTCTACGGCCTGCACATTCTCAGCGGCCGCATCAAGGACATCCCCGGCTGGAAGATGAAGACCGCGCTGCGCGAAATCGCACGCGTGCACACCGGCGATTTTCGACTGACTGCTTCGCAGAACCTCATCATCTCCGGCGTGACGGCTATTCAGAAACCCGTGATTGATGCGGTCTTGGCGCGTCACGGCCTAACCAAGGAAAACGTCCAGAGCGGCCTGCGCCTCAACTCGCTCTCCTGCGTCGCGCTGCCGACTTGCGGACTCGCGCTTGCCGAGAGCGAACGCATGTTGCCGGAGCTCATCGAAAAATTTGAAACCGTGCTCGACGAAGCTGGCCTGCGTCACGACGCGATCAGCCTGCGCGTGACGGGTTGCCCGAACGGATGCTGCCGTCCGTACCTGGCCGAAATCGGCTACGTCGGCAAAGCGCCGGGCAAGTATGCGCTGTATTTGGGTGCCAAATACAACGGTACCCGCCTCAATAAACTTTTCCGCCAGTCCGTGACCGTGGACGAGAGCCTCACGCTCCTCGCCCCGATCATCAAACGTTACGCTCTGGAGCGCACGACGGGCGAAGAATTCGGCGATTTCTGTACGCGCAGCGTGTTGGCCGAAGAGGCCGCTGCCGCGGCTGCGGTGGCAGCTACGCCGGTTGCGGCACCGACTGTCTGATTCCGTTTGTAGGTGCCTGCTTGTCGGCGAAATGAATTGGAATCGCCCGTGAGCAGTCTCCTACAAATCTTTTTGAATCCTTTTTTCGTCTGGCGAGTCAGAGAAGGACTCCTATTCCATTAACCCATGATTTTTGCAGCTGTTGACCTGATTCGCATTGTTGGTTCTGCCGGTATTCTAGCTTACGTGCTCGGAGCACTCTCTTTTATCGAGGTGTTTATCATCTGCGAACGCGCTGTGGCGCTGCGCAAGAAGGCGATCATCCCGCAAGACCTCGTCGATGCGGCGCTCCAGGGAAAATACGATCAGGACTCCACCTTTGAGGATAAAACATCTGCACTCGCCCGCATCATTAACTTCGTCGAGCGGCACCCCGGCGATGCCGACGGCGCCAAAGCCTACGCCCGCCTTGAAGTCATTAAGATGGAACGCGGGGTCAGCTACCTCGACGTCATCTACACGGGCGCGCCGCTGCTAGGCCTGATCGGCACGGTGTTCGGCCTGATCAGTGCGTTTAACGTGATTGATCCCGAGACGCGCATGCCCGATCCGGTGCAGTTTACCCACAGTGTTGGTTATGCTCTTTCCGCCACGCTGCTCGGCCTCGTCGTCGCTTTGGTGGCGTTGGGTGGTAACGGTTATCTGCAACGCAAAATTGATCACCACGTGGCGCGCCTCGACGTGTTGCTCCAACGCATCCTCGCTCAAAAGAGTGGGGCAGCGGCAACCGACAAAGAGCTCGTCCAATGAGCATGGGATTGCGCACCAAACGGCGCCACCGGCCAGAGTTGCCGCTCGTGCCGCTGATCGACGTCCTCGTGATGCTCGTGTTGTTCGCGTTCGTCTCGATGCGTTTCGCGACGAACACGACGCTCAACATCACGCTGCCGAAGGCCGACACGGCTGGCAAAAACGAGTTCAAGGGCACTGTGGTGATCGCCGTCAGCAAAGACGGGACCTTTAGTTTCAACGGCAAGGATGCGAGCGAGGAGAAGCTGCTCGAGCTCCTCCGCAACGTGAAGAACATCGACAAGGAAATCCCGGTGCTGGTGAGCGCGGACGAAAAAGCCACCTGGGAAAAAGTCACGTTTGTGATGGATTCCTGCCGCAAAGTCGGCCTGACGAAGTTCAGCATGCAGACTCGGCAGTAAGCGCGCTGTGTTTGCCGGTACTGACTGGCTCGGCTAAACGGGCGAACCTACGACTCAAGGCCAACGGATTTGCTAGGGCTGAGCAATCTTCGCTGCTATTTTATTGCCGCGTCAGTTCGTCATTGCGTGAACCTCGGTTCATTATTCGCTGTCCCGTTTTCCAATGAAAAACTTCCTGAAATTATTCGTGCTCTGTTCAAGCCTGCTCGGTGTGGCCGTGGCCGCCGACTCTCAGCCGACGGCTGAGGAAGCCTCAAGGGGCCTGCAAGCGGCGTTGACCACGCTGGTTGATCAATCGGTGGCTACGGCTTCGGACGCCAAAACGGCGAACGCCGAGATGTCGATCACGTTGCCCGACAAGATGGCAAAACTGGAATCGCTGCTGCGCGGCGCGGGCCAGGGTCAGCTGGTGGACGATTTTAAGGCAAAGGTGAAAAAGGTCGCGGTGGAAACGTTGCCGTTGACGAAAGACGCCTTCAAAGGCGAGACGAGCAATCTGAAGATCGATGATCCGATGACGGTTTTGAAGACGGGGCCGGACGGCCTGACGAACTATGCGAAGCAGAAAACGCGTCCGGCGGTGGTGGGCAAAGTGCAACCATTGGTCGCCGCCAAGAGCAAGGAGTCGGGTTTGACGGCCGCGTATCGGGCGATGGTGGCGAAAGCCGGACCGTTTGCCGCTTCGATGTTCGGCAAGGAACCGCCGGCCAGTCTAGAGCAGACGATCACCGAGCAAACGGTCGATTACGTTTACAGCCAGATGGGCAAGGGCGAAGGCGCGCTGCGCACCAATCCGTCTATCGCCAAGAACGCGTTGGTGAAGAAAATCTTCACAGCCGTCAAAAAATAACAGCGGGCGGATTTCCCGAGGACTATACCGAGGACTATTCTGCCGCGATCAACCCGCTCACGCGAAGGCGAGGGCGGGTTTTCCTATTTGCCAAAACCCTTCGAGAGGAAGCGCGAAGTGAAGGGCATCTCGGACCAGATTTGCGCCTGGGTCGGAAGTGAAGGCGGGCGAAACTGCGGCCGATTCCAGGTGACATCGTAGAACGGCACCTGCGTCACGTGGGCCGGCATGCGGTCGACGGGAGGCGGCGAGAAGACGATGGGTGGAGGGAGGAGGGCCATGGGAGGAGATATAGTACACTCATGGTATCGGTACGTTCCGTGGTTTTTTTAGAAAGAAACAACGTGTGCTACCTTTTTGGATACAATTTTTCGGGTTTCGCAAAGGTCGCGGATCGAGGAGGACAACGAGAACGCCCAGAAATTTCCAGGGTGTATTCCGCAAGCGACGACGGAGCGAAACCGATCGTCTCGCCAGGTTTTTCCAACAGCTCTGCACCCGTTGCAGGCGGCGGTTGTGCCGAGACTGAGACGGGTGCGGGCTGTTGTTGGAAGCCGTTGATGCGCTTTGACTACGGCCGGGTCAGGCGACGCGGCGTTCGCGGGTGAGTGCGACTGATTTTTTCGGGAGCGTGAGGGTCAGCCGACCGTCCACGAGCTCGGCGTTGAGGGCGTCGTAATCGAGCCCATTGCCGAGCCGCAGCCGGAGCTGGTAGTCGCGCTGCACCTTTTCGAGGTGGAGGGCCTGCCAGTTTCTGCGCACGAAGTGAGTTTTGCGGGCGGTGACCGTCAGGTCGGGTCCGCGCCGTGAGATCTCGACACCGGACGCTTCCACGCCCGGCACAAAGATGACCACTTTGAGCGCGTCAGCGGCCTGCACGCAGTCGAAATGCGGCGTGCGGACCGGCAAGGTGGCCGGAACGGAGGCGGAGCGACGGGTGGTGGAGGTGGTGGTGGTGGTGGTGAGCGTATTCATGATCGTGTGCAGGGTGTTTGAGCGGCTCCTCTTGGGAGGGCCGGACTCTGGTTTCTAAACTGATTCCGAAAGATCGGAGGTTTAGGCCTGAGAGCCCGTGCCGTGTTTTTGTTTAGTCCAATGAGATGTCATCGGACGCATCGTAACGCAGCAAAGGGCGACACAGGCCTTCGTGAACGAAGTGCCAGTGTGGCTGCGTTGATGTTGTGTAATCCGATTCATTGAACGTTTTCGAATGAGCAGATAGCAGCCAGCGCGCCAAGTTTAATTTTGCACAAAGTATTTTTTCACGCCAACTGTACTCCATGCCCGCACTCACCGATGCCACCACTACGTTTGCCGAACTAAAGAGCCGCGTGCTCGCCTTTGCCCAAGAGCGGGATTGGGAGCAATTCCATGCACCGAAGAATCTTAGTATGGCGCTAGCGGCTGAGGCGGGGGAGTTGATGGAGCACTTTTTATGGGCCACGCCGGATGCGTCGCGAACGATCGCGCACGAGCCGGCGATGCGAAAGAAAATCGAGGAGGAGCTGGCCGATGTGATTATTTATGCGCTCGAGTTTGCCAATATGACACAGATCGATGTCGCAGCGGTGATCGAAGCGAAGATGGCGGCGAACGCGAAAAAGTATCCGGTGGAGAAAGCTCGCGGGCGCTCGGCCAAATACACGGAGCTGTGAGGCGGAGTTGTGAAATCAAGTTACGTTTAGCCGTGGCAAGGCGGGTGGGTACAATGGGTGAGCAATCAAGTTACTTTTAGCCGTGGCGGCTGGCGCGAGACGTGCCGCCGATCATTGAACGACGTTGCCAACTACAAACTACAAAACCTGACCCTTTATGATTGGCTTCTTTATGATTGGCTTCTTTATGATTGGCTCCTTTATGATTGGCTCTTTATGATTGGCTTCTTATGATTGGCTTTTATGATTGGCTCCACGCGTGCAACGGCCTTCAAATACCAGAGAGAATCACTGACCACAGGCTTCGGACATCAGTTCAACTCAGCACCCGGTGAAGCCGCGAGCGAATGGATTCGGGCGGCAGGCGTGGAGTTGTTGCCGGCTTTCCTGGAGAGGATTCAAAATAACGATGGTGGCGTGATCCTGATCGAAGGCCGCAAGACCACGGACAAGCCGCTGGTGCTCTCGATTGAAAAAGACGGCAACGTCCTGGCCGAGGTGAAATTGGAGCTCAAGATTGATTCGGTGGAGAGGATGTTCCGGCACAAAAACCTTCTCTATACGGACACGGCCGGAGCGCATACTGTGATTGCTCGACCGGATTACGGAGTGCCAGGAGCTTCGTATGCGAACGAGCCAGAGAATTGGCCGGACTCGATGACTAACGGAAAGAACTTAGTTTACTTGCACGGCTACAGCAACACACCGCAACAAGCGCGTGGGGTAGCGGCAGAAATATTTAAACGCTTCTATTGGTCAGGCTCAAAGGCTAAGTTTTACGCGATAACGTGGCCAGGTTCTGAGACCGAGATTGGCTCAGCGGTGACGCCGAATTATCACGCCAACGTCATGAACGCTTTGGGTGCGGCGCACGATTTGGCGGCTTTCATCACGACTCTTAGTGCCAGTGGTGAAGTCGTGACTGCGGCGCATAGCTTGGGCAACATGGTTGTATCGAGTGCGATTCACGACTGGAATGCCCCTGTTTCTAAGCACATCGCAATCAATGCGGCGATGGCCATTGAATCCCTAGACGCAGGCGCGACTCAAAATCTGCCCAACATGGTCTATCCTACTTGGGCGAATTATAGCCAATATACATGGTCGACCGAATGGTATAAACTTTTTGTTGGTCGAACACCTGTTGATCGTCGTCAGGAGCTTACATGGCGAGGTCGTTTAAAAAAGGCACTGCCCAAAGTATGGAACTTTTATTCTTCTGGAGAGGATGTACTCGATAATGCCTTGGACGAGGAGCCAGGATTTGGTGACGTCGTAGTAAACGGTATTGGCCGGTATGCGTGGGCGTTGCAGGAAAAACTCAAAGGCCGACTGCCTTCCAACTACGCTTTGGGCAGCAGATACGGCGGCTGGGGCATGTCTAGTACTTGGGGCTGGTTCCCATTGGCGATTAACTCAACTCCCGGGTATGTGTTCATGAGCAATCCGTTCTTCGATCACGGCCCGTCGCAACTCGCTTTTCTATACGATTCGGACAGCACCTCCACCGACTATCGCGTTCCCGATGCGTTTTTTACTGCCAATTACAATGGGTACAACGCGAACCGTCTACTCGCGGAAATGTTCCCGTCGCTCACGTATGCGGCGGGCAGAAACTCAGTCAAAGCGATCGATGATTTGGCAAGTGGGCGCCAATTCGATTTGAACTCAGCCACGTTTAAGCCAAACGGTTGGCCAGACAGCCGGAGAGATAATGATTTCCCCAATTGGCATCATGGAGATCTTCGCGAAGTGGCATATTTATATATTTATCCTGTTTTCGACAAAATCCTGACAGTTGGAGGCCTCAAACAATGAAATCTTTGTATACGCTATTGATAACGGTTGCCTTTGCTTTCACAGCCTGTGCGCAAACTTTGCCTGAAGCTACGTTAACCATTGAGGTTGTTGATGACGTTGGTGCCCCGGTTGCTGGAGTTGAAGCGCGCATCAGCTTCGAAGCCCTGCCAGGGACTAAGAATGAAAGCTCCGTTGGTCTTACCGACGAAAAGGGTCGTTTTACCGCCTCCGGCCATACAACTGGTATGGTTTTTTATGCTGCTCGAAAACAAGGCTATTATGAGAACGTTGGCCTCAGGGAGCATTTTAATAAACGGGATATGGGAAAGTGGAGGCCGGACAACATTGTTCGTCCGGTTTTAATCAAGCGCGTGATTGAACCTGTGCCGATGTATGTGAAGCAAGTGCTTCTTGAAATTCCTGTTTTAGGACAGCCTATTGGTTTTGATTTTGAAGCCGGCGACTGGGTTGCGCCTTATGGCAAAGGTAAATCGACAGACCTGTTGATTGAAGCCAAATCCCGGTTCGCCACCTTGGAGGATTTTGATGCGAAGGTGACGTTTACTTTCCCGAAACGTTTGGATGGCATCGTTGCTTTTTCCTCCAGTCAGCAGTCGGGAAGCATATTAACATCGCCGCAGTTGGCACCCAGCGATGGTTACGCAACAACTTGGTCGCGGACAATCTCCCGCCGGCCCGATGCAGGCCGTAGCGACACCGCGACTGACGAAAACATTAACTACATCTTTCGTGTCAGATCGGTCGAAGATGAAAAGGGCAACGTCAAGGAAGCTAACTACGGTAAGATCTACGGTGAAATTAGCTTTGGGGGCTTTGCACAGGCCAAACCATCAGTGGGGTTTTGGTATTATTTTAACCCGAAGGTGAACAGCCGGAGTCTGGAATTTGATACGACCAAGAATTTGTTTCCTGACGTGACGCTGCCGAAGCCCTGACCAACCTACGCCTTGCCGATGGCTCTGAATAAAGCTCCGAATAAAGGGTCAAACTTTGCACTTTGTAGTCGATAGTCGGTGGTTCGTTCTTTCAATCTGATCCAAGCGGCACAGGCCACGCCAGCCCCGAGCGGCTGTCATGTCCTCTGCTTCCTCGCTTCGCTCCTAAAGTCGCTCCGGTCCGGTGAAGTGCGGTCGGGCCGGGCGGCGGCATGGCCGGTGCAGTAGGACGGGGTCGCGTGGTGCCGCTCACGCGCACGGCCTGCGCTTGCTTGCAAACGTATCTGAAAACCGTCCGGCCTCAGTTGCTTGGTTCGGTGAAGTCGGCCCGCCTCTTCGTCTTGCCGGTCAATCATCTTGGCGAAGACTACGGCCTCGGCTATCACGCGTTGGGCAACCTGATTGCCCGCCACGCCAAGGCGGCGGGCGTGAAAAAGAAAGTCACGCCGCACCTCTGGCGGCACACCTGCGCAACGCATCTTTTGCAGAACCGGGCCAACGTCCGGTATGTGCAGGAACTCTTGGGGCACAAATCCTTGGCCACGACCGAGCGTTACTTGCGGTTGACCATCGACGACTTGAAGAAAACCCATCGCCGCTTCCATCCACGCGCTCAAAAACAGACATTGCCGCAAGCCCATTGGCACCTATGCTCACTCCCATGAAAGCGATTAAGTTTTGCGTGTACAAGGAGCCGCCGTACTACGTGGCGCAGTGCCTCAACGTCGAAGTCTCCAGTTTTGGGGACACCGTAGAGCAGGCGATTGCCAACCTGAAAGAAGCGGTGGAGCTGTATTTTGAGGACTCCCCGGCGGCGGAATATCAGCAGATTGACGAGGTGTTGGTCGGCGAAAGCGTCGTGAACGGTTAGCCAAGTCCAAAACCTTCAAAAAAGCCTTCCTGCTCCACGCTAGAGTATCTGCATGAGATTACTCAGCTCCTCCGACATCGTAACGATCCTGCTCGCGCACGGCTTCGCCTTCGTCTCGCAGCGCGGCAGCTATCTCAAATATCGCGACGGGCTTGGGCGCACCGTGATCGTTCCAGCCGGACGCCGGGAAATCCCGCGCGGGACGCTGGCCTCGATCATCCGGCAAAGCGGGTTGCCGAAGGAACTGTTCAACTAACCGGAGGCGCGGGAGGAAACGTGCCCAGGTTGAATTAGGCCAGCGTTTTTACCGGCACGTGAACGAAATGTTGGCCGAGATTGCCGCCGATCCCGAACTGTTCCGCGTGTACCGCTCGCCGATGGTTCGGCGTCACTTCCGCCGACCGTTCCCTACGCGGTGGTGTACGTGGTCAAACCCGACTGCGTTTGGATCTTGGCCGTCATGCACTTTAAGCAGCCGCCCAGTTACTGGCAGCACCGGCTGACGGTCTGATTTTTTTTAGCCGCCCTCCGTCCTGCACCCACGAAACCGCCGCCTGACGACCAAGCGCCTAAGAGCGGCTTTATCCCGGTGAGTCCAAAAGTGCAGTACCCCGGCTTGAACACGGGGATAAAAGACCCCGTTTATCCATTGGCGAGACCTTCTTCTGCAAGTAGCGCGCGCGGCCGGGCCGGGACTGACTGGCCGGGATTTTAGCGCGAGACTGGGGCTGCCGGTTTGGCTTTGGTTGTGGCGGGCGCGGCTGGTTGCGGTGGGACGGTGGCGGCCTTTTTATCAAAATATTGCTGGAGGATCTTACCGGCGACCGGGGCGGCGTAAGAGCCGCCACCGTATTCGTCGTCCGTCTTGTCGCCCTCGATAATAATGGCGATGGCGATCTCGGGTTTTTCGGCGGGAGCATAGCAGATGAACCATGCAAAATTGATCGTGCCCTTGGCCGAGCGTTTTTGCGCGGTGCCGGTCTTTCCGGCGACGCGGATCGGGAGCTTGAAATTCACACGCAGGAGTTTGCCCGTGTTGCCGGGGCCGACGGTGGTGCATTCTTCCATGCCTTCCCGCAGCGCATTGGCTTGGGCGACGCTCAGGCCGATGGCTTCGGTGCGTTGGCGGGTGCGATTAGTTTGGTGTTCGAGGGTCGGCTGGGTGAAGGTCTCGCCTCGGGCGACGGAGGCGACAAAGCTGGCCATTTGCAACGGAGTCACGAGCACGAAGCCCTGGCCGATGGCCATGTTGGCGGTATCACCTGGGTACCAAGGTTCGTCTCGATCCTTCCGTTTCCAGGCTTCGTCGGGGATCGTCATGCGTTTGGTTTCGTGAGGCAGCTCGATGCCCGTGGGGCGGTCGAGATGGAAGCGTCGGGCTTCGGCGGCGATTGCTTCCGCGCCAGTTTGGGTGCCATAGCGATAGAAAAAGACGTTGCAGCTTTTGGCGATGGCATCGCGCACGCCGATTTCGCCGTGGGCATGGCCGGCGTGGCAGGGGAACGATTTGCTACCGACCATGAAGTGACCGGGGCAGTCGAAGCGCGAGTTCGAGGCGATCCAGCCGTTGTGCATCCCGGCGACGGCGGTGAGAATTTTAAACGTGGAGCCTGGGGGGTAGGCACCCCCGATGGCACGGTTCACCCAGGCTTCGTCTTCGGTGATGATTTTGGCTTTTTCGGTGCTGAGTCGTGGAGTGAAGTCGTTGAGGTCGTAGTCGGGTTTGCTGGCGAGGGCGAGCACTTCGCCGGTGTTGACGTCGATGGCCACGGCGGCGCTGTTGAGCACTTTGTCGGTGTCTTCGGTTCGGTTTTGATCCAACGCTTTCTCGGCTGCGATTTGCAGGTCGATATCGAGACTGGTCGTGATGCTTTTCCCCTGGGTCGGCACGCGGCGATAGAGTATTTCGGAGCGGTAGCCGGCGGGATCGACGCGATAAACGGTGCCGCCGGTGTCTCCTTGGAGAAGATTGTCGTACTCGGATTCGATGCCATCGCGGCCGATGGTGCCGCGCATCTTGAAGGTGTTTTTCTCGTTAAACGTAGCGAGTTTTTTGTCGGCCGCGGTTTCCTCAGAAGCGGATTCTTCGGAGGAAGGTTCTTCATTGGAAGAAACGTAGCCGAGCACATGAGAGGCGGCTGAACCATAAGGATAATGGCGCGTGCTCGACGCGTAGACCTGAAGCGGGGCGTCAACGGGCAGTTGTTCAACGAGGCGGGCGTATTCCTCGGGTTTCAGATCATCAACCAGAATGTAGGGAAGGAGAAGTTCGCCATGAAAGTGGCGGTTCAGGTCTTTTGCATCCAGTTTTTCACTACGACCGAGGGCGAGGTTGACTTTGTCGAGGTAGCGCTGAACGACGCTGTAGCGGGCGATTTGCGCCAGCTGCGTGGAGTTGGGGATGTCTTTGTCTTCGAGCGCGCGGTAGGCCTTGCGGACATTGATGAATTCTCTGCGGAATTCTTTGCGGAGAGCGTCGAGGTGAAGCGTGACGGCGAAGCGCGGGCGGTTGCCGACGAGCAGGCGGCCTTCACGGTCGTAGATGTTGCCGCGCGGGCCGGGAATCAGGATGCGGCGTTGGTTTTGCTGGCGTTCGCGCTCGTGATAATAGTCGGTTTTAATTAGTTGTTGGTAGGCGAGTCCGCTGGTGAGGGCCACGAGCAGGGCGGCCACCATAAAGTAAAAAAACAGGATTCGCGGGTCGTAGCCTTTGTGGGACTCGACGAGGTTGCCGGAACGGTCTGCCAGGTTTTCAGACATGACGGTTTAGCGAAATCCTAGGCCGCGCTGTTCGCGACGCAGCGACACGCCGCCGAGTTCGAGGGAGCGTTCCTGCAGGGCAAAAAACCAACCAGCGACCAGAAAAACGAAAATCTCGGAGATGAGCAGGTCGATCAGAAGTCTGGAAATCATGTCAAGCGGTTCGGGTGAACGGTGGATGAGCGCCATCGAGATCGCGACAAACAGCGCGAGGTTTGCCGTCAGCGCGATGATGATGCCGAAGCTGGTTTCTTCACGCGGGAAACGACCGCGCAGGTTGAACACGCCGATGTGCGCCGCGATGAACAGCATGCCATGAAAGCCGAAGGGGACGGCCGTCGACGAATCGATGAGCAGACCGATCAGCAGCGACGACCACCAGCCGGTGCGGAAATCTAGGCGTAGCGCGGGCAGGGTGACGAGCAGCCCGCCGGCGAAGACGCTCAGGTGCAGGTTTGCCAAATAATGGTTTAGCTGCGAGACGCAGACCCAGAGTATCACGCAGCAGGCGAAGAGGATGGCGATCGTCCGTGTCATGATATTGTGGATACCACTTATTCGGATCGTATCGGTATCAGCACGGTTACTTCAGAGACCGAGTTGAGCCGTGGGTCGAGTTTGACCTCGCCGGATTTGAATAGGCCGTCGGTGCTGGGGTCCACGCGTACGATCTGGCCGATGGTTAGGCCTGGTGGGAAAATGCCGCCGAGCCCGGAGGTGATGAGGCGTCGTGGTGCGGAAGGCGTGGCAGTGACGTCGAGCGGGACGAATTCAACGGTGCCGCGGGCGGGGCCGAGGGTGGGGTTGATACCACCCTGAAAACTGAGTGGCCGGGTGTCGCCCTCGATGGTGACGGCGAGGCGGAGTCCGGGGTTGCTGATTAATTCCACCTCGGAGGTGTAGGCGTGGACGACGCGCACGCGACCGACCACGCCGCCGACGAAGATCACCGGTGCGCCTTCAGGAATATCGTAATTGCGGCCTTTGCGAATAACCATGCGTTGCCACCAACCACTGAAGTCGCGCCGGGCGACACGGGCTGGTTCGGAGCGGTATTCGGTGTAGGAGGGGAGTTTGAGCAGTTCTTCGAGGCGGGAAACTTCGCCTTCGAGCGCGGCGCGCGTTTGGATGCTGGTTTCGTATTTGGCGTTGAGGTGGGCGAGATCGATGCCGGCTTCGATGAGTTCGTTGCGCGAACGAGTCCGCAGCGACCAGAAATCCTGCACATCGCGTGCGGTGGCGGCAGCGGTGTCGAGCGGGGCCTGAAATTCAAAAAAACTCAGTCGCGCGGTGCGCTTGATGACGGTCGGCACGATCAACCACGCCAGGACGATGAGGCCGAGGGTGATGAAGGGTTTGACCTGATCGAAACGTTTTGGGAGCACGGGCTGAAGTTCGTGAAAGGGGCGTTCGTTGTGTTTAATGCGCCGTCGGAGTGATGCAAGTAAACCAGCAATCGTGAAAAGTTTCGGGTGTGCGGATGGTTCGTGTGCGCATCGGTTCCATGCGGACAGAGGAGGAATTTTCTTCAAGCGTATTTCTAGAATCCGCACCCTCTGGAGTATTCCGAAGGGCAGTTTGGCGAGTTTGTTACCGTTGCATTGAGCACGCGGCGTGAAATTCCCCTTGTCTCCACTGGTCAGATACGCCCTTTTCTCATGCTGATGTCATCGGATGCTTATCTCCCGGTATTGATCCAGGCCGTTCTCGCGGCGGGGATTGCTGGTCTCGTCATTGGCGCGAGTCATTTTTTTGGGCAACGTTCTAAGAAAAATGCGATTAAGGACTCAGCCTACGAGTGTGGTATTCAGTCTGAAGGCGCGCCGCGCACGCGGTTTTCGGTGAAATTTTATCTGACGGCGATGCTCTTCATCCTCTTCGACATCGAAGTGGTTTTTCTCATTCCGTGGACCTTTATCTATCGTGAATTTCTCGCGCAAAATATCTCCATCCTTGGGCCGATTTTATTTTTCATCGGGGTGCTCGTTCTCGGACTCGCCTACGAAATGAAAAAAGGCGCGCTGGACTGGGAGAAATAATTTTAGCGACGACCCCTTCACATGCGGCTGGAAAAAATCATCGCCCGAAGCCGCATCATCGATCTGCACAGTGTCGACATGAAAGGCGCGCTGCAGGAACTGCTGGAGGTTTCGGTCAGCCGTTTCCCTGATTTGAAACAGGACGTGCTTATGCGCGGGCTGTTGCAGCGCGAGAATACGATGACGACTTATCTCGGCTTCGGCGTGGCGCTGCCCCACGTGCGCGCCAAAATGGGCCGCCGCTACGTGCTGGCGATCGGTCGCAGTCGTTCGGGCATCCGTCACGATGGAGCGAAAGACGAACCAATTCACCTGATTATGATGCTGCTTGCCGACGAGAAGGCGCGCGACTACCTTCAGGTGCTTGCCTCTGTGGCCCGGTTGGTGAAGGAGGAGGATCTGGTTAAAAGTCTCATCAGCGCGCCGACGATCGATGATCTTTACGACCGGTTGTTTGCGGGGTTTGGCGGCATTCTGGCGCGGCCGGTGCAGGCGCAGCAGAATCGAGTCAACCGCCTGATGATCCGCGAAGCCCAGCGTGTGGCTGAAGGCGCGTCTTGTGGCGCGATCATGGTTTTTGGCGATACGTTCGTCGGCGGCCTCGATATCGAAAACTGGTTTTCCAAGAACAAAGCCATTCTGGTCACGCGCAATCTGATCGACTCCAGCGACGACAAGGGTGGTTTCACCGAAACGATTCAGGTGCGTTCATTTTCCAACCAGCGCCTAGCCCAGTTGCGCAGCGCGATGCTCGTGGCGTTGACGCGTGGGGTCATCGCCTTTAACGACCGCGTCTGCTGTCTGGGCGGCGTGGTCGGTAGCAATCAGTTCGACACACTGGTCGTGGTTGACGTGGAGCGCGAATTTCAGCGGTTGATGACCGGCCGCAACGATCTGTTGCCGCAGGATGTGAAGCCCGAGGTGCTGGAGCGCGTGATCGCGGTGGCCACGGAGCTGGCGGTCGAGGGCCGCGAAGGCCGTCCGGTAGGCTGTCTTTTCGTCGTGGGCGACAGCAACAAGGTGGAAAAGTTGATCAAGCCGCTCGTGTTGAATCCATTTTATGGATACAAGGAGGAGGATCGCAACATTCTGAATCCGTTCATGGATGAGACGGTGAAGGAGTTTTCCTCGATCGACGGTGCGTTTGTGATCCGGGGCGACGGCGTCGTTTTGTCGGCCGGAAGTTTGATTCAGGCGACGGACAACGAGCACACGTTGCCGAGCGGGTTGGGGAGTCGGCATGCGGCGGCGGCGGCGATTTCGGTCGCCACGGATTGTATCTCGCTTGTGGTTTCGTCGAGCACGGGACAGGTGACGCTTTTCCGGCGCGGCGTGATGTTGCCATTGACGGACAAGAAGATGGCGACTTCCTGAGTCCGGCGTGACCGAGCGCGCGGGCGTTTTGGGTAGAAGGGTGATTTTTGCCGGAAGTTTATGGTTGCAGAAGGGCGGTGGGCTCGTTTCTTCTGACCCTTCAACCAATTTAATCCTATGCAAGAAGTCGTCACCCTGGAATGCACCGAAGCCAAGAAAGAGGGCAAACCCGCCTCCCGTTACCTCACGTTTCGGAATAAAAAGACCGTCACGGAGCGTATTGAGAAGAAGAAATACAATCCGCATCTCAAGCGCCACACGCTGCACAAAGAGATCAAGTGATTTCCTAGGTAACGTACTGAGCTGGCTTTGCGCTTGCTCCGCCGATTTTCCAAGACCGACCTGCTATGCGGGCCGGTCTTTTTTGCGGACTCAAAACGAGGTTTGGACTTTGGTTGGGCGGAGGGGCTCTCAGCCGCCTCGGTCAAGGTGGGGCATTGCTCTGATCCTCGATCAGAAGGCATGAAGTCCAACGCTCAAATGACGTTGGGCTTTACTTATGCGCGGCGGAGTGGGCCGAACTCGCGCTGCTGCTTGGTGCGTGTTGTGACATCTGTTGACGCCGGGAGACACGCCAGTCTTCACGATGTTTGCGGATCCAATCGAGCAGGGCGCGTTCGAAGCCGATATCGTAGCCCAAGCGTTCGGATTCAATCCATTTGTGACGGAGGATCTCCTCTCGTTCGGCGAGAAACTCTTGGTAAAGACTGGATTGCTTTACGAAGTCGCGCGAGGGTTCGGAAGGATGGGTTGAAGAGGGCATGGTGACCACGGCTGAAGCAGGATAAATTACATCTAAGCAGAAAATTTGCGAGCTATCCGCGTGAGGTCCTCGGTGTTTGTTGAGGGTTTGTGATCAGGTGAATACACACTAGGTAACAGAACGCTCGTTGCGCGAGTGGTTCCGTCGTGAGACCGGGGGGCTTACGGTTGTTCATGAATAGCTGGTGTTTTGAGAGGCTGTCCATCTAGCAGCGTGAAGCGTGGATATTCTCTCAAGTGATACGGTTTAAAAGTAGGTTGAGGGTGCCAGTTGTCAATGACTTGGTCGTAGAGTGGATTCTCGCCGAGTTGGGAGTATTTGTCGTCCTAAATGGCAGGGGTTTTGGTGAGCTGGCGCAACAGATTTTCGGCGATGCCTTTAAAAATGGCTGCGACTTCACTGTCGGGAGAACTAATCACTATCGGCTGGCCGCTGTCGCCGCAGGCGCGAATTTCTTCGAGGAGCGGCACTTGGCCGAGGAGCACGGTGCCGAGTGATTCGGCGGTGGAGTGTCCGCCGCCTTCGCCGAAGACGGTGTGGCGGTTGCCCATCGGATCGACAAAGTAGCTCATGTTTTCGGCGACGCCGAGGAGTGGCACGTTCACTTTTTGGAACATCAGGCCACCTTTGCGGGCGATTTGCGCGGCGGCGAGTTGTGGCGTCGTGACGAGGATGGCGCCGTCGAGCGGGATGGTCTGCACGAGTGAGAGTTGAGCATCTCCTGTGCCGGGTGGCAGGTCGATAAGGAGAATATCGAGCTCGCCCCAACGCACGTTTTGGACGAATTGCTGCACGGTCTTCATGATCATGGGGCCGCGCCAGACGATCGGGGTGTTTTCGTCAACGAGGAATCCCATGCTCATGACTTTCACGCCGTGTTTTTCCATCGGGATGAGGGTGTCGCCTTCGACCATCGGACGGCCGGAGATTCCGATCATGAGCGGCACGGACGGACCGTAGATGTCGCAGTCCATGAGGCCGACGCGGCCGGGGCGGCCTTTTTCGGTGAGGATCTGGGCGAGAGCGCAGGCGAGGTTAACGGCGAAAGTGGATTTGCCGACGCCGCCTTTGCCCGAAGCGATGGCGACGGAGTGGGCGATGCCGACGGGCGTGGTGGCACCGGCGAGATTGGACTGGCCGGGAGCGGGCGGGGCTTTAGCGGCGGTGACGGCGATGTCGATGAGGGTGTCTTTAACGCCGGGCAATGCGCGCAGACATTTTTCAACTTCACTTTTGACGTGCAGCGGGATTTTCGGGTCCGAGGTCGTGAGCGCGAGCGAGACTTTGACGGTGCCGTCAACGAAACCGGCGGTGCGCACCAAACCGAAGGAAACGATGTCGCGGCTGAAGCCGGGATATTTGACTTGTTTGAGGGCCTCTTTGATTTGGTCGGAAGTCACGATGGGAATTTTTTGAAACTGAAAGGTTTTAACGTTGTTAAGCGAGTCTGGCCTGTAAATAGAAATGGCCTGCTCTTCTTCATAAATACGCACTGATTTTTTCCATGCAAAAACTCCTGCAACTTTTTCTCGCGCTCTTGTTGGGCGCTGCGGTGAACACGGTTTTGGCTCAAAAGCCCGTCTATGATGCTGGCATTATTGATGTCTCGGGTAGCAGCGGCCTGGCCATTCACGTCTCAGGGGCGACGGCCGAGCTGGATGCGCTGGCGAACACGGCGTTCAACGCGCACGGGTATTATCGCCGCGTGGCGAGTGGCGGCGTTTTTGCGATTCGTTTTTCGAGTGCCGGCGCGAATCAGGTGAATGTGCAGGTTTCCAAGGGGACGGCGGTGGTGCTAAACCAGACCGCTACCGGCAACAACACGCGCAATGCATTTTTTCGTGCGGCCGATGCGGCGGTGAAGGTGACGAGCGGGCTCAATGGATTTTTTGCCTCTAAGCTGGCGTTCGTCAGCAATCGCACGGGCAAGGACGAGATTTACGTGAGCGATCTTTTCTTCGGCGAGATGAAGCAGATCACCAATGACCGGGCGTTTGCGATGACGCCACGGTGGTCGCCGGATGGTTCGCGGTTGATCTACACGAGTTTTTTCAGGTCGGGTTTCCCCGACATTTACGTGCTCAATCTCGGATCGATGCGGCGCGATACGTTTGTCAGCGTGCAGGGAACGAACAGCGGCGCGCGCTTTAGCCCGAACGGTCAGAAGGTTGTAATGGTATTGAGTGGTTATGGCACGCCGGAAATCAGCGTGGCCCCGGCCTCCGGTCGTCCGATCTCGCGTCTGACACATTCGGATGCGGTGAAGTCCTCCCCGTGCTTTTCGCCAGATGGTGGACAGATCGTTTTTGCGTCTGAGCCTGGCCCTGGACTTTACGTGATGCCTGCAAGCGGCGGTTCTCCGCGCAAGCTCGCTGGGCTCAGCACCTACTGTGCAGAACCCGATTGGAGTCGTGGCGACCCGAACAAGATCGCCTACACGTTTCGCGAGGCCGGCGGCCGGTTTCAGGTTGGCGTACTCGATTTGAAAACGGGCAAGAGTGAGAAAGTTTCCAAGGCAGATTATGATGGCGTTGAGCCGTGCTGGCTGGCCGACGGACGTCACTTGCTTTATACGGCGCGAGCGGCGGGCAGCCGTTCACTGGCGATTTTGGACACGGTTTCCGGTCGTACGGTTCGGCTAACGGGCGTGCCGGCTGAGAAGGCCAGCGTGAACGGGCCGTAAGAAAAACCAAAACATTTTTCTAGCGACAAAGGGAAAAGGTACAGCATGACCCCTGCTTGGCTCTTTCGGCTTGGCTCGGCCTTTGATTGGCCCTTTTGAATGATCTGATGTTCTGAGCCGGCCGTGTAGGCCGCTGCAAATTCCTGTCCGGATCAAACGCCTCGTTTTTTTCCGGGCGCGGCAGGGCGCAAAACGCCGGTCGGTAATCGCTACGCCCGCTTAATTGCGGTTAGTTTTAGCCGATATCAGGGCGGGGGCCCTACTGCCCGCAACACGATTTCATGTATTGCCTGCTGAAGCCTATAAAATTTATGCGCCTTGGTTCAGATCAAATTTCGAGTGCGGAAGACGGTCCGACCATGCAGTTATGTTAACTGAAGCACAAAAGACGGTCTTCACCCACCTCGGTAAACTCCTGCCGGATATTTTTGCCGTATTTGACCTGCAGGAACTGCGGTTAATCTACCTGAACCCGGCCGGCCAGCACCGATTGGACCCAAATAACACGTTGGTGCCCGAGAAACTGGTCATCACCGATTTCATCGGGATGAACGACATTGACCGATTCCATCGCGAAATATTTCTGAAATTGCGGGTGCTTGGTCTCTGGACCGGGATGCTCAGTTTGCGCGACCTTCTCGGGAGCGAATTCCCAGCCCAAGTGAAGCTGCTTGAAGCTCCGGGAGCCGATCAAAACGGCCGCCATTTGTATCTGTATGCAGGTTTGCCTCATGCAGAGGAAACGGCACAAGCCAACGCCGTTTCCGATCAGGACATGCTCCATGCGTTGTTGGATTCGACATCCAACTCCGTCTACTACAAAGATATCGCCAGCCGCTTTCTACGCATCAGCCAGGCCCTCGCCAAAAAGCTCGGCATCTCCGATCCGCGCGAAGCCATCGGGAAAACGGATTTCGACTATTTTACGGTTGAGCACGCGGCCCCGGCTTTTAAGGACGAACAACAGATCATCAGGACTAACCTGCCGGTGATCGACTTGGAGGAAAAAGAAACATTCAGCGATGGTTCGATCGCATGGGTCAGCACCACTAAACTCCCATTCCACAACCGGGCCGGTAAACTCATCGGCACCTTTGGCATCTCGCGCGATATCACCGCGAGCAAAGCGGCGGAAGAAAAACTGCGCATGTTGTCCCGCGCCGTTGACCAAAGCCCCATTTCGATCTTGATCACCGACAAACAGGGAACCATCGAATACGTTAATCCCTATTTCGAGAAGACAACTGGATTTTCTGCGGCCGAGGCGATTGGCCAAAACCCGCGGGTTCTGAAATCCGGAAATCATCTGCCCGGGTTTTATCAGACAATTTGGAGTGACCTCGCGGCTGGCCGCGAGTGGAACGGCGAAATTCAGAATCGTCGCAAGAACGGCGAGTTGTTTTGGGAACAGGCATCGATCTCCGGCATTCGCGATGCCGAAGGAACGATCACCCATTTCATCGCAGTCAAGGAAGACATCACCGAGCACAAAAAAGCCGAGGAATCGCTTCGCGAGAGCGGAGCCCTTTTTAAGGCGGTCTTTGATGGTTCGAATGACGCCATCATTCTGCTCAGCGAAAACCGACTGCTGGACTGCAACTCCAGCACGTTGGAGATGTTTGGTTATTCCAAAGCCGAGATGCAAAATTTCCATCCGGCCGATTTTTCGCCGCCTCTCCAGCCCGACGGCCGAGAATCATCGCTTGCGGCCAAAGCCTATACCGAACTGGCCCTTAACCAGGGAGGCTGCAGCTTCGACTGGGTGCATCGCCGTCGCGATGGCACCGATTTCCCGGCGGAGGTACGCCTCTCGTCCTTCGAGTTTCACGGCAAGCCCATCATCCACGGCACCGTCCGCGATGTCTCGGAGCAGAAACTGGCGGAACAGGCCAAGCGTGAGATGGAATCCCGTTTGCAACTTTTCTCAAAACTCGAATCTGTCGGCTTACTCGCCGCAGGCGTGGCCCACGAGATCAACACACCGACCCAGTTCATATCCGATAATATCCGTTTTCTCATGGGGTCGTTTACCCAGCTCAATCTGATCCTGAAAGCCCATCGGGCACTGGTCGAGCAATCGGCCGCCCACCCGGAATGCGGACCGGCGCGCGCGGCCGCTATTGCAGCTGAGAAGGAGAACGAACTGGACTATCTCACCACCGAAATCCCGCGCTGCTTGGAGCAATCCCTCGATGGACTGAAGCGGATTGGCAAAATTGTCGGTTCGCTGAAGGAATTCTCGCATCCCGGCGGTGCGGACAAGAGCGGCGCCGACCTAAACCGGGCCATAGAAACAACGATTGCCGTTTCGCGCCATGAGTGGAAATATGTCGCAGAGGTTGTCACTGAGCTCGATCCAAGTATGCCGCCGGTGCATTGCGTGATCGACGAGATCAGCCAGGTAGTTCTCAACTTGGTGGTCAACGCCACGCATGCCGTAGAAGACGCCATTAAAAAACGGGGAGAAAAACGCGGACTTATCACCATCCGCACCAGAAAGGAGTCGGACAATGCAATTATTGAAGTGCAGGATTCCGGTTCGGGCATCCCCGAACACGTGCGTGGCCGCATCTTCGAACCATTTTTCACCACCAAAACACTTGGCAAGGGCACTGGCCAAGGACTGGCAATCGTCCAAGCTGTAATCGTCAAGAAGCATCGAGGCTCCATCAGCTTTACGACGGAGTTGGACAAGGGCACGACCTTCAAAATCTCGCTTCCGATCACCCCTTCCTTACAAACCGTGTCGCCCAACGCGCCCGTTCAACGGAAGGCCTGAAAACCTGCAATCATTCATGGCCACCGAAACCACATTAAAGATCCTATTTGTCGACGACGACCCCAATATCCTCGCGGCAATGCAGCGGAACTTCCGGAAGCAATTCACCTTGGATACGGCCGCCGGTCCGGACGAAGCGCTGAAGGCACTTGAAGCCAATGGGCCCTTTGCGGTGATCGTAGCCGACATGTCCATGCCGGTCATGAACGGAGCCGAACTCCTTGAGCTGGTTCGGGCCAAATCACCCGACACCGTGCGGATCATGCTGACCGGAAATGCTGACCAACGCACCGCCGCCGAAGCCGTCAACCGCGGCGAGGTCTTTCGCTTCCTGACGAAGCCATGCACCCCTGAGACCATGACCGCCGTACTGGAAACGGCACTCCTGCAGCACGAATTAATCGTTACCGAAAAGGCGTTGCTACACCAGACCCTCAACGGCTCGCTCCAGGTCCTCACGGATATTCTCGCCATGTTGGACCCAGAGGCCTTCGGGCAGGCTCAACTTCGTCGTAGTGTGGCCCATGAAGTCGCGACCAAACTCGGGATCGCCTCAACCTGGGATCTGGAAATCGCCGCACTGTTGGCCGAAATCGGACTGGTCACGCTGCCACCGGTATTGCGAGAAAAGATCCGCACTAATCAGGCACTATCGACCAATGAACGCCAGCTGATCGACCGCATCCCCGAATTCTCCGCACGGCTGCTCGGCAGCATTCCCCGCATGGAGCCCGTAGCCCAGGCCGTTTTGTATCAGAATAAAAACTACGACGGCTCCGGATTTCCGTCCGACGGCGTGTGCGGAGCCGAAATCCCGCTGGGCGCTCGTGTGTTAAAAGTTGTGGACAGCGCCGTGCGAATGCATCGCAAAGGCATACCGGTTACAGACGCGATCCGAGCACTCCTTGCCGGCCCCGAACGCTACGACCTGGCCGTGGCCCGCGCCTTGTCGTCCTGCAGCTCAGCGCTTAACACCAAACCCAAAACCGCAACCGCAGGCATGCGCCGACTGCCTCTAGGCGAGTTAGCTCACGGCCAATTACTCCTGGCCGACATCGTCACCCAGGAAGGCACCGTCTTATTGGTCGCCGGCACCACGCTCAATTCGACGCAACTTCAACGCGTGCGCAACATCGCCACACTCAGTCGCGTTATCGAACCCATCGCAGTCGACGTGCCTCCCGCTCCCTGCACCCCAACAACCGCCCGACCTTGAAAAGCCCTCCATGCAGGGTGTCTCTTCCGACGTAGAACTTCATTAAATTTAACCCGTGGCGGACCGATTAAACGTTATGCATTCAAAGAAGATTCTTTTCGTCGATGACGATCCCAACCTTCTTGCAGCTATGCAGCGTAATCTGCGCAAGCTGTATTCGTTCGACACCGCGCCCGGCGGAGCTGAAGCCCTCGCCTTGATCAAATCATCGGGCCCATACGCCGTCATCGTGGCGGACATGCAGATGCCCGAGATGAACGGCGTTGAACTCCTAGCCAAAGTCTGGGAAGTGGCACCCGATACTGTGCGCGTGATGCTGACCGGAAATGCCGATCAGTTGACCGCAACCGAAGCAGTGAACAAGGGGCATATCTACAGTTTCCTCAACAAGCCCTGTGAACCAGAATCCTTGCGGTTTACACTCGAGGCAGCCCTCAAACAATACGAGATGGTTTCCGTGGAGCGCGAGTTGCTTGAAGGTACGCTTTCCGGCTCGGTGAAAGTGTTGAGCGAAGTACTTTCGATGATCGATCCTGCGGCTTTTGGCCGGGGCCAGAAACTGCGCGACTCGGTTGCTGTATTTGGCAAATGGTTAGGTATGCCCTCTGTCTGGCAATACGAGATGGCGGCGCTGCTCGGCGACATCGGCTTGGTCTCCGTGCCGCCTCTAATTTTGCGCAAAATGGAACAGGGCATGGACTTGATGGCCCGTGAACGCGACATGGTCGAGAAGTCACCGCAGATCGGACATGACCTGCTGGTCAATATTCCCCGGCTCGAACCGGTGGCCAAGATCGTTCTGTATCAGAGCAAGCACTACAATGGGTGCGGCTTCCCTTCGGACGACGTGGCGGGTGAGGCCATCCCCTTTGGTGCCCGCATGCTCAAGATTCTGCACGACCGCGTGCTGCTCGAGAGCGAGGGCATCGTGAAGAAGCGCGCGTACGACACGATGAAGGCACGCACGCAGGTCTACGATCCAGTCCTGCTCGACAAATGTTTCAAGTGCTTCGAGACGTTTCTCGAAAACGCAATTTCCGCTGAGCGACCGGTGTTGTCTGCCGCAGTCCATGAGCTTCAAGCCGGTCAGGTTTTAGTTTCAGACGTCAAAACCACGGGTGACATTCTCCTTGTCGCCGCCGGCAATCGACTGACTGAAATCATGATTAGTCGGCTGAACAACTACGCAAATTTCGACAGCATCAAAGAGCCGATTTACGTGCAGTGAAGTCGTAGCGAGGGTATGATCCGGCGAGATAGGTTACACTTAATCCGGGGTGATGGGTTACCTTCTGCGCGACTCAGAGCCCGATGGGATAGGTGACTTTTAGGAAGAAAATATCTGATCGGAATCGTTTGTTCTCGGTCGGATAATAGTGGTCGTCTCCATTGAAGACCAGATAGACTGCTCCAAACGGTGGCTTAAATCGCCAGCCTAGTTGGGCGTAGAAATAGGTCTTCTCCTGCGTTGTATTATCCTGAGCTAAAATTCGAAACCATAGGTCTTTCGTGAAATTATAGTTTGCCGCTACGATGTTGATAAAGGTGCCGGCGTTCTTCGGGTCTGGCTGGTAGTCGATATAATCCGCACTGTATTCGAGCGAAAGCTTCGGGGTCAGTTTGGTCTTCACACTGCCGGAAATTCGTTGGAAGTCTTTGTTTTCGATTTGGCCGGTCATGTACTGCACCGAAGCGCTGCTGGCTTCATCGGTGTTATAACCCAGGTTCACTGAGTCATAGTGGTTGTGAAAACGCTCCTCGAACAACCGGAACTCGCGGCTGTGTTCCAAATCCAAACTGAATCGATTGCGCAGGTAGATGCGGGCCTGATTTCGTTGGTGCCACCCACGTAGTGCGTCGGTGTGACTCCAGAAAACGTTGTTTTTAGTGACGACGGAAATGTATTTTATGGAGGAGGCGTTCTTCATCCAGAATCGATAGGAGAAATCGGAATCCGCTTCCCGTCGGTCGTCGTCGGTCACAAGTCCCGTCGGGTTAATATTGTCCATGAAGTCTTCGCCGATGTCCGTTAAACGCAGATGATATTTATATATATTGTTTTCGCGGGCAAAGCGCACATAGGCGGCGCTGTGGGATTGTAGATCTCCCGGGGCGCTGCCCACGATCTGACCGGTCAGCTTCCAGTCGTTCGCCAGCGAAAGATCATAGTCAGCACTGAGCGAGCGGGCGTAACCGCTCTCCCATGTTTTATCGACCACGGTCAGGCCAATGGTGGATGCGCGCAGAATATCATTCTTGATGCGTAGCGCCGTGAACCATGCTCCACTCCCGTTGGCCTCTAGCCCGGCCGGACTATGCGCGGTGAGCAGATTGAAAGTGGAGCCGCTTGTTTTTCCGGTTAACTTCCCCCCGTAGTCGATGTCGCCGATACGGCGTGAGTAGAAGGTTTGGATGCGGGTGTTGAAGATCTCGTTGCCTTCCTGAAAAAAGAGCCGCTTCTCCGGGTAACTTAGTTCGTAGCGGGTCAAGTTTACTTGCTGGCGATCGGTTTCGACGGTGGAAAAATCCGGTTGATAGGTTAGGTTGGCTTGGAGGTTAGTGTTGAATTGCAACCTGAGATCGGTGCCGAATTTCGAGGTGAAGCCGGTCTTGGCACCTGGACGTTGGCTCTGGTCGGCGCGCAGCGTGGCATAGGGAAAAAACGTAATTCCGATGTGTCGGGCGGGCGCGTGCAGGTCGGTGAGTTGGCCCGCTTGAGAAATGCGATAATCACCGGACGTCGGGCCGGACCACCAGGCGGTTTCCGCGTTGTACCGGATGATGCGCCCCACGTTGAAACCCCAGACCGTGTTGTCGCGCCCATACTTCAGACTTGCAAACGGGATGACGATTCTCGCTGCCCACCCCGTCTGATCCGCTACCACCGTCGTGCTCCACTCAGCGTCCCAATTCGCATCGGTGGTGCGGCCATCGTCAGCAATCCGGAAGTCGCTCATCGTGCCCAGCGGATTGACCGAAAATCCGAAACCGCTGCGGCCATCGTGGTAGGTGTCGAACACCACGATAATGGCGTCGTCGGTCTTGACGAGGCTGTCCCGCGTGGTGTTGCGCGCGACAATCGTGTCCGCTGCTTGGTAACATCGAACCAGTACACAAAGCGCTTTGTCGTCGCTGCTCACCATCAAGCGTGTTCGCTCGGTTGCTTCCGTTCCTTGGTTCGGTTCCGATTGGGTGAAGGCAGCGAAGGGCACCGTGTCCCAGAACGGGGCGTTGAGCGGAGGCAACGTCGGGGGAAATTCTTTGGCGGAAGAGACTGGCATAGCTTTCTGCGCCCATAACCCCGGTTGAAAGAAAGGCAGGATCAGCAGCAGGGCATAGCGGAAAACAGCCAGTCGATTGAATTTGGTTCGCAGAAACATAACAAGAGTCGAAGACGTCGTCATGCTTGCACTATTCGCTCAAAAATAAAAAGGGGGAAATCGATCAACCCGATGGGATCCGATGGCGAGGCGAGAAGCACGCAGTTGACGTTATCCCGTTCACTTGCGCGTTTGTGGGGTGCGTCGTTTCACGAACCACCAGATCATGATCATGTCGCAAGCTGGACGCCACGCGAAGGTCCGGAGGCCGTATTTAGATATCCCCGACGTCCTTTCTTTGTGTTGAATGGGCGTCTGGATAACACGAAAACCGGCTGCTACCGCCAAGGCGGGCATGAAGGAGTAGAGCGACCGGATGGGGAGGAAGGACGCGCACACTTCGCGCCGAAATACTTTAAGGGCACAACCGCTGTCGCGCATACCGTCCTTGAGCAGGCGGGAGCGAATGAAATTGGCCGTGCGTGACATGACCCGACGTAAAGGCGAGTCGTGTCGATCCTGGCGAATGCCAACGACCATATCGGCGTCTTTCAAGAGTATGAGCAGCCGCGGGATATCGGCGGGGCGGTTCTGGCCATCACCGTCGAGCGTGACGATGACGGGAGCTGAAGCTTGTTGGAATCCGAACAAAAGTGCGGCCGCTTGTCCGCTGTTTCTATCTAGATGAAAAACACGACAGAATGGATTTTCGCGGGCGCAATGGTCGAGAGCTCCCGCGGTGCCGTCGGTACTGCCATCGTTCACAAGAATGAGCTCGTGCGTTTGTCCTGACGTAGCACATACGGCTAAAACATCGGCGATTAAAGCGGAAATAGCACCGACCTCGTTGAAGAAGGGAATGACAATCGACAATTCCGGAGGGCGTGGTGTGGCGAACGTGTTCATGGCTGGAGGTCGTTTACAAATTTCAACCACTGTTTTCCGGGAGCAAGCGTGGGATCGTTGAATATCACGGAAGCTTCGGCAACTTTTTCTGCGGGAATTGAGGAAAGTTTGGTTTCACCGTCGTCCCCCATGATGAGCAATCGCACCGGACCCGTTTGCTGACTGAGCTCGCCCACCAAAGGGAGCTTGGACCAAATTTGTGCCTGGCTATAAAGAGCAGGACGGGTCAGCACACGGTCGTGGCCGTCGATTGCTTTGGGCCAGTAAGGTGGTTTCGCGGAGTAAGGGTAAGACCAACTCCAAACGCAGGCTCCACGGTGGCCTTCTGGCATTTCCACGAGAAGTAAGCTGTTAGGTGAAGACGATGGTTTGGCGAGGGCTTCGCCCAGTGCGACATGGGCTTTCCATGAACGTTGGGCGGCTTCATGCCAGAATCTTAGAGCATCGTGCATCCAGAAAACGTGACTCGCGCAGGCGGCGATAACGATGGCGGCCAGTAACCGCCGATCCTTAAACAATCGGTCGCATAACAGGGCAGCGCCGATGCAAGCTCCCGCAGAAGCGAGGTAAAGGTGGCGCTTGGAGACGTAAGTCACAATGAGCGGACACGTGGCTACGATATACCAGGCCACGAAGAAAAATAACAATGGCCAGAACTGGTTTAGGCCATTCAAACGTTTCGCCACGAACCAGCCCAGATTGCAAACGAGGACAGTTGCGATAAATATACCAGCCATGATAAAGGCTGCGTAAGGCAGAACCTGCGAGAGCGTCGACTTGGGTACCTCAGCGAGCCACGCGATGTATTGCACGTGACGTTGGCAAAAAGATTCGACCCAGCCCGGTGCGAAAAGCGCTGCCGATGCTCCCGAACTATTGCCCAGGGCATAAATCCGACAAGTGGCATAAATACCCACCACGGCGAGACACCCCGCGTAGGGCCAAAGCGTCTGCCAGCTCCAGCGGAGTCCTTTGCGGAAGCAGCAAAGATCAAACAGCGCGAGCATGAGCGGAAGGGTCAGGCAAAACTCTTTTGAAAAAACACCCGCGAAATAAGAAACCACCACCCAGATACTAAAGCGCAGGCGACCGGTCGTGCGGAAACAGGCAAAGTTCCAAAGGGCGAACAGATAAAAGAAAGTCGCCAGGACGTCGACGCGGCCTGTGATCCATGTCACCGCTTCGGCATGAACCGGATGCAGGCCAAAAATGACTCCGGCCAAAAGCGACGCCAGACTGGTTTTAGCGAAGGGGCGCGCAATTGCGACCACCAGCAACGTATTCAGAAGATGAATGCACAGATTTGTGATGTGGTAGCCCAGAGGATTGGCACCCCAAAGCTGAAAATCCACGATGTAGGTGAGCGCAGCAAATGGCCGCAGCTCCATCAGTCGATAGCCCCAGATGCCCTGCGACCATTCGGTGATAAACAAGGTGGGCCAGCGCCAGAGTGGGAAGGTGCTGTACAACGTAGTGTACGCAAAGTCATCACCGAGAAAATAGTCGTTCAAGGTGTGCTTCCACACGGCGACGACTAAAACCATCAGCACCACCAACAAAAGATTGTGGGTGGTGCTGAGGTTTAAAAAAAAGCTACGCGCATTTCTGGCCGACATGGACAAAGGCAACAAGCGACGGCGCATCCGGAAGACAATCCCAAATCTGATGCTTGCGCCAAATAGATATACAAAAGGGGGTATCGCGCCAGCAGCCGAAACTTGTGGCGGATACCCAAGCCATTGTATGATCTACGTAATCTGACAGATATTAATCAGCGGGTAACCTCAACCATGTGTAGATAAAGGTCCGCAAGGCCGTTTTGGATGGTTACATGTGCATCATTGTTAACGCTCAATTTTCCATCGTTGATTTCAATCTGCTTTGTAATCCATTGGTTTCGTCCCTCACCTTTTATACTATGAGAAACACCATTTATAATAACTTCAAAATCCTTGGCCTTTTGGTCGAGATAGGTTACACGAACCAGCAAGGTTTTGTTTTTGCAACTGTCTAAAAAGGTTGGGTTTATGCGGAATCTCATCTGTTCTTTGGCAGGCAACACTCTCGCCCAAGCACCAAAACGCTGTTCATCTGGTCCAATATTTATCACGTTTTTGCCATGGCTTTTGTCAGATAAGCGTTCCATCAAGAAATTATAGTCGCCGGTTATAAATGATAACTTATGGCCGTTTACTCCTTGATTATTATCTGCCAGAATAGAGTCATTTTCACGCAAGGCTACCCAAGCTCCGGGGGATAAAGTTGGTTTATCGTGAAACCCCACATACTTTTTGGCAAAGAGTATTGTATCGGTAAACTCTTTTTTATACGTACCGGTTGCCCCGTCTTTATAATCAACATCGCCCGTTTTGTAAGTACCATCAATAGCTACCTGCATATCGGACGAATAGAGCCCGATAAACGAAACGCCGCAATGAAGGTTAATGAGCTGAGTCCAGTAAAACCATTGTGGAGGCGAACACCAACGGTGGTCTCTTTTCCCGTGATGCCCCCATGCCGATGCCCATGGTTCAGCAAAAGCCAGCGTTTTACCAGAGCGGCAATCTTCGTAAAATATTCTATATTGACGTTCAACCTCAGTTGAGTGTGGTTCGGCCTCGCTAGAGGTATGGAACCAACAGAGCTTCCCGGTTAAGAACTGGCTTTTGTACTTTGCCTCAAGCGTTTCATTTATGGTATTCCGCACAAATACATTTGTAACACCTGAGAATAGCTTAATGTAATTATCCAGAACAGCTTCCTCATATACATTTTTCAACTCCCTGGTCCATTGCTTAATTTCAATCGTTTTATCATTCTTATCAGGAATGATCCATTGCTTTAAATCAACCTGTTCTGCTTTAACGGTTAGGTGTTCTGTACCAAAACCATTAAAGTTCTGGCGGATTCCTATTAAATATTTTCTGTTTTTATTCTGTTTAAGAAAATCTGCAAATGCTCTTAGCATATCGATATATGCATCTCTATGTGTGGGATGCCAATACATTATGCTGCCTTTACTATCTCTTACTTGTTCCGAGAACTTTACGGGATGGTATGGCACTTCTTCATATAGCCATTCGGGCTTAAGATTACCATTTATTTGAATGGTAGTGTACATCTTCATTTTGGCGAATTGTTCTAATTCCTGAGCTACTTTAGAAAAATCGTATTTGCCCTTATCTGGTGCAAGTTCTCGCCATTGAAATACCATCTGACCGCCAATCATGTAGGGCTGTTCGAGAAATTCGTTCGCATTAGGTTTATTTTTGTACCATAAAGCGTAAAGCCCTTCAGCACCTGTAAGCTTTGGTTCTTTATTGACAGAAGGAGTGGCTGCATTTTGTGCAACGAGTGAATTCAGCATTAAAGCTGATAAAAACAGTAATATTAGCCTCTTCATAATTATTAGTTAGTTAATCAATTAGTTCATTTAACGATTCATTTTAACCCTGTGGAGATAAAAGCTTTCGGCCAAGCCAAAGGGGTCAAGCCAAAGGGGTCAAACCCGAATGGCGCTAAGTTAGGCACGAAGGGCTATTTTTGGGAGCGGGAGGGCGAGACGACCATTTTATGGCGTGGTTTCGTGAGCAATTGGTACGATTTGGGCCGGCGCTTGCGCGCTCTTGGTTCTGAACGATTGGGTCGGT
>JANNHA010000038.1:0-15413 GCA_031404135.1 Verrucomicrobiota bacterium | reverse complement strand
GGCCGGCGTGATTTTATTCATCACCTCGGCGGCCGTGTAGCCCAGCATGCGTTCTGCTCCGACGTTGAAGATCTGGATGACGCCCTTCGAATCAGTGGCGATGCTCGAAAAATTGGCGCTGTTAAAAATCGCGCTCTGCAGAGCGCCCGCTTTGAGCAACGCCGCTTCTGCCTGCTTGCGCGCGGTGTTGTCCGTGCCGATCAAGAGATAACCGATAATTGCCTTTTGCGCATCGCGCAGTGCCGTGACCGATACCACCGCTGGAAAACGACTCCGGTCCTTACGAATATAGGTCAGCTCATAAATGTCTTCGATTCCGCGCGAGGCCTTGAACACGAGCGCTTCGAAACCGGGTGTGATGGGCGTACCCAGCTCGACGCTCAACGCCTTGGCGCGCGCGATCACTTCCTGCGGATCGGAAATATCGGCCGGGGTGATCTTGTTCAGCACCTCGGCGGCCGTGTAGCCCAGCATGCGCTCCGCACCGACGTTGAAGATCTGAATGACGCCCTTCGCATCGGTGGCGATACTCGAAAAGTTGGCGCTGTTAAAAATCGCGTCCTGCAGGGCTCCCGCCTTGAGCAGCGCTTCTTCGCGGCGGACCTCGGTGACGATCTGCGCCGCCGCCGGGTCGCGGTCAGAAATGGAAGGTGTATCCATGTTAGTTCGGTTTTTCATCAAGCCACCGGTTGTTGTTAAAAAGGATGGCGGCCGGCATCGAAGCCCGACCGCCGTTGAGTTTAAACCTATTACTTAGTTCTTAGGCTGTGTTATGTCATTTTTCTGCAACGTCACGGCAGTCTGCGCCAAGGCCCGGCCATCCAGGCTGGCACCGGTTTGTAGCGCGATCGCGGTCTTGCACAGGATGACTCCCTTGAAATCAGCGGTCGTTCCCAAAGTCGTCTTACCGGCCACCTGCCAGAAGATATTTTTGGCCTTCGCACCACCTTTCAGCGTGACAATAGCTCCGTTGCCCACAGTGAGCGTCTGAGCAACTTGAAAGATCCAAATGGCATTCGGATTTCCTTTGGCATCGAGCGTGACGCCCGTGGGAATGAGCAGCGAAGTACCCCATTTGTAGAGGCCAGGATTGAGTGTCATCCCGTCGATGTTTCCAGCGCCTAGTTCGGTAGCATCGGGCAATATCCGACCCGCCGCATCGGTGTAAGCCGTCTCCATGTCCTTGATCGCTGCCGTCAACATAACGGGGTTAATCACCCGAAAAGCAGGACCAGCTGCGTCAACGGTGTAAACGTTTCCAGCCACTTCTGTACGACCGATTGCCGTAATCGCAGCACCGGTGATTGGACTCGTCCCAATATTACCAATGATAGCGGATGCAGGGACGTTGGTGATGCCCGATTTTGTTAGAATTACAAAATTGCCTGCCGATCTAAGATCGACCGGCACCTGTTCCCCGAAAGCGGGAATGCAAAGAAGCGCGGTGAGCGCTGCGACAAGAGGCGATATAATCAGTTTTTTATTTATCATTACGTGCGCACCATACAGCACCTGAGTCGTCGAACTATGGGGTGTAGACCTACCATGGCGAAAGCCCGAGCCTCGGTGAAAAATCCGTCCTCCCGCCAACCCCGCCGCGACCGAAGTTCCACGAAGTAGGTGTTCACCCCATCGCAGAAAAACCAAGTGCAGCGTAAGGTCGGCGCTCAACGCCAGCAACACATAATCAACGCGTATAAAACTTACGCATAGGGACAAAACAACATGACATCATTATTCTCAACCGCTCCCACCTCTGCGCTCCCATGCGTAAAGCGGATCACTACGGGCATCGCTTTTGCGGTTGCGCTGCCCTTCCTCCAACTGACTGCCTCGGCAGATCCCGTTTCCGTTACTCTTGGCACGGCGAAGGATTTTGCCATTCTTGCTGGTTCGGGGATCACCGTCACCGGCCCGACGACGATCACCGGAAACATTGGCACCTTCCCCACCTCCACCATCACCGGCTTTGGCAACGTCACCTTGAATGGCACGAACCACGCCGGAGATGCCGTCACCCAGCTGGCAAAGAACGATCTGGTCACCGCCTACAATGACGCGGCCAGTCGCTCGTCCAATGTGACCTATGGCGGCGGCTTCGACCTCGTCGGCCTCACCCTGCTCTCAGGCGTGTACTCCGACAGCAGTTCTCTTTTCCTCTCGGGAACGTTGACGCTCGACGCTCAGGGCGACCCCAACGCTGTCTGGATCTTTCAGACTGGGTCCACCCTCGTCACGGCGTCAAATAGTACGATTGATTTGATCGGTGGCGCTCAAGCCTGCCACATATTTTGGCAGGTCGGCACCTCCGCGACACTCGGCACCGGCACCGATTTCTCTGGAAATATTCTGGCGATGACCTCCATCACCCTGAATACCGGCGCAACGGTGGACGGCCGCCTTTTAGCACGCAATGGTGCGGTTACATTAGACAGCAACACCGTCACCAAGTCGGTTTGTAACACCACTGACACGGGTGGCGGTGGTGGTGGCACAGCGGTACCGGATGGCGGCAGCACCCTGATGCTGTTCGGCATCGGACTCACCACGCTGCTGGCCTTCAAGCAGCGCCTTTTCTCCCTCGCAGTCTGACCACTGAAAAATCCTTGGGCTATGGTACGGCGCGTCCTCTGGGCGCGCCGTTTTTTTTGAATTTCGTACGTCCAGCCTCGTGAGCTTCATTTGAAATGAGCCCGACACCTGGAAGCTCGTCGCGAACCCTGAGCAGGAGTCGAACGGCTCCGAATTGGTTCGGCTGTAGGAGCGGGTTTACCCCGCGATGGATGGGATGAATCGCGGCGTAAAGCCGCTCCTACAATTTCTGCAATGCCCCGGAGCGTGCTCCGGGATCTTTATTTTTCCAACTGCCCGCGGATTTTCTGAAGCGCACGCTGCTGCGCAGACGTCAATTTCGGGTACTCCATTTTGAGGGCTTTCAACGCCTCAACCACAATGCGCGAAACGATCAGCCGGGCGTTTTGCTTGTCGTCAGCGGGAACCACGTGCCAGGGTGCAGCTTTCGTACTGGTGGCGTTCAGGCAATCCTCATAAGCCTCCCTATACTTGTCCCAGTACTTCCGTTCGGTGACATCAGCCTCGTTGAATTTCCAATTCTTTTCCGGCTCATCAATGCGTTCTAAAAACCGTTTCCGCTGTTCATCTTTCGAAAGGTGCAGGAAAAATTTGAGCACGATTGTCCCGTTTCGATGCAAGTGTTTTTCCAGTTCGACGATCGAACGATAGCGCCCCGCCCAGACTGTTTTTTCGCCGGCGTGTTCGGCTGGGATCCGTTCACCACGCAAAATCTCCGGGTGTACGCGGGCAATCAACACCTCTTCGTAATACGAACGGTTAAAGACCCCGATGCGCCCACGCGACGGCAACCGACACGTCGTGCGCCAGAGAAAATCATGCTGCAATTCTTCCGCGCTGGGATGCTTGAAACTATAAACCTCGCAACCCTGCGGATTCACGCCGCTCAACAGGTTGCTGATGACGCCATCCTTTCCCGCCGCATCCATCGCTTGAAAAATAAGGAGGATCGAGTAGTTATTTGACGCGTAGAGCAGTCGTTGAAGCGCGCTCAAGGCCTCGACATCCGAAGCGTGCTGCTCTTTGTAGTGCTTCCCCGATTTGTAGAGCGGCTTAATGTCCGTTGCCCATTTCTTCAGTCTAACCTTTTCACCGCCGAACACGCGGAATTGTTTGAGGGGAATCTTCATCATCACAGGAGTTCGGCGAGGCGTCCGATAGCCTATACCAACGGCACTTTATAAGTAGTTTTATGCTTCTGATTAAAGGGGCAATGCTCCGCATCGACCGAGCCCGGAACACGGACGATGCGGAGCATCGTCCCTACCAAAATCCCGAGCCTCCTGATCAAGTAGGGGCAACGCTCCGTCATTGCCCGGGCCCGTGCCCGGAACGGACGATGCAGAGCATCGTCCCCGCTTTGAACGCGGCAAGTGCAACGCCACGCCCGTGATCCGGAATGATCCAGGCGAGCGCGTGTGATGGCATTACCCCCTCGAGCGCCACCCACCCATGAGATAGACTATGAGCACAACCAAAAGGACAAGGCCAAGCCCGCCGCCGCCAATGATTGGACCACCGAAGTAGAAGCCACCGCCACCAAACAAGAGAAGAAGAACAAGAATTAGAAGTATGAGGTTCATGACCTCTACCCTAACCTATTTGGGCGATGGCCTCCATGGGGCCTTACCCGACCATCGATCCACCTTAAAGGTACAACTGCCAGGACCAGCCCCAGCACGCATCCCGCAACGACATCGAGCGCCACGTGCTGACGAATCGCAACTGTCGAGTACAGAATACCCAAACACCACAACCAGTTTAGACCGACTAAATAGGGTCCACCCTCCATTTGCCGAAACAACCGGTTAAACCAAATGGCGGTAAACACTGAAAATGCCACGTGCATGGAGGGACAGGCGTTGCCCGTCAGGTCAACCGATTTAAGAAAGGCAAAGGAGGGATACAACGCCCATTCGACGTCAGCCAGCGGGACTGCGGTCGGCCAGAAGAGAAATATCCCAAGACCGATCACGCCCAGACCGGTCGCCGCCAAGGCATAACCCACGAGCTCACGACGTTCCTTCAACAACGCGGGCACCAGGGAAATGTAGAACCAGAACGAGAGATAAAGAGACAATGCTGCGGGCTGAAAACTGATCCATCGATCAAGCGCCAGACGCGGCATAAAGGTGACGGGGAAAAGCGGATGCCGCAGCAACCAGAAATAGCCAACAAAGAAGGCGGTGATCCCACCACCCAAACCCAGCACTTTGATCAACCACCATTTTCGCAAACGCGCTCCGCCTTCGTGCAGAAGCCGGCGCGTCCGGGAGTGTGGGCGTCGCCAACCATCGACCCCGTCCGCAGGGAATGGAACGGGCGTGGACGGGCTCTGGATCGAATCAGCCACGATACGATGGGCTGGCTATCAGGGTTCAACGGTTGGTGGTGCTGGACTTGACTCGGTCGTAAGCGGTTTGTGTGCGCAACCACGCCCGACCGACAGAGTCTTTTTGCTCGGTCCAAGTATCGGCGCTGGCGCTGCTCATTTCAGCAACAGCCGACTTTAGGAAAGACCGGGCGTCGCTCATTTCCTTCATCGCGAAATCCCAGTCCTTGGTGTTCACGTCGCTCGTCATGGCAGCGCGTTTGGCCGCTAGTTCGCTGATTTGATCGTCCACCTTTGCCTCAAGTATTTTGAGACCGGCAAAAAACGACCCCCGCATCTCGTAGGTGCTGTCTTTAATGTCGATCCAGTTAACTGAGACAACAGCGTTGCCAGAGGCGGGTGATAAGGGAGCGGTCGTCGTTGCCCCAACCGCCACGTTGGAGGCCGGAGCAGACGTCGTCTCCACTGCAAACGAAACGATTGCTCGCCTAGGCTTTTCGATGCCGCCCGCGATTGAAAAGGTGAGTAAACTCAATGTAGCTACGAACAGATATTTTGCGTGTTTTGTTTTCATAAAATATTTGAAAGTTTGATGAATCTAAAAATTAAAAGGGCCGAACGTTGTGCCCTTGGTCGTGGTTAATGAACAAGGTTCGATGCGATCAGACGGCCTGCATCTTTCGCATGAGGGCGATACCGACCATCGCCGCTCCCACCAACATCGCCGTCACTCCACCCTCGGGTACGTTTGAAGTACGGTAGGGCTCGGTGGCCGGCTTCGGCAACGTACGTGTGACAGCAAACTCCGGTCGAACAGCTATTGCCGGTAGGCTGTAGTTTTGGCGGGTATCAGCTGGAAGGGAAAATTTGGGACGCCCATCGCCCTGCCATATAACACGATAATCCCCGAAGTTTTGGTGATTACGGAGCGAAGCGAATGAACTCATGCTTCGTTCTAAATGATGGGACATCGAAAAGGGCATAGCCTGCAGCGATCCGGAAAGACCCAGAAAGAGCATGCCAGCGCCCGCAATTGCTAAATATCTTTTGTTGATAGATTTCACCGGGCAAGAATAACGCTGAACCAGCGCCGTTCCCATGGGGCCTTTGCCTACTTCATTTGAAACCAAACAAACCCTTTGAACCACAGTGGCACAGAGAAGACGCTCTTAACTTTCTAGCACTCCTAGATTCCGCAGTTGAACCACTGATGCTCAGGTATGTTCACTGATTTAATGATCGTTACGCAATCGGCGCAGCCCACCTGAGGGGTGAAAGGCAGGGCGTTTGCTCCGCAAGCGCCGAGGACGATGCGGAGCATCATCCCTACCCTCGATCACAAAACCAAAGTCCAAATGATACCAACAGCCCCAAGCTTCCAGACTTTGAACAGAAGATAACCAAGAGAACGAAGGCCTGCTGGTGCTTCCTGAATCTCTTCGTTACCTTCGTTTTCTTCTGTAAAATTCAGAAAATTCAGACACCACGATCAACTTCAGTATAAAAGCATAGGGTCGTTGGTATGATACGGGACGTTGGTCTTCTGTCTTCTGTCTTCTCAATGGTTCGGCATCTCAGATTTTGAACCACGGAATGCACAGCGTGGAGAACCATCGGATACCGATTCCTGCTCCCTGATTGATTCCGTGTATTACGCGCACTCCGTGGTCAAAAATTCCGCCCTTCACTTTAAAAGCTCGGCCAGCATGGCATCAAGGGCTGGGCCAGGCAGGGACTTCGCGATAATCTTACCTTCACGATCAACCAAAAAGAGCGAGGGCGTGTTGCGGATGTTGAGTTGGCGGCAGAGTTTGTTTCCCCAGCCGAGGCCATCGAAATACTGGGGCCACACGATGTTTTTTTCCTGGAGAAAGGAGGTGAGTTTGGCGCGGTCTTTATCGAGGCTGATACCGATGACTTCGAATCCTTTGGGGTGATATTTATCGTATAAGATATTTAAGTTGTTTATCGCGCTCACGCTGTGGCCGCACCAGCTCGCCCAGAAGACGATGAGGACGATCTTCCCATTGTAATCAGCGAGCACGAGGGGTTTGCCGTTAAGATCCGTCTCAGAGAAAGCCGGGAAGAGTTGGCCCACGGCGAATAGTTTCTCGGCGGCGGCATGCTGTTCAAAGGCCAAGGCGATATTTTTCGCGGTTTTAGTGCTGGGAAAATTGACGCTTATCTCCTGCATCAAGGAAATAGCTTTGGCGGTATCCCCTAAAACCTCATGGTAGATCTGTGCTTTCGCGAAAGCGATCTTGGCTACTTCATCGGTTTTGGCCGAGGCGTATTTGAGCAGCAATGCGTCGATTTCCGCGATTTCAGGGGCAAGCTCTGCTTCAGTTTTTTGATCTTTCAGGAATTTAGCTGTGATTTTAGCGTGCACGCGCTCGTATTCATCAGTGATGCCCTCTGCCGGTGCAGCCAAAGTGCTCTCCGGGGTGGTCTCTTTCGCGCAGATCGGGATGATAGGCGTGACGATGAAGATCGCGGCGATCAGGGTAGCTAACAGGCGTGAAACGGTGAACATAGGGAAAACAGAGGGAGTCTATAGTAATCAACCTATTATCCTAAATCCCGCAAACGGGTTAACCACTGATTATCACTTAATGACACTGATGAAGGAGTTATAGGATTTTGTGGCGTTTAATATGTTTCACCCCTCAGGTGGGCTGCACCTATTGCGTAACTAACATTAAATCAGTGAACATAAGTGATGGTTCAACTGCGGATTCTAGGATTATAACGAGGGGGCGCGAGGCTAAGCAATCGTGGCTTGAGTGAGCGAGACACGGCCCTGAAACGGGTCAGGCCGTTATATATATATGATCGTGATGGATCAGCGGTTCCATTCATCTCTTCTCTGCCTGTTTTCTTCCTCCTCGCAACGTGAATTATGATCGATGGTCACGCCCCGCGCTGTCGCTCGGGGCGTGACCCGTTTCAACCTCGGTTAGGTTACGGCGTCGCTGCCACGTTGTCCATGGTGCTTGTGCAGAGCGTGCCGTCGGCATGGCTCGTCACAGCCAGGCCCAAGGTCGCGCTTGCGGCCATGGTGATCGTTTGGGCCGTGCCCACTTGAGTCCAAGTGATTCCGTCGTTCGAACGGAAGGCCGTAAACACGTTCCCCACTCGTGTGATCTTTAGCCACTTTGGTGCTGTCTGACCTGCCACTGCGGGCGTGGTGTTGTTAGTCGTGCCGTTAGTCGCTGACCTCCATGTTACAGCCACCCCATTAGTGGGCGTCACAAACACGAAGAGGTTACGAGAGTTGGCCGCCGTGTTTTCGCGAATCATCGCACCTGCTTTAGCCCAAGCATTGGTGTTCTGTATGCTCGCGACCCTCACTACGATACTGCAATCGCCACTGGAGCTCTGCGACACATAGCGGAACTCATCAGCCGTGCCTAAGATGTCCGCACCGGAGCCTTTAACCGTGAAGACAGGATCAGCGTAAGTAGCGCTGCCGGTGGCCCCCACTGCACCGATGTCGGCCGTCACCCACGGGCTGGGCAAACCACCCACAAGTGCATTCGCAATGGTTACCGTGGCGCTACTGGGCGAACCGCTGGTGTAACCCGCTCCGCTGACCAGGGTCACAATCACCGTCTCGGAGGCCTCGACGAGAACATCGCTAAGGACGGCCACGGTCTGAGTGGTGCTAGACTGACCAACCGCAAATGTCACCGAAGTACCAATAGTAGTATAATCCGTGCCATTGGTGGCGGTGCCGCTGACGGCGAAGTTCACCGTCAAGGCTGCGGTCGTGCTGCCCGTCCGGCTGAAGGTGAAGACACCGTTGGATGCTGGTTCGGACGCGTTTGCCGTGGTCGCCGAAACCGTGACCGTGGCGGGCGGCACCTCATCATCTGCGATGGTGACCGTGCCGCTGCTGGGTGAACCAAGGGTGTAGCCTGCTCCGTTGGTTAGGGTCGCAATCACCGTCTCGCCGCCGAGTTCTAGGACGCTGTCGTTAAGGACCGTCACGGTCTGAGTGGCGCTGGACTGACCAGCCGCAAATGTCACCGAAGTGCCAATCGCAGAGTAATCCGAGCCGTTGGTGGCGGTGCCGCTGAGGGCGAAGTTCACCGTCAAGGCTGCGGTCGTGCTGCCGACGCGGGTGAAGGTGAAGGCACCGTTGGTGGCCGGCTCGGACGCGTTTGCCGCCGTCGCCGAAACCGTGACCACGGAGGAGCAGTCGCAGTCCGCGATGTTGACCGTGTCGCTGCTGGGCGAACCAATGGAGTAGGCCGCATTGCTGGCCAGGGTTACAATCACGGTTTCGGTGGACTCGTTGTTCGTGTCGTCAATGACGGTCACGGTCTTGGTGGCGCTAGCCTGACCGGCTGGGATAGTCACCGAAGTGCCAAGGGCAGTGTAATCGGTGCCGCTGGTGGCGGTACCGCCGACCGTGAAGTTCACCGTTAGAGCCGCCGCCGTGCTGCCGGTGCGGGTGAAGGTGAAGGTGCCGTTGTCGGCCGGCTCGCCCGCAATCGCGTCGGTAGCCGAAACCGTGACAGTGGGGGGCAGCACACCACCATTTGTAATGGTTATGGTTTGGTGCAGCACGTTATCCCCCTGCGCGGAATCCCAAATGCCCGGATTGGCAAAGCGAATGGCTAATTCGGGTTCTGAATAGGTGCTCGCGTTACTGTTGTCAGGCAACCGCAGAGCCAACTTATACGTTCCAGCCGGCATGTTCGAGTCCAACTGCACGGTATTCGGGTTGAGCCCGATTGCGCCGCTCACCCATCGGTTCGCTTCCACATAGGAGCTAGTTGCAGGATCGATCAGTACATATTCCCAACGCTCGCTAGCGTTAGAGAGGACCAGCACGACCTTACGAGATTTGATCGGGCTGGCGTACCCATCATTGAATAAATTGGCCGAGAAGGCGAAGGTACCGCCAGCCGCAGCCGCGGTGGGGAACGTAGCGTCGACCATGCGCAGGCGGTAACCCATCTTGCGGGAAAGCCGCTTGTACGCCGTCTCCGCCGGGTCGTTGCCAGAGGCGGCCAAGTTTGCTGCTTTCCAAAGATTGATAGCGCCACTCCAGAAATCCACATTGATTTCCGTGAAATTCAAATCTCTCATCTCGTTTTGCACCGTGACGGCCCCAGAGTCGTTGCGGCCGTTGCCGTCGCACGTTTCACCGCCCATCATCTTGTTGCCGCCAGTCGAAGTCAGCATGTCAAAGACATACTGTTGCTGAACTGCGATCCCGGAGAAATTGGTCATCCAAGTCCCCTTGCCGTAGGTGCCGCGGTCCGTCGCGTTGTAGAGGAAACAATCGTTGTGATGGCCGAGACGGTCCCGTTCTTGCTGCGTCAGCGCAGCCGAGCCAGACGGCGGAGTCATCGTCAACACTTCTCTCAGTAACACTGGGTAGCGGAGCTCGACGGGGATGGTGACACCGCCAGATATGTTTGTGGTGTCCAGTATTCTCTTGATGATGCGGTAACGGGAATTGGCGGCGGTTTGACTAGAGTAGTCCGCGACCGAGTCGGTATGCCATTCGCCCCAGGGGCCGACATAGCCGGCCTCTAAGGACATCACGCAGTCGGTATAACGGCTAATCACTCCGTTGATTTGATTAATATGCTGCAAAATGCGCGCTTCGGGGACATTGGTCCCGCCGCCTACCTGCGAATAGGCGGGCCGCAGGATGATCTTCATGTTCAGACTACGGACCGTACTCAGTACTGAACCCAAGTTATTTAAATATGAATCCGGCAGGACGTCTGTGCCTTTATAGCTATCCAGTTTGATATAGCTATGAAGCAGGGTGTCGCCCCCATTCTTAAGTGATTGAAACTGTGATCTCAGTTGGTCTCCCGTTTTACCGAGGATATCAACGCGATGGTGCCAGCCGCGTTCCGGGTTGGGGAACACGGTAGTATTATCATTGGTGTAGGTAAACGTCCCTGCGGACGTCACCGAAACGAGCACCATCGCCGCCAGCGACAATAGTGCGATTTTTTTTATGGATTTAGGGGTCATTTTGTTTTTGAGGTTAGCTTGAGGCAATAAAGCGGGGGATTATGGCTTCAGCGCCATCGCCGGATCGGATGACTTGGATCAGTGGACCCCATGCCTTGGACAGGGGGACAGGGGATCGGGTAAATCAAGAAGTAGATCTGGCGGAGGGCAAAGGGTAAGGAAGCAGAAGTAGGAGCGAAGCTCCCCCTGGCCAGATTAGGGGTTTTAAGGATGGCCAGAGTGAAATTAAGGTCTGAGTGGCTGCGCGAAACCGCAACGAAAAACTTCCATGCGAAGGAGGAAATGCACGGTATTCCGGTTTGGCTTCAGGGCGAGGGGTGGCGGGCTTGGAGGAAGCGGAGGGCGGCGGCGGTTTCTTGGGCGACGAGGCTGACGACATGGGCCAGGCGGGCGGTGACGGCTTTACCGTCGAGGGCGAGCGCGAGCGGGAGCTGGTCGTGCTGGACTTGTAACCACTCGTTCAATACCGCAGCCCGAGCGCGGGGATCGGGCACACGGGCGAAGGCTTCGTGCAGACTTTCGAGTTGCGCGAGCTTGACCGGCAAGAGGCCCATCGTGGCCACCGGTTGCGCGGCGCGGCACTCCGGGGGCAACGGTTCGAGCGGGCCGCGCAGACGCAGCGCGCGTGTTCGTCGCTCCGCGCGGCCCGGAGCTGCACGTGCGAGAGATTGAAGCAGGTAAGTGTGTCTGACATGCCACCTTTGACCCTGCACGGCGCCCTCGGATTGGTTAGCAAATAACGCAACGCCTGTCCTAAAACAGCTTGGTGCGCTTCTGCGGAATACCGTGCGTCGGGGTTCCTTGGATTTGTTTTATGGTTGCTCCATCACGCGCCTGTTATTTATGAGATTGCCGGATGCAATTGTTTAAACCCGGTTATCCATTCAGTCGGTTCAGGTTCGTTGCCGTGGTCGTGGGGCTGGCGTTTTTTGCGCCGCAGATCGCTCGAGCCGGGGTGATTTCCGATAAAATCGATCTGCTGACGAAAACCGCAAAAACAGGCGATTGGGATGTGTACCTGACGGGGTATTGTCGGCATCTGCCGTGGGAGTACACGGCGGCTAAGCGCAGTCGGTTGAACGAAAATATCTGGGGCGGCGGGTTTGGTCGGTCCACGGTTAATCAGCGAGGCGATAAAACTTCACTGTATTTCCTAGGTTTTTCTGATTCGCACTATCAACCGCAGGTCATCACGGGCTATATGTGGAATCGTTACTGGAAGATCACCGGGGATCTGGAGGCGAGTCTGGGGTATTCCATTTTTGTCTTTTCTCGGCAAGATGTGGCGAACTATTTGCCGATTCCAGGAGCGTTACCGTGTGCCTCTCTTCGGTTTGGCCGTGCTGAGCTGATCGGCGTCTATACGCCCCAAATTAGTGGTTTGGTCCAGGGTGAGATTCTGTTTTTATACACGCGATTTAAGCTCTGAGCGTGGGTTTTTATCGACGCAGCGCGTTTTTGTCTGGGGCGGTTTGTTGCCGTGGGCGCAACGTTCTCGGTCTTCAGTTTTCCACGTCCAAGGTGGCGAGGGATTTGGTCAAAAACTCCGTCCTCCACCTCCGCTCTTCGTGCCTATTCTCGGGCAAAGGATGAATGCTTCGGCATCTCGGATTCTTAACCACGGAACGCACGGAATACACGGAGTGGAAAACGATCGGATATGAACCTAAATCCCGCAAACGGTTTAACCACTGATTATCACTTAATGACACTGATGACGGAGTTATAGGATTTTGTGGCGTTTACTATGTTTCACCTTTCAGGTGGGTTGTACCTATTGTGTAATTATTGTTAAATCAGTGAACATACCTGAGTATCAGTGGTTCAGCTGCGGTTTCTAGGATGAATTAGTTCCAGTAGCCTTCGTAGAACTTGTAGGCATTGCCCTGACGTTCCCAGCGAGGCGCCACCCAAACCGAACTTGTGCTCGGCGGCAATTCCCAATGGCCAGCCATCCATTCATACCGACCATTGCGCCATGTCCAATAGCCCGCGAGCCAGACATGCTGCGTTGACGGCTGGGCCAGCACGACTTCCTGCTGCATGGCGGGCGGTGCCTGCGTGATGACGGTGGTGTTAATGACGGGTGCCGCCAAGGCGGTCTCATACCCAGGATTCGCCACGACAACACCAGGAGCCGAGACGACTACCGGAGTTGAAGTCGTGGTGGTGGTCGTCATCACCGCTTTTGTCGGAGGAGGTGGTGGTGGAGCGGAGACCAAATGCGACTCCGGTTCAGAAGCACAGCCGGCGAGGAGCCCAAGAACACCGCAAAGGGCAAGGACAGGGATTAGCTGCTTGGCCTTTGTCACTTGAAGGGTGGCTTGGGGTGAGGGAGGAACTAGGTTATTTTTTTTCATCGACCTATCCTACACCGACAACGGCCGCAGCGAAATGGGGTGTAATAGGTATGGGCAAAAGGAGAACGGTTTTTCACCACGGATCATCACGGATGCACACGGATGAGAGGTCAGAAATCCAAACGACCCGCTTCGCTGATACATCAACCCCAAACCGGTTAGCCACTAAAAAGCACTAAGTCTCTTTACCTCCGTCAACGCCCTCATCGCGCCTATAGGCGCAACGCACCGCCCGCCACCGCCACCGACCCTTTTGTGCCTTTTTGTGGCCAACTCTCCGACTCTCCGTCCGTCCACCCCTCTGATTCCTCTGACCGGATCGAACCCGGCGACGGCGGCGCGTCGCCCTCCATTTGGACTCCGGACCATATCATCAACCCCAAACCGGTTAGCCACTAAAAGGCACAAAGTCTCTTTACCTCCGTCAACGTCCCCATCGCGCCTATAGGCGCAACGCACCGCCCGCCACCGCCACCGACCCTTTTGTGCCTTTTTGTGGCTAAATCTCCGACTCTCCGTCCGTCCGCCCCTCTGATCTCTCTGACCGGATCGAACCCGACGACGGCGCGTCGCCCTCCATTCGGACTCCGGCCCATATCATCAACCCCAAACCGGTTGGCCACTAAAAGGCACTAAGTCTCTTTTACCTCCGTCAACGCCCCCATCGCGCCTATAGGCGCAACGCACCGCCCGCCACCACCACCCACCCTTTTGTGCCTTTTTGTGGCCAAATCTCCGGCTGGCAGGGACGCCTCGCCCTAAATCGTCGCGATCAATTTCTTTTCTTCAGGCTTCCTTTCTCCAGCCTTTTTTTCGAGGGGCACGGCGATGTTCAGCGCAGAACTCAGATCAATCGCGTGTTCCTGCTCCTGTACGATGATTCCGCGTAAGATTTCGCTGAGCGCGAACTCCCCCATCGCCTCGGCTTGTTTGATCCGCTCGCGATAACGCAGGATCGTTTCCTGTTCGTTTTCGAGATCCGCACGCAACATGGTATCCGGATCGTTAGAGGTTTTAACCAGTTTGGGTGTCACGCACGGCATTCCACCGAGATAGTCGATCTGCTTCGCGATCTTGATCGCATGCGCCAGTTCTTCCCCGGCATGCGCCTCCAATTCACGAGCAATGTCGGTGTAGGCGGCACCTTTCAGCACCTGACTGTACACCGTGTAGGCGATGATTGCTTGGTATTCGCCCGCCAGATCCTCGTTCAGCAACTGGATCATTCGTTCGCGGGTAATATTTAAACCGGAGTCAATTTCTTGAGTAGCCATAATTTTAAAAGTTAACGGACGTTTTCTATATTCGCGCTGGGTCCAATACCCCGGAGCTTGCTCCGGCTTGGTTGGATGTAGGAGCGGGTTTATCCCGCGATGCTTTTGTTGAATCGCGGCGTAAAGCCGCTCCTACAATTTTCTGAAATGCCCCGGAGCGTGCTCCGGGTTCTTTGTTTTAGGAAGGCGGCTGGTTGATATTCGTCAGTCCAGCCGCCTGCCGGGTTCAGCCTTCGACCACGAAGCCCACTTTAATCGTCACCTGCCAGTGATCCACCTTGCCCTTTTCAATGTGGCCGCGCGTATCAACCAACTGAAACCAGCAAAGTCTCTTGATGGTTTCGTGCGCCCGCGCGATGGCCGTATTGACCGCTTCCTCGATGGATTTGGTCGAGGTACCGGTGAGTTCGATGTGTTTGAATACTTGATCTTTCATAGCCGAATTTCCTTTTCCGCTCACTGACAGTCGCAGGAGGAGGACTTGGAGGGTTCCTTGATTGCCTTTTCTACGGCTTCGCGGGTTTCGCCCGTGCGCTTTTGAATGCGGCCCACCAATTCCTCCGACTTGCCTTCGGTGCAGTCAACGTTACAGTGCGCGTCTTACATCGAATCCCGGCGCCTCGCAATTCCGCGAGACCTCGGAATTAAGAGGTTACTATGAATATACGGGAACAAAATGCGACCCACACTGCTACTGAACTTAAATCGCGTGCAGGCGAGCAGGGCAGAACGTATCGGCAGGTTATTGCTGGATTGGCGCTCACGACCCTGCTCGGTTGCGGCAGTATGCCCGGTGAGCGCGCGCTTAGCGGCGCTGGCATTGGCGCAGGTACCGGCGCCGCCATCGGCGCG
>JANNHA010000037.1:0-34918 GCA_031404135.1 Verrucomicrobiota bacterium | reverse complement strand
GGTTCGGCAACGTCGTTCAACAACCAAGCGGCACGTCTCGTGCCCGCTCTCCGTCGCAGACTCCTCCGATCCGTCACTCGCCCTGCATCCTCCTTTCGCTCCGTTGTCGCTCCAGTCCGGTGAAGTGCGGTCGGGCCGGGCAGCGGCTTGGCCGGTGCAGTAGCCCGGCCGGAAGCGGCGCTCCGATAAGATCCGCGCCGTCGCCGTCGTTCCTTCACTCCGCTACGCTGCGTTACGTCACGTCGGCGACCGCCGATTCAGTCCCGGCCCTCCGCTGCGCCCGGCAGGCTACCGGGCCCACCTCAACCGCCGCCCGAACCACGGCCGTCGCTACGCTTTGGGCCTAGGCGGCGGGTCGGCGTGCCCGCTCGCCCTTCGCCGAGGCTCAGGGCTCGGCCTGCGGCTCCGGTCGCGTTCGCTCCCTGCGGCCCGGTCCGCAAGGCCGGGCGCTCGCGGGGACCGCGCGGCTCGGCTTCGTTTACTCAGCCGCGCGGTCACCGACCAGACTCGTCCCACTAAAGCGCCTCCACGGACGCCGTCGCTTCGCTCCAGCTCGTGCCGGCTTACGCTGCGCGACGCCGACCGTTGCGGCGATGCGGCGCTCCTGGAACACCCGCGCCTCAAAACTGCGCTCCTTCGTCGCTGCGCGTCGCTGGAAGCTCCTTGCCCTACGCCTCGCGATCTCCGTTCCGCTCCTTCGTCGCTGCACTGCGAACGCGAGCCGCCGGCTCGCTTAGGCTCGCCATCTTGCGCGGCCTAGCCCCGCGCGCCAGAACCAGCAGCTAGAGAAATAATCAACCGGCCTTGAGCAGAGCTTCAACGACCTCGGCGATCTTCTTTTGTTTGCCACGCGGCAACTGTTTGATCGCAGCAACACGTTTTTCCCACTCTGAGGGCGGTCCAGGCTTTGCTGCGCGGAGCGACTGCGCGCTGTCTAAAAATGCTGTCGGCTCGACGCCGAAAACCTCGGCGAGTTTGGCGACGGTGTTGGCCGTCGGGTTGGTCGCCTCACGCTCGTAGTAGGTGACCATTTTGACAGTGACGCCGAGTCGCTCGGCGAGCGCGGCTTGTGTCCAGCCGCGTTCTTGTCGCAACGCAGCTAGGCGCGAGCCGAAAACGGGAGTGGGTTTGGAGGTGGGACGACCAGGCATGAGGTCCCAAGCGTAACACATTTTTTCGGCCATAACTGATTTTGCTTGTCCATAGTATCTAAGCATACCTAGACATAGCGGCAAGGTTCTTCGGCGGCAAAAAAATTTGCCGACCTCTTGACAAGGCATCCGCCGAAACCGCCCAAAACCATGGCAATGATACCCGACGACGAAATCGAACGCATCAAACGCGAGACCGACCTTGCGGCGGTCATCCGCTCGCGAGGCGTCGCGCTCAAGCCCCAGGGCGGTGATCTGCTTGGGCTTTGCCCGTTTCATGCCGACGAAAACCCCTCTCTCCACGTAACTCCCGCGAAACGTCTCTGGCGCTGCGTCTCGTGTCAGGCGACGGGCAACGTGATCCAGTTCGTGCAGCGCTTCGACGGCGTGAGCTTTCGCCACGCCTACGAGCTTTTGAAAAACGGCGCGGCCTTCACCGGCGCGCCAAGCTGCGCGCCGGTGAAAAAAGCCACGGTGCCGAAATTACCCGCACCGGTAACGCCGGACGGCGACGACCAGGCCGCGCTGCGCCAGGTGCTCGATTACTACCACGAGCGTTTGAAGGAAAACCCGGACGCGCTCGCTTACCTGAAAAAACGCGGGCTCACGGCGGAGGCCGTGGCCGCGTTCAAGATTGGCTTTGTCGATCGCACGCTTGGGCTGCGATTGCCGCACAACAACCGCAAGGAAGGCGCGGCGTTGCGCGAGCGGTTGACCCGGCTCGGTTTGCTCCGCGACACCGGGCACGAGCATTTACGAGGGAGAATCGTCTTTCCGGTCATTGCCGAATCAGGCGAAATCGGCACGGTTTACGGTCGCGCCATCGACGACGGCGGCAAGCACGACCGCCATTTATTTTTGCCGGGGCCGCAGCGCGGCATCTGGAATCCGGCCGCGCTGCGCTCGCCGGAAATCATCCTTTGCGAGGGCATCATCGACGCGCTGACGTTTTGGTGTGCAGGTTTCCGCAACGTGACGACCGGTTACAGCGCGAAGGCGTTGCCCGACGAACTACTCGATGCGCTCCTTGCGGCGAAGGTGCGCCGCGTGTTGATTGCCTTCGACCGCGACAAAGCCGGAGACGAAGGCGCGGCGGCAGTCGCCGCGCAGCTCGCCGCCCACGGCGTCGATTGTTTCCGCGTGTTGTTTCCCCACGGCCAGGACGTTAACGCCTACGCCCTTGCCGTGACACCAGCTAGCAAATCCCTGTCCATCTTGCTCAACGCTGCCGTTTGGATGGGCAAGGGCGTGGCTAATGCAGAATGTAGAATGAAGAATGTTGAAGGCCCGGAAACCTCAAAGACTGAAGTGTCTTTGCCGCACGTCGCGCCCGCGCCTTCTTCTTTAGCTGCTAAAGCCGCTTCTGTAGCGGCTCCGGTTGTGCGTGAGCCTGTCCCACCGTCCTCGCCCAACGAGGCGGCTAGAAAAGAAAACCATCTGGTGGCAATGCCGCCAACGTCTCCGGTTGTCGTCACTAAAAACGAACCCGACGAAATCGTCCTTGTGATCGGCGAGCGCATCTGGACGGCGCGCGGTCTCGCAAAGAATACCGGCTTTGAGTCGTTGAAAGTCACGCTGCGCCTCGCCTGTGCGGAGAGGTGGCACCTCGACCAGGTTGATCTTTGCATCGCGCGACAACGCGCGGCGTTTGTTGATGCGGCCGCCGTGGAAACCGCGCTTAAACCCGAACTCGTGAAACGCGACCTCGGCCACGTTTTCCAAAAGCTGGAGGAGTTGCAGGCGGCGCGACTCAAGGCGCAGGTGGCACCGAAGAAAGACGAGCCACAGGTGAGCGCGTCCGAGCGCGAGGCCGCGCTCGCGCTGCTCCGCGATCCGAAATTGCTCGACCGCATCCTTGCTGATTTTACCGCTTGCGGTGTGGTCGGTGAAGAGACGAACAAACTCGTCGGCTACTTGGCGGCGGTCTCGCGCAAGCTCGACCAACCGCTCGCGGTGATCGTGCAGAGCACGAGCGCGGCGGGAAAATCCGCCTTGATGGAGGCGGTGCTGGCGTTCGTACCGCCCGAGGAGCGCGTCAAATACTCGGCGCTGACGGGCCAGGCTCTCTACTATCTGGGCGAGGCGAATCTGAAAAACAAGATCCTCGCGATTGTGGAGGAGGAGGGCGCGGAGAAGGCGAGCTACGCGTTGAAACTGCTCCAATCCGAAGGCGAACTGACCATCGCCTCGACCGGCAAAGACCCAACCACGGGCCGGATGGAAACGCAGGAGTACCGGGTCGAAGGGCCTGTGATGATTTTCCTCACGACGACGGCGGTGGACATCGACGAAGAACTCCTGAACCGCTGCCTAGTCCTAACGGTGGACGAAGGCCGGGAGCAGACGGCGGCGATCCACCGCTTGCAGCGCGAGCGCGAAACGCTCGCCGGACTGCTGCGCAAGGAAGCGCGTAACCAGGTCTTGGCGACGCATCGCGCGGCGCAGCGGCTCTTGCGGCCGCTCGCCGTGGTGAATCCCTTCGCCGAGCAGTTGACCTTCCTCGACGACCGCACGCGCACGCGGCGCGATCACGGCAAATATCTCGCGCTGATCCGTTGCGTCGCGCTGTTGCACCAGCATCAGCGCGAGGTGAAGACGACCGAGCACGCAGGCAAACGGCTCGACTACATCGAGGCGACGCTGGCGGACATCGCCGCCGCGAACGCCCTCGCGCATCACGTCCTTGGCCGCTGCCTCGATGAAATGCCTCCGCAAACCCGGCGGCTCCTGGAGTTGATCGAACGTCTGGTGGCCGAACGCTGCAAAACCGCCAAGATGGAACGGGCCGACGTGTTGTTCCGGGCGCGGGAACTGCGCGAGTTTACCGGCTGGGGCAACTCGCAGTTGCACCTGCACCTCGGTCGCCTGGTCGAACTCGAATACGTCCTGACGCATCGCGCCGACCACGGCCAGGGCTTCGTTTATGAGCTGGTTTACGACGGCGCGGGCAAGGACGGCGGGCGGTTCCTGCCGGGGTTGCTCGACGTGGAGAAACTCCGCAACGGTCACAGCTACGACGGAAAGCATCCGGGGATTGAGACCGATCATCCAGGGCAAAAGAGCGAGCATCCGGCCCCTGTCCGGCCCTCATCCGGCCCGGTTCCGGGGGTGATCCGGCCCATTGAAAACGCGCCGTTCTCCTCTGAATCAGCCGTATCGGATACGCCGATACGCGAAAACGCACATCAGGACGGCGCGGTTTTGGCGGTGGCGTCGTAATCGTAGCCATGCCGAAACGCAAAGGCATCGAAGCGGCGCGCGCGATGCGCCACCGCAAACAAGGCGGCTACGCCGCCGAGGCCGACGGCTTCGACCGTCGCGACGCGGCCACGCTCGCGAGCTTGGTTGACCGCTGGCTGCAAAGGCTGGAAACGCGCGCCTACTCACCGCGCACCGTCGCGGCGCGCGTCTGGGCCTTGCGTTCGTTTTTAACCTGGGCCGAACCGCGCGGGCTGCTTCGCCCCGCGCAGATCGACAAAATCGCTTTGGAGGGCTTCCAGCGGTTCCTGTGGATCTACCGCAAAGACGACGACAAACCGCTCGCCATCGCCACGCAGCGCAGCCATCTCGGCGCGGTGCAGGCGTTCTTCAAATGGCTGTGCCGCGAAAATCTCCTACCCGCCAATCCGGCCGCCGATCTCGACTTGCCGAGGAAGCCGCCGCGCTCGCTCCCGCGGGCGCTGTCGATGGCCGAGGTTGAACAAATCCTTGCCGTGCCCGACACGAACGACCCGCTCGGCGTGCGCGACCGCGCGATTTTAGAAACGCTCTACGGCACCGGCTTGAGGCGGTTGGAGTTGGTTAACCTTGACGTCGGCGACGTGGACCGTGCGAGGGGAGTGGTGCTCGTTCGCCGCGGCAAAGGCGGCAAGGACCGCCTTTGCCCGCTCGGCGAGCAAGCGCTCGCCTGGGTGAAACGCTACCTTGCTGACTGCCGCCCGCGCCTCGAAGTGAGCCCGAGCGAAACCGCGCTCTTCCTCTCTGGCTACGGCGGACGCCTGAATCCGAATTACCTCGGCAACTGGGTGCGCCGAACCATCGACGCGGCCCAAATCGGCAAGACCGGGTCTTGCCACCTCTTCCGCCACGCCTGCGCGACGCACCTCCTGGAAAACGGCGCGGACCTGCGCACGATCCAGGAACTACTCGGCCACGCCCGCCTCGATACGACCCAGATTTACACCGCCATCTCGATCACCCAGCTGCGCGAAACCCACGCAAGATGCCACCCCAGGGGCGCAGCGAAGACGACGGCAGACTTGCCGCCGCAGGAGAAAACGACACTATGACACCCATGAGCATGACCGTTGAACAGATCGTCCAGGAAACCAGTCAGTGGCCCATTGATGTGGTGGCCGAGTTGGTGGACCGCATTACACTGGCCAAACATGGCGGCTTGGATGCCAAACGTGAAGCGGCTTGGGCGGAGGTGGCGTTGCGCCGCTCGGCCGAGCTCGACAGCGGCAAGGAAGCGCTGGTCCCAGGGCATGAGGTGAGCGCACGCATCCGCAAGATCGTCGGCCGGTGAAACCGCACGGGTTCCATCGCGAGGCCGAGGAGGAATACGCCAAGGCGGCGGAAGACTTTGCGGCGATCAATCCGGAGTTGGGCGGGCGTTTTTACGACGAGATGGAGCACTTGATTGCGGAGGTGTGCCGCTGGCCGGGGATGTATCGTTACATCCGCCGACCGATCCGGCGTCACTTTTCCACCGTCTTTCCCTACGGCATCCTCTACGAGGAAAAGCCCGACGTGATCCGCATCGTCGCGGTCATGCCCCTCCATCGGGACCCGGATTACTGGTTGCACCGTCTGGACTGAAAAGCTTCTTCCCCTAGCCGCCAAAAACCGCCAGCTTGTCGAGCGTGTTGGCGACCGCCTCAATCCTCCGAAGACCACCCTCGCGCGCTCGTGCGCACGGGCAGAAAACCGCGTCTAGGATTTTTTTGCGACTGGACCAAGCCCGTACCGGGAAAACGCCGCCGCAAGTCGCGGAACTGCATCAGGAAAAGTTGCCTGCGGCTATGGAGACCGCATCGGATGTGCGTTACTACGGCTTCAGATATTACAACCCGAGTACCGGCAGGTGGCTGAGCAGGGATCCGATGGGAGAACAAGGCGGAGTGAACCTGTATGGAATGGTTGGAAATGACCCGGTCAACGATATCGATCCGCTCGGACTTGCGAGCATGCGCCCGGGGTACGGTACATTACCTAACCCTACGTTTCCGCCCAATCCTGCTTGGGACGGCATGGACCCGTACGCGGCGTTTAAGGAGGTGTTGTACCGTCTAGGAATTAACAGCGATCCGCTCGCGAATCGATTGTTGTCGCACTACATGCGTGCTGGAGGAGCTGATTTTTATCTCAACTTAGACGACATGCGCGACCTTAGAGTGACTGCTAACATTAAGGCTAAACCGCGGCCATCGCCAAAGAACCTCCAAGATTACATAAACGAGGCAAAGAGCAGTGGAAACTGTTGTGTCAGCGTCAACGATCTCAGGGTTGAAGGCGGTGCACGCACAAACGGCACACTTGGTGGATTTACTGTCGTCTACAATGGAGAGCTGTGCATGTCAGCCGGAGGAACCTGGAACTTCAAAGGCTACATGTACTTTTACGATTACTGGAACTTTGAGCCTCACTTAAAAGGAGTAACTCAGAGATCAGCCCGTGGTGCGAACGACGTGGAAACAGCTTCGAAATGGATACGCGGAACGCCGTTCAGTGTTTACAGTGTGGGCGTCGGCGCAGAACAATCTTCGTTCGAAAACGAAACCCGGTGGTCCTCCGCAGGCTGGGACGACTATTCCGACTACAATCGGCATCACTCGGGGGATCTGCGATGAGCAACACCGCACCGGCGTTTCGAATTGCTAAGGCGATGCTTTGGAGCGTTGTCGTTTTGGTTGTCGTTTACTTCAGTTTGGTTGCTTACAGACGGGCAGCAAAAGCGCGAGGGGTACGAGAGGCGGAGCAGGAAGCGACACAGATTATTAGTCGCAATCTTTATGTGCCTGCTGACCGTGTCGCGTGCGAGTTCGTAATGGTGGACGACTACATGAATTATCACAGCGTCTTTTTTGAAGTGCGTGGAGTTGCCGCAGAGACGCTTAAAACCGGCCTCGTGGACTACAAGAAGGAGAGCCAGGAAAAACAAGCTCTTCGCTTGCACCGAACAGGAATCCGAGAGTTGAAGCGGTTGAAATGGGGACCGTTAGAAAAGTACAGCGCTTGCCCTGAATATGTCGGGGTCTGGGAGAAGGATTATCTTGTGTACCTGGCAGTATGTGGGGATACGGTGTCTGGGTATTATGAAAACAGATACAGTGAAGAACCTGGTCCAGGTCCGTTCAGATAGTCCGCTTGACCCTTGACAAAACGGTAGCTTCTGGTTCGGCAACGTCGTTCAACGACCAAGCGGCACGTCTCGCGCCAGCCCGCCGCCGAGCCTCTGGGCCAATCGAACAGGGTCATGTTTTGTAGCTTGTGGTTGGTGGCAAGCGGTTCGTTCAAGATCCAAGCGGCACGTCTCGCGCCAGCCGCTGCGCGTCTGATCACTCGCCCTGCTTCCTCCCTCCAGCCGCTGACGCGTCTTCCGGTCCGGTGAAGTGCGGTCGGGCCGGGCGGCGGCGTGGCCGGTGCAGGTGCCCGGCCGGAAGCGGCGCTCCAGGAATACCGCGCCGTCGCCGTCGTTCCTCCACTACGCTGCGCTGCGTTGTGCCAATGTCGGCGACACTGGCGCGAATTTGTAGGGGCGTCTCGCTGATTTGATTTCATTTCGCATGTGTCTCACGATCGAATTTCGCTTTCAGGAATCGATCTAGGACCCCGAGGTTTGGACGTTGGATAGCAGCAGTCTGGGCTTCCTGGTATTTGGCTTCAAGGTCACCCAACTCGATCATCGAGCCGACGCGTATGAAGAGCGGTATTTGGTGCAATGCCACCTGAACAGTTATGGTTTTGCCTCCTGGATAAATCTGGTGCGGCTGCCAGGCATCGCGCCATTTTGAACCGTTCGGAAGAAATACCTCCTGCGAGGTTCGGTTCGTCTCCCAGACTGGCGAAACCAGAAGATCAGGGCCATAGAGGTAGGCTTGCCAGTTTTCCCATGCTTGGGGTGATTTCGCGTCGATCAGGAATAAAGGTCGTACAATCGGCATGCCTGTTTCGTGTGCCTCGATTGAGCATTTGTGGGTGTAGTCTGCGAGCTGTTGGTGTAGGCGGGCGTAAAATCGCCAAATTGCAATAAGGTCCGCGTCGTAACCACGTGGAAGGCTCCAGAAACAAAGATTATTCGTGGGGCCCACTTCCATGATTGGCGTAAAGCAACTGAAAGCCAGCCATCGAGCGCAGAGTTCTTTTTCTAGCGTCGCTCTATTTTTCCCACCGGTATCAGAGCCCCACAGAGGATAGCCTATCACGGCTGATCGTTGGACTGCGACGATCGAAGCGCGTAGCCCTTCCGGTGTTCCCCACACGTCCCCGCCCCATACGATGGAGTTCTGAGCGGTACCGGTGTACGCGGAGCGTGCGATTAGCGCAAAATCGTCACCTCGATGTTTTCGCGCCTGCTCGTTCGCTGCGTCCATTGCCATGCCGGGATAAGCATTTCGATTTTCACGAATCGACCGGCCATCGAAGGTCGTAAATGGGCCTTCCGAGGGGATGGGGTCTTCATCGGTACGGTCCAGTTTGAAACCGGCCACGCCTTGTTCGAGCAATTTTGAGAGGCCGCCCTGCCAATACGCTTTGGCAGAGGGATTCGTGAAATCGACGGCGGGGTAGTCCTCCCCTTGCGGTGATTGCCCTGCGAGGTTGTAGCCGTTTTTCAGGGCTTGGCGTTCCATCTCCCCCTGAAAAAAGGGAGCGATCCAAATCAGAGTATGGATCTGTTCTCCATTTAGCCATTTCACCATCTCTGGAAACAGGGGCAGGCGATTTTCATCGATTTTGAAATCATCATAGCCGTTGCTGCCTTTGCCCCAGCGCCGATTGATCCAGTAAGCGCCGCAAGGAATTCCGTAGGCTTTCATGAGGAGCACATCTTCCATGACTTCGGCGTTGAACGGTCCTGTGACGGGTGTCCCGTCGTAGTATTTGGTGTGCTGTTTCAACTCATCTCGCCAACGCATTGGTTGGAAAACCCATTTTGGTGGAAGCAGAGGAAGGCCGGCGTCCCTAGCATGGGCTTTTACGATTTCAACCGGTTGTTCAGCCGTATAGATCCTGAGTTCGATGGACGGACCTTCAAATTCAATTTTAACCCTCGTGGGATCACTTACGCAAAAATCGTAGCGACCAGGCCAAGTACCTTTAACAAAAACGCCGTAGCCGCGTGATGAGAGGAAAAACGGCGCATAGACCGAGGTCGAAGGTTTGAGGATCATCTCCACCTTCTGACCGCGCAGATTCATCGCTTCTTTCAGCCCTGGCATCCAGGACTCGCGCTGGGGCCCATCAACGACACGCTCCATCAATCCGGTGTAGAACTCCTGTTTGCCTGCATCAATGGAGAAGCCCCATTTTTGTATGTCTTGGGAAGGTTGAGCACTAAAAGAGAGCAAGAAATTTAGCCCATCGGGCCTTACGACGAGCCGCACAAGACGCCCATCACTCATCGGCACCTGGCGCTCCAGAACGCCTTTTTCGTAACCAGCCACAAGGCTCGCGGGCAGACTCACACTGCCTTGAGCGGTCTCAAGGAACATCCCGTCGATTCGGAGCGCCCGTTTGCGTGAGCTTTCGTTTTGAAGCGGAGCCAGCGCACGTGACTTTAGGATGAGGACGGCATCGCCTTGGCCTTCGCCTGCATGCACCGCGGTGGACGTGCGATGAACGATGGTGCAGACGACAACAAAAATTATCCACCGGAGCCAAGGTGTTCGCATGAAGGCGATATTGAGGGAATCAGCGGATCGCGATCAACAGAAACAATCGCGCCGGGTGGCTGGTGATTTTTTAATTGCATTCACCGCTCTGCCGTCAACGACAGACGCACTGCCTGGCGCACAGCGATGACTGTCGTCGGGGGCCGCTCTGAGCTTACTGGTGTTGCGTTGGTACACTAGGGACAATGAGTTTTCGTGTTCGTGTATCGAGCTGCGTTGCGTAGTGGATCCGGAATAATTTGTGAATGGGCGTACGAAAGGATGAGGTTTGGGGAAAGCGGGGTCGAAATGGCGAAGCCGAAATTTGTATTCCAGTCGTTGTAATTGGGCCTAACCATTCGTTTGCTTAAGCAGCTTTCGCTTGTGCAAAGCTAAGTGCCCAGCTCATTGTGATCTTTTGCCGATGGCCAATTGCCCTAGTTCAGCCTTTGTTTCAGGAAATGGCACCCCGTGGCAAAATCGCTCCAATAGATGTTCGTTTTCGCGCCTAATCCGCTCTTCGAGTTCCACACCCGACCAGACGCGGCATTTCTTGAAGCCCAATGCTGTTGCCGCTTCTTTTATTTTAGCCCTAAGTGCAGCACTGACTTGTCCGCCCCCGACCACTATTACTTGATTGGGTAATGATCCTTGATTTGTAGAAATCTTTTTGAGATCAGACACTACTTTGGCGATAGTTAATTGCTTGAAATTTGCACATGCGATTACCGTCGTACTACCATCTCGCTCGCTACATAAAATGTCACGCCCACCATCTGCACCCACTTCACCTATCCACTCAGCATCTGTCCATTCCCCTCGCAAAGCGTACGCAAGAACTAGTCTTTCAAATTGATGCCCAGAAAAATCCTCGAAGTGAGTTTTTTGAACCTGAGAATTAATTCCAGTTAACATTATAGGCATCGCATTTGGGCCTTGCCGAGCCTGAATCATTGTTTCCGAGTGATTTTCGACATCCTCCGTTTCGACAGTTTGGGTTAGTGGTAACTTATTGGATTCTGAGGCTGAGCCGCCTGTCTCCGTGTTTTTTCTCGATTTCATCATCCCTTCCCACTGTTTGCAGCTGGTATTATATTCGTTATACCATTCATCAAAAAGATCGTGAGCATGGTAATCCGCCATCCCTGCGAAACCATACATGCTGATATTATAATAACCCTCAAATGATTCCAATTTCTGCCAATGGTCCTTACCGCATCTCAGAAAACTGACCGCACTAGCAGTTTTTCCAAAATCACGCAGGGCGCTAATCAGACAAACCCCGTTATGTTTTCCACCGCCGGTGGACATGAAATATCCACTCCGATCGGCTTGAACGCTCCGCCACATTCCACGTTCTTCTTTACAGAACAAAATATGGAAGGGCATCGCAGCTCTTCTCTCTGGCTCGTCTGCAGTAGTTAGGACATACGGAGAAAAGCCAGCTTTCAGAAGATCGAGACAGGATTCTCGCGAAAGGAGGAATGTGCGGAATCTCGGTGTTGTTCCCTCTTCGATGTACTCGCGACGAATGAAGAAGTAGTCTTCTAGCTGCTGCATGCTGTTTTTTGGAAATTCATCCAATCCGGCTTCACAATCCTCCAGCGTTGCTACTTTAGGCATGCCATAGAGGGTCGCCATAGTCCGAAGATTGAGCTTGAGCACCTCCTCCCGTAGAAACTTGTGCCTTTTACCGAGCGCCGTTTGATACCTTTCAGTCATTGTTGGATACTCCTGGGTCGTGAGTTACGAGTTACGCTACACAGGTAGTCGTCGCGATTGGGCGGTTGGTTTGAGCGGGCGGATACTGGTTAGGAAGCGATACCATGATTGAGTCGACCTGGAAAATTGATCAGCGACGTGTCTCGCCTTATCATAGTCTCCAATCGATCGGTACGCCTCCGTGAGCCGTTAAGAGGCGATTGGCCATTGCAAAGTGGTTATTCCCAACAAAGCGCAGATTATGAGGCAATCTGTTTTGTGCCATTGGAGATGGATGGCTCCAATGTAGTATTGCGTGTTTAGTACTATCAATAACTGGTTGGGCTGTTGCCAATGCTTTGGCCCCCCAGAGCAGGAAGACGATGAATGGCGCTCGATCCTGTGCATGTCTAAGCACGGCATTGCTAAAATCTTCCCACCCGCGACCACAATGGCTCATCGGGGCACCCGCACGCACAGTGAGGACTGTATTGAGGAGCAGTACGCCCTGCCGAGCCCACGGCTCCAGGCAGCCTCCATTGGGTCGTGTCCATCCCGGAATACTTCTTTCAAGCTCCCTGAAAATATTCAATAGAGACGCAGGTGCCTTTCGTGGAGGCATAACAGAAAAAGAGAGGCCGTGAGCATTGTCTGGTGTAGGGTAAGGATCTTGGCCAAGTATCACGACTTTGGTATTCTGTGGGCTGACCAATTCAAGAGCTCTAAAAAGGTTTTCTCTGGAAGGGTAAACTTCTTCAGTGTCATAGGAACGTTCAATCACCTCGGTCAGATTATCAAATCGTGATCTCGGGTAGGGTACTGTAAACATTCCGGACCATGTACTCGGGATGTCAATTTTAGCAGGGGACATAGTGGAAAAATAATGCACAGAATATATCGATAGTTATTAGTTAATAGCTATATATATGCCACGTTCATTCCAAATGATCGAAACGCGCTTCAAGTAGTTTGTCGGCTGCCGCTGTTATTAGGGTGAAATTCTGCGAAGCGGGGTCCAGCTTGGATTTTAGTGCCATCGTTGTTACGCGTGTAATGTCGACAGCGAGGCCGAAAAGAATATCCGACATTTCGAGCCATGTTGGCCTCACGAAAATAGGTTTTGCTTCGACCATGGGGAGCTCGCCCTCGCTCGTATATAATAGTTCGGAACGCTGGGTCAGTAGCGTTGAACACTGGAGACATTCATCTTTGGATAATGGTGTTTTGCCGATCAGACTATTGAAGGTATTGTTTATTGCCTCTCCACTATCTAAGCTCAATTTCTTGGCGGTGATTAAAATAGACGTCTCTTCTGGCCCATTGGCGATAAATTTGAACTTCTGTTCAGGCAGGAGTTTGGCTAACGCCATGAATTGTTGCCGGCAAAACATGTCGAAGTAGTCCACCAACGTGATCCAAGAAATTTTGAGAATGAGCTGGGAATCGGGATGCAATTCCGGCGACGAATTCTGCACTAGCGAAGATAAATCGTGGTAGATTTTTTCGAAACGCTGGAAGGGGGTTTGTGTGCCAAGTGATAGTGAAGTCATATGAGAAAGTCACTTTATGGGCTGGGCAACTGCTGGTGTCGTGACTTGTGTTGCCGATATTTTGACCGGAGGTGGTAAGCTGGATTGACTGGGGGGCAGTACAGGCGTCGCGGTGGTTGGTGTGTTCGCCTCTTGAGCCGCTGGTTTTGTGGGGTGGTCAACGAAGCGCTCGAATAGTGGCCCTGCAAGTGCGAGTGCAAGACCAACGACAATAATGGTTAGCGTACCAGTGAACCATTCGAGTCGCTGTACCTTATGATCAAATTCATAAATCTGTTTTGCCAGCGCAGATGGAGAGGCGAGCCGCCCTTGCAAGCGCCGCAGATCATCCGCAGTAATTTCATTTTGCTCACCTGAATTTTTGTTTGGATACGGATCCTTGGTTGGTTGATCTAAATCCGAAAACCAAATAAGGAATGTGCGATCACCGCGAAGAATTTGGATGTCCTGATTGCCAGCATTATAAACCCAGAACTTAAGGCGCCCGTTAAATCCCGGATCGACATGAAAGCCCGAGACATTCACAAGACCTTGCGACTTGATCTTCGTTTTGAGTGAGATGAATGCAATGGTGTCGGCTGGAATCGTCACGATTTCCTCCGTCAACAACAAGCCGAATTGGCCACCGGGAATACGCAAAACCTCACGCGGCTTTAGGTCAGTGGGGCGATTGGTGCCATCGCAACTAACCGCACTCTGTGGACCTAAGCATAATTCGTATGCGCCCTGCTTGATTGCGTCGGCGTCGAACGGATTAATCAGCGCCTGTTTTTTGTGCTGAGATTCAATTTTTTGAGATGACCAAAACATCGTAGGAACGGAGGTTAAAGTTTGTTTTTTTGAGGGGTTACACGCATTTGCCAGTTTGCCCACATCCTGCGAAACACAGCACTCCCACAGAATTCCATAAGTTCATCGGCTAGCTTTGGGTGTTGGCGGCGTCGCAAGCCTTCAGCCGCTAACACTCGCATCATGTCTTGGTAGCAGCTGGGAAGGTCATTGTTGTCGGGTAATCTGGCGACAGCTTCTGCGGTAAATTGATCGTCGATTATCAGATCGATTGCCGCTGCAAGTGTGGCAAACGCTCGTTCAGAAGCGGCCTTGGGTAAGGCAAAGTTTTCTACGGGGAGCAAATCGTTTGTCGTCTTCAGTGTTACAGTAGTGGCATCCCGCTCATAGAGATGAAGACTATCGCTAATATGATGGTAATGGCCCAGCTCCAAGCCTAACCAACCGGCTATGACTTCTTGAAGGAAGGTGAACTGGATTAAGTTATGTGGCAGTCCCAGATAAGCGTCATTGCTCCGCATGATCTGCAACCATTCGAGACGATTGCCGCGCACTTTGAGAATGGACTGGGTATTGCATGGGATGTCGGCCGCACTCGGCTGACCGTCAGCGCACGGTAGATCGACCCTTGCGTCCCATATTTGCAGCACTACCTGCCGGGACTGTGGGTTGGCCTTGAGCGTGTGGTAGGCGCGGTCCAGTTGGTCCAGACCGAATTTGTGGCGCAGGCGGTCACCATAGGCGCCATGTAAGTGAAGGTCATTTCCGGCGAAACGGCTTAGCGAGTGATTAAAGTATGTTAGGAACTTTGCATCGTTTCGCCCGGACAGAATCCATACAAGTTCAGCGATGGCGAATGCGATGTTGAGGGCAGGCCGGCGCTCGGTGGCCCACCGTTCGCGAGGATTGCGCAGTGTAAGGGCGGCGTGGAGAATCTCTCGGGTGGGGCCTGCGCGACTGGATTGAAGGTCACACAACCCTGGGGCGGCAAGAGCGTCCAAAACCTCTCCCAGTAGTAGGTTGGCACCATCGGCTTCAAATACACGCCACATATTTAGATGAGTTTTGGGGTGGAATTTTCAGTCCCCACTTCAGGGGCAACATATAGGGTATAGTCGTGGAAAGGGCGACAAACTTTTGCTTTATGCGAGTGCGGCCTGATGGACCATTATATTCAGGGTGTCTCACACGTGCATATTTAGCCACTTCACAATAGAGGTTCTGGCAGTCGATGAGCTGAAGTGGTCTACCCCATAGTGATTGGAATTTCATGCCAAGGGCTTCAAATGCACCGTCCTGGATTTCGGTAGTTCGTCTTATCACCCATTCAGTGTCTTTGCCTCCCAGGTCACGGAAACACTTACCTATTCCCTCACGAGAACCCGGTCCTGCCACAACAAATTCCATTTCGCTAAAATCAGTGAGGGTGGAATAGTTGAGGTCAGTGATATATTGATATGCAAGAAAATCGCCAATTGTCGGGTAATCGCGTAGCAATTTGAATGCTTCTGCCATCGATTTAGTCTGAGCTATTTTTCCAGGTAGCCCTTCTTTTATCATGCGCGATAGGAGATTTAGATGCATGTCGTGCTTGCGTCGAAAGCCGCTCCTAGGACCACCGCTCGGCATAATATATGCCGCTGAATAGATTCTGAGACCGTGCCGCATGGCTGTATCAAGTACATGTCCGTAGCGTTCAGGTGAAAAATTGGCCACACATGGTTCACCCAACGCCGCCAACAATCGGTCCCACGTGTCAGCTCTATTGAAAAACTTGAAGAGGATAGTGCGGAAAAATTGATCTTCGTTCGACCAAGTTTGATTGTATTGAACCTGTCGCAATAAATACTGACTTACGCGATCAGATACTCGATAGGCGTTAGTGAATCTATGCTCTTTGAGGACGCTGTCGTTTGTCCAAGGAGGTGGTAATCGATGGAAGCGGCGGAAGAAGATCAGCTGACGTTCAACAGCGAACCTCCAGTAGGAAATAAAAACTTCGGTCGGGACGGCGGGCCGCATGAAATCGGCCAGACGTTGCAATACACCTGAATCTATCTTTGATGATAATTCGGCTCGTTTGTTTTTGGTTTGATTCGAGCTGAGGGCCAAGACTTGCTGAATATCTCTATTGATCATCGGCGCGACGGAAGGAGTTTGAAGGTGGAGGCAATCACTTTGGTGGTCGCATCATCGAGAGTTTGATTATTTCGAATCACCTCGACGGGGTGCTGGCGTTTTTCTCGCCGTGCTATTTGATCGTAGAGTTCTTGAAGGCGACACCGATCAGATGGCTGAATCTTGAGCCCGGGTAGGTCACGCACAAATAGGAATGCAAGCGCGGGGCGAATTTTACCCCATTGAAGTTGTTCTATATCGAGTGCTAGTCTCAGAGCAGTGGGATCTACTTTCGACGCCAAACCGTAAGCCAGAGTTGACCACCAATAACGGTCGAGCACTACCCATGTGCCTGCTTTTAGCGCAGGTAGAATCTGTTGTTTGATCGCCTCTATATGTGCAGCAACATGCAACAATTGTATACTAAGAGCGGGTGCGGCAGCGAAACGCTGATCATGGTGCAGGGCGTAAATTTCTGCTCCCAGCGTGTTGGGCTTATGTCCAGGGAATGCTAACCAGAGGGACTTTTGCCTGCGGCCATTTAGGGCAAAAGCGAGACGTTTGGATACTGTCGTTTTACCGGTTTCGTCAGCCCCTTCGAAAACAATGAGGCGCCCTGGTAGTTCGGATGTTCTTAAGGAACGCGTCATGGTTCAAGAAACCAGAAGTTCAGCTTCGGCGACAGTTTGGTTGTCTTCGGGTAAAGATGACAGCTGGCGACAGCGCTTTATTAAAGCTGCAACCTTTGTCTTGCTCCAACCTCCCTCAGTTTCAAGGCACGCCATCGAAGAAATACATACCAACTCAGCAGTCTCTAGCCCAAGTTTTTGGGCTACAAAATGCTGAAGCCATGCTAACCCGCACAAATTACCCAATGCGCGTTGAACATAGTGGTGTGATCGATAAAAGCCGGTTAAGAGTAGCTTGCGATCGGATTTTAATTTGAAACTCAGGTGACTCAAGCATGGCCCCCCACGGGGGCGCTTCCGGTCGGTTGTGCTGTCGTAGATCGGAATATCAAGTAACGGGTCGATGAGGTTTATTTCGTATGCCGCCCGCATTGGCCCTTTTGTACGCAATTGTTGCTGCAATTTATCGATTACAGTTTGTAGCGGGCTGAACTGTTTACCATCGGTATCTTTTCTGCCAGTAAGCCTCATTGCGTAAGTGCCCCACTTGTAGTCGGGATGGTCCGTAATCCGCGGAACAACGGCGGCATACCGAGATAACACTTCATCAGGACCGAAGCGCTGGTAGAGGCTAGCGGGAAAGATCGTGTTGATGACTGTATTGATGGAATGAGCTTTGTGCTTGGCAAGGAACGTGTCGACAGTGGTATAGATCTGCTTGTCCTCGTCCGTCATGGCCAATGGCTGGGCCACCTCGAGAACCATAGTATAGTCGCGTTGCTCGGGCAGGCGTTGAAGATGTGAAGCGGCAGCTAGCCAAGCTTGGGTGCAGGTTGCAGCGGAAATCGGCGTCATGTTGTAACTCGGAGTGATGTGACTGAATGGAGACGAGGAGCGAGATAATCTTCACTCAACCAAGCATGGCCACCGTCTCCCCATTCTGGGCCCCAACTGTTGCGAAGGAGGATATGTGTTTGCCCTGACGAACGACCATAACCAACAGCTATGACTGCGTGTAATGAAGGTATGTCTCGGTCTATTGCGCGAATCGGCATTAAGCCGGATTTCCCAACATAGTAGAAAGCCTCCGTCGGATGAAAAACGAGTATAGCAGGGGTGCCGGTGTCGACGAGACAACAGGTGTCGGATATGCCACCTGTGTGAGGCTTCGAGTCTGCGGTGAAAGTCTTTACGCCTGCAGGGGGCAGCCAATTTGTTCGATTGATCGGCAACGCCGCTACATACGGCCAGACCGATTCCCAAGGTTGCCCTTCAGCTCTAAGCGTGCTCGTGGCTATCGTCAGTGACACGCCCTGGTTGGGATTGCGATTCGCCGTTCGTTGCACTGCGTGATAGAATAGGTAGTCAGACGACATGCATGTGTGAGGTGGCCGCCCAGCGGCGTGGGCGTCGCTTAGAGCGAAGGCCAGACAAGTAGGACGTGGGCCTTGATCCCGAGCGGATTGAAACTGAGTGCGTAGGTCCTTTGTGACGGTGACCATGGTCAAGCGGCAAGAAATTGACGACGTTCGGCGCGGGACATTCCGGACTCTTTGCCGCGGACATCATAGTTGACGGTGACTATTGTGAGTGGCGGAGTGGGTTGCCAGGGGCGAGCTTGAGTAAGTTGGAACTTACCTAATGCAATTGGAGCTGGGCCTGTCGTGACTTCGTACAATGCATCACTACCGATCAGGGATTCACCTGGCGTCGCATTATGCGCCTCGTGCAACACATTGAAACCTTCGGCGCGAAGGGCTTCTACACTCCATAAGTAACCAGCTCCGCTCTTTTCCGGCAACCGCACAACAAAATGATCGTCCGGGTGTCCTTCCAGATCGGTTCCTTGATCGTGCTCACCAAGTAACCAAACATCGCCGTACCAGTTCTTCGGCTCGTAAGGTAATGGGAGGATGCTGCGTTTTATTTGTTTGGGCTGTATAGCTAGGAGCGTTTGCATCACCCCTTGGGTAATTAGTTTTTGGAGGAAGAGAGAGCGACATGTTGCGTCATAACTCATCCCGATGCGGAGTGAGAGTTGGTAGACGCATACCGGATCGCTCATACTCGATCTGTCCCAGCCCTGTTGTCTGGCGTGATACGCCAAGAGCCAGCGGGGCGACAAAAACTCCGCTGCGAAAGCGTTAGCTTCAATTTCCGGTGTAGGTAGATTGGCGCCCAGGCATCCCAATATATCATCTTTATCTACGCTGGTGGCGTGGCCCATCACGAAGTGCCCAAGTTCGTGGGCCCCTGTAAAACGCTGCACAGCGAGCCGGCGCTGTGTAGTAATTATGATCCCTGGCGTTCCTTCCTCGTTCAGATATGCACCAAGGATGCCGGTGAGGCTTTGGAACATTAACGTGGTGTCTTGATGTAATGCCGCGCCGAACACATCCACACGTCCGCCGGTTTTTGCGATGTTGCGTTCGACGCCAAGGATTTCGTGGAGGCGTTTAGCCTCCTTTGCTCCTGCAAGAAGGGAATCGCGTTGGCTCATGGTGCTTTCTTGGTTTTAGCCTTTAAAAACTGGGCAAATCTCAAAAGTTCCTTTTGGTCCTCAGGGGTAAGTTGTGTAGCTGTCCGGGCGAGAAAGGCGACTTCCTTGGGCACGGCAGTCGACGATTCTTCCTCTCCTCCTATAAAATAGGCGACTGGCTGGCGATATAGGTCGGCAAATCTTTTCAGCTCCAGCGCCTCGACCTTTCGCTCGCCACTTTCGATGAGCGAGATAGCCGGCCGAGCGATTTTGACTGCGCTAGCAACTTCATCTTGCGAAAGGCGGAGGTATTCACGCGTTTCCTTCAGCCGCAGACCGATTTGGCGGCGGTGAGTATCTTCGTTTATCGACATAAAAAGGAGTGGATAATTATTGGCGGTGTTTATTTTCATGCAGCTTGCTTAGCTGCGGCAGCAGGTGCTTGAGCATATCGTCGCTGGAGTTATATCCACCTGGCCTTATAAGACGTGATGGGATTTTTTGATCGAGGACCTGTTCAATGATAATCATTGATTCCAACACGGCAAGGGAGTCGATGGCGGGAAGAACTTCATAGAGCGTACCTTTCCAGTTCTTTGGAGCAAACGGGTCTTTCTTTCGCTTGTCGACCTCTTCGCCCCACCAGGCGGTGATACGTTCTCGAATGAGCCCCTCTGGAAAAACTTCAATTTTCGCAGGCGAGTGAGTCGGAGTTTTCATTACGTGTTTAATGGCTGATAAGTCAGAGCATTCTTTGAGATGTAAGAAAGTCAAACACTATGTTCGATTATCATACATTTATTTCGGCTATCCCTCCTCTTTGCTGGGTGTGGCGCTAACCAATCGTTACAATGTTGTGATTTTTACAGGCATCATCCGATACCGTGGCATGCTCGGCATATAGATGGAGGTAATAGCGCACAGAGAACGTTGAGACGAGTGCGTGGTCCGTTTTGTGACGGTCAAAATCGTCAGCGCTTGCTCATAAATCTTGGTTCAAGGCTGCCAGTGTTTGGTACGCGCTTGGTACGCTCGCCTTTTCTATCACGCAAACCACTGCTAAACAGGTGTTTAGAATTGTGGCGCGGACCGGAATCGAACCAGTGATTCCAAGTGTGGCGGTCACGTTGCGCAAAATCCAAACGAAATGCATCAAGTGACTTAAAATCCGCCGAGTTAGGCATTCGAAATGTTAGTATCCAGAGGGAAATGGTATTCGGCCGTCAACGACAGGCTTTCGCCAAGCCCCCAGCGATGACTGTCGTCGGGGGATTCGGAGTAAGGCTTGAGTTTTGCTGGGTTGCGCCATCGTTTCTGACGGTCTCGACGGGGCTCTCCTTTCAGTATCCTCCAACTTTGAAGCTGCTGTTTTTTGAAGCTACACGCGAGATAGTGACGGGCGGGACGAGTACACGAAGAAATAGGAAGTTGCCGAAGCGCCTCTCCACTGTTTTTGTGCCGACGATGACGCATCAATGTTCCCAACGTTCCCAACACCACGTGGGAACATTGTGTTTCGTCATTGTTCCCAGAGTGTTCCCAGATTTCGGTTGTTAGTTACGTAAGTCATTCACGCGGTGGTAGCTCAGCTGGATAGAGCAGCGGTTTTCTAAACCGCCGGTCGGGTGTTCGAGTCACCTCCACCGCGCCATTTTTTCGATCAGGGATGGGAATGCGGTCGATCAGACCGATTTTTTTTACCACGGATCAAACGGATAAACATGGATCGATTTTGGTTTCTTCCCATGAGTGTCACTTAGTGACCATAAGTGGTTAAAAGTCCGTCCTCCGTTTTCTCCCTGACCTCCGGTAAAATGGATCGGCTGAGCCCAAACCTTTTAAACGCAAAGGTCGCAAAGAAAAACCCCGGACGCAACGGTCACAAAGCCGAGCCTTCGCTGGCTTGCGATTCGCTCAGGATTTTACAGAAGAATACGAAGGGTAACGCAGGCGGTGTAGGCTGGTCCTTGCCAAAGTTCGGGCGGGGGTTTGCATGGGGGCTCCATGGCTCTCTTTAGTTATCGTCGCTACAAACTGCCGTTTCGCCAGCCGGTGCGGACGGCGCAGGGCGTGTGGGCGGAACGTGAGGGGTTGCTGTTGCGGTTGGAAAATGAGCACGGCGTGGCGAGTTTCGGCGAGGTGGCTCCAATTTCGTGGTTCGGTACGGAAACGGTCGCTGAGGCCGAGGCGGTGTGTCGCGGCTTCGGTGAGCAGGTGACGGCCGACGCGTTGGCGTCGGTGCCGGAGCGGCTGCCTTGTCTGCGGTTTGCGTTGGGTGCGGCGTTGGGTTCGGGAAACGGCTCGGCTGAGGACGTGAACAAAAAGGCGTTGCCCGTGGCGGCGTTGTTGCCGGCCGGGCGGGCGGCGTTGGCGCAGGTGTCACCGAAGGCGGAGGCGGGGTTTCGTACGTTCAAATGGAAGGTCGGAGTGGCGGATATCGCGGAGGAGTTGCCGCTGCTCGATGACTTGATTGCGGGGTTGCCGAGTGGTGCGAAGTTGCGGCTCGACGCGAATGGCGCGTGGGATCGGCGGCGGGCGGAACGTTGGATGGAGCGTTGTGCGGAGCGGCCCGTGGAATTTGTGGAGCAACCGATCGCAGTCGGGGCGAAGGGCGCGGCGGATTTGCTGTTGGGCCTGGCCAATGATTATCCCACGCCGATCGCGCTTGATGAATCGGTCGTGAGTGCGGGTGACGTGGCGAGCTGGCTGGAGCGGGGCTGGCCGGGGGTGTTTGTGCTGAAGCCGACGTTGCTGGGTGACGGGCCGGCGGTGATGGCGCGCTTGGAAAAAGCGAAGGCGCGGGTGGTTTTTTCGTCGGCGCTGGAGACGGCGGTGGGGGCGAAGGCGGCGCTGCGGCTGGCTTTTGCGTTTCAGGGCGAGCCGCGTGCGCTGGGTTTTGGTGTGTGGCCGCTGTTTCAGGATCAACGGTTTGACGGGCCGTATCTGGCACCGTTTATCCGGCCGCAGGATGTCGCGGCCATTGACGAGGAGGCGGTATGGAACGCGCTGAATTAAGGGCGTTGGTTTTGGCAACGGGTTCGGCTGTGGAGTGCGGCGAAACTGTGTTTCTGCGCGATCCGAAGTGGGGCGCGGCTGAACAGGCACAGTTTGAAAAGGCGTTGCAGGCGGTGGGTGCGCCGTGTGATGGCGGTGGTGGTTGGTTGTGCATTCCGACGGGCGGGACGGGTGGCGTTTTGCGTTTTGCGCGGCACGATGAGCAGACATTGAAAACGGCGGTGCGCGGCTTTGTTGAGTATTTTGGCGTGAGGCGGGTGAACGCGTTGGATGTCCTGCCGGCGCATCATGTGAGCGGGTTGATGGCGCGTGTTCGTTGTGCGGCGACGGGCGGGAAACGGGTTGGCTGGACGTGGAAGCAATTGGAGGCGGGCGACTGGCCGGATCTTCCGGTGGACGGTGAGGGTTGGTTCCTGTCGCTCGTGCCGACGCAGTTGCAGCGGTTGCTCGCGAGCGCGGCGTCGGTGGAGCGGCTGAAATTATTTCGCGCGGTATTTCTGGGCGGCGGACCGCTCTGGCCGGAGCTGGCCGGTGCAGCGGCGGCGGCGGGTGTGCCGGTTGCAATTTGTTATGGCATGACAGAAACAGCGGCGATGGTTGTGGCGCAACGGGCGGAGGACTTTGCGGCAGGTGATCGGAGTTGCGGCCGGGTTATGCCCCAGGCGCGGTTAGAGATCGTGCACGAGACGACGGGAGAGGTTTTGCCACAGGGAGCGATCGGGCTCGTGCGCATCACGGGTGAGACGATTTTTCGTGGTTATTGGCCGGACGCGACGGCCGGCCGGTCGCTGGCGACGGAGGATTTGGGGAAACTGGATGCGCAGGGGCGGCTGACGATTTTGGGGCGCCGCGACGCCGTGATCATCACCGGCGGCAAGAAAGTACATCCGGCGGAGGTCGAGGCGGTGTTGTGGGCGAGCGGGGCGTTTGACGATGTTGCCGTGATCGACGTACCCGATGCCGAGTGGGGACAACGGGTCGTGGCCTGTTATCCGCTGCGTGCGGGGAAACTGGATACGGCAAAGGTGGAGGCCGCGCTGGAAGGGCTGGTTGCCTACAAGCGTCCGAAACAGTTTTTGGCGGTTTCAACCTGGCCGAGGAATGCGCAGGGGAAGATCGTGCGGACGGCGTTACGGGCTGCGGCGCTTGAGGAACGTGAGGCGGCGAAGGGGAGGTAGCCAATCCCGTCGACGACGGAGCGTCGCCCGTCATTCGATCCGACGGAGTTTTACACGAAGATCGCAAAGGAACGCAAAGGGCAGAGGGCGGCTTTGTGATCTTTGCATCTGTGGTTTCTTTCGCGACCTTTGCGTTAAAAAGGTTCGCGTTTGGTCGAGTCGTTTTACGGGCGGTAACGGAGAGCGCGGAGGATGGAATTCGGAGTTTTGAACAGAAGGCAACAAAGGGAACGAAGATGTGAGAGTGGGATTGGTTCGGGCGAGGGGGCGGGGTGTTCGGGGCGGCGCGCCCCAGCGGTCGCGCCCTACCGAAAATGCTTTAGCAGCCGCCGCTGCACGAGCGGTGGCCCGGCGTCAGGTCTTTTTGTACAACGATGATGTCTTCGCGGGGCGTCCAGTTTTGGTGGAGCCAGAAGGTTCGGCCGGCGGTGTTGCTGGCGAGGAGGAAGAGGTTGCACTTGTGAATCTTCAGCGCGACGAGAGCGTCGAGGCAGGTGGTAACGAGAGCGCGGCCGATGCCGTTTTTGCGTTGGGCTCGCTCGACGGCGAGGTGGTGCAGGTAGCCGCGGCGTCCGTCGTGGCCGCAGAGGACGGCGCCGATGATCCGGCCAGTCGTATCACAGGCGACGGTGCTCAGGCCGGGGTTGCGTTCGAGAAACGCAGCGATGGCTTCGCGGGTGTCGGAGTCACCCAGGCCCATGCCCTCCGTTTGTTGCCACAACGCGTACACGGCGTCGTAGTCGGCGATGAGAAGGGGGCGCAGGGTGAAACTTTTCAACGGGGCGCGTGGCGGAATGGCGGTTAGAGCTGGATCGGCAGACCGAGCTCGATGATCTGCATGGGCGGGATCTTGTAGTAATCTTTAATCGGCCGGGCGTTGCGGCTGAGGAGGGCGTAGAAGGCTTTTTCCCATTCCCACATGCGGGCATCGCCGCCGGAGATGATCATCTCGCGATTGAAATAATAGGTGGTTTCGCGTGGTTTCAGCGGAGTGCCGCGTTCCACGATCATTTCCATGAGCGCGGCCACGTCGGGCGATTCCATGTAGCCGTAACGGCCGACGGCGCGCCAGAGGCCTTCGCCGATGAACTGGAGGGAGAGTCGGTCGTCTGCGGCGATGGTCGGGACTTCCTCCGCGATCACGCTGAGGAGGACGACAGTTTGTTGAACGCTTTTGTTGGCCTTGAGATGGTGTAGGAGGGCGAGGGGCGTGCCGCGTGGGTTGCCGGCCATGAAGACGGCACTGCCGCTGACGCGGACGACGCGCGGGCTGCGGATGATGGAGACGAGTTCGTCTTCGGTGACCTCGTTGCCATACACGCGGGCAACGATTTCGTTTTTCCCTGTTTTCCACGTGTGCATGATGGCGAGGATGAGCGCGCCGATCGCGAGGGGGAACCAGCCGCCGTCGGCAATCTTGTGGATGTTTGCACCGAAGAACACCAGGTCGATGGCGAGGAAAAGGCCGCAGAGGGGAAGCGCTTTCCAAAGGGACCATTTCCAGCGTTTGTGGACCACGACGAAGTACGCGATCGTGGTCACCGCCATCGTGCCGGTCACGGCGATGCCGTAGGCGGCGGCGAGACGTTCGCTAGAGCCAAAGCCGAGGACGGTGGCGATCGCGCCGATGGCGAGCAGGGCGTTGACCAACGGCACGTAAATCTGGCCGGAGTGCGCGGCGTTGGTGTAGGACACTTTTAGGCGGGGAAAATAACCGAGTTGCATCGCCTGGCGCGTGAGCGAATACGTGCCAGAAATGAGCGCTTGGCTGGCGATGATGGTTGCGGCGATCGATAGAAAGATGAGTACGATTTGACCGATGCCGGCGGGGGCGAGTGCGAAAAACGGGTTGTCGCGAAACTCAGGGTTGGCGATCGCGTAGGCGCCCTGACCAAAGTAGCAGAAGATCAGGCCCGGGAAGGCGATGCAGTACCAGGCCGCCGTGATGTATTTGCGCCCGAAATGGCCCATGTCGGCGTACAGCGCTTCGGCACCGGTGATAGCCAGCACCACGGAACCGAGCAAGGCGCCGATTTCAACCGGCATGTTGATGAGCAGGTTGTATCCATACCATGGATTCAACGCGAAGAGTACGCTCGGGGTGCGGATGATATGCCAGAGCCCGAGCAGGCCGATGATGCCGAACCAGGCGATCATGATCGGGCCGAAGACACCGCCGATGTTCTTGCTTCCTTTATGTTGAAAATAAAACAGCCCGGCGAGAATCGCGCAGGCGATTGCAACGATCACACCCGGTTTTAGATCAGGCATGATGGCCTTGAAACCTTCTGCGGCGCTGAGCACGGAGATGGCCGGCGTGATGATGCCGTCGCCGTAGAGCAGGGCCGCGCCCGCTAGGATCAAAATGATGAAAAATCCGAGCCGACGTTTCGGGTTATCTCGTCCGGCATGACTGAGGGCGAGCAACGCAAAGATTCCGCCTTCGCCGCGGTTATCGGCCTTCGTGACGAAGAGGATGTATTTAACGCTCACCACGAGAAAGAGCGTCCAGAAGATCAACGACAAGATGCCGAGAACGCCGTCCGCGCGATCGACGCCGACCGGCAGGCGGGCGATACACTCGCGCATGGTGTACAACGGGCTCGTGCCGATATCGCCAAAGACGACTCCTAGGGCACCCAGAGTGAGTGCGGCTTTGGCCGACTTGGAAAGTGGAGCGGAGCTGGTGGAACTCATGAACCTGTCGATGCTTCAACATATCGACGCAGAGTCCAAGCCGATTTCCTCAACCGCACCAAATGGCTTGACCTACTCGTTGCAACTTGAACGTGCGCAGGCTTTACGCCCGCACCCGAAGGCTTCTAACCTGTGCCAATGAACACCCAATGGCAGGTCGCAAAGACCTACACCGACATCTTTTACCATAAGTCCGACGGCATCGCGAAGATCACGATCAACCGCCCGGAGAAGCGCAACGCGTTCCGCCCGGAGACCGCTTTTGAGTTGTACGCCGCGCTGATCGACGCCCGCGAAGATCCGACGATCGGCGTGGTGCTGTTGACCGGGGCCGGCCCGCATGCGGATGGCAAATATGCCTTCTGCGCCGGTGGTGACCAAAGCGTGCGCGGTCATGCCGGTTACATTGGAGCCGACGGCGTGCCGCGACTCAACATCCTCGACGTTCAGAAACTCATTCGCTCGATGCCGAAGGTGGTGATCGCGCTGGTCGCCGGTTACGCCATCGGCGGCGGACATGTTCTTCACCTCGTGTGCGACCTCACGATCGCGGCGGATAATGGTATCTTTGGGCAGGTTGGGCCGAAGATGGGCAGCTTCGACGGCGGTTTTGGCTCTAGCTACATGGCGCGGATCGTCGGCCAGAAAAAGGCCCGCGAGATCTGGTATTTGTGCCGCCAATACAACGCAAAGGAAGCGCTCGAGATGGGCCTGGTCAACACCGTGGTGCCGGTCGCCGAGCTCGAAGCTGAAGGCGTGAAGTGGGCCCGCGAAATCCTCGGCCACAGCCCGCTCGCGATCCGCTGTTTAAAGAGTGCGTTCAACGCCGACGTCGACGGCCAGTCCGGCCTGCAAGAACTCGCGGGCAACGCCACGATGCTCTACTACATGACGGACGAGGCTAAAGAGTTTCACCGCGCTCAACGTGAGAAACGCCGACCCGAGGCGCGCAAGTTTCCGTGGTTACCCTGATAGGTTGGCGAATTTTGCTATTTATTCCGGGCGGCCGGACTGCACACTCGTTTTTTCATGCTCGATCCCAAGCTCATTCGTGACACGCCGGACCTCGTCCGCGCCGCCATTGCCAAGAAGCATCTCGACGTTGATCTCGACGCCGTGCTCGCGCTCGACGCCGCCTGGCGCAACCAGTTGCAAGAGGTCGAAGCGCTTCGCGGCAAACAAAAAGCCGCCAACACCGACATGGCCAAGCTGCCGAAGGGCTCGCCGGAGTTCATCGCGAAGGTGCAAGAGATGAAAGCCGTCTCGGCCCAGGTTAAGGAGCGCGAAGTTTTACTCAACGAGACGGAAGGCAAATGGAAACAGGCGATGCTCGCGCTGCCAAATCTCCCGCATGCCAGTGTACCCGAGGGCAAAACGCCGGAGCAAAACGTCGTGTATTCAACGAATGGCGACGTTAACTCCGTCTCGCCTGACGCGAAGCCGCACTTTGACATTCCCGATTTCGAAAAACTTTTCGACTTTGCCCGTGGCACGAAAGTCACCGGCGCAGGCTTCCCGTTCTACATTGGCGATGGCGCGAGGATCGTTCGCGCGCTGCTCCAGTTTTTCCTCGATGAAGACACCAAGGTTGGCTACGTGGAGGTCAACCCGCCGATCTTCGTTAACGCCGCCAGCGCCACCGCGACCGGCCAGCTGCCCGACAAGGAAGGCCAGATGTACGAGACGACCGAGGAACATTTCTACGCCGTGCCGACCGCTGAGGTACCACTGACGAATTTCTTCCGCGACGAGATCCTAGACGAGAGCGTGCTGCCGGTTTACCGCTGCGCGTACACGCCGTGTTTCCGCCGCGAGGCAGGCAGCTATGGCAAGGATGTGCGCGGCCTCAATCGCCTGCATCAATTCGACAAAGTCGAACTATTAAAATGGGTGCACCCGTCGTCGAGCTACGAAGAACTCGACAAGCTCCGCGCCGACGCCGAGCGCCTCCTCCAGAAACTCGAACTCCCGTACCGCGTGCTGCTCATGTGCGGCGGTGATCTCGGTTTTTCCCAGTCGAAAAAGTACGATCTCGAAGTCTGGGCCGCCGGTCAGAAACGCTGGTTGGAGGTGTCGAGTTGTTCGAACTTCGAAACCTTCCAGGCGCGTCGAGCGCAGATCCGTTATCGCGTGAAAGAAACCGGCAAGATCGAACTCGTTCACACGCTCAATGGTTCGGGTCTCGCGATTCCGCGCGTGCTCGCCGCGCTGCTGGAAAACAACCTGCAAGCCGATGGTCGTGTGAAAATCCCGGCCGCGCTCGTGCCCTATTTCGGCAAGGAGTACTTAAGCTTTCAATAAAGTCGTCTGCTGATTTTCGAGGTAGGGCGGGACCGCTGGGCCCGCCGAGGTTTTTCGAGCACGGCGCGCCCAGCGGTCGCGCCCTACCTGTCTTGATCTCGTCATGAGTGGTTAAACGTTTTCTCAATGCCCGACTGGAAAAATCTTTCGCCGCTTTTCTCGCGCGCCGCGCTGCATCCGGCCGTCATCGCGACGGCCGATGCACGACCGTCGGACGAGGCTTGGTGCGTGGCGTTTTCGGGTGGTTCGGACTCACTGGCGCTCTTGTTGCTTGTCTGGTCGCACTGGCCGGAGCGGTGCAGAAAACTCACGGCCTTGCACTTCAACCATTGCCTGCGGGGCGAGGCGAGCGATGGCGATGAACGGTTTTGCCGCGAGGTCTGCACGGCGTTAGGGATCGATTTTGGTTCGTCGCAATGGACCGACGGTCCGGCGCAGCCGAACGAGGCCGAAACGCGTGCGGCGCGGCAGGCGTTTTTCGCTCGCGAGATGGCGGCGCGTGATGCCTGTGTGCTCTGGACGGGGCATCAGAAGGACGACATCGCGGAAACGTTGCTCATGCGGCTCGCGCGCGGCGCGGGTCCGGCGGGGTTGGCGGCGCCGCGACCGGTCAGCGTGCGCGACGACGGAAAGATTTTGCTGCGGCCGCTGCTGACCCTCGGAAAATCGGAGATTGCGACGGCGTTGTCGGCCGTCGGCGCGACGTGGCGTGAAGACGCGACGAACGCGACTCGCGATCATTTTCGAAATCGAATCCGTTTCGAAGTACTGCCGCGCTGGCAGGATGCAGCGCTGAACAGTGTGCTCGGCGGCGCGGCGCTGAGTCGCGAGTTGTGCGAAGAGGACGATGTGGCACTGGAAGCTTGGCTCACGGAGTTGAACGTCGTGGCAACCGAAACCACGCTTAATCTGCAACCGCTCATCGGAAAACCGCGCGCTTTGTGGCGCCGGGCGTTGCGCGGTTGGGTGCCGGTCGGGGCGTTGGGCCGAGCGGGTTTTGAGGATTTGTTGACGCTCTGCGCGTCCGGCGGGGCAGGGCGCGTGAGTTTGAGCGAGGGCTGGGCCGTGGTTAGGTCTGCGGTGGTGGTTTGGGAAAAATCGGGCGGCACGTCGGCACCGTGGACAGCGGTGGTATTGGCGGACGGCGTTCCGGTGTTGTTGCCCGACGGATTTGAGCTACTGGCGCGGAAAATCGTTTTCGATACTGAAATGAAGCGACGCGTGCTGGCCGGCGACGTCGACAGCACGCGGGAAGTTTTCCTGAGCGGAGTCGAGTTGCCTTTGGCGGCTGGCCCATGGCAACCGGGCGAACGGTTTCGTCCGCTCGGAGCGCCGGGTTCGTCGAAACTTCAGGATCTCTTTGTTAATCGTAAAATTCCGGCCGAGCGGCGCAGTGCGTTGCCCTTGGTACGCGCAGCGGACGGCGAGATCCTTTGGGTGCCCGGTTTTCCTCCCGCAGATCGGGCGAAAATTACTGACCAAACGGCCGAGGGCGTTCAATTGACTTATCTCAGGGGAACCTCCACCGTTGAAACCCAGTCTTTATAAACCTGATGTCTGAAAATCGAAACGATAAGAAGCGACGCCCCCTTAAGAACCTCCCTCCCGAGCGGTTCCAGCCCAAGGTCATATTGATCTGGCTGGCGGTTTCGGCGGCGATTGCTGCTCTGTACTTTTTGAGCAGCAGCAAAGTGGCGTCCCCGGCCAATCTCAAGATCCAGGAAGTGGTTGACTACGCCGAAAAGGGTTTGGTCGCCAAGGGCGAGATTCGCCCCGATATCTCGGGCGGCAGCAACCAATCGATTGTCACGGGCGAGTTAAAAGAAGCGACGCTTGATGGTGCCAATGGCATCAAGACAAAGGCGTTTATTACTTCAGGGCGATTGATCGATGCGAACATGGAGAAGCTGCAAAAATCCGCAGTTTTCATCGAGCGCCCCGCGACCACGGTTCTCTCGAACCTCGCGCAGAGTATCATCCCGTTTGTCCTGATTATTGGTTTAATCTATTTCCTTTTCATGCGGCAAATTCGCAGTGCGGGCCGTGGTGCGCTTAGCTTCGGAAAGAGCCGCGCCAAACTTCTCACGCGTGATCGCGATCGCCTCACGTTTGCCGATGTCGCGGGCTGCGACGAAGCCAAAGAAGAAGTCTCCGAGGTCGTCGAGTTCCTCAAGGATCCGAAGAAATTCACCAAAATGGGTGGTAAGATTCCGAAGGGAATTTTGATGGTTGGGCCTCCCGGCACGGGCAAGACACTGCTCGCCAAGGCCGTCGCTGGCGAAGCCGATGTACCGTTTTTCTCGATCAGCGGTTCTGACTTTGTGGAGATGTTTGTCGGTGTCGGTGCGAGCCGCGTACGCGACATGTTTGAACAAGGCCGCAAAAGCGCACCCTGCCTGATTTTCATCGACGAAATTGATGCCGTTGGTCGCCAACGCGGTGCCGGCCTCGGTGGTGGCAACGACGAACGCGAACAAACCCTCAACTCGCTTCTTGTCGAGATGGATGGGTTCGACACGACCGAAGGCGTCATCATCATCGCTGCGACCAATCGCCCCGACGTGCTCGACAGCGCGCTGCTGCGCCCGGGTCGTTTTGATCGCCAGATCTACGTTGACCTGCCTGATCTCGTCGGCCGCGAACAAATCCTGCGCGTACATGCTCGCCGGATCGCGCTGTCCGAGGATGTTGACCTCAGCATCATCGCTCGCGGCACGCCCGGGCTTTCCGGTGCCGATCTGGCCAATCTTCTCAACGAATCCGCGCTGCTGGCCGCTCGTCGCAACAAGAAGAAAGTTGAGATGATCGACGTCGAAGATGCGCGCGAGAAAGTGCAATTTGGCCGTGAACGTCGCCGCGTCATGGATGACGGCGAGAAGAAATTGACCGCCTATCATGAGGCCGGCCACGCGCTCGTCACGGTCGTGTTGGACGATGGATTGTTGCCCGTTCACAAGGTTACGATCATCCCCCGTGGCGGCAGTCTCGGCAGCACGATGTTTATTCCGAGCAAGGACATCCTGACTCAGGAAAAAAAGCGTCTCGAAATCCGCATCGCCATCGGTTGCGCCGGGCGCATCGCCGAAGAACTTGTCCTAAACGATATCTCTAACGGCGCCGCTGGTGATATCAAAATGGTTACCAAGATCGCCCGCCACATGGTGTGTGATTGGGGCATGAGCCCGCTGGGCATGGTCGCCTACGGCGAAAGCAACGACACCGTTTTCCTTGGCCGCGAAATCACCCGCAGCCAGGCCTACTCGGAAGAAACCGCGCGCAAGATTGACGCCGAGGTTTTCAGGATTGTGGGAGAACAATATGCTCGCGCCACGGAAATTCTGACCGTGCGTCGGCCCGCGCTCGACAAGATTGCCGAAGCGCTGCTCGAACACGAGACGATCGAAGGCAAACATGTGATGGAGATTTTGCAGCACGGTGAAATGCGTTCCCCGGTCATTCGCGAAATCCCGGCCCTGCCCAAGATGGGCGACAAGAATGCCGCCAAAAAACCTGCCGACAAACCGGCAAGTGACACGATCAGTGGCGCTGCGCCCGCCGTAAATCCGGCCTGAACTGACCCCCTCGGCCTCTAAAGCCAATCACTCAGAGGCGCGGCCAGTCCGCGCCTTTTTTGTAAGCTAAACGCAACGCAAACCATTCCGTGAATCCTTCTCGCATTAACTTTTCCGCCCTCGGACAACGCGCCGAACTGCCCACCATAGCCAAGCTCATGGCGATGGCGTTGGAGACACCCGGTCTGTTGTCACTGGCTGCGGGTTTTACCGACAACAAGACATTGCCAGTCGCGGAGGTTCGCGCGGCGGTCGATGCGCTGGCGAAGCAGCCAGGCGAGCCTGAATACCTGCAATACGGCACCAATCGTGGCCGGCCCGGACTGCGGCGGCTGCTCGCGGAGCGGTTGTTGGCGATGGAGCCGGAACTCGCAAGCGAGGCGGAATTGAGCGCCGGGATGATGGTGACAAACGGCTCCCAGCAGGCGCTCTATCTCGCCATGCAGGTGCTGTGCGACCCGGGCGATATCGTGCTCGTGGACCGGCCGAGTTATTTCGTGTTTCTAGAGATGTTGGTTGGATTAGGAATTCGGGCGCGTTCGCTGCCTCTCGATGAGGACGGCCGAATCGACGGCGCGGCGTTGCGCCGGTTGCTGGTCGAGATGGAATCTCGCGGTGAAGCCAAGCGGTTGAAGGCGGTTTATTTCGTGAGCTATTTTTCGAATCCCTCGGCGCGCAGCCTAGATGAAGACGAGAAAAACGTGGTGGCCGAGGCGCTTGCCGAGCGTGGTTTGCTCGTTCCCGTGCTCGAAGATGCGGCGTATCGGGATTTGCACTACAGGCAGCCCCACCCGGCGCGCAGCGTGTTGAGCCTGCCCGCGTGGTCGGCATTCCCGAAGTTTTATCTGGCTACGCTTACGAAGTCCTTCGCGACCGGGCTCAAGGTTGGATACGGTTTTTGTAGTGAGCGTGGTTGGCTCGAGAAGATGCTCTACGTGAAAGGGCATCACGATTTCGGTACGACGAACTTGAATCAGGCCGTGCTCGAACGAGTTTTGGGCAACGGTGGTTTTGAGGCTCAACTCGCCCGCATGCGACCGGCGTATGAGGCCAAAATGCGCAGCCTGCACGACACGTTGGTCGCTGGCCGCCTAGCGCAACTGGGCTGGCGTTGGGCGGAACCAGCTGGAGGACTTTATCTCTGGCTGGAAGCACCGCATGCGCTCGACACAGCGATGAGTTCTGAGTTTTGCCATGCGTGTGTGCGCGAAGGCGTGCTTTATGTGCCGGGCGATTTGTGTTTCGGTGACGCGCCGCCGAAACATTTCGTACGGCTCAGTTTTGGCGTGCTGGGAGGCGACGAATTGGTTGAAGCAGGCCGGCGCTTTGTTGCGGTGGCGAAACGGTTTGGCTGAAAGGGAAACTTAGGCCTTGGAACAAGAGTTCGGACCGGGCAATTTCCGATTATTAAATTATGAAAATTTGCTGCATCGGTGCTGGTTATGTCGGTGGTCCAACGATGGCGATGATTGCCCTGAAGGTCCCGGGCATCGAGGTGACTGTCGTCGACATGAATGCGACGCGCATTGCCGCGTGGAATTCTGATACGCTGCCGATCTACGAACCGGGCCTCGATGAGGTGGTGAAACAATGTCGCGGAAAGAACCTATTTTTCTCCACCGATGTTCGTGGCGGTATCCAGAAAGCGGATATTGTCTTTGTCTCCGTTAACACGCCGACGAAAACCTATGGCGTGGGTGCGGGAAAAGCGGCTGATCTGCGCTATGTCGAGTCGGTGGCCCGGACGATCGCGGAGGTTTCGACCACGCCAAAGATCATCGTTGAGAAGTCGACTATTCCGGTGAAGACCGCCGAGACGATCAAGGAAATCCTCGCTGCCAACAACAAGGGCCTGAAGTTTGCCGTGCTATCGAATCCGGAGTTTCTCGCCGAAGGAACGGCGGTGGCTGATTTGATCAATCCCGATCGTGTTTTGATCGGCGGCGAACGCACACCGGAAGGCGAAGCGGCGATGAAAACCCTCGCCGATATTTATGCGACCTGGGTGCCGCGCGAACGTATCATTCTGACCAATCTTTGGTCGTCGGAACTCTCGAAGCTCGTTGCCAACGCATTTCTCGCTCAACGTATTTCGTCGATTAATTCGATCTCCGCGCTGTGTGAAGCGACGGGGGCCGATGTGGATGAAGTGGCCAACGCCATCGGCAAGGACAGCCGTATCGGCCCGAAGTTTTTGAAGGCATCTGTTGGTTTCGGTGGTTCGTGTTTCCAGAAGGATCTTCTAAACTTGGTCTACCTTTGTCAGCACTTCGGACTTCCGGAGGTGGCTTCGTATTGGGAATCCGTTGTTCAAATGAACGACTATCAGAAACACCGTTTTGGCTCGAAGATCGTCAGCACACTTTTCAACACGGTGGCGGACAAAAAAATCGCCGTGCTCGGTTTCGCATTTAAAAAAGACACCAATGACACCCGTGAATCGGCTGCGATTTATGTAGTTCGCGATTTGCTGGCCGAACAAGCCAACGTCGTGGTGTATGACCCGAAGGTTCCGGCTGAAAACATCGTGGCTGATACGCTCGGCAAGGGGAACTCGAACGCGCTCCTCACTGTGGCAAAATCGGTTTACGAAGCCTGTGAGGGCGCACACGCGATTGCGGTGACAACCGAGTGGGACGAGTTTAAGGCACTCGACTACGAAAAGATTTTCGCGGGCATGAAGAAACCGGCGTTCTTCTTTGATGGCCGCAATATCGTCGATCTGGCCAAACTACGCGCCATCGGCTTTAGGGCATCGGGAATTGGGAAATAAAGCTGACTGATTGGTTCGAGGGTAGGGCGCGACCGCTGGGCGCGCCGCTTTGAATCTCCTTTTTTTGCCAATACTTTCAATTTCTCCAGATC
>JANNHA010000036.1:0-43835 GCA_031404135.1 Verrucomicrobiota bacterium | reverse complement strand
ACGATGCGCCCCATGCGGTTGGTGAGCGAAATACATAACGCCCCAAGACCTGAGATCAAAATCACCGGCGTGATCGATAGTTGGATGATCGGCAAAATCGATTCCTGCATGGGAAGAGCGGACATGCCCCCTGTAATGGCGTAACCCCCACCCCAACGCAACCCCGACGAAACCCCCGACTGCCCGATCCAGAAAAACCCCGCCCTCCACCCGAACCACCCTAGCCCACCGACAGATCTTCGTTCCCTTCGTTGCCTTCTGTTCAAAACTCCGTTCCCCGTTTCCCTTCCGCCATCAGCGTTTGATTTTTCCGCGAAACCCGTGTTTTTCGTACCCGTGGCTCTGCCTCCTCAAAACAACGACACGCTGACCGGCGTCCTCGAACGCATCGTTTTTCTCAACGAGGAGAATCATTACACGATCGCCGAATTCCGACGCGACGACAACGACCAGAAAACCACCATCGTCGGCCCGCTCCCCGGGGCCCAATGCGGCGAGACGCTTCACCTGCGCGGCCAGTGGACCAAACACGTCCAGCACGGCGACCAGTTCAAAGTCGACTCCTTCAAAGCCGAACTACCGTCCAGCGTCTACGGAATCCGCAAATACCTCGGCAGCGGCCTCGTTCCCGGCATCGGCAAAGTCTACGCCAACAAGATCGTCGACGCGTTCGGCACCGACACCTTTCGCGTTCTCAGCGAAGAATCCGCCCGACTGCGCTCCGTACCCGGCATCGGCAAAGGCCGCACCGCCGCCATCAAAAAAGCCTGGGACGACCAGCGCGCCCTCCGCGAAATCCACATTTTCCTCCAGACCTACGGCGTCACCACGTCGCAATGCGTGAAACTCGTCGCGCGCTACGGCAACGAAGCGAAACAAATTCTCCTGCGTGAACCCTACCGCGTCGCCCGCGAAATCGACGGCATCGGTTTCAAAACCGCCGATAAAATCGCCATCAACCTCGGCTTCGCCAACGACGCCCCACCGCGCCTCGACGCCGGCCTGCTCTTCGCCATGGACTCGCTCCAAGAAGAAGGCCACACCGCAGTGCGCGAAACCGATCTCATCGAGTACGCCGCGCCCCTGCTCGAAACCGCCGCCAACCTCCTCGAAGCCCGCATCGCCGCCCTCGTCGAGTCTAACCAACTCATTCGCCACCAACCCGCCGGCGTCGTGGATCCGTTGCCTGGTTCGGGCTTGATCCAACTGCCCGCGCTCGACCGCGCCGAAGTGAAAATCGCCAACGCCGTCGTCCGCATCGGCCGCGTCATCAGCGGCCTGCCTCCGATCAAAATCGACGCCGCTGTGAAATGGGCCGAGGACAAAGCCGGCTTCACTTTCGCCGACCAACAACGCGCCGCGCTTAAAAACGCCCTCGCCCACAAAACCTCCATCCTTACCGGCGGGCCAGGTACGGGAAAGACGACCATATTGCGCGCGCTCGTCGAAATCCTGAAAGCCAAGAAAGTCCGCGTCCACCTCGCCGCGCCCACCGGACGCGCCGCCCAACGCCTCTCCGAAACCACCGGCGGCTACGCCTCAACCATTCACCGCCTCCTAAAATACGACCCCTCCAAAGGCGGCTTCACCGCCAACGAATCCACACCGCTCGCCACGGATTTCCTCATCGTCGACGAAGCCTCCATGCTCGACACACGCCTCGCCGCCGCGCTGTTCCAGGCTGCGCCTGCCCGCGCGCACCTGCTGCTCGTAGGCGATACCGACCAGTTGCCCTCGGTCGGCGCGGGCAACATCCTCAAGGACCTCATCGCCACCGAACAGGTGCCCGTCACACGCCTGACGGTTATCTACCGCCAAAAAGAACAAAGCCAGATCGTCACCACCGCGCACGCCATCAACGCCGGCGACCCGTCGCTCCCGCCCACCGCCAACGATCTCGAATCCGCGCAGGCCTGGAGCGATCTCACCTTTATCGTCGCCGACTCGGCCGACGATTGCCTCGCGAAATCCATCGCACTCTGCACCGAGTTTATCCCTAGGCATTGGAAATGGTTCGACCCCGTGCGCGACGTTCAAGTCCTCGCACCGATGCACAAAGGCACCGCCGGGGTGAGCAATTTCAACGCCCAACTCCAAGCCGCCCTCAACCCGCACGCAAAAGGTTTTCGTTCGCCGAATGGCGAGTTCCGCCCCGGAGACAAAATCATCCAACTGCGCAATGACTACGACCGCGACCTCTTCAACGGTGACATCGGTGCCGTCACCGCCATCGACTCGGAGGCCGGCACGTTGACCGCAAAATTCGACGGCAAGTCCCACGACTTCGATCGCGGTGCCCTCGGCAATCTCGCCCTCGCGTATGCCATCAGCATTCACAAAAGCCAGGGCTCCGAATATCCCGTTGTCATCGTGCCCCTGCTCAAAGCGCACTTCATGATGCTCCAGCGAAACCTGATCTATACCGCGATCACGCGCGGAAAGAAAAAAGTTTTCATCGTCGGCGAACCCGCCGCCTACGCCATGGCCGTGCGCAACGCCGAGTCAAAGCTCCGCACCACGCACCTACGCGAAAAGATCGCTGCCCTGCCGTAAAGCGCCCTCGCTTATCATAAGCGTTCTTTGGTCTTATACTCGCCCAGTACTTTTGATTATGTTCAACATTTACACACTCCCTGCTTTGCGTTTGATGCCTCTGCATCGCTCCTCATAGCGCGCAAACTTCCTCGATCATCACCCCTCACATGCCCACCTCCGTTCCTCCCCTCTCTGCCTTCGGCGGCTCCCATCTGCCCCGCGGCACCACATTAATCAATAACTCGCTGCTCAACAAAGGCACTGCGTTCACCAACGCCGAGCGCGACGCGCTCGGCCTGCGCGGCCTCTTGCCTCCGCGCATTTTCCCGATGGAAGAGCAGGTCAAACGCGCGCTGGGCAACCTCCGTCGCAAGAACGATCCACTCGACAAATACATTTTCCTCTCCGGCCTCCAGCAGCGCAACGAAACCCTCTTCTACCGCGTCCTCACCGACTACCTCGAAGAGGTCATGCCGATCATCTACACACCGACAGTGGGTCAGGCCTGCCTCGAATACGGCAGCATTTATCGCCGCCCGCGCGGCCTGTTTCTCTCGATCGAGGACAAGGGCAACATTCGCGAAGTCCTCCGCCACTGGCCCCAGCACGCCCGCCTGATCGTCGTCACCGACGGCGAACGCATCCTCGGCCTTGGCGATCTCGGTGCTCTCGGCATGGGCATCCCCATCGGCAAACTCGCCCTCTACTCCGCCTGCGCCGGCGTCCACCCCTATTACTGCCTGCCCATCGCGATCGACGTCGGTACCGACAACGAAAAACTCCTCCAGGATCCGCTCTACATCGGCGCCCCCCGCAAACGCGTTCGCGGCGAAGCCTACGAAGCCTTCATGGCCGAGTTCGTCGAAGCCGTGCAGGATGTTTTCCCTGGCTGCTTGTTGCAGTTCGAAGATTTCGGCAATCACAACGCCTTCCAGCTGCTCCGCACCTACCGCGACAAAGTTTGCTGCTTCAACGACGACATTCAAGGCACCGCCTCCGTCGCGCTCGCCGGCCTCATCGCCGCCACGCGCATCACCGGAACCAAGCTCTCGGAGCAAAAGATTCTCTTCCTCGGCGCAGGCGAAGCCGGCACTGGCATCGCCGACCTCTTCACCGCCGCCGCCATGCAGGAAGGCCTGAGCGAAGCCGACGCACGCGCACGCTGCTGGTTCGTTGATTCGAAGGGCCTCCTCGTAAAAGGCCGTGGCGACAAACTCCCCGCGCACAAAGAACCCTACGCGCACGACCACCCACAGATTAAAGATTTCGCCGAAGCCATCGTTGCGATCAAACCGACCACCATCATCGGCGTCTCAGGCCAAGGCCGCGCCTTCGACGAAAAAGTTGTCCGCACCTTCGCCGCTCAGGTGAAACAACCGATCATCTTCTCCCTCTCCAATCCGACCTCAAAATCGGAATGCACCGCTGAAGAAGCCTACAAATGGACCGAAGGACGCTGTCTCTTTGCCAGCGGCAGTCCCTTCCCCGCCGTCGAGTTTGAGGGAAAAAAATACCAGACCGGCCAGGGCAACAACGTTTACATTTTCCCAGCGGTTGGTTTGGGCGTTCTGGTGAGCCAGGCACGCACCGTCACCGACAGCATGTTCCTGATCGCCGCGCAAACGCTCGCCGACGAAGTTCGCCCTGAAGACATCGCAGTCGGTCGCGTTTATCCATCGCTCAGCCGCATCCGCGAAGTCACCATCAAGATCGCCATCGCCGTAGCCGAACTAGCCTGGAAAGAAAACCTAACCAAGCGTTCGCGCCCCGCCGACATCGCCGCCGACGTGCGCTCGAAAATGTTCGAACCCGTCTATCAAACCTACGCCTGATCAGCGTCATCGCCGCAGCAACCAGAACAGACCGCCAAACCGCAGTCGGCTCCACGCAAAACGGACGAAACCCATCGCCCCCTCCAATAGACGGTCCTCCCGGCCGTCTATTTTTTTGCCCCCACCCCGCTCGACGCTCAAAAAAAAGCCGCCCGCCTCCGCCCTCCCCCAAAAAAAATCCAACGACTTTCCGCGCCGAAATATCCGGCCAACTTGTCATCTATTAAATGACAAACTTTCTCCGACCCCTCTCAAAATGGGGATAAATTTGGCAATGCGTTTGTCATTTAATAGATGACATAATAGTTAAACACCTCTAAAAATAGATCGGCAGCGGGCCAGCATGGTTTTGATCCACGTCTGCTAGACCCGGGCTAACATACAGCCACGCATGGCATGACAGTCGACACCGGCGGCGGCGTTTCGCGAACACCCGGACCACCGCTTCACTGGTTCCTTCGCTGTTTTCAATGGGTGGCGCGTGTGCAAGAGAAAGAAAAGCGGGGAAAACTGTCATCCCGAGCGCTGCGCGAGGGATCCACTTGGAATCAGCTCACCCGTACGTTCGTGCACTCCCTGGATCCTTCGGCGGCCCTCAGGATGACAAACCGGGCGGAGGGCCCATCTAAAGGCGCGACGTGATCACTCAAAGCCAGTCAGCACGCGCAGCTGTCCGCTAAAATCCGCACGTTTCCCACGCTGACTACGCTCACGCCATCGGCGGATAATCCGTATACCCATGCGCACCTTGAGTGTAGAACGTGCGGGCATCCGGCTCGACCAGCGCCACGCCTGCCTTCACCCGGGCGACGAGATCCGGATTGCTGATAAAATGATGTCCAAACGCAATCGCCGCATAGGTGCCATCCGTCACCGCGTGCGCGGCATCAGCCGAACTAAACCCCATGTTTCCCAGCAACGCGCCCTTGAAAGCGGCGCGCGCCGGGCTGACTACGTCGCCTTTTTGTACGCCAAAAAAGTCTCCGCGCATCACGTGCAGGTAAGCAATACCGCGTTGGTTGAGCTGCGCCGCCACATAACGCGTCAGCGCCACGGGATCACTGTCCTTCATGTCATTGTAACTGTTCAGCGGCGAGATCCGCACGCCCACCCGTCCGGGGCCCCAGACACCGATCACCGCGTCAACCACTTCCAACAACAGCCGCGCACGGTTCTCGATCGGACCGCCGTACGAACCTGTGCGCTGGTTGCTGCCGTCGCGCAAAAACTCATCAAGCAGATAACCGTTGGCTCCGTGGACCTCGACGCCATCAAAGCCCGCCACGAGCGCGTTCTGCGCCGCGTTCCGAAAACCGGTGACGATCCCGGGTAGTTCGTCATCACGGAGCTCGTGCGGGATTTCGTAAGGTTTCTTGCCCTGCGGCGTATGGGTCTCGTCGTTGGTGATGCGCAATGGACTCGGTGCCACCGGTTGCGCACCATTGTTCAACAGCGAATGGCAAGCGCGCCCACCGTGCCAGAGCTGCAGCAAGATCTTGCCACCCTCGGCGTGAACCGCGTCCGTGACCTTTTTCCAAGCCGCAGTCTGCGCCGCAGAATAGATACCGGGCTCACGTCCGCCAAAAGCTGAGTTGCCCTCCATCGCCATCGTAGCTTCGGCAATCAAAAGACCCGCCGAGGCGCGCTGCGCGTAGTACTCAGCCATGATCGGCGTCGGCACGTGATCTGCATCAGCCCGGCAACGCGTGAGCGGAGCCATGACAATGCGATTTTTCAGGTCGATTGAACCTAACGTGACCGGCGTGAAGAGAGAAGCATGTTGCATGGTTTTGGATGAGATTCCACACAAGGGAACGCGGCCACACCGAAACGCAAACGCACTTCTGCAGATTACTATAAAACTCTTACCTGCCTCAAATCGGGCCTGCTTCGGCCGGAGTTACTGCCAACGAAAAGCACCTAGCAAATTGGAGTAGTCATCCGTCCACACACGCTGCCCCAAATTCTCCCGACTCATCCGCCAACCCGATTCCTGAGTCAACTGTTTCAAATCAAGCGAACTGCGCGCCATCACCAACCATATCGAGGGGTATTTGCCCATCGCAACCTCAGACTGCGTGATAACGGTATCATCGCGGGTCATGGCCACCAACTGCGCATCACGGGCAAGCGAGGCAAACACCGGCTCTAAGTCGAGATGTAGGTTTGAGATGTGAAAGGCTATGATTCCACCCGGCGCGAGTTTCCTCAAATAAAGAGCGAGTGCTTCACGGGTAACTAAATGTACCGGAATCGCGTCGGAACTAAACGCATCGACAACGAAGACATCAAATTTCCCGTCCGACTCAGTCGTTAGCGACAAGCGGGCATCACCCAGCACCACGCGCATATCTGCGGGTGAATCACTCAGAAACGAAAAATACCGCGGATCACGCGCCAGCTTTAGCACAACTGGATCAATTTCAAAGTACGTCCATGATTGCCCCGGTTGTGCAAAGCTCGCGAGCGATCCCACACCCAAACCAATTAAGCCGATCCTCTTTTTCGCATCTTGCGCGTAGAGGGCGAGCACCTCCGCCCCCGGGCCACTAGAATGGTAATACGCCAGAGATTCATGGCGACGGCCGAGGTCAAGACTCTGCACCCCGTGTACCGTCGCACCATGGGCGAGTAGATGATAACGCCCCGTAGGATCGAGCGTGACACGATGAACGCCAAAAAAACTTCGTTCAGCATGCAGGACGTGCCCCCTTTCCCCTTGGTAAAAACTTCCCGCCAGAAAAAGCGCACCCATCCCCAACGCGAACCGCAACGGCCGCCTCGAAAAGAAAAAACAGATCAAACTCGGGATACCGAACATCAATCCAGTTACTACAAAACCTTCTGTTATACGGTTGGAGCGCTCAGCCAGCACCGCCCCAAAAGTCACCAAACCCAGAAGCAGCGGCCATAACCAGTCTCCCAACTTTCGCTCCGCCAATCGAACAGAATTCCCAACGAGGTAGGCCACGACAAGCATCAGCGGATATTCAGCCAGAGAGTTAAAAATCATCGGGGCGACCAAGGCATTAAAAATGCCGCCGAGCACCCCACCCACCGACAACCAGAGATAAAACTCTGTCAGGTGATCCACCTCAGGGCGATCAGCCGCGAGCTCCGAATGACAAAGCATCGCAGCAATAAAGAATGCCACCAGATGCAGCAGCATCAACCACCCCATAGGTTGAGCGAGCCGCAAATTAAAGACCATGATCAATGGCACCAAGACGATAGGCAACCCGCGCGACCACAACCGGCGTGGCAGAATCTCGCATCTGGAAAACACCAGAATAAAAGTCAGCAAATACAGCGCCAACGGAATGATCCAAAGCAGCGGAATCACCGCCACTTCGCTGGAAAGATAGTTGGTGACACTCAGCAACAAGCTGGTTGGAACAAACGAGAGCAGAACCCAGCGCAGGCGACGTACAGCGGTCGGCTTCGTAGACGCCACCTCCCCAATCCCCGAAATCGGCACCACCGTGTTTTCAGGAAACAAGCCGGGGGGGGAACGCTTTACAACCCACAAAATACATCCAAAAGCCAGAACGACAAAAGACCAATACCCCCACATCCAACCCCGACTTTGCTGGTCCAACGTAAACATCGGCTCCACGACCAATGGGTAACCAAGCAGTGCGAGCATGCTGCCCAGATTGCTCGCCGCATATAGGAAATAGGGATCCTTAGCGTGTCGATGCCCAGAACTGGCGAACCATTTTTGGATCACCGGACTCGTTGTGGAAACAGCGAAGAACGGCAGACCGACAGCGAAGGCCATCAACATCAGCAGCCAAAAAGAGGGGTTCCCCTGCGTAGGCGGCACCCAGCCAGCCGGAATCGCGAAGGGCAAAACGCACAGCGGCACCAAAAGAACCAATCCGTGCAGCAAAGCATGGTGCCGCACTCCCAGCCGCGACGATACAAAATGCGCATAAGCATACCCCAACAGCAAAACAGCCTGATAAAAAACCATCGCTGTGTTCCAAACCGCAGGTGCCCCACCCAAAAGAGGCAACACCATGCGCGCAAACATCGGCTGAATAAGAAACAGAAGCGCCGCACTCGTGAAAATCGTGGTGAAACAGAACGCGAGCATGGTTGAAAACGTCACCCGATTAGCGTCAAACTTTGTCTGTTCGCTTGCCGTGCGGAACCACACCCGCCACCACCAAGGGCTTGTCCGCCACATAAATCATGTAAGCACTGCGTTTGGCATGTTCGTGCAGTTTTGCCGGAACAGCCTGCACCGCAAAACCCGCTTTCGTCAGCCGCTTCTCGATCGCCGTATCCGGACAGGCCGACCAGACAGCAGCGCGACCACCCGCCTTCACCGCACGGGCAATTTGCTGCATGCCACGCTCGCTGTAGAGCTGGTTATTATCGGCCTTCACCATCGCCGTCGTGCCATTGTCGATGTCGAGCACGATGACATCGTACGGCGTGCCTGTGCCTCGCTGAATACTCGAACGAACGTCTTCCTCCAAAACCTTGACACGCGGATCCGCCAACGCCTGGCCATTTAGTCCAGCCAGAAAGGTTCGGTTCCACGCCACGATTTCGGGAAACAACTCAGCCACGTGAACGACGGCATTTTTGCCCACCGCCTGAAGCACCGCTTTCAACGTAAACCCCAGGCCTAATCCACCGATCAAAACGCGCGTGCCGCTGGTCTTTTGCGCATGCCGCTCGCACCCCAGACTACCCAGCAGCAACTCCGACGTCGCCACCGACGAATGCATCAACTGCTGACCATTCACGCGGATGCAAAAGCTGCCGTCGTGTTCCTCCAGCGTCATGCGGCAACCGTTGGCTGTTGTCGTTTCCGCAAGCGTGAGGTGTGGTTTCATATTCTACGAGGCCGCAAGTCTGGCTACGGCGCGAAACGATGCTGATGCGTTGCCACAACCAAGGTCAAACTTTGCACACATCACCCACGCAACTCATGCCGGACCATCGATCCACGCACCGACTTCGTGGACCCGATTCCATTCGCGACTCCATTCGGGAATCGGCGCAAGGTCCCAGCGCCACATTTTATCAGGCGCTCGCAATTCTAGGTTCTCAAAGATAGTTCGTCTCGCGAGTTCGTGCCCATCCGCGGCGACATCGAGCCGCGCCACATCACTCAACAAAACTCGCACCCCCGGCCTCACCGCCAGCCACGCGAGATGCCTTCGCGCAGCCACGTGCGCACACCGCACCGGCATTTCCTCATCCGTTACCGCCGACGCCAACCGGTCCGCCGGAATCAAACCAAGCTGCGAGAGACAATTCGCCGAAACCACAAGATCCGCCTCTCCGCCCGGTGATTCACCCGGATCACACTCTGCAAACAAACGCTCCACCTCCGCCGTCGTAGCCGACGCCCGTCGCGCGGCGAGCGCCGCCAACGCACCCGTCGCATCCCAGGCTATAGCGCGCACTTTTCCTCCTGATCGCCGTTGCCAGCGCCGCGCCGCCGAGCTCACCGCAACGTCCGCCAAAATCACTTCCGAAAAACGCTCCGCCAATTCTGCAACCGGTACGTCGAAACAAGCGCCAGCGCCAATCACAAGCACGCGCTCCCGTTTCCGACACCGCTCAACTCCATTTAAAATCACCTCACGACTCGCCGCGAGATGCGATGCCCAACGGGTACCCACACGACGATGCCGCGCGGTGATCGCCGCCGCCTCGTACGCGAGCCCAAGCGCACGGGCACCGGGCGCGCAACGGGTTCGCAGTGCATCGAATAACTCACGGATCATCGACTTATCGTGCGACGAATACCCCGAGCCGCAAAACAATCCTCGCCCACGATCCTGCCCAAGAAACACGACCGAGGACCGTCGTCACCGGAGGTCGGCAGTTGCCTTTCCCGAGCCCCGATACATCGTGCTCACTTCGAGCCATTGGGTGGCCCGGCATCCATGATAACTCAATTTTTTCAGCGTCTCAGTGCGTCATTTTTCTCTGCCTTGCGCCGCAGGATATTTAGTTGTGGCAAATGGATTCGCACGCGGCCCCGACTGGCGGCGTGGGTTTACCGCTCGAACACAGGCGATGCCGACTACCGCGACTTCAACGGCTGGTATTTTGCCCAGTTCAGCGAACAAGAAAAGATGCTGGCCGACCAGCCACGGATGAATTTCTACCACACCGCGATCACGCGCAACGTCCGGCCCGGCGACTACGTGATCGACCTCGGCACGGGCACAGGGATTCTCGCCGCGTTCGCCGCCCGCCAGGGCGCAGGCAAAGTCTACGCCATCGACCACTCCGACATACTAAAACACGCACGCCGACTTGCCGAACACAACCAACTCAAAGGGGTAGAATTCGTCGCCACGCACAGCCGCGATTTCAAAACCGACGATCCCATCGACGTCATCCTGCACGAACAAATGGGCGACTTCCTCTTCGACGAAGCAATGGTGGCCAACGTGATCGACCTGCGCGAACGCCTGCTCAAACCCGGTGGCCGCATCGTGCCCTCTCTCTTCGAATTCTTCTGCGAACCGATCAAAGTGAAAGACGACCGCCACATCCCCTTCATCTGGGAACTCGACGTGCACGGCTACGACTACTCGTGCCTGGAGCGGAGCCGCCCACAAGATCCGCAATACTACCAACACGCCAGCTGCGATCTCGGCGTGATCGAACACTTCCTCGGAGAACCCGTGCCCGCGCTCACCGTCGACCTGCAGACGATCCGCGAAGCCGACCTACCACACCAGATCCAACTCTCGCGCACGGTCCTCAACCCGGGACGACTCGATGGATTTGCCGTCTACTTCCGTGCCTTTGTCGATAACAACTTGTCCTTGAGCTCTAGCCCGCTCGATCCGGGTCGCGCTCCCCATTGGGGCTTCCGCATCCTTCGCACCGACGCGGCAACTTTTGAGAAAGGCGATGTGATCGAACTCACGCTGACGGTCGATCAATGGGCCAAACCCGACACCTGGCGCTGGAACCAAAGAAAGGTTGAAAAACCGTAAACGTCCCACTCGCAGGCACGAGCCATTACTCGCTTGCCCAAGCCCGGCCGAACCGGGCACTTTTCGTGATTACATTTTAGACTCTAACCACGCTCCCGATGACACCTCCCGCCTGTCCTGCCTGCACCCTCGAAGACGTCCTCAGCCATCCCGATCACTGGGAATGCGCCACCTGCGGTCACGAATGGCCCAAGGAAGAAACACCCGAAACAGCCCGCATCGTTAAAGATGCCAATGGCAACGTGCTGGCCGACGGCGACACCGTCGTCTTGATCAAGGACCTGAAATTGCGCGGCGGCTCCGGCGTGCTCAAAGGCGGAACCAAGGCCAAGGGTATCCGCCTCGTTGACGGCGACCACGAGATCGACTGCCGGATCGACGGCGTCGCGATGGCGCTCAAAGCCTGCTTCGTGAAGAAAGCCTGAGGCGGGGGCAGACTACTTTTTCTTCAGTTTCGTGGCGGGCTGAGCAAGTCCCTCTTTTTTCGCTTTGGGCATAGCCGCCTTCTGCTTCTGCTGGAAGCGCAGGTTGGCTTTCTGATCCTTGACCGTTGGATAATATTTGGCACCCATGCCCACAAGGCCGGCGAAATTACGCCGGGCGGGCAATCAGAATCGTGCTGCCGAGCCCAGTCGCAGGATGCATTCGCGCAGTTTCCGGCATGGGCCCGCTGGCTCCGATTACAACCACTGCCGGCAAACTCTTCATCGGCACCTACGCGATCTTCAGCGGCGTACTCTTCCTGACCACGGTCGGCTTCTTTCTCACCCCGATCGTCCATCGTGTGCTACACCGGCTGCATCTCGAATCGAGCGCCGCAACACGCAACAACGACTAGAATAATTCACCCGCCGCCCGAACCCACCGAACCAAACGCCAGCATTTACATGCTTGAACAAGCATTCGAAAGTTCGGTGGAATCTTAGCCGTAGCGATCAATCGCCGAGGCGCGACTCGTATCAGGTAACATCGTCAAGCAAAGCTGCGACTTTTTCTATCGGAACGTTTGCCTCGGTAATCAACGCATTGAATCGAGTGCGGATTTCGTCCTCAGAAACGCCCTGCTGCTTCCAAAGTACACGGCAATTACTCACCGCAATCGGGAGATGGGGATGGAGATGGAGATGGAGATGCCCCGTAGAGCGCGTGAAGGCCAGATAGATCAGCAGCGCACGCCGCATGAGTGGTTCGGCGTCGGAAAGCCGATTGGTTTCATGCAGCAGCTGCGCCAAGTTGTTGAGGTCTGTAGCGACACAAGGATGATACGACCCGAAACTCTTCTCATCAATTTCGAGGGCTCGGCGCATAAGAGGCTCGGCCTCGGTATGCCGATTGGTATTCTTCAGCAGCATCGCCAAGTTGTTAAGATCTCCAGCGACACTGGGATGGCCTGATCCCAAGCTCTGCTCATCAATTTCCAGGGCTCGACGCATGAGCGGTTCAGCCTCGGCATGCCGGCTGGTATCCTTCAGCAGACACGCCAAATTATTAAGGTCTACGGCGACTGCGGGATGGTCTGACCCAAACCTCTTCTCATCAATTCCGAGGGCTCGACGCATGAGCGGTTCAGCCTCGGCATGTCGGCTGGTATCCTTCAGCAGACACGTCAAAATATTAAGGCTAGTGGCGACACTGGGGTGGTCTGCCCCAACGCTCTTCTCATCAATTCCGAGGGCTCGACGCATGAGCGGTTCGGCCTCGGCATGCCGATTGGTTCCATGCAGCAGCTGCGCCAAGTTATTGAGGACCGTGGACAACAATGCATTATTCTCCGGCAATGTTTCTGCCTCGGCCAGCGCCGCGCGCAACTGACTTTCGGCCTCCGCCCAGTGCGCGAGATCATAGTGCAGTCTTGCGATTTTAAGATGCAACAGAACCCTGTCTGGTCCGGAGAGAATCTCCCTCAGATGGTCCGTAAGAAAGGCTAGTTTGCTACGAGAATAACTGCGGTAGTTCAACCCATCGCCCAATTCCTGCATATGGCGGGCGAACGACTCCAAGTCCCCGCTCCGGTGTTCGTCCCAGAGGGTGATGAGGTCTTGGATTTCAGTCAGATAGTCGGTGGCTGGTTCGGCTTGGGCACGCTGCACGATCCAGGTGCCGACACGATCGAGCGGCAAAGCGGCGGCTTCTCGCACGAGCAGGCCGGTTTCGTCGGCCTGCTTGATGGTTCGGTAGGTGGACGCAAGTTGCAGCTTCGCCCGCGCCTTTTCTTCGCAGGTGCCAACTTCCGAAAGCGTGTCGAGTGCCGCGAGGGCGTCGGGCCGTTTTTCGCTTTCGATCTGGCCGAGCAGTTCGCTCCGTTTTTTTTCCCGCTCCAAGTATGAAGGATAATACAGCGCGAAGAAATCGAGCAGGAATGGCAGGCGGGTGCGCGCACCACGTGAGAGGTTCATGTACAACCAAAGGTCGAAAAACCCTTCGGCAATGACATAGCGCCGGGTTCGTTTATCGTCGGGGTGTGGCGACGAGCGGAGCAGCCGAGCCTCGGAGAGACGTTTTAGCAGCGATGAAACGTGCGTCGCCTTCATCCGCATGCGAGCAGCGATGGAAGCTGGGGTTTTTTCCTCGTCCCTCATCACAGCCATGGTTTCAAGCAACGCCCGTTCCTGCGGCGGTAACGAACCAATCCGGTCCTGGAAGAATGGCGTCACACGATCAAGCAGAATCCGGAACTGATCCCGCACCTGGGTGACAGAATCGTGCGCAATCAGCTCGGAAAGCATAACCGTAAGACGCGGGTTGCCGCCGGTCATCCGGTAAAGAGCCAGCAGCCGCGGACGCATCGCCTCGAATTCGGCAAGCAAGTCGGTGCGCTTCTCCCACTCCAAACTCTGGCGGATGAGCGCGATGCTTTGTTCTTCGGAGAGCTGGTCGAGGTGTTGCACATCGAAAAAATCATAGAACGGCTCATCCACGCTGGTGATGCCGGCAAACTGCGCGGTGGCGGTGGCAATAAGCAGGCAGCCATTTTTCGAATCCATGAGGAACTTGCGCAACGCAGCCACTTCGCGCCGATCCTTCATCTGGCGTGAAAAAATCTCACCGAGGTTCTCCAGCATGATGATCAACGCGCGTCCATGCGCCTGGTTTTCCCGTCGGATCGCAGGGACAAGGGTGTCGACGATGATGAGACTGTTCTCCTCCGTCATCAGCTTACGGTACAGTTCCTGCCAGAGGGGCTCAGCCGGTGCGGCGGTCGTAAGAATTTCGCAAAGGCCGAGCAAGAAATCAGCAAAGGACAGTGTGCGATGGCTCTCCTCAGGAAAGCGGGCGACGAGATATTTGGCTGCAAGCTGTGGATCGGCAACGATCTCGTCTTCGATTAGCGATAACAGATGTGTTTTGCCCATGCCACGCAGACCGATGAAAAGTAGGTGATGCTTGGTCGCGCGACCGGCGTTGGTCCGCAACGTTTCCATCGTGTCCTGCAGGAGATGATCGCGGCCCACGGTGATGGCGCGCCGGTGGGCAGCGGTGGTGAGACCGCTGCGGTAAAAACCAAGATAGGAAGTCGTCGGCTCAAGCATAATATTTCCTCCACCACGCCTTAACCAGGCCACTGGCGAAATCATAGCGGTTCTCCCCTTTTTCCACGACGTAGAAGTCGTTTTCCAGATCGCGGAGCAATTGCATGAAAAGTCGATTGCTCTCGTGTGAAGCAGGCCTTTTTCCGCTCGGCCATGCCGATTCGAAGACCTGTTGAAGCGCAGACCGGGAAGCCCCATCTGTTGCGGAGATGCAAAGATGATTGAGCAGGGCGTGCGCCTGACTGAGGGCGGGCTCCTCATAGTATTTTTTGAGGCGGGTATAAAAATGCTGAAGTTTGTCTTGGGCGGATGTACTGGTTATGAGGCGCGTGAACTCCGCATCCACATCAACAGACTTGAGCTTGCGCGGCTTGGCCTTCCAAGAGCGGTGAAGTTCCTGGGTGAGCATTTGCAAGAAAAGCGGAATAGGCCTACCCAATAGTTCTCGCAACCGGGCTGGCAGCTTCTTTTCGAACACCACACCTCTATTCGAGAGCATCACACGGACGAACTCCTCAACCTGTTCAGGTGTCAAATCAGGAAGGGGTTCGTCTTGAAGGTCGTTGATCCGGTCCAGCAATGCCATCCCGTCTAGAGTAGACGAGAGGTTAATCGAGCCGCCGAACAGCCACCGAACCTTGTCCTTTTTCGGCGAGGGACTGCTCCGCTGGGTGCGAAACCAAGAGAGGAAATCACGTAGCAGTCCGGGATCCTCATGTTTCAAATTCAACAGCATGTCTGGAAACTCATCTACAATGATGAGCACCCGCTGGTCCAGCGCACGTAGCTGGGCAAAGAGAATCTCTCCGTGGCGCCGCCATTGGTTACGGTAGTCTGCCTCATGTTCACGGAACTTAAGCTTGAACTCGCCATATTCGACGGCCTCGGTCTGTGGCAGCCATGATTTCACCGACTTCCATCCTTGGGCCAAGCGGCTAAAAGCTGTGGGGTACTCGTCGCGAAACTTGTCCAGTATTGCTAGGAAGAAGTCAGCGGGGTGGCTCAAATCCTGGACGTTCTCGTAGACTACAAGGAAATCGGCGCGCGGGTGACTTCGCAGGTACTCCATCACGCTTGTTTTGCCGCAGCGTCGTGGTGCCTTGAGTAGCACATGCATACCTTCCAGTTCCTCCCATAAATGAGCAATAAACGGATCGCGGAACATCAAATCGTCCGACTCGATGACCGCTCCGGTGTAGAAGTCTGGAAATCCAGAATGCTGGTTAGCAGTAGGCATGCTCGGCTTTTTCATGACAGAAATGTTGCACAACAAAACTGTTTTTCAATAAAAATCTCACTATCAACAACGATTTTGTTGTATAACAAATCGGTTATTATCAAGTACAAGCAAACGACACAGGTGCTATTTATATCTAGTTATTAACTACTTACCAACTCAACGGCCTGACAGCCTCCAGCATCATTCACCCCAGATCACCAAATAAGACGAACATCACGCGACCTTTCCCAGTTTTCTTTGAAGCGGGTGTTTCCGCAGCAGACAAAATTTGCCAGCAACGTCGCATCGATGGCAGCCAGCCGGTGAACAGGAGCTAATTTCCTCCCGTCATCCCCCGCGTCCTCCACCAAAACCGCCACGCCAGCAACACCGCCGCGCCGGCCAAACCAAACGCCAGCGCCTGCCACACACCCACCGGGCTACCCGCATGCACGCCCCACACGTACGCAGTCGGCAACATGATCCACCAATACGCCACAAAGGTGATCACCGTCGGCACCTTCATATCGGAAAGCCCGCGCAACAACCCCGAACCCACCACCTGCCCCCCATCGAAAAGTTGAAACAGCGCCGCCACCGCCAGCAACTGCGCCGCCAGCGTCACCACCGCATCATCAGAAACAAAACGTCGCGCAATAACCGGCCCCGCCAGCCAGAACAACAGCGCAAACGTCCCCATCGCCAGGCAAGCCATGCCAAACACACCAAAACCGATCGGCCGAACCAAGTCCCGTCGCCCCGCACCCAACGCCTGGCTCACCCGCATCCCAGCAGCCATGGCCAGTCCGAGCGGAAACATAAACGTCATGCTCGCGCAGCTCAGCGCGATCTGATGCGCCGCCAGCGGCACGGTGCCGAGCCGCCCCATCATCCACGCCGCCACGGTGAATGCCCCCACTTCACAAACCAATTGCCCCGCAGCCGGCACGCCGATGCCAAGTATCTCCTTCAACCTAACCCATTCCAACCGCCCCCACCAACGCGCAGGCCAGTTTGGTTGCAGCTGCCGGTTCACCCTCAGGCAAATCCACAGTACCAGCAAATCTAGGCAACGCGCCGTCAACGTCGCCACGCCCGCCCCCGCCAGCCCCATCGCCGGCGCGCCCAGATGTCCGTAAATCAGTATCCAATTTAGCACGACATTCAGCAACACCCCGCCGAGCATGATCACCATCGGTAGCCACGGCCGCCCCAGCGATTCCGCAAATTGCCGAAACGCTTGGAAGACCAACGCCGGAACCAATGACAATGCGATAAGAAGAAAAAACGGTTGAGCGGCTGCGACAACTTCGGGCGGTTGTCCCAGTCGGCCCAGTTGCGTGCCGAGCAGCTCCATCGCCACCAGCGCAGCGACACCCGTTGACAAGGCAACCGCCAGACCATGCCGCAACCATTCACCACACTCCGAAGTCCGACCGGCTCCGTGCGCCCTGGACACCAACACCGCCACCGGCATACAAAGGCCCAGCCCGCTCACATAGAAAAAGGCAAACACGCTGCCAGCAAAGGCCGATGCCGCCAATGGCACCGTTCCGACCTGCCCGATCATGAGACTGTCAATCGCGCCCATGAGCATCTGACTCACCTGCCCGAGAATAATCGGCACAGCGAGGATCAGCGTTGTCCGAGCTTCTGAAACAACACGCGACATAAACGTAGCGCCCATTCAACCACCCTTCCGCCCCCACGCACGGCAAAACCGTCGCTCACCTGATTTCGTTCCGAATTCGCGGGAACCCAATCCTCGCGGACCACTTGCCTCGCCCCCCCCCTCGCCGAACGATTCAAACACCCAGGCCCGACATCCGGACGCTTTTCGTTAATGTTCTGAATAGTTCTTTCACTCGGGTCGTTTCTTCGACCATCAAAACGTCAAACCCGCTCAACAAAGAAACCCTATCGTGGTTCCTCGCTGTTTTAAATGGGTGGCGCGTGGGTAAGAGAAAGACAAGGGTTCCCCAAAAGGAAAACTGTGATCCCGAGTGCTGCGCGAGGGATCCATTTGGAATCAGGTCGCCCCGCACAGTTCGTGCACTCACTGGATCCTTCGGCGACCCTCACGATGACAAACCAAACGGAAGACCCATCGAAAATAGCGAGGAACCACAATAAAGGGCGGGCGTGCTATGGTTCACGCCCGCCCCAGTCATTACCCCTGCGAGGCCAAGAACCGTTAACGTACGTTTCTTTGGGCCAACCGGCTGGACCGGTCGCCCACAAAGGGTGACGCAGCACAAGACCGAGAGCTGACCATGCTCACGAGGATCACTGCTTCACCACCCATCTATTACGAAAATCGCCGCCGATATTACGGACTTTCAGAGAAAATCTTCGCGCACAAGCCCTTCGACGCATAATCAATTGATAACAAATTAATTATATCGATCACGTTTTCTGAAATTTTTCCCAAACCACCCCGAATCGACGCAGGAACGCGAAGTTGAAACGACTCAACCTTCCTCAAACAACTGGTCGATTTCCCGGCGTTCGCGCTTGGTCGGGCGGCCCGAACCTTTTGCGCGAGGTAAAAATTCCTGCATTGGCTGCACGCGTGCCTTGGCAACCTCCTCGGGCGGAGTCTGGTCGCCGCAAAACTCGACGACCACCTTTGCCCCAATCCGGCGCAACGGAATTGCCCGCACCACCAGCGTGCGAACGACCGGCCCTTGCTCGACACGAATCAACTCGCCAGCGCGCACATCGCGGGAGGGTTTCGCCGCCAGCGCGTTGATCGTCACACAACCGTCGCGGCAGGCATCGGCGGCCAGACCGCGCGTTTTAAAAATGCGCACGGTCCACAGCCATTTGTCGAGCCGGCCCGTCGGCGGTTGCTCAGAGGCCACGATCAAAGTGAAGCGCTACCCAATGGTTCGACCAGAATTTAGGATTTCTCAGCCGCTTTTGCTTTTTCTTTCACCTTCGCAGGACGTGCAAACTTCGCGCGCAGCCAGTCCTCCAGCATGCTTTTTTCGTAACGCAGGGAATCGTTCGTGCCGAAGACGCCTGCCGACATCATAAACGACATATTGATCAGCTTCTCCTGGCCTTCCTTGAGCACGGCACCGCCGGCATCAACCAGCTTATAGGAGAAATTCATACGCGGCGGATAAATATCCTTTACGATCCGGACGTCGTTGAAATTAGGCCCGCGCTCCGGCTCAAAATCACCCGCCAGATCTATATTGGTGAAGGTCATCGTGAGCGTTTGGCCCTCGGCGAGGCGACGAGGCGCCTCCGCTTCGACAAACTCTTTGATGAGCGCGAGTGTGCTATCTTGGCCTCGGTCAGAACCCATCGAGGAATCTTTAACATCAGTGAATTTATCAGGCTGATCGAAGATGACTTCGACGCGGACATTCGAAGCGGCAGGCGCCGCGGCAAACACGGAAACGGCTGTGGCCAGCACAACCGCAAGGAAGACATACTTGGTTTTCATGACGACAATAGAGGTTATCTGTTGGGTGAGATTAGTCCGACAAATTAGTCTGACACGAAATTTGCGCGAGTGATCCATAAGCGGATACTGAAGAGTATTAGCTAGGTTAACGTTTGAGCACAAAGAATCCGAGCAAGTATTTTTCCACGGGTTTTCGAGTATATTGATACCACTCCGGCGACCCAACCCCAACCCTGCCACCATGGAAAACGCAACCGACCTCGAAGAAAACACCTCGTCGCAAGAAGCAGAAGCCAGCCCCTGGGCACCCCGCCTTATCGTCGGCGGCTGGATCTTGATCGCCATAAAATCGGTCGTCGTTTGGTGGGCCTGCGCGCACTACGCCCTGCCCTTTCACCCGCTGTGGATCATCGCGCCCACCGTGGCCTTCGCCGCACTCTGCACCGGAGTGTACTTGTACGCGCGCCGCTAAATTGTAACGCCGCGCCTCCGGTTTTTTGATTGGCGCAACGACGCATCCCCGCACGCTCACCTAACCATGGCAAACGTTCCCGGTCTCCGCAGTCCCTACGCTAAAATCGGCCGCCTCGTCTACTTCGGCCGCATGCTCGACAAGATCCGACTCCACACCGCTGGAAACCTCCCAGCCGACTACGCCGACAACTACGGCGACTCCCAACCCACCGTCTTCGACGCGCGCTGTTCCCGCTTTCTCGGCGTGCCGTTCGCCGCCATCGAGGAACAAGTACACACCGGCAAATCTGACGAACAAGTTCTCGCCTGGTGCCACGAAACCGGCGGCACCCACACGGACGAACAATGCGAAATCTGGAATATGTTCATGTGCAAACGCGGCTGGCGCGATGCCGCGACCGAACGCCTGCAAATTCGCCTGCGCGAAAACGGGCTGGAAGGACGCCCCGGCATTCTGACGTTTTTCGACTTTATCGACGCCGACGAAGGCCGCGATCCCGAACAAAGCCGAAAGGCCTAAAATCATTGGTTCACTTTTTCGCCCGGCCTCGCCATGAACGCCCTCGGCCGGCCGAGTGAGCGACAACTTCGCCCGCTTGCTTACTCGGTTGCGTCGTCCTCCGTCGACACCGACATCACGCGGCCCGTCCGCAACACCGCGTAAGCCAGTGCCGCCACCGCCGCGCAAACGTAGACGAACCAGTCGCCGTGTTCCGTGTAATAACTTTGTGCACCGGCCCAGCGTGTATCGCGGGTCACATTCACCGTGGCCGTACCACGAAAATAGACCGAGGCGTTCCTAAATTCCTTATCGGTTGATGCGCCCTTGGGCTGCGTGGTGATCACGCCGCCAGGCAAACGCTTCAGCTCCGCACAAATATTACCGAATTCATCGATCCACCCACTCCAGCCGCCGTTGCCACAGCGCAACACCGGCCGCCGGGTCTCGACCGCACGCAGCACCGCATGCGCCGCATGCTGATACGCCGCCGCACCTTCGCCGTACCAAGCATCGTTGGTGACAACCGCGAGCACATCGGCACCCGCTTGAGCGCTTTCCCGGGACAGGTTTGCAAAAACATCTTCGTAGCAAACCAGCGGGCCCACCGTAAACGCACCGCCTGCCGAACGAACCAGCATCGGCTCCGCGCTGGTACCACGCCTAAAATCGCCATCACCCACATCAGTAATCTTGTTCAACCAGCCCAAAAGCGACCGCAGGGGAACGTATTCGCCGAACGGCACCAGATGGCGCTTCGCGTAACCTTGCGGAATCAATCCGCTCACCGGATCAATCAAATAGGCACCATTGTACCAGTCGGGTTCCAGGCCGCCGGATTTTTCGATTGCGACCGAACCCATCAACACCTGGGCGTTGGCGCGCTTCACGAGATCTTCCGTCCAGCGTTGCATCTCGGGATCGCCCTTCACCGCGTACGGCGTCACCGCTTCGGGCCAAAGAATAAGATCGGGACGCGTCGCCGCCGCGCGAAGCGTCAGATCCTCGATCGTCTGCTTGATTGAGCCCGCCTTTGATTCATCCCATTTAATCGCCTGCGGGATGTACGGCTGCACAAACGCCACCCGGGCCAGCGGCACGGTGAAATGCCGGCGATTGGTCGAGGTGACCGCGAAGGTGCAGAAGCATCCGAACACAAGAAACAGCGCCAAAAAAAACTCCTGACTGCGCTTGTTAAAGCCGCGGGCACCCTCACGAAACAACCGGTGCGCATAAGCCGCAAAACCGATATTCACCATGATAATCAAAAACGAAACGCCGCCCGAACCGGTGAAGGATGCAACTTGCAGCATTGCCACCATCGTCCATTGACTGGCCGCCAGCGGCAACCAGGGGAAACCGGTAAGAAACCAGGTGCGCGTCCACTCCAGCACGACCCACAAGGCCGCCAGTCCGATCATCGCGAGCAAACGGTTCGGCGTCGCGCGTCCAATCATGCGCGGCATCGTCCACCAAACCGCGAGATACCAGACTCCCACCCAGGCACCGATGAACGGCCCGAGCAACAACAGCCCTAACCACGTCACATGATGTAACCAGCCCAACAGAATCGTCCACGCCACCGCTTGAGCCGCACCCATCGTGACCGCGAAAAGCTTGAAGCTCGGCTTGAGGTAAGCCCAATAAATCGCCGGGATGGCAAACGCGTAGGCCACCTCCGCATGATACGGCGGAAACGACGTGACGGTGAACAACACCGTGGCCACAAACACACACGCCGCCCAAACACGGTCCCGGTGTTTTTCGAAAAACGTGGGCGGCTGGTTGTACGGATCGAAGGACTCGGCGGGCGCTTGAGACATGGGAGTGCAGAGGCTAAGGCGAGATGGGGAATTCAGGGAAGCAGGAAAGAGGCGGGACCGCTTCCCGGCATTGATTGCGCGGACGGATCGTGCATGCTGTACGTCATCGATCCTGCTTGATGACCCTCTCACCCCGACTCAAAAGCTGGCTGGCTGCGGCGTGTTACACGCTCGGGCTGGCGCTCGCCCTCTATCTGGCGCTCCTGAAACTCTTCGCTCTGCCCTGCATTGGCCCGGGCAACTGTCAGGCAATTTTGTATAGCCGCTATGGTTCGGTTTTCCATGTGCCGGTCGGCGTGTTTGGTGCGCTGCTCTGGCTGGCGGTGATCACCGTGCCGGACAAAGAAAAACGCATCGCCTTGCTCGTGCTGCTCGCTGGTGGCACGGCGGTCTTCATGATCATCCAGTTTCTCGTGCTCCGCGGCTTTTGCCCCTATTGTACACTGCACGCCGTGGCGGCCTGGGGCGCACTGGCACTGCACCGCGAACGGCCCCGCGTCTGGATGATTCTTGCGGCCGTTGCCCTAGCGGGAGGAGGCTTTTTCGCCTCGCGACAACATGTAGCCACGCACGCCCAGACTGAAGTCGCCCTGGCTCCCCGCCTTTCCGTGCTCGCCGATTCGCCTTCGGCCTTGTCATGGCTGGGAGCGATCCGACCACAAAGCCCGGCACTTGTCCTCAGCCTCGATTGCGCCGCCTGCCTCGACCTGCTCGACGAACTCACGCGCGAAAGTTATGCGAAACGCCCTGTCGGCCCGGCCATTTTTCTAAAAACCAACGACACCAACCGCGCCCTCACCGCAGGATTTCTCGCCGCCGTGCTCGCCCAACGCGACCTGCCAAGACGCGATGCCTTTCTCGCCGTGGCAACCGTGTTGCTATCCGAAAAAGGAAACGCACTCGCCAATCCAGCCGAGGCCGCCGTGCGTCTGGCTGCGTTCTTTCCAGCGGCGGCGGGTCAGAAACAAGACGCCGAAGTCATCGTAACGATGCAGTCAAAAACACTCAGCGACGCACGGCTCGGCGACGTTACCCCGCTCCTGATCTCGCGCGTCGGCCGCACCCAGGTCTTCTTCAAAACATCGGCGCTCTTCCCCTGACGCCGTTACTTGGCTCTGTCAGACGGCTCGGCGCGCAAAATGACAGGGATTTCCGCCTCCAGACTTTCACCCTCGTAAATCCGCAACAGCTGCGTCATCGGGCCCGACATCTCCGGCGTCATCGTGATTTCAAAATGCAACCGCTCGCCCTCACGCTCCGTCAGCCGCACCGAGCCATTCGCCAACTCTAAACGCGGCTCACCCGCCCTGTCCCAACCGTGGACCACAACCTCCCGCATCGCAGGCTGGCCAACCTTGACCGTGGGTAGCACGACCGGATTGGGCGTGATGCGCAGAACCGATGAGATCGACACAAACACATTGAAGGTCAACCGCGGTTCCTCCGGGTCGGAGGTCTCCACCGTTACTATTACCGTGTGATTGCCGGCCGGCGCATCGGCCTGTTTTACTAGGGCGATTGAAAACTTTTTATCCTCCTGACTGGTTGCGGTTGCCGTCAACCAGGCCGGCGAGCAGCTTATTTTCCCGAGGCTCACCTTGTCGACACCCGTATAGTGCAACGTGACAGGAAGCGTCGACTCACGCCCCCTTTGGCTCGGTGGGAGCACGATCACCGAATGACTCAAATCCCATGATTTATAAAGTGAAACCGTTACCTCGACCGGAAGAGTGAGTTCACCCGCAGAAGTCTGCACGCGGACCCTGCGACGCAGCTGGCCCTGATAGGCGCGTGTCTCGACCGAAATTTTCAAAGTCGTGCTTTCGCCGGGCAGCAGCTTGCTTTTATCGGGCGTAGCCGCCGTGCAACTACAGTCAGCCGTGACCGACATGATCTCCAGCGGCTCACTGCCGGCATTGGTCAGCTTCACCTCGGCGTTCACGGACTTGCCTTGGGGTTGCCGCCCAAGGTTCAACGCCGCGGGTTCGGCGGCGATCTGTGCCCAGGAATCGACACCCATAACTACAAACAAGAGGGAAACTACGGCTGATTTGAGTGAATTTAACACCGGAGCAACTTGCTGGTTTTACCGCCCGTCAGCAAGCCATGAAAAACCGCCACCACCAGGCCGGCTCAAACTTTTTCGTCAAGCACAGCGCGAATCGTACGCGACAGATCGGCCAGCTTGTACGGCTTGGGTACCATGCCGCGAAAACCATGCGCGCGGTAGCTGGCAAGCACCGGATCGCTTGAATAGCCGCTCGACACAATGGCGCGAACATGAGGATCGAGCTCGAGCAGTCGCTCCATCGCTTCCCGACCGCCCATGCCGCCCGGCACCGTGAGATCCATGATGACCAATCTAAATGGTTCCCCGTTCTTGCGCGCCTCATCATAGGCCGCCACGGCGGTCTCACCATCGGGAACCGCCAACGCAGTGAAGCCAAGGCGCTCGAGCAAAACCGTCGCGACTTTGCAGATCGTCTCCTCGTCATCCATGAACAACACCCGGCCATGCATTTTAGCTACCTCAAACGGTTCGCTAGACTCCGACTGTGCGGTCGCCAACACGGCGGGCAGCCAGATGTAGAAGGTGGTGCCCTGCCCCAGCCCGGACTCAACATCGATGTGGCCCTGGTGGCGCCGCACGATCGAGTAAGCCGTCGCAAGACCCAGACCACTGCCCGACTGCTTGGTGGTGAAATAGGGATCGAAGATCCGCTGCAAATGTTCCGCGCGGATACCCATGCCCGTGTCTGCGATTTCCAACCGCAAATATTTTCCGACCTGCAATGGCCGCGCCGATTCCGCCGACACCTGCTCATTGTGAATGTCGATGGTGACTTGACCGCCTTCCGGCATGGCCTGCACGGCATTGATCACGAGATTCTGCACGACCTGGCCGATCTGGCCCTTATCGACATCGGCCGCCCACAGATCAGCGTCGAAGTTGAATTCACTGCGCACTTTCGATCCGTGCAATGCAAACTCCGTCACCTCGCGCACCACCTCTGGCAATTTCACGGTTTTTCGCACCGGCTCCCCGCCCTTGGCAAACGTGAGCAACTGCTGGGTAAGGTCGCGTGCTCGCAACACCCCGCGCTCCGCTTCAGCCAACCAACGGCCAGCGACAGTCATCACCCCGGAATCCAGCATCGCCAGGGTGACATTACCCATCACCACCGTGAGGATGTTATTAAAATCGTGCGCGATGCCGCCGGCCAGGATGCCCACCGACTCCAGTTTAGAGGAACGAAGTAGTTCCGACTCCAGGCGGGCGCGCTCTGTCACGTCGCGGAAAACAACGACCGCGCCGATCGCCCGGCCGGCCAAATCGTGCATCGGCGCGCAGCGACCATCCACCAGGCAATGCACACTCTGGCGGTTGACCAGAGTCGAGTGTATGGGAAGTTCAACCACACGATGTTCGGAAATCGCCAGCGCGACAGGCATGGTGATGCTGGCCCGCGTCTTATCGTGCCGGAGCACACACACCTGTTCGACGCCACGACCGATGGCGGCACCCGCCGACCAGCCGGTCAGGCGCTCCGCCGCTTCGTTCATGAATTGGACCACGCCTTCGGTGTCGGTTGTGAGCAGACACTCGGCCATGGCGCGCAGGGTCACGCGCAGACGTTCACGTTCGGCCGCCAGCGCTTCCTCGGCACTGCGAATGTCGGTGATGTCCACCAACACGACGAGCACACGGGAGAGATCGAGTTCGCCGTCCTCCAGGCGCGCCACCGACCAGCGCACGGTCTGATGATGAGCCCGTCCGTGGGCATCCGTATAACTCACCTCGGCGTTAGTCTCGTCCTGTGAATTCAGGATCGCGATCAATTCGTTGTTAAAGGCCTTCAACACGCTCTCCGGCGGATTCATATTAGCACGAGGCAACTGTTCGCCAAGGGACGCCGCCGCGAGGTAGGCGATCGCGTGGCGGTTCGCCGCGCGCAGTTTGATCAAACGATAACCTTCAACCAGAGTTCCGGGATTGCACACGATCAGGTTCGCCAGCTCCTCCGGAGTGTTGACATTACTCCGCCGCAACCAGGCGCCAACCGCCAAAAAATCCTCTTCAAGAATCGCCACCGGAGTCCGCTCAAACAACTCGCGATAACGGGCCTCAGAAGCGCGCATCGCTGCCTCGGCATATTTGCGTTCGCTGATGTCGGTGTGTGCGCCGATCAACCGCAGTGGTTTGCCTGCCTTGTCGAAAAACGCACGGCCGCGGGCCACGATCCACTTGTACTGCCCATCCTTGCAAAGCATGCGGTACTCGACGCGATACCTTTCATCCTCTCCACGCAGGTGAGCCTGCAACTGCGTGACCACCCGGTCATGGTCATCCGGATGAATACGCGACCGCCAGTCGCCACCATCGCCCGGCAACTCGTCCGGCGCAAAGTCCAGCATCCCTTTCCAGCGGTCAGAGACATACGCTTCGCCCGTGACATAATTTTTCTCGAAAATGCCCACATTGAGCGCGCGCACCGCCAGTTCCCAACGGTCCTGAACCTCGCGCAGCCGTGCCTCGGTCGCCCGCAACTCGCTCAAATCGGTAAACACCACAACGACGCGACGCAGATCCAGGCACTCATCAATTTTCGTCACGCTCCAATGCATCACACTGTGCGCCATCGAACCATCAGAACGGTGGGAAGATAGGTTGCAGACGACTTCCGTGCGGCCCTGCCAGATCGCCTCAAGCTCAAGCCGGAACGCCGCCAGCACCTCCGGCGTCACCATCGTACGAACCTTTTTCTGATAGGCATCAAGATCCGGCGCGCCGGCCGCTCGCAACGAAGCCGGATTGGCCCCGGTCACTTTAATCCTGGCAAACTGTTCGGCCAGCAACTCCGGATACTTCTCCAAATGGCCCGTCAGATCGGTCACGCTGTTATCGCGCAGTTGTTGCAGCCATTCACCAATGTCCGAAAAATCCTCTTCCACAATCGCCACCGGTGCGCGTTCAAACACCTCGCGTAATTGCGCCTCGGAACGCCTGACCGCTTCCTCCGCCTGCAATTGCGGACGGATGTCGCGCAACACCACCTGCACGTAGCGATGCGATTCCGTCGTCACGAGCGAGGAACGCAGATGCACCGGAAACAGCTCGCCGTTGCGATGCTTTACCGTGATGTCATCTTCAACGACGCCTCCTCGCTTGAGGTGCTCGTCGAAAATTTGCCGCAACCGATCACCTTCTGGCACGCCATTCAACAAGCTTTGGTGTTTACCAACCAGTTCGTCTCGCGTCCAGCCCAGGACATCGCAGGCAAAACGGTTCACCTCGACAATCACGCCCGATTTCGGATCGAAGACCACGATCGCATCACAAGCCTGCTCGAGCAGCAGGCGATTCCGCTCTTCAGAGTGCTCCAGCCTGATCGCCTCCCGCTCCAGCTCAGCCCAGATTCTCTGGCTCGTGCGCAACGCCACCCAGCCACAGCCCAGCGCCGCCGTGGCACCGGTCAAAAGAATGCCATCCCAACCACTCAACCGGCCGGCCAAAATATGACTCGCCCCCCAACCCATCAACGCGCCACCGCCCGCAATCGCCACAACGGCGACTTTCTGCGTCTGCATAAACTGGTATACCTTCATGCTGGCTGGAGGAGATTTCCGTGCGGAGCAAAGACTGTTGCACGAAGCTCGCACGCGCAAGCTTGTCGAAGCGTCACAAGTTCCCGCACTCTGCGTGCTTCAAGCGTCGGCTTGGCGGCGCTCATGATGACTTTCAGAACGTTCGGCCGACTTGGCGCTATCGCATTGGACAAGAAAAAGTTTAGCCACGTCCGCAGTGTCGGCCTCGCGCCTGCCAGCCTAACCCTGCACCGCCCGATCCACGGTGCCATCACCCTTGGCTTTGCGATAGGTAAGATTGAGCTCCTCTGCAATGTCCCGTCCCAAGGCACGCAATTCACGCACCGCCATCTGACGCAATTTATCCTCAGTCACCTTATTCTCGGAGGTGTAAGTCGCGTAGAACTTCACCTCTGAAGCAGCGGAAAGCACAAAGACCTTGAGAGTGATGCGGCTTTTCTTCGTTGTCGCCGTCGTCACGTTACCCTCCCAACCCAGATTTTCCCAATTAGCTGCAACCAGTACCTTACTGACCGCTATCGACACATCTCCCCGATTGAGCCCATCAGGAAGCGCCAGCGTGGCCAGCGGTTCGCCCGCCGGCAGGGCAAAGGGGGAATCCTTTGCGCAAAGATTCAGCAACCCGAACGATAAGACTGCGACAACGGTCGTAATGCGAAAAAATGAAATCATTGGAGGTGGAGTAATAGCCATCGTGATGGCAACGGCAGGTTCACGAGCACTTCAAGTGGGGAGACGCACCTGCTTGGATGTTGTGGTCAGTCCGAACAATGCTGAAAACCCCAGCGTCTGACAATGAGAAAACCACTCGACCCGCCACACCGAGCATGGTCACGCGACTGCGCAGTTGCTTTTGTCTCATGCTTTGGTTTTGGATTCCAGCATCAGGACTTTCACCTTTAAGTTCACTAACATGTCGGGCACACACAAGCGCGTCAGAGCCAACGGCTATAACTCCTCCTTCGGCGATGCCGCAGGTGCCGTTGTCAGACCTCTAACGTTCGCCAATTTCACTATGCTAAAATACATCCTGCCATTTCTCCTCATCGCGCTCTCCGGTGCCGCATTTGCTCAAGACGAAACCCTCGTCTTGTCGCCGTTCGAAGTTTCCTCCAACAAAGCCAACAGTAAGCCTCCCGTGGTGCTAAAGCGACGCGCGGACTTTCTGCTGCTGCAGATCTCCGTCGTCAACGACACTCGTGAGGAAGAGCGCCGCAGGGATGAAGTGTATGCCACGCTCAAAGGAATGGTATCAGCGATTCCAGCTGATTCCAAAATTGTGCTCTTCACTGAAGATTTTACTCTTACTCCTTCACACTATCAGATCCCTCTCGTCGACGTTGCTGACAAGCGCGATGCAAGCAATGTTACACTATACGCTAAAGTGCCAATCTCTGACTCCGATGACGCGGGCACTCTGTCTGAGAAGTTGAGGGCATATGTCCGTTCAGTTAAGATTCAAGGACGCACTGAAGTGTTTTCAGGCGACATCGGCCTTAGCATTAAGAATCCAGAGCGCTACCGTTACGATGTGATCCAGGCGATCGCGAATGACGCACGCAAGATTCGTGATTCCTTTGGCGATAGCTTTGAGATCGTCGTACGTGGACTCGACGCTCGCTTGCAATGGCAGCGCGTCAGTGTCTCCGAAGTAGAGTTGTACCTCCCATTTAAGTACGACGTATTTCCGGTTCGAATACAAAAGACTATCGATGGATCTAGATAGGGCGCATCGGGTAGCCGGAGGTAATTAGCCTCCGGCCCACACACCTCCCGGCGTACGGGTCCGTACCGGACGGTTCCGGTCTAATTAAGCACCTTCGTCAACGCCACCGGGCTTGCACCTGTGTCGTTGGTTCCGGCGGGTGACAACGGGCGAACTACAGAGTCCACCCCCGACCGCAGTCTTTCTCCGCCGCTTGACTCCGCTCATGGTCGCAGATGTTCGGAGGCTCGATCCGTGCAATCGGTGCAATCCGTGGTTAAAAAACTCCGCCCTCCGAATCCGCATCCGTATTAGCGAAAATGAGCGCAAATCAGCGGTTAAAAAATCTCCACCCTCCGCCAGCTTGAATGGAGGGCGACCAAGCAGGTGCGCCCTGCCGGGCGCGCCCGAAAAAGAAAGGCCGGTGGCACAAAACCACCGGCCTGACCAAGCCCATTTTGCATCTATACTTTCGATACAGCAGGATCGGCGTCAACGCGGGCCCCGACGCAGCCCCGCCGATGATCACATCACACCGCGAGCCTGCACCAGCACGCCGTCCTGGAAAACCAGCGTGTGCTTCACAAAAACACTGTCGTTATAAATCCACGTATCGGCTTCCAGTGAAGGGTTGTTGACCGCCGGTGGATAACCACGCGTCATCACCACCTGCTCCTTCGTCATGCCAAGGCAAAGCGTGCCGTTGCGGATATTCGTTTCGATCTTGTCGTCGAACTTTCCAATCGGCACTTCATCGCGCGTCAACAAGGCATGCGCAATGGTAGCCATATCTTTTCCCGTGTGCTTCTCGACATTATCGATCAACAGAACCTGACCGGTCTTCTCGATCTTGATCTGCATTTTTTTCGCACCGAGCGAGTTCAGCGTGACCTTCGAATTGATCGGCACCAAAATGCCCACCTTGTAATTGGTGGTTCGCCACGACTTGCCGCTCTCATAAGTCAGGCAGTGGCGCAGATAATATTGTTCGCCCACGACAGGCGCCGCTTCTTTGGCAATCTTTTCGAAGTAGTCGATGGACTTGGGAGCTCCGGCACACACGCCGGAAACCGAGACGAGGAGGGCCGATAAAGCCAGAACCAGACGGAGGGTCGTTTTCATAATGAGGATTGAGCTAAATTACAAAAGGCAGTCGGGGCAGATCAGTGTTCCCAATTTTTTCATATTCTTTGATCAAAAACCTAGACCGAAATTGATAAAACGACAATGGATCGGCAATTGAAAACATCACCTCGCCGTAGATGGAAGCTGTTTGCAGAAGGTCGAGCCGTAACAACGACACCGGCCGCGTGAATCCACCGCTTTAAGATTGCTCGCGTGTCGCTTCACGTTTCTCGATGTTTTCCGCATGAACGACGCCGAACAGATCGAATCCAACACCCGCTCCGAACCGGGCGAGGTCGGCCTCGTCGAAGCCCGAGATTTTGTCTCTACGGACCTGTTCACGTTCGAAAGTGGCCAGACTCTTCCCGGCTTCACCCTGCGTTACGAAACCTACGGCCACCTCAATTCCGCCCGCGACAACGTCATTATGATCAGCCACGCGCTCAGCGGCGATCACCACTGCGCCGGCATCCACTCGCTCAACGACCGCAAGCCCGGTTGGTGGAACAACCTCATCGGTCCCGGCAAAGCTGTCGATACGAGCCGGTTCTTCGTCATCTGCTCCAACGTCCTCGGCGGCTGCCAGGGCTCCACCGGCCCGTCGTCGATCAACCCCGCCACCGGCAAACCTTTTGGCATCCAGTTTCCCTTTGTAACGGTTCGTGACATGGTGCGCGCGCAAAAACGCCTGCTCGATTCCCTCGGCGTCACGTCGCTCTACGCCGTGCTCGGCGGCTCAATGGGCGGCATGCAGGTTCTCCAATGGGGCATCGAGTACCCGACCTTCGTTCGCCGCCTGCTCCCGATGGCCACGACCGCCCGCGAAAGCGCTCAAGGCATCGGCTTCAACGAAGTCGGCCGCCAGGCGATCATGCAAGATCCCGAGTGGCACCACGGTGAGTATCCAAAAAGTGGAGGCCCCAAAGTCGGCCTCGCGATCGCCCGCATGATGGCCCACATCACCTACGTTTCCGACGCCAGCATGGACCGCAAATTCGGCCGCAAACGCGCCACCGCCACCGACGGCGCCGCCTACAACTTCGACGCCCAATTCGAGGTCGAGAGCTACCTGCGCTACCAGGGCGAGAGCTTCATCAACCGTTTCGACGCCAACTCCTACCTCTACATCACCCGCGCCATCGATCACTTCGATTTAGCGGCGGCGTACGGTTCCCTCGAAAAAGCCTTCGCCAACGTCGAAGCCGAAACACTTGTTGTCGGTTTTACGAGCGACTGGTTATTCCCGCCCCAGCAAAACCGCGACGTCACCCTCGCACTCCTGCGCGCCGGCAAACGTGCCAGCTACGCCGAGCTCTCCACCGACCTCGGCCACGACTCCTTCCTACTCGAATCCGAAGAACTCTACGCCCTCGTGCGCGGATTTCTGGGATAACCTCCGTGGTAGGGCGCGACCGCTGGGCGCGCCGGGTATTCGGAACGGCGGGCCCAGCGGTCCCGCCCTACCTTTATCGCCCCTCACAACAGCGAATTCAGCTCCGCAAAGTACGCCGCGATCCAACGATCCGCTCCAAAAAAGCGAGGATTCTTAGGATAACCTCCGTGGTAGGGCGCGACCGCTGGGCGCGCCGGGTATTCGGAACGGCGGGCCCAGCGGTCCCGCCCTACCTTTTTCGCCCCTCACAGCAGCGAATTCAGCTCCGCAAAGTACGCAGCGATCCAACGATCCGCTCCAAAAAAATAAATCGCCGCGCCGATCGCGAGCATCGGCCCAAACGGCACGTGTACGCCAAAACCCAGCGACACCGACTCCTGCGACTCATCCTTCTCCGCCCCCGCCTCTTTCTCTTTATCCTTATCTTTCTCTTTCTCCCCTACCGCCGCCTCGTCCGCCTTCTTTGAAAAAATCTTCTGCCCGATCAACGCCAACGCGAACCACACCGTACCAACTAACGCCCCGCCGAAGATCGAGCACACCGCGCCCTGCCAGCCGCAAAACGCGCCGATCATGCCGACAAACTTCACGTCGCCAAAACCCATCGCCTCCTTCTTTAAAATCTCCTCCGCCAGCAGCGCGATCCAGAGCACCAGCCCCGAACCGACTAAAAGCCCTAGCACGCCCTCAATCCCCGAACGGAAACCCGCGATCAGCGCAAACTCGTGGTTTTGCCCGTGCAACATCGGCACCGCAAACGACAGCACCACACCCAGCACGCCCGCCCAAATTGTAAACACGTCCGGGATGATCATGTGATCGAGATCGATAAACGTCGCACAAATCAAGATCGCCATGAACACCATCCCGCACACCGCCTTGCCCGGCGACTCCGGCGCAAACTTCAACCAACACGCCAGGAACAACGCCGACGTCAGCAATTCGACAAACGGATACCGAAAAGAATACTTTCGCCCGCAGCAACGGGCCCGCCCGCGCAAGATGAACCAACTCAGCACCGGAATGTTGTCGAACCACGCGATTGGTTTCCCGCACGCGCAATGCGAACCCGGCCGCACGATGGATTTCCCCGCCGGCACGCGGTAAATAACCACGTTGAGAAAACTCCCGATCAGCGCGCCAAAGATCGCCGCGACAGCCGGAAAGAACCAAGGAAACTCAACAGAAAGCTCAGCGTAATGAGACAACATGAGGATCGACGCATGACGCCCGCTGACCGCCGCCTTGTCAATCCGGCCCAAATGGATCGCAGAAGCGCGATCCAACTCCGCCTCAGTTTCCCAAGGTTTTGCTCAATGCGGCGATGGCTTCTGTCGTCAACCCGACCGGCAAGCCGCTCAAAGCCAATCTGACCGGACTGTGGCGTTATCGAGTACGCGATTATCGCATCCTCTGCCAAATTAACGATAACGTTTTGATCGTCCTCGTCATCTCCGTCGGCCACCGCAAAAACGTTTACGATTAAGCTTCGGCTTTCATTGAGGACGGTCTTCGGCGGATTATCGATCACGTCGTGCACGTCGGCGGAACGCATCAAAGGCAAGATCACCGAAACCGCAATAGACCATCCCATTGAGAACCTCATGCATCACCACCTATCCGCACAGTTGCCGGCGACCGGAGAATCCACATGCTGCGTGTCATGAACGAACTCGTTTTTGAAGTCACCCAGGAGGCCGACGGCGGCTTCGTCGCAGAGGCTTTGGGCGAAAGCATCATCACACAGGCCGACACATGGGAGGAACTGCGCATCCACGTGCGCGAAGCCGTGGCGGCGTTTTACTTCGACCGACCTGCGCCGAAAGTACTCCGCCTGCATCTGGTGCGCGACGAAGTGCTGGCATGAAATTTCCGCGCGATCTTTACGGCCGCGATTAGGCAGCCGTGCTATACCGCCGCTGGGCCTACCAAAAGGTGAACCAAGTGGGCAGCCACATTATTTTGCATACCGAAGCGCCCAAGCACCATCGCGTGTCAATCCCCGACCACAAACCACTGCGTATCGGCACGATGAACGCAATACTGCATGAAGTAGCCACCGCCAAAGGCGTCACCCGCGAAGCCATCCTCGCCACCCTTTGAGCGCCAGCCCTCAGAGGCACAGACTTGCCTTTAACCTTAAGAAACCGCCGCCTGCGCCGCAGCGCGCATCGCTTCCATGGGCGTCGGCAAGCCGGTCCAGTGACTCAGAGCGCGAGCACCTTGGTGGATCAACATCGACAAGCCGTTGGCGTGGGGGATGCCGAGTGTTTCGGCTTGGGCAAGGAGCTTCGTCTTCGGCGGATTATAAATCATGTCATACACGCCAGCGGGGCGCGGAAATTGCACGAGGTTCACCGGCGGCGCGTCCTTTGCGTGCAGGCCGGCCGAGGTCGCGTTGATGACAATGGCGTCGACGGAAACCTGCAAGGACGGGGCGCTGTTTCTTTCCGCGCAAGAAAGGCAGGGCAAAGTGGTCAAACCTGCAAAAGTTTAAACTGCCGGTTAGATAACTCAATTTTGAGCTTTAAATATACTTAATTTAATCATATTGGTTATTTTAAATATAAAACATGAAGAATTTTGACGCCTCTTTTCTTCACAAAGCCCTCGGCCTTCTCGCCGAGTTAATGGACCTGCGCGACCACCCCAAACAGCACTTTGTCGTCTGCGGTGGCTCTTCTTTGCTAGCCCTTGGGTTGGTGCGACGCACGGTCACGCAGGATGTAGATATTCTCGGCCAGGTTCACGCCGACGAAATTGTCTCTCCACGTCCCCTCCCCGATTGGCTGCTCAACGCCGCCGAAGAGGTCCGCTCGCAGCTCGATCTGCCAGCCAACTGGCTCAATGCCCAAGTCGCCGATGCTACATTCTTCAGTATTGGCTTGCCTGAAGGAATGGCGACTCGACTCGTGACCCGTCACTACGGGCCACGCCTTACCATCAGTTTCATCGGTCGCCTTGATCAGATTTTCCTCAAACTCCACGCTGCCGTAGATCGCGACGGCGGCCGCCACCTTCAGGACTTACTCGACCTTGCACCCACCGCCAACGAACTACTGGCCGCCGCCCGATGGACACGCCGCCAGGATCCTTCCGACGACTTCCGCTTCAATCTTTGCGAAATGCTCACCCGACTTGGCCATGGAAACCTCTCTCACCAAATTTAAGGCCCCGTTTCGCGAAGCCCTGCTCGCATTCCTCTGGCGTCAATGGTCGGCCTTAGGCGTGTCTGGTCACGCCCGCACCCGTGATGACTGGCTGATCGACCCCGAGGCCTTGCTCCTTTTTTCCACCGCAGTCGCCCGGCATGACGCCCGCCTTTTCGACGAGATCCTGGACTGGCTCCAACTCAATGCCGACTCGGTCAACCTCCAGCGGTTCACCCGCCTCCAAAAGGACCGTGCTCTCGGCGATCCCTCCATCATCGTCGCCATCGCCAACCAACTTACATGCACCAAGGCGCACCCCAAATGGCGCTCGCTCGCTACTCGCGGTGCTCGTCCCGACACCAGCGCGCCCGCACGGCCGCTCTTCCCCCACCTGCACGCACCCGCCCGGGCCGATGAATTATGGCTTAGCTGGGGCTGGCAACGCCCCCCAATCGAACTGCGCGGCCTCAGCCAAACCCCGCGCCCTGACCAACCCGCAACTTTTATCTTCAAACTTCGTAGCCTCTTCGGTCTGCAGACGCGTGCCGAAGTCATTGCCTGGCTCCTCGCGCACGAATCCGGCCACCCCGCCGAAATCGCCCGCGCCACCGGCTATTTTCGCGGCTCCATTCAATCCGTGCTCAACGAACTCGCCGCATCGGGCCACGTTTACGCCGTGCGTAACGGACGCGAAAAAAACTTTGGTCTGCGGCGTGACGAATGGCGCTTTCTACTGACTTGGCCCGAAGCCAAAAGTTTTCCCCGCTGGCTTCCTTGGCCTGAAATCATGGCACTTTTTCAGCGAATTAATAACCTCTTGGAACATCCAAAATTGGCGACCGCTTCGGCCGCTGTTCAAGCCATCGAGTTTGAACGCGCGCTCGCTCCCGCCGCTCCCGTATTAACGCCCGTCGGCCTTTGGCCAGCGCTCCCAACAGGCATGACCGGTGAAGCTTCCTTACAAGCCAACATTGATCGCGTGCTCAGGTTGCTCGCCCAATTTCAAAACGAGTAACCGCACTAAGCGGTGCCATTTTGTGTGCTATGGTTGTCCCCTGTAGAAAACTCCTCTTGGGGCGCCGCTAACATAAGTGGGCCAGGAAGACCGACCTACGCTTTCATCGCCGCCTGCGCCGCAGCGCGCATCGCTTCGACCGGAGTCGGCAAGCCGGTCCAGTGACTCAGGGCGCGAGCACCTTGGTGGATTAGCATCGACAAACCGTTGGCGTGGGGGATGCCGAGTGTTTCGGCTTGAACAAGGAGCTTCGTCTTCGGCGGATTATAAATCATGTCATACACGCCAGCGGGGCGCGGAAATTGCACGAGGTTCACCGGCGGAGCGTCCTTTGCGTGCAGGCCGGCCGAGGTCGCGTTGATGACAATAGCGTTGCTTGGTAGTTCGGCGGACGGCTCGTGCGGATCGAAGCCGTGCACAGGAATACCGCTGGCAATGGGTTCGAGAACTTTGAGCAGGGTGTCGAGGTTCGTGACGGTGCGGTTGGCGATCCAAAGCGAGCGACAGCGCCGTTGCAGACATTCGACGGCGGCACCGCGCGCCGCACCACCCGCGCCGAGCAGAATGATATCCGCACCCGCGACGTCGAGACCGAGGCTTTCGCGAATGCCAGTCGCGAGGCCGTAACCGTCGGTGTTGAAACCGTGCCAGCCTTTTTCGGTGGCGAGGAGCGTGTTGACGGCGCCAATCGGTTCGGCGGCGGCGTCAACTGCAGCGATACGCTCGAAAGCGATGACCTTGTGCGGGACGGTGAGATTAAGGCCGCGAAAATTCTTGGCGCGAAGCTGGCTGAGGGCGCGCGGCAGGTCTTCGGGCGGAACGTCGAAGCGAAAATATTTCCAAGAAGCGAAGCGGTTGTCGCTGCGGGCGAGTTCGGCCAACGCGGCGTTGTGCATCGCCGGGCTGATGGAGTGTTTAATCGGATGACCAAGCACGGCGAGCGCGGTACCGGAGAAAGTCCAGTTTTCGAGATCGGCGAGAGTGAGCACAGAGTCGGCGGTAGCCATCGGACTTTTGTTCTAACAGAGACGACGGCTGAGGAAACCCTTTTGTGAACGATCCTTATTAACCTATTTAACGCAAAGTACACACCCCGTTCTTCGCGCTCTTGGCGACCTTCGTGTTCAAAACCCGTCCTCCGTTTCCTGCAGTGAACAGATCGACAAATCCAAGTTTTCAACGGACCGGATTTGAGTCACAGAGGCGGCAGGAGGTTGCACAGAGAGCCACAGAGACAGAGGCTGGCCTTGCTCGGTGACGCTCTGTGCACCCTCGGATCGCCCTCTGTGAAATGGATCGGTGTACACAAGCCAGTTTAACGCAAAGACCGCTAAGCACCTGAAAGCCCCGGGTGCAAAGGCCACAAATCAAGCCCTTCATCCATCGGTGTTCATCTGCGTCCGTCCACCCTCCAACTTTTGCGTTCCTTCGCGACCTTCGTGTTCAAAACTCCGTCCTCCGTTTCCCCTTTTCCTCCTGTAAAATAGATCGGCCAGCACAATCCACGGCGCGCCCAGCGGTCGCGCCCTACCCCGATCCTTCCGCCTATCAGTGCCGCTCAGTGAACCTAAGTAGTTAAAAATTCTATCCTAAATCCCACCGACAGATCTTCGTTCCCTTCGTTGCCTTCTGTTCAAAGCTCCGCGTTCGGATTCATTCGAGCACACCTTGATTAAATCAAAACGCATTTTTTTGTATGAAAAATCTTTATAGCAGGCCAAACGCACCCCGGCTTGCTGACGCACCCCGCCCGCACCCCTTTTCGTTTTCCACATGAACTATCAGGCGTCGGCTGTCTCCGCATCGCACAGCAACGGCGGCTTGCGCGCAGTGGAACAATACAATTTTCCCATCCACATCCTGGCGATGCTGCTCATGGGTTTTGGCTTCCTCATGGTGTTTGTAAGGAATTATGGATACAGCGAGCTCACCGGAACCTCCCTCGTGGTTGGCGTTGGGTTGCCGCTTTACCTTTTGTTGCGCAGCGCCGGCGTGATTTCGGCCGAACCAAACGCCGCGCTCGCGGGTGGCATATCGATTGGTGCGACTTGTAATCAGGCGAGCCCGCTGGCGGCGTTCGCGATTGGCGCAGCGGCCGGAGCGATCTGCGTCGTTGGCTACACCTGGGTTCAGCCGAAACTGCAGAAAGCGCTAAAACTTATCGACACCTGCGGCGTTCACAATTTGCACGGCATGCCGGGCTTGTTTGGCGGCCTCGTTGCCCTGGCTCTCGTGCCCGGTATCGCGAAGGCCCAGATCAGCGGCATAGTCATCACCGTGGTGTTGGCCTCGGTGACGGGCCTCGTCGCCGGCTACCTCATCAAAGCCACCGGCGAGAAGATCGAAGCGTACGAAGATTGATTGTGTTGTTCCTGCGCGCCGGGTCGGCATTCGAACCGGCCGGCTCGTTTGCAAAATCGTCTCGGATCGCGAATTTACGCCATGGAAATTGGCATCGATAGTTTTGTCGCCACCTCTCGAGACCCACTGACCGGTGTCACCATCGACACCGCTGAGCGCCTTCAGAATCTCCTAGAGGAGATCGAGCGAGCCGACCAAGTCGGCATCGACATTTTTGGCATTGGCGAACATCACCGACCGGAATTCGCCGACTCTGCGCCCGCTCTGATCCTCGCTGCGGCAGCCTCCCGGACCCAGCGCATCCGCTTGACCAGCGCAGTTACCGTGCTCGGCGCCGATGACCCTGTGCGCGTTTTCCAGGATTTCGCCACGCTCGATCTGATCTCGCGGGGCCGCGCGGAAATGGTTGTCGGCCGCGGCTCCTTCACCGAGGCGTATCCGCTCTTCGGCCTCGCGCTCAAAGACTACGATTCACTGTTTGCGGAAAAATTGGACCTCCTCCTGAAGATTCGCGACAACACGAACGTTCGCTGGTCCGGCAAACATCGCGCCGCGCTCACCGGACAAGGTATTTATCCACGCCCCCTGCAAAACCCATTGCCGATTTGGCTCGGTGTGGGCGGTTCACCGGAATCCTTCGAGCGCGCTGGTATGCTTGGCCTTCCCTTGATGGTCGCGATCATCGGTGGACAACCGCACCGCTTTCGCCCGCTCATCGATCTCTACCGCGAGGCAGGCGGACAAGCCGGGCATCCACCCGAGCGGCTCAACGTCGGCATTCACGCCCTCGGCTATCTCGCTGACACCACCGAGCAAGCGGCCCACGAGTTTTTTCCCGGTTACGCCCAGAGTTTCACCGCGATAGGCAAAGAACGCGGTTGGCCGCCTGTCACACGGGCGCACTACGATGCCCTGTTGGGCCCGACCGGAGCGCTGCTCGTTGGCGATACCGAAATGGTAGCGGCGAAGATCTTATCTGTAAGCGAAGCGTTGGGAGGCATTTCCCGAATGACTTTCCAGATGAGTATCGCGTCCCTGCCGCACGCCCGAGCGCTGCACGCCATCGAGCTGATCGGCACGCGCCTCATCCCCATGCTACGAAAACGTGGCGGCATGCATTCCTGATTGAAGCCTGATCGGTCAGCCAAGCCGAACCAAAGCACACCATCGTCCGGTGTTTTTTCTTACCCCAACCAGCGCTCGAACTTCGCCGCGTCCTCCGGCGTGTCGACGCCGATCGTCGGATCTTCGGTGAGCCCGACGGCGATGTCGTAACCGTTTTCGAGCACGCGGAGTTGTTCGAGTTTCTCAATCTGTTCGAGTTGGCCCATCGGCAGTTTTGCGAAACTTTCGATCAACGCCGCCTTGTACGCATAAAGCCCGAGATGCTTCCGCGCCGGATTCGCCCTCACCCAAGCTTCATCGACCAAGCCGCCCTTATCGCGAGCAAAGGGCATCGGCGAACGCGAGAAATACAACGCCCGCCCATCCCGACGCATCACCACTTTGACTTGGTTAGGGTTGGCAAAATCGGCCGCCGCTTCGAACGGCGTAGCCAGCGTCGCCATCTCAACCGGACCGGCAATGAGCTCGGCGAGGCAGCGAATTTGCGCGCCCGTCACCAGCGGCTCGTCCGCCTGAACATTGATCACATAGTCCGCGCCAACCGTCCGATTGGCCTCCGCGATACGGTCCGTTCCGCTCTGATGTTGCCGGCCCGTCATGATCGCCTGAAAACCGTGCGGCGTCAGGCAATCCGCCAGAAGTTGATCATCTACGGCGAAATAGAGAGGAAACTCCGGCGCCTCGCTGCGAATTCGCTCGGCCACCCATAACAATAAGGGCCTGCCTTTGATCGAATGAAGTAATTTTCTGGGAAAACGGGTCGATTCCAAACGGCATGGAACAATGATCGCGATCTTTACCATATTTAGGAACGCTGAGGTCAGGTTTTTGAGGTTGCAAGCCAGCCTCGTGTGCTGAGCATCGTCAGGACTTACGCATGGAAACTAAAGATACAACACCACAGACCAGCAAGCAGCTCACAAAGGAGCTGGTGGTGAATAACAAGATGGGAATCCATGCGCGGCCTGCCGCGATGATCGTTCGGATCACCAATAAATTTAAGGCCGACGTCTTCGTTGAAAAAGACGAAGAGCAAGTGAACGGCAAAAGCATCATGGGCCTCATGATGCTCGCCGCAGGCAAAGGCTCGAAAGTCAAATTCCTCGCCACCGGCGACGACGCCGCCCAAATGCTGGCCGAACTCGAACAGCTCTTCGCCCGCAAGTTCGACGAAGTCTGAGTCAGCCGTTAGCGGTCAGCCGTCAACCATCAGCGGTTTCTCGCAGGAATGTATTTCGCAAGGCCTGACCGCGCGTCAGGCCGTTTTCTTTTCCAAAACGGTAGGGCGGGACCGCCGGGCGCGCCGTATCTTTGTTTTTTGCATTCACCCATTCGATTTTGGGCGTTGGATGTTCGCGGATTCCATTCTTCCTGTTTGCACGCCAGCCCTCCGGCATGGTGAGATCCGCACCTCCTTTTCCCATGCTCATCCTTCGTGGCGCACCTGCCCTTTCCGAGTTCCGCATCAAGAAACTCCAGCAAGACCTCACCGTCGCTGGCATCCCCGCCCGTGAGATCGCGACCCAGTTCATCCACGTGGTCGAACTCAACGCCGATGCCAACCTTGACGCCACCGAACTCAGCGTCCTCGAAAAACTCCTGACCTACGGCCCCCATCGCGAAGAACACGCACCCAAAGGCCTCCTCCAAATCGTCGCCCCGCGCCCCGGCACCCTTTCGCCCTGGTCCTCCAAAGCCACCGACATCGCCCACATCTGCGGACTCGCGAAAATCAAACGCATCGAACGCGCCATCGCCTACTGGATCGACTTCCCCTCCGACTCCGCGCTCCCCGCTCCAAGCTCCTCGCTCCTCGCCGCCCGCCTCCACGACCGCATGACGCAGGTCGTCTTCAACGACTTCCCGCAACTCGACATCCTCTTCAGCCACGAAACCCCGCGACCACTCTCCAGCGTTCCCGTGCTCACCCAGGGCCGCGCCGCGCTCAGCGAAGCAAACCGCTCGCTAGGTCTAGCTCTCGCCGACGACGAAATCGATTACCTCGTCAACAGCTTCACCACCCTCGGCCGCGACCCAAACGACATCGAGCTCATGATGTTCGCGCAGGCCAACTCCGAACACTGCCGCCACAAAATCTTCAACGCCACCTGGGACATCGACGGCGAAAAGCTTGATCACTCGCTTTTCGCGATGATCAAGAACACCCACACACTCCACAGCGAAGGCATCCTCTCCGCCTACAAGGACAACGCCGCCGTCCTCACCGGCCACCGCGCCGCCCGTTTCTACACCAACCCCACCACCGGCGAATACGCCGCACACGAGGAAGACATCCACATCCTCTGCAAGGTCGAAACCCATAACCATCCGACAGCGATCTCACCCTTCCCCGGTGCCGCCACCGGCTCCGGCGGCGAAATCCGCGACGAAGGCGCCACCGGCCGCGGCTCCAAGCCCAAGGCAGGCCTCTCCGGCTTTACTGTATCCAATCTTAAAATACCCGGTGCCCTTCAACCCTGGGAAGACGACAACGGCAAACCCGGCCGCATCGTCTCCGCGCTCGACATCATGATCGACGGCCCGCTCGGCGGCGCCGCCTTCAACAACGAATTTGGCCGCCCCGCCATCAACGGCTATTTCCGCACTTTCGAACAGGAAGTCTCCGCACCCGCCAAACCCGGTCGCCACACCCCGCCCGAACCGCCCACCGAACTACGCGGCTACCACAAACCGATCATGCTCGCCGGCGGCCTCGGCAACATCAAAGCCGAACACGTCCAAAAGGGCAAACTCCAGCCCGGCGACAAACTCATCGTCCTCGGCGGACCCGCCATGCTCATCGGCCTCGGCGGCGGTGCCGCCAGCTCGATGGCCAGTGGTTCGGGCCAGGAAGACCTCGATTTCGCCTCCGTCCAACGCGAAAACCCCGAGATGGAACGCCGCTGCCAAGAGGTCATTGACCGCTGCTGGTCGCTCGGCGAAGACAACCCCATCGCCTTCATCCACGACGTCGGCGCCGGCGGCCTCTCCAACGCCCTGCCCGAACTCGTCAACGACGCCGGCCTCGGCGGTCGCTTCAATCTCCGCGCCATCCCCAACGATGAGCCCGGCATGGCCCCGCGCGAAATATGGTGCAACGAATCGCAGGAACGCTACGTCCTCGCCGTCTCCGCCGAACGCCTCGCGCTCTTCACCGAGCTCTGCCAACGCGAACGTTGCCCCTTTGCCGTGGTTGGCGAAGCCACCGCGGAGAAGCAGCTCGTCCTTGAAGATCCGCATTTCCAAAACAAACCGATCGACATGCCGCTCGAGGTCCTCCTCGGCAAACCCCCGCGCATGCACCGCTCGGAGAAAACGCTCGTCCGCTTCCAGCCCCGCCTGAATCTCCACGGCGTTTCCCTCGAAGAAGCCGCCCGCCGCGTCCTCGCCCACCCCACCGTCGCCGATAAAACTTTCCTGATCTCCATCGGCGACCGCACCGTGACCGGCCTTGTTTGCCGCGATCAAATGGTTGGACCCTGGCAGGTCCCCGTCGCCGATTGCGGCGTGACCGCCTCCACCTACACCGGCTACACCGGCGAAGCCATGTCGATGGGCGAGCGTACACCCGTTGCAGTCAACAATTCCGCCGCGTCCGCGCGCCTCGCTGTCGGCGAAGCGCTGACCAATCTCGCCGCCGCGCAGGTTGGAGATATCGGCAAAGTGAATCTCTCCGCTAACTGGATGGCTGCCCCCGCGATTCCCGGCGACGGCGCTGATTTGTATGCCGCGGTGCAAGCTGTCGGCATGGAATTATGTCCTGCGCTCGGGATTACGATTCCAGTCGGAAAAGATTCGATGAGCATGAGTACTGCGTGGAAAGAAGGTGACCAGCACAAGCGCATCACCGCGCCCGTCTCGCTGATCATCTCCGCCTTCGCCCCCGTCTCCGACATCCGCCTGAGCCTCACTCCCCAGCTCCAATACGACTCCGAGGTAGCGCCGTCGCTTGCCGACGCGCCTTCTTCCGATCCGTCTACTCGCTACTCGCTACCCGCTACTCACTACTCCGAGATCGGCTCCACCGCCCTTCTCCTCATCG
>JANNHA010000035.1:0-3788 GCA_031404135.1 Verrucomicrobiota bacterium | reverse complement strand
GTGGGCAGTCGCCGAGCAGTTCGAGATACGCCTCCAGCGCCGTGCGCCGGGGATTCGGAGCGGCGCGCCCAGCGGTCGCGCCCTACCCCAAATCAGATAGCAAGCGGTGGCCTTCAGCGAAAATCAGCGGTTTCAACTGCGGTTTGCAACAATTGGGTTTCGGCGCTGGAGAGAGGTTGTCCCCCTTGCGCTCCTGGCACCTAGTCCATCCTCAGTCCCACTGCTTCGCATGAGGAAGAAATCTCAATCAGGAATTAAACCTAATCGCCACTCCACCCCGGCGAAGGCGAAACCCGTTACATCCGACGACAGCCGCTCAAGCCTCACCGATTGGTTTCCTCTTCTGGCCACCGGGGCACTCACCTGTTTCCTCGCCCACGTGGAAATCTTCAGTCCGGACATTGGCTTTCACTTAAACCACGGCCGCTGGATCGTGGAAAACGCCAAAGTGCCGGTCTTGCATCCTTTTCTCCAGGGCGAGTTCCCCTACCTCGATCTTTCCTGGGCCTACCAAGTTGTTATGTGGTGGCTCTATCGCACCAATGGCACAGCGGCCCTGATCTACGCCAACCTCGGAATGGCCCTCACTTGTTTCGCCCTGCTGGTTTGGCAGAGTCGACAAAACGAAGGTCGGTTATCAGTCTGGCTCGGTCCCGTGCTCGCTTTGGGTGCACTCGGCAGTCACTGGGAAATCCGTCCCCACACGCTGTCGTGGATTTTCCTCAGCCTGCTATTGCTCCTGCTGAAGCAGCATCGCCAGGGAAGGAATCGCAGGGCTCTCTGGTTTCTTCCCGCGATCATGCTGCTGTGGGTCAATTGCCACTCGCTTTTCGCCCTCGGCGTCGTGGTGCTCGGCGTCTACGCGCTCGACGCCGCGCTGAATCGCGAACGAAGAAACGACCGACCGTTTTGGATCGCCACGGGAGCAGCGCTAGGCGTCTGCCTGATCAACCCCTACGGCCTCGAAGCGCTACTCTATCCGCTGAAACAGCTGGGCATGCTACAAGCAAACACGGTGTACAAATCCGCCGCCCAGGGCATCGCCGAGTTCCAATCACCCTTTCGCCACGGTGCGTACTCAGCGATTTCCGGACAGTTCGTGCTGTTCCAGCCCGTGTTTGCGATGCAGGTTTACTTCTGTTTAACCGTTTCGGTTGTGCTGTTCACCCTGCGTCGACTGACGCGCATCGAGGCATTGTTGCTGACACTCTTCGGATTCATCTTCGTCTCGGCGGAAAAAAACTTCGGCTATTTTTTCGTCGCCACGTTTCCCTTGGTTATAAACCGACTGCGCATCCTCGGGAGCACTCTCGCGGAAAGCTGGAAAAAATGCTCCCCGGTCCAACTGCGCACGATCTTCGCCGGAGCCACGGTCGCCGCCCTGCTCCTTGCGATTTCGCAGGTGGCGAACGGTTGGTACCACGCCCAGCAGCGAGCGCCCATGCGAGCCGGTACCGCCTTCAGCGAAGCCTTTCTACCCATGGGTGCTGCGCGGTTTCTCGCGCGGCCGGACATCCCTGAAGGCAAACTGCTCAACACGATCGACGCCGGGGGTTTTCTCGCCTTCACAACCAAACGTAAGGTTTTCATCGATGGTCTGCTCGAGACCTTCGGTCCCCATTACTATCGCGAATACAACGAACTAAAGGACCTAAAAAACCTGCCTTTCTCCGTGCTGCAGCAGGAATTCTCCATCGTGGTTGTGCCCTACTCCGCAATCCCACAATGGATGTATTTCTTCGACCGCCGTGCGAAATGGCGGCTTGTCCACGCCGACGCGCGCGACGCCGTCTTCTTCGCCCCTCAGTTCGCGCCGCACATCCCAGCCATCGAGGCCCCCGCTACGGGGCGCGACTACCAGGTGTATCCCAACACCGAAGCGGAGCGCATCGTCCGCGCGCATCTGACGCGGCCCGCTGGTTGGGCGCTCGCCGAAACTTTTCGCCAGCACTATTATCCGAGCCGCGAGATCCGCCTGAGCGCGTTCCACTCCATGCGCGGGCAGCCGCAAGCGAGCCTGAGCCACGCGCTGGAGGGCATGGGAAAGGCCACGGCCCTCAACACCGATCTACTCCTAAACGCGGGCCATGGATTTTTCGAAACCGGCCGCCCGCAACTCGCCGCGCTCTGCTACCGCACCTTCCTGAAACACGATCAAGCGCCAAAGACCGGCCACGACCCCGTGCTCCGTCTCGTGAACGACCGGTTGGAAAAATTGCCGGCGGAATAGGCGGGCGTGGGCCAGAGAAATCCCGGAGCCATTTCGCCAGGCTCAGGGCCTTGAGCGAAGTCGAAACAAACGCGCAGCGGCTGACGCGAGACGTGCCTCTGGATCGTTGAACGACGTTGCCAACTACAAACTACAAAACACGACCGCTTATGATTGGCCCGAATATTTTCGTAGAGCCTGAGCTCGCCTCAGGCCGGATTGACAAAACACGAACCTTTTTGATTAGCCCCCTTCGGCTTGTTTCTTATCCGAACGCCTTTTGCCGGAGCCCGCGCAGGGAGTTGAGGCCGCCCCAGTCGGTGATGGGCGCAAGCGGACGCGGGGCGGTGCGTTCACGCGCCCCGTGACGTTGACGATAGGCGGCCAGATGGGTTTCCACAAAAGCCTGACTGCCGAGCACAGCGCCATCGGTAAAATACCGCACGCGGCATCGCAACACCGTCGCAAGCGGGAGGCGTCCTTTTTCTTTGATCACCTTTTCGAAGGCGACAGAGGAAATCGCTTGGGCGTGTGACTTGGTTGTCGTGCCGGTGCCGAAGAGCGCCTCGCGGTAGGCGCTGTGAGCATTGGCCCACGTTTCATTTGGCCCGATCACCGCCTGAATGCCTTGGCGCGCCGCACGGTGCCCGGCGACCGCTTCGCCGTAGCCGCAGAAACGATATTCCTTCGGATCTTGCGCGAGCCCGGCGCGAACGCAGTTGAGATCAATGTAGAGGGCGACGGTCTGAATCGCGTAATTTTTTGGCTCGATCAGCACGGACTTAAAACGCTCCGACCAGAGCGTGCCGTAGCGCTGGTGACTCTTGTTAAACCAAATGGCAAAACGCTGCTTTACGAGCTTCATGAACGCCGAAACATCGCCAATCAAAGCGAGTTGACGTTTCCGCCACGCTTCGCCCTCGGGTCCGCCGTTACGCAGCTGAAGCGCTATTACCTCTAGACGTTCGGTCTGGTACTGGGTGGGTTTGGGGTGGAGGAGTTTGTATCTACGCAACAATTCGTCATCGGAAGGTACAGTTTTCTGTGGCACCTTGACGAGCACATGGAAGTGATTGCTCAAAATCGCATGGGTTAAGATCTGTACCCCGCAGAAGTCTGCCGTGAGCCAAAGCTGTTTACGCAGCACCTCCTTAGCGGTGTCATCGATCACGCGTTCACCATTCACGGTGCGGGTCATGCAATGGTACACCGCCTCCCCGTCTTCGGCCTTAATTTTGATTCGCGCACATCGCATGGGATCTAAGTAAGCAGACAAGTCTTCCTATGTCTAGTCATTTTCGACCTGTCCCTTTTGAACGGCTTTCGACCTGTCCCTTTTGAACGGCTTTTTGAACGGCTTTTGAAGAAGGCCCTGTCCCTTTTGAAGGCCCTATGTCTACTCATTTTCGACCTGTCCCTTTTGAACGGCCTTTTGAACGGCCTGAGCCACGCGCTGGAGGGCATGGGAAAGGCCACGGCCCTCAACACCGATCTACTCCTAAACGCGGGCCATGGATTTTTCGAAACCGGCCGCCCGCAACTCGCCGCGCTCTGCTACCGCACCTTCCTGAAACACGAT
>JANNHA010000034.1:0-8103 GCA_031404135.1 Verrucomicrobiota bacterium | reverse complement strand
CGATACCGATGCGCTTGAGAGCGCCCTTGCCGGCCTCCGGGCGCGCGGCATTCGTCCCAAATTCATCTATACGATCCCCACCGTGCAAAATCCCACGGCCACGGTCATGCCTGTGGAGCGGCGCCGGAAACTGCTGGCGTTGGCGGAAACCTACGGCGTTCCGGTGTTCGAGGACGAGTGCTATTCCGATCTGGTGTGGGATGGCAAACGCCCCCCCGCTCTCTACGCCATGGCCCATGACGACCGGGTAATTCACATCGGTTCGTTTTCAAAGTCCATCGCGCCCGCGCTTCGCATCGGCTACCTCGTGGCGAGCTGGCCCATCATGAGCCGTATTCTTGCCATCAAGAGCGATGGGGGTTCCGGCGCCCTCGAACAAATGATCATTGCCGAGTATTGCAACGAGCACTTCGACACCCATGTGGCGGCCCTGAGAAAAACACTGCGGCGCAAGGCCGAGACTCTCATGGATGCGCTACGCACGCAATTTGGCTCCGAGGCCCAATTCGACGATCCCGCGGGCGGGATTTTTCTGTGGGTTACGTTACCGAGCCAGGTCGACACCACGCAACTGGCGCAGACCGCCGCCCGGGCGGGCGTGGCCATCAATCCAGGCGCCGAGTGGATGCTTGGCGAGGCAGAAGGCAAAGTGCGCACCCGCATCTGCTTCGCACACCCCTCCGAGCAGATCATTCGCGAGGGCATCGCCACTTTAGCCGAAGTATGTCACCGCGAGTTCGGAGTTCCAAATCGGTCCCGACGACTGGCTCCCAAAACCAATCCCTTGATCCTCAACTGCGGGATTTAGGATGATTGAGCATGTCGCTTGAAACGGGGAAGAGGCTTGATCGGGCCCGGTATGCCGTTGATTTTGCGGTTCACGGATTGCACGTCCACTTGTTGAATCCGGAGTATAAGGAGGCTCGAAAATCCGAGGAATGGATGGAAGTTTTCGCCACGTTTCCGGGCTTGAAGGGAGAAGCTGCATTTCTTCGAAGAGTGAACGCCTTGAGGGCACTTCTGCCGACTGGGGAGCGAAGCGTTTTGGACGCCGAGACGGCGAAGGTGAAGGCGGCGTATGCCGTCGCCTACGGGTTGATAAAGGCCGATGCGCATCAAGCTAAATTCCGCAGACTAAAAACCACTCATTAGCACTAATTATTGGTAATGAAGGAACTGGGTATTCGTTTGACTCAGGGTAAGCGTCCGCCCGAGGCCCCCGGCCGGACGCTTACCCCCGACTAGGGGAATCGCACAGATGACTCGGAGAACCTTACGCGATAATCTTGTCGATCACCGAGCCGGAAACATCCGTGAGCCGGAAATTCCGACCGTTGTGCAAATAGGTGAGCCGCTTGTGATCCAGGCCCATGAGTCGAAGGATCGTCGCATGCACATCCTGAATCGTCACCGGGTCGACGATCGCTTCATGGCCAATTTCGTCGGTCGCACCGTGGTGATAGCCGGCGCGCACGCCGCCGCCCGCCATCCACATGAGGAAACCATCCGGATTGTGATCCCGGCCTCTGTTGGTGCCTTGCGATTGCGGCAGTCGGCCAAATTCCCCTCCCCACACGACGAGCGTCGTATCGAGCAAGCCGCGACGCTTTAGATCGCTGATCAGGGCGGCGATCGGCTGGTCGGTCATCGCGCACCCGGTACTGTGGTTGCCCTTCAGATCGCCGTGGGCATCCCATTGGGCGTTGGGATAGGCTTGGATAAAACGCACTCCTCGCTCGACGAGGCGGCGCGCCAGCAGGAGTTTTGAGCCGTAATCCCGAGTAATCTCCTGATCGATGCCGTAGAGTTTCCGAGTTTCTTCGGTTTCACCAGCGAGATCAACAGCCTCCGAGGCGGCAAACTGCATGTTATAAGCCAGTTCATAGCTGGCGATCCGCGCCTCAAGGTCGCGTTCGGCGGGATTCCGTGCGTAGTGCGCTTCATTCAATTCGCGCATCAGATCAAGTTGTCGGCGCTGTTGCGCATCGGTCACATCTTGTGGACGGCGAAGATTCAGGATCGGGGTGTCACCGGTGCGGAAGAGCGTGCCTTGATTGGCCCCGGGCAAAAAACCCGCGCCCCAATTGAGCGCGCCGCCCTTGGTGCCTTCCACCTTGGGCATCACCACGAACGACGGCAGGTCCTGGCTCTCCGAGCCCAATCCATAGCTGAGCCACGCGCCGGTACTGGGAAGTCCTGGCCGCGTGAAGCCGGTGTTCATTTGATACATGGCCGGGGCGTGGCTGTTTGAGGAGGCGCGGCAGGATTTGATCAGGCAGAGTTCGTCGACGATTCCGCTGAGGTAGGGAAGCCTGTCGCAGACCCAGGTGCCGCTTTGGCCGTACTGCTGAAAAGAAAACGGCGAACGCATGATTGGCCCGAGTTCCCCGAAGAAGGGCTTCACTTTCGTGGCCAGACGTTTGCCGTTGTATCGTTCGAGCGCGGGCTTGGGATCCAATAAATCGAAGCCGCTGGGCCCTCCTTCCTGGAACAGCCAGATGACGGAGCGCGCCTTCGGGGCGAAGTGGGGCGGTTTGGGTGCGAGCGGATTTTTGAATGAGGCCGGTCCGGCCGCGACGGAGCCCAATAATTTATTTTCGCCCAGCAGCCCGGAAAGCGCGAGCAAACCAAAACCCGCGCCCGCCCGTTTCAACATTTCACGTCGGCTGAAGACAGCAGAGTGCCGACCGTAATGATCCTGATTGTTGCAAAGTGCCATGATGAGGAAAACGCGGGAGCGTCAATTGAGGTATATGAACTCGTTGAGGTTTAGAACCACCTGACAAAGATCGGCGAGCGTCCGGCGTTCATCGCCTTTTCGGAGCGCGAGCTGGGTTTGATAGAATTCTTCCAACCGTGCCAGCTCCCCCGCCGTCGGCGCACGGGAGAGCGCGAGCGCGTAGAGTCGGCTGGCTTGTTCGGCAAAACCGCCGGGTGCTTCCTGCCTCACTCGGTCCGCGAGATCGGCACTCCGGGCAAGGATCATATCATTGTTCAACATCATGAGCGCTTGGGTCGGTACCGTGGTCGTTAGCCGTTGCCCACAGCTGGCGCTGTTATCGTTTCCGTCGAACAATTGGATGAGCGGAATGGGCACCGTGCGTTTGAGGTAGGCGTAAACACTCCGGCGCCGGATGCGTTCATCATCGAGAATATCCGTGGGGTACGGGGTATAGGATTCGGTGATGATCGCCTCCTTCGGAATCGGCAGCATCACGCTGACGCCATAACGTTCGGGATTGAGTTTCCCGCTGACGGCGAGAACCGCGTCGCGCAGATTTTCCGCACCGATCCGCTGGGCGTTGCGCCGCCACCAAGTACGGTTTTCCGGATCAAGGGCGGTACGAGTCTCATCGAACGAGGTGTCCTGGCGGTAAACGGCGCTCAGCAAAATGCGTTTATGCATCGCCTTCACGCTCCAGCCGCTCGTGATGAAATCCCGCGCCAACCAGTCGAGTAATTCGGGCAGCGCGGGCGTATCGCCCGTCAGGCCAAAATCACTCGGCGTGCGCACGAGGCCGTCGCCAAAGTGGTGTTGCCAGATGCGATTGACCATCACGCGGGCCAGTAACCCGCCGGCACCACCCTCCGCATCGGTCAACCAGCGGGCCAGAGCGGTGCGCTGGAAACTGGCGTCGGCTTTGGCGTCCAGGCCCGGCGGTTTGCTGGTGTCAGGTTGGTAACCCCGGCGCGTCAGCACATCGATAAACCCGAGCTCAACTTCGTCCCCGGGCATCGACACGGAGCCGCGTTTCAGAATTTGGGTGAAGACCGGCGTGGCGGTGCGGTCGGCGTAAACGAGCGCCTTATTTTGCCGGGAAAAGTTGCGGCGCTCCACGTCGTTCAGCCGGACACTGATCGGCTGGAAGGCTTCGATCGCCTCCGGTTTCAGCAACGCGCGGACTTCGGGCACGGCGAGAGGGTTGTACCCCTTGCGAGGATCAACGAGGAGAGCGACCGCCCGTTGGCTTTTTTCAAAAACCGACTGCACGTCGAAGAAAAAGTATTTCTGCGCGATGGGATTTTGATGCAGAATGGCTACTTCGCGCGCCAGATCGGCCTCGGTCGCCGTCGGGTTGTTTTTGAAAAAGATGGAGCGCACCAGGGCCAGACCTTCGTCCACTTTCGCCTGCTTGACGGCGAGGATCGGCCCGATGACCGAGCCATATTTTTCGTGCCAAGCAACGCTCGCATCCCCAGCCGCTCGCTGCTCAGCCTCCCATTTCTCCCTCGTCACGGCCTGCTCCGAGGTCAGCGGGCGTTCGACCTCAACCACGGTGCGTTCGCCGGCATTGAACACGCGGGCTAACTGATAGTATTCGCGGGTGCTGACGGGATCAGTCTTGTGATCGTGACAGCGGGCGCATCCCAGCGATAGGCCGAGCAGGGAAGTTCCGGTGGTGGCAATCAGGTCATTCAGTTCATCGTAGCGGATGGTCTTGCGGACATCAGGCGGGCCTTCGTCGCGTTCCTTGGGGCCGATCGCGCAAAAACCGTTGGCCGTGAGCGCGTCGACATTTTGCGGGGCCAGTTCATTCCCGGCCAGTTGCCAGCGCACAAATTGATCGTAAGGCATGTCTGCATTGAATGCGCGAATAACAAAATCCCGGAAATGGTAGGCGTCCGGCTGGTCGTCGTCGTAACGATAGCCGTCGCTGTCCGCATAGCGGGCGAGATCGAGCCAATGGCGCCCCCATTGCTCGCCGTAGTGGTCACTCGCGAGTAGCCGGTCGACCAAACGCTCGTAAGCCGTGGGCGCCGGGTCAGCCAGAAAGGCCGCGACTTCCTCGGGGGAAGGAGGCAAGCCGGTGAGATCAAACGTGAGGCGCCGGATGAGGGCGGCTCGGCTGGCCTCTTGATTGGGCACCACCCCGCGTGCCTCCTGCGCCGCGAGAATAAAACGATCAATCTCGGATCGAGCCCACGTCTTGGACTTCACCGCTGGCACGGGCGCTTGCGCCAACGGCTGAAACGCCCAGTGGGGCGACTCACGAACAGCGAGACGGGCGGCCGCGGTCGCGGTCGCCCGAGTCAGGTTAAAAATAACCAAAACCAGCGCGACCGCGGTAAAGACACGAGAAAGAATTGAACGGGGTAAATTCACGAGGGGGTTATGGGTAATATCTAGTTAACATTCTCGATGGGGCAAGGGAGCGTGATGCGAAATTCGGTGGCTGCTTGTTCGGCCGATCATTTTGGCCGATGCTGGGAATGGCAGGCCTTGCAATCGAGGGCTTGCTTAAAGTCCTCCTCGGCTCCGGGCGTCTTGGCCAGCAGGCCTTGGGTCGAGCTGATGAGTTTGCCCGTGAGCTGTTGGAAATTTTCTTTCGAGCCCAGAGGGGGTGTCATCTTGACCATCAGTTCATAGAGCCCGAGCAATTCTTTCAGATCATCGGTGCTGAGTTTGCCCTGCGCGGCGAGATTGGCCTTTGAGCCCTTCCCCTTGTGCACGAGATTCATGATGTCCGCGATCGTCGTCTCTTTGGGCGCGACCGCTTCTGTGGTGGTCGGGCCGGTCGTGGTCGGGCCCGTCGTGACATTGGCCACCACATTCACCCGCAGGGCATCGTGGGCATGCTCAAGATCGGCGATCTGCAAGCGGAGCCGCTCCGCCTCGGCCGCGCGGTAGAGAGTTTTCTGCAAAGCCTCGACGGCCTCTGCGGTCACGGCGGTGTCCCACAGGTAAACTTTTTTCAACGATTTGAGCCGGCGTAAATCAAGCAGAGCCTGATCGGTGATACGCGTACCGTTGAGATTCAGAGAGTGAAGTTTGTGCAAGGAGCCGAGTTTCGCCGCCCCCGCGTCGGTGAGCGGGATGCCGTCAAGCCGGAGGTTTTCGAGATGAGTGAATTGGCTGATGCTCTCGAGCGCCCGGTCGGTGAGCGGCGAGCGACCGAGGTCGAGGTGGGTGAGGTTGCCGCGGACCGGGAGCAGGCGCTCGACGTCCTCGTCGGTGGCCCGCTTGGAGCTGATCGCGAGACTGGCCGAGTCGAGAGAGATAAACCGGACCGTAAACACCGCGGGGACGAGATCAGTAGCGAGAGCGCTTTGTAGGTCAGCCCGTGACCGCACGGGCAGTTCCTCGTGTTTTATAAACAACGGTTGCAATTCGGCGGGCACCTCGACGTTGGCCAACTGCGTGGTGTTGTCCGCCCCGCCGTGATCAATCCACCAGGTGAGGAGTTTGATAATCTCGGGCGAGGGCTGAGGTTTGCCCTTCGGCGGCATGCGGTCTTCATCGTCAACCGGCAGCAGCAGGCGAGTGATCAAGGCGCTGTGCGCACTGTCGCCCGCTTTGACCACCTCGCCGTTTTCGCCGCCCGCTTTAAGCAGATCGAATGAGTTGAGCCGGAGCTTACCTTTCACTTTATCCGGGCCGTGGCATTGCACGCAATAATCCTCCAGCACGGGCTGGATCTGCTCGGTAAAGACGGAGGGAGCGAGGGCCTTTGCCTGCGGAGTGGACGGAATCGGCGCGACCGGGGTGGTTGAACCGAGGGCCGCTGGCGGGGTGGCCAGAGGTTTCGCCTCACTCCAGGGTAATTTAACGGGCAAATACTTGGCGAGGAAAGTGGCGCCGTGCGTCAGCGAGCCACCGCCGTGTCCGGCCACCACCATAGTCAGACTCGCCAGGCCCAAGGCGAGCAAACCGGGGACGTTGCGCCGGGGATTTTCCCCCGACGGACGATCGAAGATCCACGCAAAAAATAAGGCGACGGTAGACGCAACCGCCCACCACTTATGCCAGTTCAGAGCATCTGCCGGATAGCCCCCTTCCCACGAGAGCAAGGAGCCGAAGATTGCCGCCAATGCGGAGCCAAAATACGTCGCGCCAATCAGCAGGCGAAGGCTTTCGTTGCGCCGGATTGACGGGCGGAAGAAAGCCGGAAACTCCAACAGCATGACCGCTGCGAGCAATCCGATCGGCAAGTGCAACACCACCGGATGAAGGCGACCGAGAAAGGGCAACCAAGCCGAGGTAAACTGCTCCATCGGACCATCCACCCAAGCGGCACCTAAAACCAGCAGCAGCAGCGGCAGTCCGGTGAGCAATTTCAAAAGCAGTGATATCATAGTAGCGCAGCGATAGGAAAAATGCGGAAGAATCCACCCGTCAGCGCCGGGTGATCGCGGCCTGCACCTCACGAGCCGTGAGTTCGGCGAGGTAGTCGATGGCCCGGTAGCCGAGGGCCAGAGTTTTTTCCTGTGGTTCCAGCGAGACCCCATGCAACGAAAACAAGCCGGCGGCCCGACGTTCCCGTATTCGCACGTAGTTCGGATTAATGGTCATGATGATGGCTTCGCAGACCACGGAATCATGATGGAACTGCTTGGCCGCAACGTCCCTCATGCCAGCTTGGTTTCCGCCACTGCGCCCACAAAGATGATATCCCTAAATCCATGCAGCCGCAGACTTCGGGCTATATCGGTGAGCAACGCGCGGAAGGTTTCCTCCGTCACGCTAAAACTTCCCGGGTAAAGCATGTGACCGGTCGGCGGATCAAAATTTCCTTCGGGGACGAAGGGTACAATCGGGGCGATCAGAGCATTCCCGAGCCGGCGGGCAATGGTCGGCAAAGTAGCTTGCAGAATAGAATTGTGTTTCCCTGTGGCAGTATAGGGTCCGTTCATTTCAATGCCCCCCGTACCGACGATGGCGGTGGACTTACCGGCCCGGATCAAATCGCGCACCTCGATCCAGTTCAATTGCTCGATCCAGAGGTTTTCGTGAGCCACGAGTCCATTCCGCATCTCCGGATCGGGTTTCATGATCGGTGATACGGTTTGAGCGGACAAATTTTGGCCGAGCAGTGCAGCCACCCACAGGGCGGCCATCAGGGAGCAAGGGGATAGGGGCATGGTGTAGTACGGAGCGTAAAACGAAGTTAGCCGTCGAGCAAATATCATCGCCATTCCGTTTCTCGACTACGGCGAATCGAAAAAAGCAAAGGGTACAGCCAGACCCGAATGGCGCTAAGTTAGTGTGTAACTTATTGCACATAAATTAGTTAAATATTAAACCGGCATGGTATCTGCTTACTGGATACGTATGGAAAATTCGACCCCTTTTCTGCCCGGTTTCACTCAGCGCCTAGGCCGTCG
>JANNHA010000033.1:0-63120 GCA_031404135.1 Verrucomicrobiota bacterium | reverse complement strand
ATTCTTCCAGCGAGAGCTGTTTGAACTCGAAGGAAGGCGTGTAATTCCAACCAGTGAAGAGAAGTTCTTGCCGGCCCAAGAGGGACCGTCTGCGCTGGCGCGAGGAGAAACTGGCAAATGCCGGGTGGGCCAGACGCACTGACGCATTCCGATTGAGCGCGACTCACCGCGCCGGCGAATCAAACGGCATTTCGAAATACTCGAATATCCCCTGCGTCCGCTCGTAGATCAGCCGTTCGAACATCCCGCCGCGTTCGCACATCGCGTTCATCTGCCCAAAATTCGCTCGTAGAAATTTCAGCCCTTTGCGCCTTTTCGTGGCCAACCCTCCGAAGCTCCCTCCTCCGTCATCGGTATTCATCCGTGTATTCCTGCAGTCCATGGTTAAAAACCTCCGCCCTCCGAATGTTTTCGTAGGGCCTGAGCTCGCCTCAGGCCGGATTGGCGGACGGCGGGTTAAATCTCTTTATATTTCAGCCGTGGCACGCGCCGGAATGCCTTTTCACGGCCCGCCAAAACCGCGTTATGGGCCAACGCGGTGGCCGCAATCCACGCATCGTTTTCCCCTAAACGCTGAGGCAGTGACGACTGCATGGCGGCTGTTTTGCAGGCGATCTGGCGCGATAGCTGAACCACGGTAAATCGGGAAAGAGCTGCCTCAACTTCTGAAGGGTCGGTAGAGCCTTCCGCGAATTCACCCAGACAAATCACACACACCGCAACCGGCTCAGATGGATTTGCCCGCAAAAGCGCCCGGGCCGGGCCGATTTTGTCGGCAGCAATCTCTGCCTCATACTCAATCAAAAAACGGGTATCAAGCAGCAGCATGGCGGCGGGTACGTTTTCGGCCAAAGCCTTTCCCGATGAAAGGTTTCATTGCTTCCTCAAGTTCACCAGCGGTCAAAGCAGGGCGATCCGTTGTAAGGCGGCGGACCACCTGCGAAAAAGACTCAGCAGGTGTGCGTTTCTCTTTTTTCAGGAGTTCATAAGCGTCAACCTCGATGGAAATCGTCTTAGTGGGTATACACAGACCATGCACAGGCCATGCACCCCAGTCAATTTGCCGAACCCCCGTCAGAGCCGACACCCTGCGGGCGCGGCGGGCGGCTCACTACGAAAAGACGAGCAGGCTCCGGCGGCGAGCGCAGCCAGGTGAAAGGTATTTTCAAGGGACGGCTGATTCAATCGCCCTTTCCCAATTCCCGGCGCGCCCAGCGGTCGCGCCCTACCCTCGCTCACGCCGCCCAAAAAAATTTCGTGCTTGGCCGCAGCGGCGGGATGTCCGTAGGTAGGCCTTTCAATTTCTCAGGAGATGCCGAAACGCAAAACGCCAAAGAACAACGACGACCAGCCCGAGCTCCCGCTTGACCCGACGCCAGGAGTCAGGAGCAAGGAGCGAGGAGCGAGGAGCAAGGAGACGGGAATCAAGAATCAGAAACCAGAGGCCAGAGGCCAGAAGCCGGAAGGTAGGGCGGATGGTCCCTCATCCGCCGTGGTCGATGCCGACGCGCAAGACCAGACAATGCGGAGCATTGTCCCTACCTCGGACACCGATCTTCCCCCGCCTCCCACCGACGTCATCGGCCCCAAACCCGGCAACAGCCCTGACGCCCCACTCGCGAAGCATTACAAGAAGTGGTTTCTCGAATACGCTAGCTACGTCATCCTCGACCGCGCCGTTCCCCATCTCGATGACGGCCTGAAACCCGTCCAGCGCCGCGTCCTCCACACGTTGTGGGACATGGACGACGGCCGTTTCCACAAGGTCGCCAATGTCGTCGGCGCCACCATGAAGCTCCACCCGCACGGCGACGCGTCCATCGGCGCCGCCCTCGTGGCCATCGCGCAACGCAGCTGGTTGATCGAGCCCCAGGGTAACTTTGGCAACATCTACACCGGCGACGAAGCCGCTGCGCCGCGTTACATCGAGGCCCGCCTGACGCCGTTCGCGCGCGAAGTGCTTTTCAACCCGAAAACCACAACCTGGCAACAGAGCTACGACGGCCGCAATCGCGAGCCCGTGACGTTGCCCGCGAAATTTCCCATCACGCTGCTCGAAGGGGCCGAGGGCATCGCCGTCGGTCTCTCGACCAAGATCCTCCCGCACAATTTCAACGACCTCTGCCGCGCCGCCATCAACCACCTGCAAGGGAAAACCTTTCGCATAGTTCCCGATTTCCCGACCGGCGGCATCGCCGACTTCGCCGAATACAACGACGGCGAACGCGGTGGCAAAGTGAAGATCCGCGCGAAAATCGAAACGCGCAGCAAGCACCTGCTCGCCATCACCGAGCTGCCTTACGGCCTCACCACCGAGTCGCTGATCGAATCAATCCTTGCCGCCAACGCGAAGGGCAAGATCAAGGTCAAACACGTCGACGACAACACCGCCGACAAAGTCGAAATCCTCATCCACCTGCCGCAGGGCAGCGACCCCGAACAGATCACCCAACAGCTCTACGTTTTCACGAGCTGCCAAGTGAACCTCTCGCCAGCGGCCTGCGTGATCGTGCGTGACGAAACAACCGGTGACGACAAACCGGAATTCCTCGGCGTGAAGGAAATCCTGCGCCGCAACGTCGACCGAACCAAGGCTCTGCTCAAACAGGAGCTCGAAATCAAACTCGGCGAACTCGAACAGCAGTGGCATTGGGACTCGCTCGAACGCATTTTCATCGAGGAGCGCATTTACCACCGCATCGAAAAATCGAAGACGTGGGAAAGCGTGCTCGAGGAAATCCGCAAGGGCCTGCAACCCTTCTTGAAACAGCTGCGCCGCGACGTGACCGAGGAAGACATCACCCGCCTGACCGAAATCCGCATCAAGCGCATCTCGGCCTACAACCGCTTTCAAGCCGACGAAGCGCTCAAGAAGATCGAGACCGGCATGAAGGAAACCAAAGCCAGTCTCAAGAACCTAACCGCTTACGCAATCGCCTGGTACGAGATGCTCGCCGAGAAATACGGCAAGGGCATAAAACGCAAGACGAGCTACGACGAGATCGAGCAGATCAGCGCGCACGACGTCGTTTCGGCGAACCAACGTCTGTACGTAAATCGCGAGGAAGGCTTCATTGGCCTGAACTGGCGCCAGCACGAATTCCTCACCGAGTGTACGATCCTCGACGACGTTATCTGCTTCATGGCGGACGGCACGATGAAGGTCGCACGCGTGGCCGACAAAGTTTTCATGGGCCGTGAAATCCTGCACGTGGCGGTGTTGCCGAAAGAAGGCGACCAGGCGTTCTACACGATGATTTATCAGGACAAGGAAAGCGGAAAGGCCTTTGCCAAACGCTTCCAAGTCGGCGGCGTAACACGCGAAAAACTCTACACGTTGACCCCGAGCGAAGGCTCGAAAGTGGTCTTCCTCGATGTGACGAAAGTCGAAGCGAGCATGACAAAGAAGGTGAATGTGACATTGAGCGGACGCTGTTCGGCGCGCATCAAGGAATTCGAATTTGATCTGACGCAATGCACGTTAGGCAGCCGCAACGCGAAAGGCCTAACCGTATCGAAGTATCCGATACGCCAAGTCCGCCGCGCCGAAGGCTGAGGCGATTGGCATTAGGTAGGGCGCGACCGCTGGGCGCGCCGCGTATTCGGAACGGCGACGCCGCTCCCCAGATCAAAGCCCACGACGACTCCCGCCGATTTTTTGCCCCACTTTATCGACGACCTCAATGGTCACCTCGCGCAGCACACGCTCACGTCGGCCCTCGCGGGAAAACGCCGTCACTTCCACCTGATCGCCGACCCTCTCCGCCCGAAAAGTCGTCAGCAGAAAATCCTCCGCCTGATACCCGAACCCATCGCCATCATCTTCGTAGAGTTGCCCGGAAGCCCGCCCGTTTCCATCTAAACACACCAACAAAGTCAGCGGCGACAACGATTCCTCAACCGTGCTCTGCACCACACGACCCAGCGGCACGATTGACCCCGGCCTCACCAACAAACGCGCCTGATCCAGATCCTCCTGATCGCCCGGCACCAGCGACACCTCGCACCAGTCACCCTTTGGCAAATTCGGTTTTTTTGCCCAACGCGGCACCACCAACAAATCCGCTCCCATCAAAAACGCCTCCTCTTCCCGACGCAGGCTAAGATCCGCCGCATCCGCCATAAAAACCGGCCGCATCACCGGCAAACCCGTGACGCTCGCCTCCCGAAACACCGTATAGAGATAAGGCAGCAACCGGTAACGCCGCTCCAGCGCCCTACGCGCCGTGCGCTCCACCTTTTCGCCAAACGCCCACGGCTCCTTGTCGTTGGATCCCTTCACCGCGTGCCCGCGACAAAACGGCAGCATTGCACCAAAACCAATCCACTGAGACCAAAGCTCCTGCGAGGCATCCCCCGCAAACCCGCCCAAATCTGGACCGGCAAACGGCTGCCCCGAAAGCCCCAGCGTCAGCGTCATCGGAATCGAAAGCTTCATGTGCGCCTCCGTGGACGCATTGTCGCCGGTCCACGTCGCCGCATAACGCTGACCACCGAGAAAATTCGCCCGCGTGAGCACAAACGGCCGCTTGTCGGGGCGCGCCGCAGCGATGCCTTCGCGCGTTGCCCGCGTCATCAGCAAGCCATAAATATTCCGATAACGCAGATGCGGACCCGCCGGAATCTCCCCGCCACCCCGATGCAAATTATCCAACGGCATCGCCTTGTCGGGCGCGTTGAAAACAGCCGGCTCGTTCATGTCGTTCCACACGCCATCGATTCCCATGGCGACATAATCGCCGAACAACCCCGCCCACCACCTTCGCGTTTCTGGCCTCGTAAAATCAGGAAACACACACGCCCCCGGCCATACATCGCCACGAAAATCATCCAGCCCACCAACCGTCTTCACCCACACATCCTTCGCGCAACCATCAGAAAATATCTTGTATCCAGAATCTACCTTCACGCCCGGATCGATCATCCAGACGCTCTTAAAACCCCGTTCATGCAAATCGGCATTGAGCCGTTTCGGATCAGGAAAGCCCTCCTTGTCGAAAGTGAAAACCCGGAACCCATCCATGTAGTCAATATCCATCCAGATCACATCGCACGGGATTTTTCTCCGTCGGAAACCATCCGCAATCTCCCGCACCTTCGTCTCAGGAAAATACGACCAGCGGCTCTGCTGATACCCCAGCGCCCAGCGCGGCGGCAGGGGCATCTTGCCTGTCAATTCAGCCAACGCCTCCAACACCGCCTGAGGCGAACCACGATCAATCACCAGCACAGGAAACGCCGGCCCCTCACTCGTAAAGACGATCGCACCGCCACACTCCAGCTCTGCCTTCCAGGTTGAGTCAAAAAGCACACCAAACGCCGAACCATCCCGGCGCACACCCAACACCCACGGATGCGACTGATACAACCGGCGACCACCATCCGTCTCGTAGGTGTAGTTGTCTGTATTCCAAAGCGTGATCGCCGTTCCATTACGCCGCAACGGTCCCATCACTTCACCGCCACCGTAAAGATCGTCATCCGTCGTGATCGATACCGTCGCCCGAAACTGCGACCCGTTGCTCGAAAAAGTCGGCACCACGCGCCAACCCTCAGGCAGCGCCCCACGAATTTTCGGTGCCTCAACCCAGCACGGCGTATACGGCAACCGCGTCGCATCGACACCGACCGGCATAAAAAGTGCACACCCGTCACCCACCAATCCTGTCACCCCCGTTTTCACCGCCAGAAATTCCGTATCACCCGCACGCAACCCAACCAGCACCAGCAGCATACCTGTCACCGACAAAATACGCCTCAGCACAACGTGCATTTTAAAATTCATAGTGGGTCGAGTGTATCCAGATTTTCCGACACCGTCCGCCACGAGCCAGCCACAGAACCCCACGCACCTCAACGCCGAATCGCATCAACAGCTCGCTTGACGGTTTGCACCCAGCGCCCCAGCCCTTCAGAAACCAGACGATGCCACGCGACGCCCAAGCAGAAAACGCCCGCCAAACCCCACCCGTTGAAACAACGGTGATGAGTGTGCTGCTCGCCCTGAGCTTCTCGCACCTACTCAACGACACGCTTCAAGCCGTTCTGCCCGCGATCTACCCGGTTCTAAAACAGTCGCTACAACTAAGCCTCACCCAAATCGGCGATATCGGACTCACCTATCAGTTCACCGCCTCGTTACTCCAACCACTCGTAGGCCTCTACACCGACCGCCACCCGCGCCCCTACTCTCTCGCGCTCGGCATGGGCCTCACCCTCACCGGACTGGTTCTGCTCTCCCAAGCCAACAGCTACACCGCGCTTCGGATTGCCGCCGCATTAACCGGCATGGGCTCAGCCATCTTTCACCCCGGTGCCTCTCGACTCACCCGCCTCGCTTCCGGCGGCCGGCACGGCTTCGCGCAATCACTCTTCCAAGTCGGTGGAAACCTCGGCACCTCGTTCGGCCCCCTGCTCGTCGCCTTCGTGATCGGCGCTCGCGGACAAGCCAACGTCCTCTGGTTCTCCCTGCTCGCGTTGACCGGAATCGTCATCCTCACGCGGCTCGGACGCTGGCATCGCCGCCACCTCCAAGCACTGCCCGAACCCGCCCACACCCACCACCGGGAACATCTTGCCCTTCGCCTGCCCGCTGGAAAAACCAGCCAGGCCCTCGCCGTGCTCCTCGCCCTCATCTTCTCAAAATATTTCTACCTCACGAGCATAACCAGCTACTATACTTTTTATCTGATCGGAAGATTCGGCGTTTCAATCAAACAGGCACAAATCTACCTCTTCGTTTTTCTCTTCGCCGTCGCACTCGGCACTATCCTCGGCGGCCCCGTGGGCGACCGCTACGGCCGCAAAATCGTCATCTGGTTTTCTATCCTCGGCACCGCGCCCTTCACGCTGCTGCTTCCCTTCGTAAACCTCCCCTGGACCATCGTTCTCTCCGTCTTCATCGGCGTGATCCTCGCCTCGGCGTTCTCCGCCATACTCGTTTACGCTCAAGATCTCCTCCCCGGAAACGTAGGACTCGTCGCAGGCCTCTTCTTCGGTCTCGCCTTCGGGATCGCCGGAATCGCCGCCGCACTCCTCGGACGACTGGCCGACCACACCAGTCTGGATTTCGTGTATCGCATCTGCAGCTACCTCCCGCTGATCGGCCTGCTCACCGTCTTCCTGCCGAACTTAAACCACTCAACCTCCCCCATAAAAAGCCGGCGTTGAGCAACCAACAGACAACAACCGGCAACGCACCCTACGTTCGACACACCGGTTGCATCCCGAAACCGAATGGTTTTGTTTCACTTTCTTCAGATATGTGTTTATAGTCAGCGCATTCAGTCAGGATCCTTTAACCACCCCTAAACTTCCTCGATGGCCAATATCCTGCTTCTCGATGATAACGAGATCGCCTGCCGGGCGATGCAGGGCATTCTCACCCGCGGACAACACCGCGGCCTCATCGCCAACGACGCAGCCACCGCCTTCAAGCTCCTGCGCGAACTCGTGAAGTTCGACCTCGTCTTCATCGAGCTCAAACTCTCCAAAGGCGAGAACGGCATGCATTTCCTGCAACAGCTACGCGGCGACAGTTTCCTAAAACTTCTTCCCGTAGTCGTGTACTCTTCGGTGACGCACCAGGAGATCGTGAAAAAAGCCCTCTCCCTAAAAATCCAGAATTACCTTATAAAACCCTACCGCGACGAAGCTATCTACGCCGAAATCGGCAAAGCCATAACCAACCCCTGGCGCAACCTCCACTTCGAAGAGGAGAAATCATTCTGCACCCAGATGGGACTCAAACCCGGCGAGCTCAAAAAAATGCTCCACGAACTGCGCGTCGGCCTGCACGCCAGCATCGAACCCTTTCAAGACTGCGCCGAAACCCGCAACCAGAAGGAAGCGCTTGAACGCGTCGAACCATTAACCACCCGCGCCGAAGCCGCCGGAGCTTGGGGAATCGTCGAATACCTCCAAAGCCTGAAGGCGAAAATTGATATGCGAAGCTGGCCCGCCCTCGCCCAAAGCAAGGACGACCTCGCCTACATCTGCCTGCTGATCGACTGCCACCTCGACAAAAACTACACGCCAGCGGCATTTTACTCCGATCAGGAACGCAAGGAACAAGAAGAAGCCAAATTCAAGGCCCAATGGCTCGACGCAGACCTCAGCCAAGGCCCGATCATCCACCCCAGCCAGATCGAACGAAAACTCGACGAACTCCCCGCTGGCCCCGTCATCGACACCGTCTCCGCAGCCTTCCTGATGAATGCGGACGGGAAAGCACCCAGTCTAAACCAACTCATAGATCTAGTCTCGAAAGACCCCTGGCTTAGCGCCCAAGTCCTTATCACCGCCAACCACCTCGATCACGACGAAATGACATCGATCGAAGATGTCCGCCTCGCCGTCACGATGATCGGCTACGAAAAACTCACCGCCATGGCCAAACTCATGCCCATCGTTGAAGAACGACACATGAGCGTACTCCCCACCACCTGGTCGCATTACTGGATGTTTCAAGTCGCTGTCGCGCACGTCGCGCAATTCGCCGCCGTCAACCTGGAACTCACCGACCTCGCGCCAAATGCCTACACCGCCGGCCTTCTCCACGACTACGGCCGCCTCCTCCTCTCCCAACAATACCCTTTTAGCTTCCAAGCCATCTCCACCTACGCGAAACGACATCTCATTCCCTCGCACGAATCAGAAAAGAAGCACGTCGGGTGGACCACTCAGGAGATCGGAGACTATTTCGCCCGGAAAAACGGACTCCCCTCCGTTTACTGTGACGTGATCCGCTGGATCGGACATCCAGAAAGTGCCGGCGAACAACCTTACATGGTCGCACTCGTGACACTCGCGCACCAACTCTGTTTGCAAAACCAGATCGGTTTCTCCGGCAGCCCCCACCTCCCCCTCCAGCCACTCGAAGAAACGCCCGCTTGGCAAATCCTGCGAGCCCGCGTCTTCCCCAGTTTTAGCCTCAAGAAATTTGAGTCACAGACCCACAACCTCTGCGCGACCCTAAAACTCGAACTCGTCGGGCATCGTTCCTGAAACCGGTTCCTCCCTGTTTTCAATGGGTGGCGCGTGTGCAAGAAAAAGAAAAGTGTTACCCAACGGGGAAAACTGTCATCCTGAGCGCTGCGCGAGGGATCCCCTTGGAATCAGCTCACCCGTACGTTCGTACACTCACGGGATCCTTCGGCGGCCCTCAGGATGACAAACCGGGCGAAGGTCCCGTGCGCTCTGCGGACCAATGCCGAACTAATCCGAACCACCTGGACTGATACAAAGTAAGCCGAAGGAGGCGAAGCGGTGGCCATCGCGGTCAATCTGTGGCTCCTCCATCGGCGAGCGCCACCAGAGGAAGCGCTAGAGTTAATTCCCAGCATCACCTTCAGAACACAGCTTAACGAACTGGAACGTTTCAACATCGCGCAGGCCCGTGGCTGGGCCATGCGCGAGGCAAATCGAGCGCGTGCAGACATTGCGACCGATTCTTTTGCCCGAGAGCTGCATCGTCGGATGTTTTCCAGTGTGTGGAAGTGGAAAACCCGCCGCCGATACCGCGATGCGGTTCGAGCGGCGGATCAAAATGACATCGCACCTCTGTTGGCCTTTTCCGAAAGCTGATTTCTAGACTCCGATCTCAACAATCCGTAAAGCAGGGCATCGAGCCCTGCGGAGCAAAGTGCAAAGTTCGCTTTCGATCTTTTCCCTTCGAATGGCTTTGTTCTTCTCGGCAAATAGCGCCGCCGGATTATTTCGTGTGCTTGATCATTTGGATGGTCCCGTCCTTGTTATACGAGAGCTTTTCGAAGCATACGATTCTTCCTTGTGATTCTTTATATTTAGGGAGGTCCTTCAGCGCGATATGATAGAAGTAGTACCACTCTCCTTTGAATTCTATAATTGAGTGATGATCTTGCGCTCCTTCCGGGGCCGGTGCCATTGCTCCCTTCCATTCGAAGGGTCCGTATGGGCTCTTTCCCATCGCATAGAATCCTTGATGCTCTGTGTTCTTGAAGTTTGAGTATGACAAATAGTAAATGCCATCTCGTTTATGCATATACAACCCTTCACAGAACCGCAGAGTCGGTTCTTTCAGGACAGATTCGGGAGCATACTCGATGGCGCGAGGAGTTTCAGCCAATGAAACCATGTCCGGGTTCAGTTTAGCCACAATCATCCCGTTTGAGTAGATATAGGGTTGGCCATCCTCATCGATAAAAGTCATCGGGTCCATGCGCATGGTTCCTCCCACTAATGGCCCGTGGTCGGTATAGGGACCAATCGGGGTTGGAGCCGTGGCGACACCGGTCACCCATTTTTCGCCTTCGAATTTGGCATTATGCGGATAATAGAGGTAATAGGTCCACCCGCCGTCTTTGTTCTTTGTGCGGGCAGCGCCTGGAGCCCACATATAATTATCCGGAGTGGGGCCCCATGCGCTTTTGTTCAAATCCGATGAGTGAAAGATTTCGCCGTGATCGGTCCAGTTTATCAAATCGGGCGAAGAGAAGGCATGGTACCCATCCATCGCCGCATAATGGAATTTATGTTTTGCCGAATCCATATTCCGGTCCTGGGAGGTAATTACCCATACCACACCATCCCATACGTGTACCGATGGATCGGCGGCACTGTGCATTCGGCTTAATGGATTCTTCTCATACTTAAAATGATATGGATATTCAAGTTTCCCCTTGATGGTTGCATCATTGGTCGACTTTGGGACTTTGGGATATTGTAGCTCCCCAAAACAACTCATGGTAAGGGCAACTGAGATAGAAAGCAGAACCAATCGTTTCATGTGTAATTATTTGTTCGTTTGTTGATGATAGTGAATGGATGCCGATGATGGCCACGACTCTGTAGAATCCTTGAGTTATAGTTGATAAGAAACCCGTTTTGGGACGCAAGGAGCAAACCCGCTCGGTGAGCGGGTTTGTTCCGTTGTCAGCCCTGGTCACACGAGCCGACCCTGCGGGGCGCGGGGCAAACCGGTGGTTCAGCGGGCTCGCACCGTCTTCGGCAGCAAGAGCGTGAAGAGCGCCATGCCGAGCAGGGCGGCACCGAGGAGCAGAAGCGCGGCGACATTGCTGCCGGTCTGATCCTTGATGATGCCGACGAGATACGGCCCGGCGAATCCACCGAGATTGCCCACCGAGTTGATGAAAGCGATGCCCGCCGCCGCGACCGTGGAGCCGAGGAACGCCGTCGTCATGGCCCAGAACGGGGCGACCGTGGATTTGAGTCCGACGAAGGCCAGCGTGAGCGCCGCCATGGCGAGGTAGGGGTTCTTGAAGTACGCGCTGAGGACGAAACCCACCGCCGAGCTGACCGCCGCTAGAGCAACGACGCCGCGGCGTTCGCCGGTCCGGTCCGAGTAACGCGCCACGACGATCATGGCCATACCCGCAGCGAAGTAGGGAATGGCGTTGATGGTCCCGAGCACAAATGAGCTGGTCGTAGCGAAGCTCTTGATAATGGTGGGCAGCCAGAGTTCGTAGCCATAGCCACCGACATTCAGGAGGAAGTAGATGAGACAAAGCAGCCAAACGCGGCCGCTGACGAAAATTTGGGCAAAACTGTGATGCTGCGCCGGACCAGCGGCGGCCGCATCCTCGGCCAAGCGGCCCTGAATCCAATGCTTTTGCGCCGGCGTAAGCCAGCGCGCATCCTGCGGGCGATTCGGCAGTAAGATGAGCACGACGATCCCCATGAGCACGGCGGGGATGGCTTCGATCAGGAAGAGCCATTGCCAGCCGGCGAGTCCCACCAGGCCATCGAGATCGAGCAGCGCGCCGGAAATGGGCGAACCGATGACGCCGGCGAGCACGCCGCCCGTGGCGAACATGGCGACCGTTCGGGCGCGCTCCTTCGCGGGGAACCAGTAGGTGAGATAGAGAATCACGCCGGGAAAGAATCCCGCCTCCGCCGCGCCGAGCAGGAAGCGCATCGTGTAGAACATGGTAGTGCCCTGCAGGAACATGAACCCGGCCGAGACGATACCCCAGACGATCATGATGCGGGCAATCCAGATACGGGCCCCCACGCGCTGGAGAACAAGATTGCTGGGAACCTCGAAGATGAAGTAGCCGATGAAAAACAACCCGGCACCGAGACCGTAGGCGCTGTTGAACTTGTCTTCGCTCACACCGAGCACCTCGCGGAGGTGCAGCTTGGCGAAGCCGACGTTGATGCGATCAATGTACGCGATGATGTAGCAGCAGAACAGGAGGGGGATGAGCCGCCAGGTGATGGTGGACAACGTGGCACGCTGCTGCTCCGGAGTCAGCGCGGAGGTTGGGTCTGAAGAGGGCTCCGGCCCGGGGCTTGCGGAGCGGGAGCTGGGAGGGGGAGGGATCATCTGGTTAAGCAGGTTTGCGGGGTGTGGTTGGGGAGGTTCTGCCAGGAGAATTCAGATCGGGACTTTCCATAAGCTCCGTAAGCTGCAGCAGACAGGCGGCAAATCGGGGCAACTTGTCCCAAGGCCCATCCTGGCCGGCACACTTAACGAGTAGCGGCCGCCTATTTGGAATACTTGATGAACAGGACGCCGTTGGGATGGAGGTTGATGGTCTCACCGAAGGATTTTGCACGGTCGCTCCAGACTTCCATGAGGCGAAAGCCGGTGTCGGCCAGCCCAAGCAGCTCGGGCGAAATGACAAATTGAGCCGGCGCATTCGCGCGATTGAAGACGCCGACCCAGCCCTCAGTCTTGGTGCCTTTCTTCGCGGCATTCCACGATTCCAGCGTACCCTTTTCGGAGACCAGCGAGCCCATCACGCCATTTTGATTGCAGGCCAGCATTTCGGGGTCCGTGAGCAGCATGAGGGAAAAATCGTCGAGGGTGGGCAAATCCCCGCCCATCATCAGCGGCGAGGCGGCCAGCGCGCGCATCGTGATGAAGGTCTTCATTTGCGGCTTGGTGAGCTGGGACTGGCGGATGACGCCTTTGCCGGCGAGGGCGATATCACCCTTGCTCATGATGTCCCGGGTCGGGTCGGCACTCGGCGGCGACATCAACTGAAGTTTCCCAAAGGGAATCATATCCATGTCGATCCAGAAACCCGGCTCTTCCTTCCCCTGCCACTTGCGCCAAGCCTTGAAACATTCATCGATGTAATGTTGCTCGTCCCAGACGTCCTTGGTGACGCGAAGCATGTTGCTCTGTTTGAAAGAGCTGATGGCGTTCGGATCCACGGTGCCGCCGGGTGAAAGGCTGAGCAGGATCGGCTTTCCGGTTTTCCTGATCGCCTTGGCCACCGCTTCGACCTCGTCGGGGTGCTCGACGATGTCGTCGTATTTGATGAAATCCACGCCGAGATCGACGATGTGCTGAACCAGACCGTCGTACCATTCCTGGGCCCCGGGCTTGGTCATATCGACCGCATAACAGTAGTCGCACCAGGTGCAATTTTCCTTGGGGTCCTTGTTGGCGATATCACGCGCCGTGTATTTGGTGCCCTTGATCGGCAGATTGAGCTCATACGCTTGCCGCGGAATGCCGCGCATCAGGTGGACGCCAAACTTGATGCCCAGCGCACGGGCGCGGTCTACGATCGGCTTGAAGCCGTTGGGGAAATAAACCTTCGAGGGCTGGAAGTGACCATACTTGTTGAGGTTGAGATGATGGGCATGTTTCTCAGCCGCAAAAAGCGTTCCGGGTTGCAACTTGTATTCCCCAAACCAACCGTTATCGATCACGAAGTAATCGTAGCCATGCGGCTTCAGTTTGGTCGCCATCGCCTCAAGATTGGCCAGAGCTGTCTGCTCGTGCAGGTAGACGCCGTAGCTGTCAAAGCTGTTCCAACCCATGGGTGGGGTAGGCGCCAAGGTTCTCGGATCAACGCCGCCCGAGGCAAAGGCACAGGCTGAGAAAGTCAGCAGTGCAGAAACGGTCAAAATGTTTTTTTTCATAGGGTGGAAACTGATCGTGGGTCGTGGCTGTTTAGAAACTGGATTCAAAGCAGAGCATGAAGCAAGGCTCGCGGGATTCATTTCTGCTTATTCAGCCGGGTCGATCGCGAAGGTCCGGGGGGAAATCTTCACCGAAAAGCGACAGGTAGAGGCTGCGATGCCACGCGATAGAGTCCGCTCCCTTGCTGAAAAAGGCCAGGGGCATTCCGTAGCGCCCTGAGAAAGGTGCCCGCGCCCTGATAAAGAATCAGGCCATGGGCCTTGGGGCAGATAGTGAGTAGTTCGTTTTCAACTTCGTTCAACGAGCCAAAGGGGAACAAATCCAGCCGTTTGACCGCAGGCACGGTGTGCGTGCATCTGACCGCGCTGTGCTCGTTTTTCGCTTGGTTGGAGACGATGGATGCGGTGCTGGTCAATCCGTGCGTCGGCGTGCCTTTGCCGAAACTGCCGGACCGTTTGCCGCGTCGTGTGCTCACGGCAGCGGAAGTCGCGCGCGTGCTCGCGCAGCCGGACTCGCGCACGCACCAAGGCAAACGCGACCGCGCAATGTTGGAGCTGCTGTACTCGTCGGGCCTGCGGCGTGCCGAGGCGGCGGCGCTCACCCTCCACGACCTCGATTTCACCAGCGGAGTGGTTCGAGTGAATCGCGGCAAAGGCGGACGTGGCCGCCTCGTGCCAATCGGCGCACCGCCAGCGCCTGCCTGGAAACGTACCAGAAAACGATCCGGCCTCAGTTGCTTGGTTCGGTGAAGTCGGCCCGCCTCTTCGTCTCGCCGGTCAATCATCCCGGCGAAGACTATGGCCAGGGCTATCACGCGCTCGGCAACCTGTTTGCCCGCTACGCCAAGGCGGCAGGCGTGAAAAAGAAAGTGACGCCGCACCTCAGGCGTCACACCTGCGCCACGCATCTTTTGCAAAACCACGCCAACGTCCGGCATGTGCAAGAACACTTGGGGCACAAATCCTTGGCCGCGACCGAGCGTTACTTGCGGTTGACTATCGACGACTTGAAGCAAGCCCATCGGCTCCTCCACCCGCGAGGCTGAGGCAGGGCTTGCCGCCAACGCCATCCAATGTAGATTTATCGCCATGAGCACCGTCCAAGAAATCCAAGACGCCATCCTTCATCTACCGCCGCAGGACCGCGAAACGCTCCGGCACTGGCTCGACGACACCGAGGAAGAAACGCCCGAGATGCTCGCCGCCATCGACGAAGGTCTTCGCTCCTTGCGGGAAAAGGGCGTGACTCCCCTCGAAAAAGTCCGCCAAAACATCGCGCTATGGGCTACCAAGTCGGCCTAACCGACGAAGCTCAGGCCGACTTGGGCGCGGTGGTGCGCCGCCGACCCGGAACGCGCAAACTCACCCACCGCCACTATCTGATTTTTTATCAGGTCAACGACACTGCTCATTGGGTCGAGGTCGTGCGCATTTGGGATGGACGCCAGAACCCGGCCTCGCTCCGCCTGCCCTGAGCTGTCCGCATGGTTGCCAATAAAGGCCCCAATAAAGGAGGCCATGGGCCTTGGGGCAGATAGTGAGTAGTTCGTTTGCAATGTCGTTCAACGACCGACCGGCACGTCTCGCGCCAGCCGCTACGCGTCTGATCACTGTGCCGATCAAAGGAGTCAAACTTTGCACAGGTTGGGGTCGTCGGACGGGATCGGGCTGTAGGGTAGATCCGACGCGTATCAAGTGGCGACCGCTCACCGTATACTATCCTCAATCCCGGCTCCGACGGAGCGTCGCCCTCCAGTCGAGGATGATGAAGCGAGATGATTGAGAAGGGTGAACGCTGTAGGATCGGAAACCGAATGGTAAACTTTCAGGGGTGCTGGTTTGCCGATTCCAAGTGGATCCTTCGCGCAACGCTCGGGATGACAGACCCGTTGGTTTGGGGTGCAGATGCGACACATCCGCCGAGGACAATGGCGGAGCATTTGTCCCTACCTCGGATGGTTCGTTCCAGCGTTCCTGAGTTCCACATTGGTATTCTGTCTTGGTTCGAAAAAAGGATATAGAGTCAGGCCGTGGGGCGTGTGGCAGATAGCAAATAGTTATATCCTGTTGCCAGCCTGATCGCGTCCGAGCCGGCGGCAGATAAAAAACGAAAGGTCACACCCGATACAGCGTGCTGTATCGCTCTTTCAAATACCGAATCAGCCATTTCGGCGAAAGCGGCTCACCCGTCGCCTTCCAAACCAGCGCCAGCGTGTCGTACTGCTTGCCCTGCAAATGCACATTTTCGCGCAGCCAGTTTAGCAGCCAGGAAAAATCACCGCGTGCAAAATCCTCCTCCAACTGCGGCCGCAACGTGAGTACGTGATACCATAGCTGTGCCGCCATCATATTACCGATACAATAGCTAGGGAAATAGCCAAACGCACCGTCGCTCCAGTGTACATCCTGCAGCACCCCTTCGCGGTCATTCGTCGGCTCCAGCCCGAGCAATTCGTGGCTCGCCGCGTTCCACGCCGCCGGCAGATCAGCCACGGCCAGCGTTCCCGCGAACAGTTTTTTCTCCAACTCAAAACGCAGCACGATGTGCAGATTGTAGGTGACTTCGTCGGCATCGACACGGATGAGCGTCGGCGCGACCGCATTGATCGCGAGGTAAAGTTCGTCCGACGACACATCGCGCAACGGCGCCGGAAAACGCTCACGCAATCTCGGCTCGAAGAATCGCCAAAAACCGCGACTGCGCGCCACCTGATTTTCCCAGAGTCGACTCTGCGACTCATGCACGCCCATGCCGACCGCCTGCCCGAGCGCCGTGTGATGTTGATCCTGCAACGTGCCTTGTTCATATAAACCGTGGCCGGTTTCGTGAATCGAACTGAAGAGCGAATCGAGCGGATTCTCCGGATCGAATCGTGTGGTCATGCGGATATCGGCACCCGTGCCCGAGCAAAAAGGATGCACCGACTTGTCGATCCGACCGCGCCGATAATCGAAGCCCATTCGCTCCGTCACCTCGCGTAAAAACAGCGCCTGCTCGTCGACCGAAAAACCTCGAAGCAAATCCGTTTTCGCCTTCACCGCCGAGCCCGTAATCTGACGAACCAGTGGAACGAGCTCTTTTTCCAATTCATCGAAAAGCACTCCGGTTGTCGCCGCCGTCATTCCCGGATCGTGACGGTCGATCATGTAATCGTACGGCATGTCTCCAAAACCCAAATACGCCGCTTCACGCTGCGCGAGTTCGAGGTTTTTTTGCAGCACCGGCGCGTAATGCGCAAAATCGGCCTTCGCGCGCGCCGCTTTCCAAGCATGATAACCGCGGCTGCCTTGCTCGGCTTTCTCGCGCACAAAATCGGCCGGCAGCTTCGTCGCTCGCTCATAGTCGCGACGCGCCCAGCGAATCACCACCCGCTGAGCCTCGCTCAACCCCTGCATCACCGCAGCCGTTTCCAACCACGCCAGGAGTTCGCCCATGCGTGGATGTGTCGCGGCCGCATGTTGCACCTCGGCCAGCGCGGCGCGTTGAGCAGCCCGCTGATCAGCGCTGTCGGGCGGCAGGTTGACCTGTTCATCCCAGCCGAGGAGTTCGCCTATCGAGCCGAGCAGGTGCGCCTGTTTTAACCTGACTTCTAGTTCGGCAAACGGATTGGGTGCAGCGGATGTCATGCGTTCAACAAAACAAAACCCTCCCGCGCCACGCAAGCGCCCGTAATCCCCTCCGACGAATCGCTGCGGCTCAGGCGCGCCTTACGGCTCGCTGCCGGTCAACTGCACATTCCCGCCGCTGGCGCTGATCACCACCTTTGGGCCACCGCCATTCAGCGTCCCGATGACGCGTGATGAACCGATTTTTCCCGAATTGATCGTCAGCGACAAATTCCTGGCCTTCACCTCGCCAAACATCGAAGCAGCGACCGCAAGCGTGCAGGCGCTTCGCTGGTCAAAAACGACTTCGATATCGCCACCCGCCGCACGCAGCTCGGAGCTTTGCACCAGCGGATGGACAAAGCTAATCCTCACATCGGAGTTATCGCCCTCGACGTGCAGCTTTCCCCGCGAACTCTGAATATCGATCGTGCCGCCTGAGCCTTCGATCGTGGTCAATCCGTCGGCGCGACCCACGAGCACATTGCCAGCTTTGGCGGTAAGTATAAGTTCGCCCGTGCAGGCGGTGACCGAGACGTCGCCCCGCATGCTCATGGCCCGCACACTGCCGTTGATCTCGCCGGTGAAAATCGCGCCATTGCCGGTGCGAGCAAATACGTTGCCATTGCTCGAGCCCACGGTGACATCGCCCTCGAGCGTGATGAGGTCGAGATTACAGTCACGCGGCACCTTCACGACGAAGGCCAGCGCCACCGGCGGCCAGTTTTCCCAGGCCCAACGCACGGCCCGGCGATAACGCGCCATCACCGTGACCTGCGTCGTAGCTGCCTCAAATTGCAGATCGAGATCCTGCAACCGGCGATCCGCATCGGCCTCAGAATCCACCGCCATCGTCTGGCGAACGAGCACGTGAATCAAATCATCCGGCGAACGTTCGATGCGAATAGCACCCTGACAGGTATCGATTTTAAACACCCCGCCCGAAAGCAGCGCAAAATCCTTCTCAACCGTGCGCTCGATTGCGGCCCGGGTGGCGGACGCGAGACCGGCAAAAACCATCAGACAAAGTACAAACCTGCGAACATTCACGTTTTTAAAAGCCTAAGAAAAGAATCCGTTTGGCAAGCGCACAAAACGCCTGCGCGGCGTGCCCGGATTCCATTAAACAAACGCGCCTTAGACCTTGGCGCTGTTGTCGCATTTAAAATGAGCGAGCTTGCGACGCTCGTTATGGGCACGAAGCGCGGCGTCACGGGCCACATCGCGGCTCTTCACCATAAAACTGGGGCGCCCAGCCACTTCGTTTTCCTCTAAAGCCTGCGCGGCAGCCGCCAGCAGCACCAGCGTCTCGGCAGGCCCGTCCAACCGGCTTTGAGGAAAGCCTGCGTATTGGCTCAACCAGCGCAGCGTGCGAAAAAAAGGATGCGATTCTGATGCGTTCACGCTTTAACCCCTATTTGGGTTCTCTTCACGCGTCAAAGCCCTTTCCAAAAGCCCTCGCCAACACCTGCGCAGATATTGTCATTCTCCTCCTGTTTTGTGGCGAAGGAACGGCATTTGCTTGAGAAGAAAGGGTATCTTGACGCAAAAGAAATCATTATGCTGAACGACTTGATCATTGGTATGGCCGGTTCCGGTGGCGACGGCATTGTTTCTGCGGGTGAATCGCTCATCAGCGCATCGGCCAAGGAAGGCTACTTCGCCATCCTCACCAAAAGTTTCGGCTCACAAATTCGCGGTGGCGAATCCTCCTGCCGTCTCCGCGTCTCCACTCTGCCCGTGCTCAACCCCGGCGGCACACTCGATGTCGCCGTCGTACTCAACTGGGAGGATTTCCTGCGTTTTGGCGGCGAACTTCCCGTCGGCCCCGAAACCATCGTCATCTACGAAGCCAAAACAAAAGTCGCCCCCGACGCCGTCCCTCTCAAGGTCAAGCCCGCCACCGTGCTCGCCGTACCGCTCGAAGAAATGGCCATCAAAGCCGCCGGCACCGAACTCGCAAAAAACAACGTCGTCCTCGGCCTTCTTGCCGGTTGGTTCGGTCTCGCCCAAAAAGCCATCATCGAGGGCATCCACAAAAAATTTGCCAAAAAAGGCGCCGACGTCCTCGCCGGAAACGACCGCGCTTTCGCCGCCGGCCTCGAATACGCCGCGCAAAATCCCTTCGCCCAGGACAAGCGCCTCTCACCACCCGCTCCCGGCAAACACGCCAGCAAAGTCCTCACCGACGGCAACGAGATGATCGGCGCCGGCGCCATCTTTGCCGGTTGCAAGTTTTTCGGCGGTTACCCGATCACGCCCGCCTCGGAGATCATGCAATATCTCCAAAAAGAACTCTACAAATACGGCGGCTCCGTCCTCCAAGCCGAAGACGAAATCGCAGGCGTCGCCGCTGCAGTCGGTGCCTCCTTCGCCGGCAAGAAAGCCATGACCGCCACCTCCGGCCCAGGCCTCTCGCTGAAAACCGAAGTCCTCGGCCTCTCCAGCCTCGCCGAACTCCCGCTCGTGTGCGTCAACGTCCAGCGCGGCGGCCCCTCAACCGGCATGCCCACCAAGCCCGAACAAGCCGATCTCTTTGCCGCCGCCTTCTCGTCCCACGGCGACACCGTCCGCCCCATTCTCGCGCCCATTGGCGTTGCCGATTGTTTCGAGGTCACCGTCGAAGCCTTCAACATAGCCGAACAATACCAGACGCCCGTCATCGTCCTCTCCGACCAGGAAATCGCCCAACGCAAGGAAATCGTCGATCCCGTCGACACCTCCAAACTCAGCCTCGTCGACCGCCTCCGCCCCAATGCGCAAGAGCTGGAAAACTACACCCGCTTCAAACTCAACGACACCGGCATCAGCCCCCTCAGCCACCCAGGCATGAAAGGCGGCGCCTATCTCGCGGCTGGCATCGAGCACAACGAAAAGGGCTCGCCCACCGCCAGCGGCGAGATGCACGCCAAGATGAACGACAAGCGCCTCAACAAACTCAACCCGCTAAAAAGGCGGCAGGACCTCTTCATCATCGAAGGCGACGCCGACGCCACCATCGGCCTCATCGCCTGGGGCAGCATCGCCGGCGTAGCCCTCGAAGCCGTGCGCATCACCCGCGCCGCCGGTATCAAAGTCAAAGTCCTCGTCCCAAAACTCGTCTATCCCGTCGCCGAGGACATTTACCGCGAATTCTTCGTCGGCCTCAACCACTGCATCGTCGTCGAGCAATCCCACCAAGGCCAGCTCCACAAAATCATCCGCATGTGGGTCGACACCCCCAAGGGCTTCACCGCCTTCGCCAAGAGCGGCGCCAACCCGATCACGCCTGAGGAAGTTGTCCAAAAAATCCGCGCCCTCGCCTCGTAAACCTACCTTTAAACCCTTAGACTTTTCCACTATGAGCGCCGACGCCACCTGCTCCTGCCCCACGCCCGACACCTACGCGGCCAAGGATTTTCGCAGCACCCTCAAACCCATCTGGTGCCCCGGCTGCGGCGACTTCGGTGTCGTCTCCGCCGTTTACCGCGCGCTCGCCAATATCGGCCGCCCGCCGCACGAGATCGCCTTCATCTCCGGCATCGGCTGCTCCAGCCGTATCCCCGGATACACTACAGCCTACGGCTTCAACACCGTTCACGGCCGCGCCCTCCCGATCGCCCAAGGCATCAAGATGGCCAGCCCCGAACTCCTCGTCCTCGCCGCTGGCGGTGACGGCGACGGTTTTTCCATCGGCGGCGGACACGTGCCCCACGCCATCCGCCGCAACCTCGACATCACCTACCTTGTGATGGACAACCAAATCTACGGCCTAACCAAGGGCCAGCTCTCGCCCACCTCGGCTCGCGGCACCAAAACCCCTTCATCCCTCTACGGCAGCATCGAAGACCCCGTTAATCCGCTGCTCTATGTGCTTGCCTACGGCGCCGGGTTCGTTGCCCAAGGCATTCCTGGCGACATGGACGGCCTCGCAAAACTGATTGAGGAAGCGATTCGTTATCCCGGATTCTCCTTCGTCAACATCCAGTCTCCCTGCGTCACTTTCGGCAACCCGGAGAACCAGGTGAAAGCCCAGAAAGCGAAGATGAAAAAACTCGCCGACCTCGGCCACGATCCGACCAACCGCCTACGCGCGATGGATCTCGCCTCGGCCTACAGCACCGAGCTCTACACCGGCGTGTTCTACAAAAACCCGAACCCTCCCGAAACCTACGACTCGCACATCAAGCAGATGCAGCAAGACCTCGCCCCCCAGGCGAAACCGCTCGACCAGCTGCTGCCCCTGGCCACCTGAAACTTAAACCAACCTCCGCCCACAAAAAAAGCCCGCCAACAAGCGGGCTTTTTGTGTATTCGCTCTGGGTCCGAATGTAGGAGCGGGTTTACCCCGCGATTCTCTGCCTGAATCGCGGCATAAAGCCGCTCCTACAATTTCCTGAAATGCCCGAAGCTTGCTCCGGGACACTTTACTTATGACGACATAGGCTCAGGCATCCCCGACCACAGCATGCCAAAGCCCCGCACCCCTCAACGTCGCAACGCCGACTCGCTCCGCCTTGGTGCCGCGAAGCCCATCCATCCGCACGCTTGGCTCTGGGAAACCGTTGAGCACGAGCCATCCTTTGTCCTGCGCTCCATGTTTGGCGCGAAGGCAATTTATCTGCACGGCATGATGATGCTTTGCTGCTGTGCCCGCACCGAACCCTGGCGCGGCGTGCTCCTCTGCACCGACCGCACGCACCATGCCGCACTGATGAACGAATTTCCCGCCCTCGCTCCTCACCCCGTATTGCCCAAATGGCTGTACCTTTCGGAAAGCGCAGCAAACTTCGAGACCACCGCGACAAAACTCATTCGCCTCGCCCGACAGCGCGATCCACGCATCGGCATCGTGCCACAAAACAAGAAGCGAAAAACCCACCCCGTATAGAACGAAAGGGACTCCGACTCCCTCCGATTCCAGCGTTCCTGAGTTCCAGATAAATCCGCCCACGCAAATCCGCCATTCGGCTTTGCGTCTTTGCGCCTCTGCGTGAAATTCCAAGCCCATGTCGGCCTCCCAACCCCACCCCCCATTTCGCGAAGCCCTACGCTTCTGGTTGAAGCTCGGGCTGATCAGCTTCGGCGGACCGAGCGGGCAAATCGCGATCATGCACGCCGAACTAGTCGAAAGAAAAAAATGGATCGGCGAGGAACGCTTCCTGCACGCCCTCAACTACTGCATGCTTCTGCCTGGCCCCGAGGCCACCCAACTCGCCACGTACTGCGGCTGGCTCCTGCACCGCACCTGGGGCGGCATTGCCGCTGGCGTACTGTTCGTGCTTCCGTCAGCCCTGCTGCTCTGGCTGCTCAGCTATGTCTACGTTGCCTACGGGCAAATCGCCTGGATCGCAGCTGCCTTCAACGGACTTAAACCAGCCGTAACCGCCATCGTTTTAGCGGCGGTCTGGCGGATCGGTCGGCGGACATTGAAAACGAGATTCCTGACCACGCTCGCGGCGGCAGCCTTCGTCGCGCTATTCTTCTTTCACGCACCGTTTCCCGCCGTGGTCGCCACGGCCGGAGCAATCGGCCTGATGGGCGGGAAGTTTTTCCCTCGCTGTTTCCCCGCGCCAGCCACTCCGCTCGCTACAGCCAACACCGCGATCATCGACGACGGCGCAACGTCTCCAGTCCCCACGCGCCCCTCATGGATGCGAGCCTGCAAGATCCTCGCGGTGTCGCTCGCGCTTTGGTGGGCGCCCGTGCTCGCCGCCGGCCTCTGGCAAGGCTGGGACAGCACGCTGGTCCAGCAAGGCTTCTTCTTCAGCAAAGCCGCGCTCGTCACCTTTGGCGGCGCGTATTCAGTTCTCCCTTACGTCGGACAGCAAGCCGTGGAGACCTACGGCTGGCTCTCGACCGCACAAATGCTCGACGGCCTCGGCCTCGCCGAAACCACGCCCGGCCCGCTCATCATGGTGTTGCAGTTTGTGGGCTTCCTCGGCGGCTGGCACCAACCCGGCACGCTCTCACCTCTCATCGCCGCGACGCTCGGTGCCGCCATGACGACTTGGACCACCTTCGTTCCAAGCTTCCTGTTTATTTTTCTGGGTGCCCCGCACATCGAACAGCTGCGCGGTGTCGCCTGGCTGAATCATACACTCTCAGCCGTGACGGCCGCGGTCGTCGGTGTTATCTTAAACTTGGCTGTGTGGTTCGGCAGCCACGTGTTTTTCCCCGCCCAAGGCGTGGTGGACTGGTTCGCCCTCACCCTGAGCACTGCCGCCTTCGTGGCGTTACAGTACTTCAAAGTCGGAGTCATTCCGGTCGTGGTCGCGAGCGCCCTGCTAGGGATCGCCTGGCACGCACTCTAAAAATCGTTCTTTATTCTCTCCTGCGGATGACCGGAATCGTGGCGATCACCGCGATGCCGAATAACACAAAAGCTATAAAACCAATCCGCGCTGATGCGGTTTTGCCAACCACCACGCTCAATTCGAGCGGCGCTCCGCCATCCACCTGAAGGCTGCGCGTAAAAGTCAGCACGCGACCGCGCTCCGGCACGGTGACGTCGATAGTTCCTGGCGCTGGTTCGGCCGTGAGCTGTTGGTCCACCAGCCGCGCAGCGATTCCTTTCAGCGCCACGTTTTCGTCGGCCGTATTGCCCATGAGCAACTGGTCGATTTGCTTGGGATCAAAGTTCACCTTGCCCTGCATGAGCGGATTCAAATTGGCGGCCTGTTCGAGCTGTTCGTTACGCGCACCCTCGGCCCGGTTGTCGAGGTAAAGACGCTGACGGCGCGTGTTGAGGCCGAGCACCGTCTGCTGAGTCTTCAAATTCCGCAATTGCACGCGAGCATCCTCGTTCGAAGCCTCGTCGAGTACCTGCGCATTCGAAACGCGACTGAGCACCTCACCCGCTTTCTGCTGGTCGCCACTCTGCAGAAAAGAATTCGCCTGCTCGAGGAGCGCAACCGCTTCCTTTGTCTCAGCCGAACGTTTCGACAATACCGACGATTCGTACTGCTCGACACCAAACCAGCCCGCCGAACGGTCTTCCTTCAAGCGCAGGCCACCGCGATAGTTTTCCATTTCGTAACCAGGCGGTATCACCACGCGCCAGGTCACGTTTTCCAGCGGCACGCTCATACTCGGAGCAACCAGTCCGATCGTGCCGCTCCCGCCCGAACCAGCCGAAGTATACACCATGCGAACCAACGCCGAAGCGCTGGACCCGGTGTTGGGCGAGACATGAAATAAATACGCATCACCCTCGCGCACGACCAGCACACTCTCGCCGTTGACGATGGTGTTAAACAGCCGCGCCCCTTCCGGCAGCTTCACGCGCAGCGTGCTCTTTTCCAATACATCAACCTTCAATTCCGCTGCCGTGAGAAAATAGCCCATCGGAGAAAAGAGCGTCGTTAGATCTGCTTGTTTGACCCGGAGCTTGAGCGCTTCCGCCACGTCATGCCGGCGAATTCCCACCGCGAGCGCGCCCTCAGGCTCGGCCACGCGAAAACAGAGCGCAGGCACACTGCGATTACTGCGGTCCTGCAGATTCACCGGCACCGCGCTCCAATCCGTGCGCGTCCAACCATGAGGCAGGTTTCCCACCTCAAGCTCCAGCCGACCACTGCCTCGCACCGAAACGAACTGCACAACCTGGCGCGCACCGGGAAATTCCGGCGGCAAAATCGCCTCCTGTTTTTGATCACCGCTCGCCGGACCTTGAAACTCGATCTGCACATCGGTTTCCCCTGCGATGCCTCGCTGGAAACGAATCTCCCAAAAATCAGCGCTGCCCGGAACACGAACCATATCACTGACGGAAGATCCGGTGGCGCGAACCGTGCGGCCATGCTCTTCGCTCAAGCCAGCAAGTTTCACCCGGAACTGTTTCACCGCAGCGTTCTCCACGCGATAACGCAGGCCGAGCCGTGTGAGCGTTTGGCCTTCGCGCACCGTGATTTCCTGCAACGATTGCACCGTCACCCACGGTTCGAGCGCGTCGATCCCAATGCTCAACACCCAGTCCTCCTGCAACAAATGAAACGCGAGCGTACCTGGCTGGAGCCCGCCGACCGAGCGAGGGTCAACTTGGGTAACACGCTCACGCTCGATGGCGCGCAACCGCAACCCTTTGCCTGGGACAATCAAAACTTCACCCGTCTGCCGCGTCGCCTCACGTAACAAAAAACGCGGCACGGCCCAGGCACCCTGCGCACGTGGCGCCGCACCCGCGAGCGTGAGGGAAAACGCCTGCTCACCCATCGTGCGGCCGTTCAAATGCAGCGTCACCACGCGCCGCGCGCCGTCCTGTGCCTCCGTCCACTGACTCAGCGCAGCTCCACTCAACGCCTCAACTTCGAGCCCCTCGGGCAACACGAAACTTAACTTGAACAAACCGACACGCGTGATCGCCACGCCGAGATCCACCGCCATCACCATTCGATCATCGTCGAGCGAAAACACCTGCCGACTTGCCACCCGCACCTCGGGTGCCACGGCGGCGATCTTCAAGTCCACGTGCCCTCCCGTTTGCCCAAAGCGCCAGGCCTGCTGCAACGTGGCCAGCGGCCGCCCATCCTTCGCCGTCGGAATAAGTGATGTATCGAAATCCTGGATATTGATACTCGACAAATCGGTCGCGCGAGCACCCTCGGGCTGCGCGTCGCCGCCAAACGCGATCGCCAGCGTGCCGACTTCGCCGGCCGCACCGGCCACCTTGACCGGTGCCAACGAAAGATCAAAAGGCAGCGCCCCCGTGCCTAGCTGAGTTTCTACCACAAAGGTAAACGTGCCGGTTTGTGCTGGTTCTACACTCACGTGCAACCGGCGCTTAACCGGATCAAATCGCCAGGCACCCACCGGACCGCGAGCGACTTCGCCCACCGTCAGCCCGTTCGGCACTTCGACTTCCAGCTCCGACACCCGCCCCTGCACCGGACGCACCGTCACGCGGCTAAAACCATTCACCGCGCCCGGCCCGGACACGTACAGATTCGCCGTTTGAACGAAGAATTGCGCAACCTCGGCCTTGGTGTCGCGCCGCCTAGGCTGCAACGTGATGATCGGGTTTTTATGCGGTGCCAACACGAGCGTTGCCCCGCTACGGTTTTCACCCAAACCAGTCGTTTGCAGGATTTGCACCGCCATCGGCGAAACAAATTCCCATCCACCCTGGTCAAGCACCACCGTCACACGTTGCGTCGCCGCCGGGCCCGTCGGCAGTTCGATGCCATCGGCCAGCTTCGGCACGGCCAGCTCAAAACGCACGCGCGCCGTGAACGTCCCTTCGCGCTCCGGTGCGACGTAGTAGCCGGTCTGGCCATCGCGTTCCACCTTGCCGATGCGAAGCCCTTCGCCCTTGAAATCGGTCAACACCGCTGGCGCCTTAAGCAAAAGAAAACTATCGCCCGGAGTCCCGCTCACGATCAGTTCCATTTCCGCCTGCAACCGGTTTTCGTGAATGCTCCACGTTTGCACCATCGACTGCGCGGCCCAAGCCCCACTCTGAATTGCCGCTGCCGGTTTCGTCGGTTCGGCCTGCACATTCACGGCACCGCCGCCCAAACCAAATCCAACCAGCCCCAGAATCACGAGCGCCGGTAACACCACCGTATTGCCCGAACCAGGCTCCTCCGGCAACGGCGGCTCAGGATTCTGGCGATCCCGATTCCAGCTCGAGAAAACGGGGACGATAAGAAAAACAAACACCGCCGCACTCACCGCGCCAAAGAAAACGATCGCTCCACCGCGTTGCGCCAGCAGCCCGAACGACAGAAGCACGAGCGCCACCGGTGTCACAAAAACCGCCTTCGCACCCGCACCCGCGCGCACACGCGGAAGAAATCCGGCACCGAACAACGCCAGCCCGGCAAGCCCCACCGCCACGCCAGAACCAACAATCATCGCCTGCCAGTCGCGAACATTGCCAAACTGGATAGCGACCTCTTCGCCCGCCGGCACCATCGACGCCGCGTAGGTCAACTGTTGCAGGTTCGCCCGCCGGTCCACGGCTGCACTCGCCGCCATCATCAAGGCCACACCCATCGCCGCAAAACACATCAACAGCCCAACCCCAACTTTCCAGCCGTAGCAGGTACGCAACAAAAGCGCCCCAAGCGCAACCATCCCAAGTACAACCACCGCGCCAAAACTCCCACGATTCGAGATCCACTCGAAACCCGTTTCTGTCAAAGCAGGCTGGATCACCTCAGCACTTCCGCCCTGGGGCACGAGCAGATAACCGGCATCGCTGTGCAACGTCCACTCGTTGATCACCGTGGGAGCGACCGTGCGCGGAGCCACCAATTTAATCCTCGAACCAGAACTTGTTGTTTGACCCAACCGCAACGTCACCGCCACGGGCTCGTTGGGATTCATCTTCGCCGGCAGTGGAATGAGCGTTTGTCCACCATCGATCCGCGCGTTGGTCATTTCGCCATCAACCCTCGCTTCCCACAACTTCGCTCCTTCAGGCAAAATCAAACGCAGGGCTTTTTGCCCACGAGTTTTCACAAAATAACGTACATCCGTCACCACCTGACCGTCGCGGGAAACCCGGCACGACAACTTCGCGAAATCGACAACCTGGTCCACCGTCTCACCCTGCGCATACCACTCCAGCGCCATGTCCAACTTGAACGGACGCGCCGTGTACTGATACACCGCAAGTGCCGGCGACGTGGTGAGCAGGCGAAATTCCGCCGGAAGTTCCAACGCCTCCAGCTTCAGCAAACCACCTTCGATTCCCGTGATGGAATGTTTCACCTGAAGCGGACTGACGACCTCGATATAACCGCGCTCGGCCTGCACACCCAGCGGCCGCACCTGCCCGGGCTGAATCACACCGCCCCGCGCGCTGATCGGTTGCTCGAAGGTGAGCAACAACGTGGCCGCGCCCAAGACCGGTTGGTGCAGCGAAACGATGACCTGGTCACCTTCGCGCCGCCAGTCACGCCGCACATTTTGACCGACCACATCGATATTCCCCAACGTCTGCGGCACTTCGATCCGCCACTCACTCGCCGGAGAACCGACGACAAAATAGTTAAATAACACACTGCCATACACAATTCCCTCTTTGACCGAGTACAGGTGAAACGCATCGGCCTGTACACTCTGCCCCAACGCTTCGATTTTCAGTTCAGCCGTCCAGTCTGATTCGCGCAAACGCCACGCCTGTTGTAGTCCTGGTGTTTGTTTCGGAAAATAGCTCAACGGCACCTCAACCAGCCGGTTCACCTTTGTCGGCACCAGTCGGAAACCCGGTTTCGAAACCGCGCCGATATGACCGCGCACCGTTTTAGCTCCCGGATATTTCAATGCGGGCAAACTCCATTCTCCCGCCGCCGCCGGCTGGTTTTTTTCCAAACGCAGCTGCAACAACTGCCGCCCTTCGATCGCCTTTCCAAAAAGAACCTTGAGCGACCGGTAACCGTCAGCGGTGCCTGATTCAGCAACATAATCACCCACATCGCTGCCGGTCACAACCGCCACCGTGTAATCCTGCGGAATCAACAGCGACCAATCGCGCAATGTGGCTTCACGCACGTCGAGTTCGATGCTCGCATTGATCACCCGATCCGTATCGGCAAGTTCATAGGTGCAGATCGCTGACACCCCGACTTCAGGCTGAATCTGCGAGGCCAGCACACGATAACCATAACCCGACGAAGGGAATCGATAGACGAATATCTGTCTCACGCCCTTGTCCAGCGCCGCACCCGGAAACTGCGTCGGCGCGAGCTGCATCATACCCGTTACATCCGCCACCTCTAAGCGCACCGCTCCGGTGTTCGCCACCCTCAGAAATCCCGAATGACGAACTACGCCTTCTGGCACAAGACGCAACGGCTCGACGCGCACGGGGAAACTGCCGAGCTCCGTCTGACTGTTGATGACAAGCGTGCCTTCGCTTTCCACCGGACGACTGAACTGCACTTCCAGCACGCGTGCCGCCGCGCCGGGCAGCACTTTCCAACCCACCACATTCGATCCTTCAACCCCCAGAATCTCACCCGAACCTTCCAACCGACACCGAACGCTGCCGAGCTTGCCCTGCAAAACCAGAAAACGAAGCTGCGCCGACTGGTGCATCAAGCCTGCACCCAACCGCACTTCCGACTGCTCTGAACTCGAAAAAAACAACGCGCCCTCCGTCTCAGTCCGCGTACGCTTCCACGCCAGCGACACTTTGCCGCTGGCCGGCAAGAAGCCCTGCCAGCCCTGCGCCGTGGCGGTCGGCACGATGGGAGAATCGGGGTTGAAACTGAAACCCGCGCCCAGCCCTTCGAGTTGCAGCGGCACCACCGAACCAGCCAGCATCTCAAAATCGAGCGTGCGCCAGTCACCCTGTTCAAGCACCTCGGCCACAAAGGAAAGATCCACCGTCTGCGCACCTTCACGGTCACTCACCAATTCGTACACGAACCCGCCGGTATCGGTCGGCGTGATTTCGACATGCCAGCCTTCGCCAGCGGTCTTTTCGGCAAGCGCCGCGTGCCCCTGCAACAGACGCAGGCGCGCTCCGGCGGTTTGTGCGCGCAGCTGGCCGCGCAAACGAAAATTCACGCTACCGCCCGCTTCCGCCAATTTTCCGCTCAATTGCACGCCACTCAGGTCAACCGCAGCCAGTGCTGCACCGCGTCGAACCAACTTAACCTCAAGCCGGCCTTCACCCGTTGAGAAAAATTGCAGCGGCTCGCGCGGCCCTTTGCCGTCGCCCAGCGCCACCAGACCAGAAACCGATGCAATCTGAACGTCGACCGACGCATCAGCCTGCAAAATCATTTTCGCTGAAAAACCCACCGCCTCTCCCGGCGTAACCATCAACACCGCCAAATTGCCCGGAATCGCCGGTTTCTTGACCCGCGTGCGAATCACCAGATCGAGGTCCTGCGGGTCAGCCACGCCCGTCGTGAGAAGCGGTCGAAGATCCAGCAATCGTTTCCCGCCCAGCGCACCCACTCCCTGGCGCACCGACCAATCGCGCAGGTTTTTTCCCGAGACCTCCACCACTTCGCCGTCGCCGGAAAGCCCGACCGTCAGCACCTCGGGTCGTCCCTGCAACACATGCAGTTTCAACCGGATCTCGCCGGCGATTTCGGCCGGGGCAAGCCGCACCGATTGTTCCGACCACGCTGAAAAAAACAATGGCGGCGGAGGCGGCACGCCCTGCGCGTCAATGATCATCCGTCCGCTCTCGGGTGCCAGCGTCGTCGTGACTTTGGCGGTGTCAGATGTCTTAGGGGCAACAGGAGCAGCCAGGACAACCGTGGCCGTCAATGTCAGGAGAATGCCCAGCCAGCGGGCGAAGTTTTGGGACAATGTTCTAGCATTCATAGTGTGTTCTTCCGTTTGGAATGAAGGGCGGAACCAATCAAAAGTTTTGCAGACAGATCCTCTCACAGCCGATCGCGGGAGTTGTCATGCCGGGGTCAAAGTTTTGTCAGGCAATTGTCATGCAGCGCGACTTCACTCGGCCGACAGTTTCTTGAGCTTTTCGAACATTTCGACGAGATCATCCACGCGATCAGCATTCGGGAAATGCCCCGGCAACGCTTTGATTACCGGTGTGAGTTCGTTCAGGCGATCCACATCTTCCTTTTCGCCGCGTTGAAGCGTTTCGGCGAACAGCGCGGCGACCCCCGCCAGTTGCATGCTCGGGCTGGCCCGATCAAATGCGGGCGTCCGCGGATCGTAGGGCAACGTCCAGGAGCGTTCGACCATGCTGAGCGTCGAAGGATCGAGAAAGCGCACGTACACTTCGCCCAGTTCACCTTCACCCTGCGGCAAGGGCTCAACCTGGTAAACCGCCACAGCGGCCTCTTCAGCGGCGAGTTCGGCGGCGTCTACTTTATCGTTGCGGAAATCTTCTTCGCGCAGCCGGTGCCGCTCAAAACCGATCAAGCGATAAGAGCCAACCCGGGCAGGATTGAAGCGCACCTGGACTTTCACGTTTTTCGCCGCCGGACGCAGCGCGCCCGCCAGTTGCTTGGCGAAACCAGCATCGGCGTCCTCCGCCGAATTGAGCACGTAGTAGCGCCCGTCGCCTTTGCGCGAAAGAGCTTCGAGCATGCCATCGTCGAGCCCTTCCATGCCCACGCCGCAGGCATCGAAGGCGATGCCTTCCTGGCGCAACGCTTCAACCGACTCAGCCAGCTGCGTGCGGTCCGCGTTGCCGAGATTGGCCGCGCCGTCGGTTAGGAGCACGATGCGGTTTTGGGCGGCTTTATCGAAATGACGCTGGGCAAGTTCGCTGCCGAGTTTGAGCGCTTCCTCCAGGTTCGTGCCGCCCTCAGCCGGCGTAGCGCCGAGAATGGCGAGCAGCTCGCCCGCCTTGTCACCGGCCATGTTTTCCGCGAGCAAACGCGGCTGGCGGGCAAACCCGATCAGCGTCACCGTGTCGTTGCGGCCGAGGAGAGAAACAAGCGACTGCATCGCCCGGCGCACCGCCGCCGCACGGTCTTCGCGCTCCATCGAGCCCGACGTGTCGAGCAACACCGTGAGCCGCAACGGCTGACCCGCACCACGCCCGGCCGCTGCCACTTTCATGGCGATACGAACGAGATTTCGCTGCTGGAGCAACGGATGCGCGGCCTGTTCGATGTGACAGGAAATTTTCTCATTCAACGCCGGAGACGGATCGCCGTAACTGAAGGCGTTGTAGAATTCCTCCGGGCGGATGCGTTCGCGATCAATGGCGGTGGCGTTAGCCAGAGCGGCTTTTGCGATCTTGAACGACACATCGCTGACATGTAACGAGAACGTGGATACCGGCTCTTTCGCCGTAATCGTCTCGGTGAAAGAAGGCGGGCTGTATGGATTCTTGGCTGGCTGGACAGGTTTTGGCACGTTCTCCGAGCGACGGTCAGCAGCCTTCGCTTCGTCGGCCAAAGATCTGGACTTTTCAAGTTTCCCCCCAGCGAGTGTTTGCTTTGCGGCATACCCCTTATCCGTCGAGGTAGAAATTTCGAATGGGGTAAGCACAACAAAATCGTCCGCAGCCGCAGGAGCAACCGAAGGAGCAGGAGCAGCCTGTGCCGCCTGTGCCGAGAAATTGCCTTGCAGGCCGTTCACCTCGGTACCCGACGTATACTGTAACAACGACTGAGTGCTGGTAGCGGCAATATCATTCATGAAATCCTTGGTTACAACAGAGGGTGAGGGAGGAATGTCTTTAGAAGTCAGGCGTATGTGAGCGCTAGCCAAAGCGCCGGGTATCGGAAAACCACGTTCCGCTGGTCTAACCTCATCAGACTCTTTCTGTCGTTGAACGGCATTGTCGGCGATTTCAGGAATCACAGTTGCAGACCGTTGAACCCGTCGACGCGCGTGTTCGGCGCTGACCTGTTCCATGCGTTCTGCTTCACGGACCGCCACGTCTTTTTCTAGCTTTGCTTTCTCCACTTCAAATCCAGCTTTATCTTTAGTTTCACGTTCCATCGCAGGCAGCGCCAGTTGAACTGCCTCCTTCGACTCATTACGGTCCATTGAGAAAAGAAATGGCCCCCGACCTCGGCTCGACGATTGCCGGACCTTCTGAAAACTCGGAATCGACATCGCGAAAAACAGCCCTAACACCAGACACGCCGCGATGCGAAAAATCCACTTCTGATGCTTCCGCTGAGCACGCCAAACCGCGTCCATCGAAATAATTGGCGCTTTCAGCCGTTTCGGCTTTATCCCCTTCGTCTCTGCTTTCGTCTCCGGCTCGGCCTCAGCCGCACCCAGCGCCTGCAACAACTTCGCCCGGCGCTCTGGCGCAAGCCGCAGCGGCTCCATTTCCGGCCGGACCGCTTCGGCCAACAATCCCTGCACCGCCTGCATGCGTCGTTTGAAAATCGCAATCTCCGGCTTATCGATGGTGAGTCGTTCGAGTTCCGCCGCCTCGAAGGCCGAGGCTTCGCCCGCGATCCAGGCCACCACGCGTGCCTCCAATTCGGGGGCGAGGGTGTTCGTTGTATTCGAGTTGTCGTCGTGATTCATGGCGTACTCCTTTATCCTTGGCTGCCCTCGATGCCTGCGTGCCGCAGATTTTCGGCCAGGGCTTTGAGCACGTGGTGCAACCGGTAGCCCACATTGCTCACACTGAGGCCGGTGCGTTGACTGATCTCCTCGTAGCGTAGGTCGTCGTGGTATTTCAGCCGAACGAGGCTGCGATCGCCCTCCGGCATCTCGGCCAGCAAAAGCCGAACCAGTCCAACCGCTTCGCTTCTTCCGAGCATTTCAGGCGGCAGGCTCTCGCCCGATTCAACCGTTTCTTCAACCAGCTCGGTTTCCTTCGCGTGATCGCGCAGGTGGTTGAGCGCAAGATTTCGCAGGCAACGATAAAGCCAACCGCGCGGATTTTCCACCTCGGCCCAGAGTTTGTGCAGACGCAAAAACGTTTCTTGAACCAATTCCTCCGCCACCATCCGCCGCCCGACCAGGCCAATGGCATAGCGCAGCAATCCGCTCTCTTCGACCTCAAACAACTTCCCGATGCTGGATGGTTTCGAATTCATCGACTCCGGCACCCACGCTTTCACAGCGCTGGCCGGGGGCAAGGGTATGTTTTCGAAAACCAAAGGTTCCATGTGGCGGGATGCGCACATGATCGTGCGTCATCTATTAAGACACACTCACCGCAAAATCCTTAGGAACTATTTTTCGCCCCAACTACTCCGCGTACTCCGCCCAGCTGGAACTGGTCTCGGTCACGCGCACACGCTCGACCCGCACGCCCGGCGGCACGGCGTATTGCGGATCAGGCTGGCCACCCGTGCCCGCCAGACGCCGCTTCAGTTCGTCGAAAATCGTCTTCGCCATCACCTCGCTCGTGGGATCTTTTTTCTCAAAAGCGATGATGTTCACCCCATAAGTCTTCTGAAAATGCGCGAACTGCGGATCATCCGTGTTCAGACAAAACGCGTGATCCCACGCATCTAGAAACTCGTACATCGCCGTCTTCACCGCCTTAAAATCGCACACCATGTCGTTGACATCCAACGCATCAGCCGCGAGCACGATATCCACACGGCGGCTGTGGCCGTGAGGAAAACGGCACTTGTCGGGATGCTTGGTGAGCAGGTGCCCGGACTCGATTTCGAAACTTTTGCTGATGCGGAAAGGCATGACGTAGAAACAACGGATAAAACCCCGATCAGCAAGCCTGCCGATGCCGCGTTCGTTTCCCGCTCGCGGACCCCTCAACGCGGGCTATTCCGTTTTATCATCGCCTCAATCTCGAAGCCTTATGACAGCCGCCCCGCAAAGATGCAGGGTTGAGTCTGCGGCCCGACCGCGCCAACCTTTGGCCAACATCACGATTCGGGACGCCGCGCCACACACGCCATGAGCGCACCCGAAAACTCGCCTCGTCAAACGACCTAGTCGTCCCTCCTAATTTACCAGGCCAGCGCAGACATCTCTGCCCACTGTTCGGAGCACTGACTCCCTCACCATGAAAATCGGCGGTTACCAAAAAAGCTCCCTCATCGACTTTCCCGGGAAAGTCGCCGCCGTCGTCTTTACCCAAGGCTGCGGCTGGCGTTGTCCCTACTGCCATAACCGCTCGCTCGTCTTTCCCTCCCGTTTTCAACCCTCCACGCCCGAAAACGAATTCTTTGATCACCTCGAACTGCACGGCGAGCAACTCGATGCCGTGGTCGTCACCGGCGGCGAACCCACCCTGCAGACCGGCCTCGTCGACTTCATCCGCCGCATTCACCAGATGGGTTACCTCACCAAACTCGATACCAACGGCTGCCGACCCAACGTGCTCGCCACGCTCTTGCAGGAAAACCTCCTCGATTACGTCGCGATGGACGTCAAAGGCCCGCTCAAAGAGTATTCGCGTTTCGCCGGTTGCGAAGTCGACACCGGACTCATCGAATTGAGCATCGAGTTAATCAAACAATCCAAAATCACCTACGAATTCCGCACCACCCTCGTCGGTGGACTCCACACGCGTGAGCACATCAACGACCTCGCTCCGCTCATGTATGGAGTTCGTCGATACGCCGTGCAAGCCTACCGGATGCCGCCCAGCGATTTCAGAGCCAAACCACCCTTTACGCCACCCGACGACGAACTCATCCGGGTCGCCGGTGCCGCGCTACGCGACAACGTCGACGAATTCGTGACGCGGTAAACCAGCGGCCATAAGATTGTTCCCGATCCGAAAGGTAGGGACAATGCTCCGCCATTGTCCGCCGCAGCGGTAATGGGACAACCGCCCCGCCCCCCCGCCTCGACTCACGCCAACGCCAAACTCGGCTCGATCTGCAGCGCCGCCAGATCCGCCTTGGCCCTAGCCAACGGATCGGCCCACGCCGCAAACGCAATCATCCCCGCGTTGTCGCCCGTGTGTTTCGGGTGTGCAATCATCACCGGCAGCCCCTGCTTCGAGGCCAGCTTCTCCATCGCCACCCGCAATGGCCGGTTGTTCGCCACGCCACCGGAAAGTCCAACACTAGCATATCCCTCCAAACTCAATGCACCCGTGGTTTTACGCACCAGCGCATCGATCACCGCCTGTTGGTAACTCGCGCACAAATCAGACAGGCGCACCGCGATTTCCTCCGGCGACATCTTCTCCAACTGATAACGCAAACTCGTCTTCAAACCGGAAAAACTAAAATCCAGCTCGCTACGCGGACCCAGACCACGCGGAAAATCATACGCATCGACCTTTCCGTTTGCCGCCTCTTTTTCGATCAACGGCCCACCCGGATAACCAAGCCCCAGCAACTTCGCCCCCTTGTCCAGCGCCTCGCCCGCCGCATCATCACGCGTCGACGAAATTATCGAAATCCGGCGTTCGGCATCGAGCCGAAACAGCAGCGTATTACCTCCCGAAACAATCAGCCCGAGATGCGGCAGCAACGCCGCAAACTCCCGATCAAACGCCGCTGGCGACGCCGCATGCAGCGCGATGAACGGCGAAAACGCATGCCCGCGCAGATGATTCACTCCCGTCAGCGGACGTCCCAACGCGAGCGCCAGCGCCTTCGCCGCCGCCGTGCCGATCGCGAGACAGCCCGCCAGCCCCGGACCATTCGTCACCGCCAAACGCGTGACCGCGCGAAAACCGTCCGTCACATCACGCGCCCGCTCCAGCAAAGGCCCAACCGTACGTAAATGCTCCCGTGTTGCCAGATCGGGGACGACGCCACCGTAGCGTCCGTGCAGGACGATCTGGCTGTGAATCCATTCGCCCACCAAACCACGTGCCGGATCAAACACCGCAACCGCCGTCTCGTCACAAGAAGTCTCTAGGGCGAGGATCATTTTGACGCCGCTGCTGCGGGAGCCGCCGGGACCGGCGCTCCTTTTTTTCGTGTATCTAGAATCATGATACCCAACAGCACATCTTTCGCCGCTTGCAGCTGGCGATCCTCGATCGGAGCGAAACCAAAGCGCTCCTTGAACTCGGCTGGATCCTTCATGTCGTGGCGGGCGCGTTGGAGCCGTACGTTTTGATCGTCTTCCGGGGTCATCACGATCTCGACGTTGGGCGTTACCCCTTTTTCGTGGAGAGTTACGCCGCTCGGCGTGTAGTAGCGGGCCGTGGTGAGGCGAATGCCTTCGCCGCGCTTCAGTTTGAAGATCGACTGAACCGAACCTTTGCCAAAAGAACGCTCGCCCACGATCACCGCACGATGGGTGTCCTTGAGCGCCCCGGCGACGATCTCGGCGGCGCTCGCGCTGCCGGCGTTGATCAATACCGCCGTGGGAATCTCCAGCGGCGCTTCATCGGCTTCGGCTTTGTAGTCCTCCCGATCAGCCGGTTTGCGACCTTGGGTGTAGACAATGATTTCGCCTTTCTTAAAAAACGGCTCGGCCACCGCCACGGCAGAGTCAAGCAGCCCGCCGGGATTATTTCGCAGATCAATGATAAGCGCGCCAGTATTCAGTGCGGCCAGCTTGTTCAAAGCCGCCACAAACTCCTCGCCGGTGCGTTCAGTAAACTGGGTGATTTGGAGATAGCCGATGTTGTTGGGCAAAACCTGAACGTCCCGCACGCTGTCGGTCTTGATCATTTCCCGCACGAGCGAAAACTCAAAGTCACGCTTCGTGCTGGCGCGATAGACGCCGAGCTTGACGCTGGTTTTTGGTTTCCCGCGCAGCTTTCCGACCACGGACTCAATCGTCGCCCTTTCAATCCGTTCACCATCGATGCTTATAATCTCATCCCCTCGCTGAACGCCCGCGCGCTCACTCGGACCACCCGCAATCGGTGCCACAATCACGACCCGCAGCTTCCGCAGTTCCACCTGAATGCCGACACCGCCAAACTCACTACTCAAATCCTCCTGGAGGTGCTGATACTCCTTGGCCTCCATGAATTCCGAGTGCGGATCGAGCGAATCCGTGATGCCGTGGATCGCGGCGTGCGTGAGCGCGGTGAATTTAGCGTCTTTGGCCTCCACGTAGTTTTCGTTCACCAATTGCAGCACCTCGCGCACATATTCAGCCGAACGATCAAGATCCCGGTCCGAAAACAACCCCCAGAGAAATGCGAGCTTTGCGACGCCGAGCGCGACGCAACTGCCCAGCACAACGCCGAGAGCGACCGTAAGTATCCGTTTTACCATAGAAGCGACTTTGCGAATCCGCCGGGGTTTGTAAATGGGTTCGTCGCTGTTTCCCGGGAACTGAGGCTTTTTCTTGCAAAGCCCTGCCGCGTATTTTCCTCGTGGTTTTTGTCCGTTTTCTCGCAAGGTAAACCCGCCCACCCGACGCTGATGTCCCACTCAACCCAAGCCCCGAGCCCGCCCTCGCCCGCTTTCCTTGAGGCATTCCGAGCCGAAGCAGATTCCACCGGTTGCCTGCCCTTCGACCAGTTCATGGCGCTCGCGCTCTACCACCCCGCGCTGGGCTACTACCGGCAGGACAAAAAACGCGTCGGCTACGGTTGCGGCACCGATTTCTACACCGCCAGCACCAGCGGACCGCTCTTTGGCGAACTCGTACACTCCGCTTGCCGATCTCTCTTGGGTGCGGAGAAACCTGCCGACTACACCTTCGTCGAACTCGGTGCCGAACCCGACGCTAGCATCCTCAACGGCCTGCGCCACGACTTCGGCGCCACGCGCACGATCCGTATTGGCGAACCCATAATGTTAGCCGGCAAATGCGTCGTTTTCTCCAACGAACTCTTCGATGCGCAACCCTTCCGGCGATTCCAATTCACGGTCGGCACCTGGCGCGAACTCGGCGTGCAGTTGCGCAACGGCGCGCTCCACGAAATCGCACTTCCACCGTCCTCGCTTCTACCCTCACAGCTCCCGCCCGACGCTGCGGAAGGCTACCACCTCGACCTGCCCCTCGCGTCCCTCTCGCTTGCCGAAACCATCGCCACCCAACCTTGGACGGGCCTCTTTGTCGCCTTCGACTACGGTAAATCCTGGCGCGAACTGCTCGAAGCCGCGCCCGCCGGCACCGCCCGCGCCTACCACCAGCACACCCAATCCAACGACCTGCTCGCCCGCCCTGGCGAACAAGATCTCACCTGCCACCTCTGCTGGGACTGGCTCGCCGAAGCGCTGAACCGCAACCATTTTCCTGAGCCACGCCTGGAATCCCAGGAAGCCTTCCTCATCCGCCACGCCGGCGAATTCCTCTCAAGCACCGTCGCCGCCGAAGCGCCGCAACTCAGCCAGCGCAAACTCGGCCTACTCCAACTCCTCCACCACCTCGGCCAAAAGTTTCAAGTCCTCTGGGCCCTGCGTCCCTGACACCGCTTACCCAAATATCACCCCTCAGCCGCTTGGGGTTGCCGATTTCGGCTAGCAATGGTTCGCCACGAGCCCCCCGAAATCCGAGGCCGCACCCTTCCCTCCAGCCAATAAAAAAGCCGCCGTGAAATGAATCGCGGCGGCTTCGAAAACTATAACCTGCTTCTTACTTCACCAAGTGAGTGGAGACGAGCTTGGTCAGTTCAAACATGCTAACAGACTTCTTGCCGTTTAGAACCGGCTTCATCTTTTCGTCAGCGTTGATTTGAGTCCTGACCTTCTTGTCTTGGAGGCCATTCTTCTTGATATAGTCCCAGAGCTTTTTGGTCAGCTCTGTACGGGGTAAGGGTTTCGAACCAACAATGACCGAAAGGACATCATCGGGTTGAACCGGCTTAAGGAATGCAGCGTTGGGTTTACGAGCGGATTTTTTTGCCATAACGGAATTCGGGTCTACATCCCTGTTTTCCGAATGCAATGATATTTTCAGAGGAGAAATCTCATTCCTCAGAGGAGAATCTGCATAAAACTGCTTGCCTTCGACCGAAACTCAGGTTTTCGCATCCACCTGAACGAACTGCCGGTGGAGAGCGGCGTAGTGCTTTTTCAACGACAAAAGCTCCGCATGCGTGCCGCGTTCGATCACGCGTCCCTGTTCCAAAACCAACACCAAACCGGCATTTCGGATCGTGCTCAACCGGTGCGCAACGACAAAACTCGTGCGACCGCGCAACAGTTCGACCAGCGCTTTTTGCAGCCGCGCCTCGGTCAGCGCATCTATCGAACTAGTCGCTTCATCCAAGATCAGAATGCGCGGGTCCGCCAGCAACGCACGGGCGAAACAGATCAGCTGCCGCTGCCCCACGGAGAGCGCGCCACCCCGCTCGCCCACCTCTGTACGCAGCCCCTGCGGCAGCGCCTCAAACAGATCCAGACAGTCGAGCCGGCGCGCCGCAGCCACGACCTCGTCGTCGGTCGCACCAGGCCGGCTAAAGCGGATATTGTCGAGTACCGTCCCGGCAAAAAGAAAGTTCTGCTGCTGCACCATGCCCATCTGCCGATGCAGCGACTGACTCGTGACGTTACGGATCTCGCGGCCGTCGATCAACAGCTCGCCTGAGGTAGGTAGGTAGAATTTGGATACAAGATTGATGATCGAACTTTTGCCGCTGCCAGTATGCCCGACGAGCGCGACCATCTGGCCTGGTTCGGCAGTGAAGTTCACCTGGTGCAGCACCAAACGGCCCGGATCGTAGCCAAATGATACGTTGCGAAATTCGACCCGTGCGCCCGCAGCGGCCGCCGGAAAAGGCAAATCTTTCGCCTCCGGCGCGTCCTGCCAGTCGGGTTTCAGGTCGAGCAGCCGGAACACCCGCTCGGCTCCGGCCATCGCGATCAGCGCCTGAGTGTACTGGTTTCCCAGCACCTGAATCGGCGCAAAAAACATGTTGGCCAGCAGGAAAAACTTAATGAGTACGCCCGCATCGCCTCCGTGGTAAAGTACGCCCCAACCGCCAACCGTTAACAAAATCGCGACAAAAAACTGGCTGTTTAACTCGAGCAGCGGCGTGAGCACCGCCGAGGTTCGCGCCAGAGCGATGCTAAAACGCGAATGATCCGCCAGCAGACGCCGGAAGAGTCCGGCGTTCGTTTCCTGCCGCACAAAGCCCTGCGTAACCCGGATGCCGCTGACCGATTCCGCCAATGTGGCGGTTACCCGGCTGAAACTTTCCTGCGCAGCGCGAGAATCCTGACTGAGCCGCACGCGGAACCGCCGGTTGAGCGACCACAACACCGGCGCCATCGCGAGCACGATGCAGAAGAGCCGCCAGTTCATGCCCAACATCACGGCACCGACAAAGATCATCTGGCCGATCTGTACGATGCTCACAAAGAGCGAATCCTGAATGCCCACGCGGATCGCTTCCACGTCCGAAGTCACGCGGCTGATGATACGCCCGAGTTTAACCCGGTGGAAAAAACTCATCGGCATGCGCTGCACATGGGAAAAGATTTCTGACCGCAGGCCATTAACGATCAATTCGCCCATCTCCAACGCGAATCGCTGGCGAAAGTGAAACAACCCGTCGGTCGCCAGCGCGAGCGCACAGAATGCAGCGATCCAAACACCGAGATGCTCGGTCTCATGCCGGGCAATCGGGCCCGCAATAATCTCGGCGCCTAACCACACCAAGCCCGGCAACTGCATCGCACGAAAAATCGTCAGAACAATGAGCCAATTTCTCTTCCTCGCGTGCGGGGCGGTATAGCCAAACAGCCGGCGGATGATTCCCCACTCCAGCGGTTTGAACTGGGGCTCATCGTCATCCTCGTCGCGCAACCGCTGGACCAACATCGGCACGCCGCCTTGCGTTGGAGGTTTCATGGCGTTCCCTCCCCGGCCTGCGCGAGCACCTGCAATTCGCGGCTGTCGATTAGCTGAAGATCGGCCACGCGCAAATAAGGACCCGGCTCACGCATCAACTGCTCATGCGTGCCCTTCTGCACGATGCGCCCGTCCTCCATCACGATGATGAAATCCGCGCGCCGCAACGTGCTCAGCCGATGCGCAACGATGAAGGTCGTTCTTCCCGCGATCGCATTTTCCAACGCTTCGAAAATCTCGTGCTCGGTCTGCGAATCAATCGCCGCCGTCGGATCGTCGAGTAGCAAAATCGACGGCTCCAACAACACCGCGCGGGCGATGGCCAGCCGTTGGCGCTGTCCACCGGATAGGCTCATGCCGCTCTCGCCGAGCACCGTGTCGTAACCTTTTGGCAGCGCCATAATGAATTCGTGCGCCGCCGCAATACGCGCCGCCTTTTCGATCTGCGCAGGCGTGGCACCTGGGTGACCGAATGCGATGTTGGCCGCCACGGTGTTGCTGAAAAGAAAGCTCTCCTGAAAGACGATTCCGATATTGCGGCGCAGGTCATCGAGATCGAGCTGGCGCACGTCAATGCCATCGACCGTCAGGCGGCCGGTCGTCACGTCGAAGAATCGCGGTATCAGACTCATCAATACACTTTTCCCCGCACCGGTGGCACCGAGAATCGCCACACATTGGCCAACCTTTACCTCGAGATCGACGTCGCGTACCACTTCGTTTGACGCGGCGTAGGCGAACGAAACATTTTCAAAACGCACCGCGCCCTCGAGCCGGGGACGACGAATCGCGGCGGGTGCGTTCTTCACTTCGACCGGCGCATCGAGGATTTCAAAAACGCGCCGTGCGCCGATGAGCGACTGCTGCACGCTGTTGGCCAGCGTGGCGACCTGGTTGACCTGGCCGGAAAACTGTTCGAGCAAGCCAGCAAACACGACCAGGCCCGTGCCGAAGGGCAGTTGATCGTGCGCAACGAGCCAGCCGCCGTAGCCAAGCAGCACCATCATGTTCACGCGTGTCAGAAAACCCACAGAGGGGCTAAACAAACTCACGCGCCAGAAGATGAAACGCTGCTGATCGAAAACCTCGCGGTTGCTGCGTTCGAAGCGTTCACGGTCCTCACGCTCACGGCCGAAACCTTTTGTCACCTGAATGCCCTGCACGCTTTCGGTGAGATTTTGCACCATCCTTTCGACCAGCGTGCGGTTGTGCGCATAGGCAGGCTGGATGCGGCGGGAGAAACGCGTGGCCAGCAGGATCAGCAGTGGCGTGGTCGCGAGGCACGCGAGCGTTAGGCCTACGTGCAGGTTGCTCATGTAGACAACGTAGACCGTGAGCGACACGATCATGATCACGCTCTGGATCAACACCTGATCGACAAACATCCGCACGGCCTGCACATCGCCCGTGACGCGCGTGATGATCGAGCCCGTGGTATTGGCGTCGAAAAAGCGGAAGCTCAGGCGTTGCAATTTGTCGTAGAGCGCGCCGCGCAGGTGTACGACGAGTTGTTGCTGCACGAGTTTGTTGACCGCGATGGTATAAATGTAGTTCAGCACCGCGCGCATGATTGCGAGCCCGAGAATGCTGCCCGCGATCAATAGCAGAACCTGGCCAGGCTCCCAATTCGCCGGCAAATTCAGCCCCAGTTTTCCCTCGGGAAATGGCACGAAGGAGGAAATCACGCCGCGCTTCGACAACACGTGGCGGATGTAATCGATACCGAGTCCGGTGAAACTCAGGCCGCTCAGCCCCAGCGTCAGCAACACCAGTTGCAGGCCGAGCACCTGGAGGCAGCGCGAACGATAACGCCAGGCCAACCCAAACATCCGGCGAATCAGCCCCCAGTTCGTGGGCGAGTTTTCTGCAGCGGTTGGCAAAGGCTCCGACATGGGCTCGTCAACGTAGCCAACGCGGCGGCGAAGACACGGCTTTTTTGCCAACGCGAGCAGCCGCTACTCAACGCAGGAGCTGAACGCCGACGAACCCGACGAAATGCGGCCGATCTGCTCCCCCAACGCCATGACCCAAGGACGCCGAAAGCGAAAACCGGTCATTCACAGTGTAAACAGCGCCTAGATTAAGAATCACCAGACTGCGTTCAAACTTCAGGGAAGTCTCACCGTAGAGCTCCACACCGACGTGCAAAGGTTCGGCAAATTGCCGGCCCACGGCGATGCCCGCCTGCCAAACATCAGACTCGCTCGCGTTCCGCACGTGAAAAATACGGCCGACATTAAAAGCGGTTTCGATTTCGCCAAAGGCTTTCCGCATCTGAAACGGCAGGAAAAAACCGGTGTTGTTTTCCACCAACCCGCGACGACGCGACGAAGTAGGATTGTCGAACTCCACCTGCGGATTCACCGACACGGCAAACTTCGCCGCGTCATCTTCATAAAAACGCCACTTCACGCCCGCGACGGAATTACCCAAACCACTCCGAGCGCTCTCACCCTCCAACTGCACGATGATCATCGGCACTCCATAGGAAAATTCGATTTGGTTCGTCAGACCATACGCAAGATCGATCGACGGCGCGTTCCACGTGTAATCGCCGCATCGCGCCCGTTCGGTGGCAACGCCGAGATCGAGGCACCATTGGCCCTTTTCAGCCGTTGCGGTGTCATCCGTATAAAACGGAGGACTGCCTTGCGCCAAGGCGGAGACCGAACTCAACAGCAGAAACACGCTGAGCGTCAAAATCGGCCAAAGCGGTAGGGAATGATGAGGTTTCATGTAAACAAATTCGCCATGGTCTCTGGCGGATTGGACGGAAGAAATCCATTGGAAACCATTCTGCAAATGACTCCTCTATTTACCAAGCGCCTCCTGCAAATCACGCCAGGCCTGCTCGACCTCCAAAAGCCTAACCGGCATTTCCCCCCAATCTTGTTCGCGAGCGGCCTCTTCGAGCGCCGAGGCAGCGAAATGAAACTCATTCGCACCGACACTCGCCGCCCCACCCGCCAGAGTATGAGCGAGGCCGGCCAGTTTTTCCCCTTGTTGGTCGCCCACCACCTTGGCAAGCGCTTCCAGCCGGGAAGGCATTTCATGCACGAACGAGCCCAGCACCTTATCCCAGAGCGTCCCCCCCGTGGAGACGTTGATCTTGCTCAATCGCTCACGGCGTGCCGGGTCGAGTACCAGCATTTCCCCCGAAGCAGGCACGGGGCGCGCCGCCAAGGACGCCTCCAACTTCTTCACGCCATCTCTGGATTTCGGCATCAGTCCACAACGGGCAAAAGCCGCCAGCAACGTGTCGGCATCCAGTGGTTTTGAAACATAGTCATCCATCCCTGCCGCAAGGACCTTGGCCCGATCACCCGACATCGCATAAGCGGTGAGTGCGATGATCGGAATACGCGATTCTCCGCCCGGCACCAAGCCGCCCCGGATGCGCCGCGTGGCTTCATAACCATCGACCACCGGCATCTGGCAATCCATCAGGATCGCATCGTAGTGGGACGATGCGAACCGGTCGATCGCCTCCTGCCCGTTGCCCGCAACGTCTATGGTGTGGCCGTACTGCTCGAGCATCATTTTCGCTACGAGCTGGTTCGTTGGATTATCCTCAGCTAGGAGCAGTTTCAGACCGCGCAAACCCAGCGCAGCCTTGGGTTGAAAGAGCGCTGGCGTCTCGCGTCGGCCAAACGCGCGGAGCAAACAACGCTTCAACTGTGCATTCCGCACGGGCTTGCCGAGCACCTCGCATAGATTGAGATCAGCGATAATCCGAGGCGTGACCAACTGCTGTTTGGCTGTGAGCGCAATCAACCGGGTTGTCGCAATGGCCGGATCCGAACGAATCGCTTGCGCCAGAAGTGGGCCGCCCTGCTCCGCAGCCTCCCAGTCAATAATGGCGACCGTATAGGGATCACTGCTCTCCGCCGCCTGCTTCAGAAGCGCAATCGCCTGATCAACGTCGGCCGCGCCATCGCACCGCACATCCAATGAAGTGATTTGCCGCAAAAGAATCGCGCTGCTGGCCTTGTGTTCGTTGAACACAAGGATGCGGCCAGCAGCGGGCAGGCTCTCGCCAGCTTCCGTCATGGGGGCGACCGCAAGCGCAAGCGGAACCTCGAACCAGAAAGATGAACCAAGACCATCGGTGCTTTCAAAACCGAGCTGGCCGCCCATCAACGTCGCCAGTTGATGACTGATCGCGAGCCCAAGACCGGAGCCTCCAAAACGCCGGGTCGTGCTCCCATCCCCCTGTGTGAAAGGACGAAAAAGATTTACCTTTGCCGAATCAGCAATGCCGATTCCTGTATCCTTAACCTCAATACGAAGCTTCATCTGGGTGCCGGTGGACGGCAGCTCCCGCACGACCACCCTGACCTCTCCCTTCTCGGTAAATTTCAGCGCGTTTCCGAGCAGATTAATCAAGACCTGCTGAATGCGTCCACTGTCACCTTTCACGTGAGAAGGAAGCGATGGATCGATGTCACAAACGAGTTCGAGATTTTTGCGGAAAGCCTGCGGCGCGAGCAAGGCGACCGCTTCTTCCACCGCGTCGCGCAGATTAAAGTCGACCGGATCGATGCGGAACTTGCCGGCTTCGATTTTCGAGAAATCAAGAATGTCGTTGATGATCGCAAGAAGCGCCTGCGAGCTGCGCACAACGACCTGGGCCATTTCGCGCTGCTTGTCTTCAAGCGGCGACTGCACGAGCAGGCTGGCCATGCCGATGATGCCGTTCATCGGCGTACGAATCTCGTGACTCATCGTGGCAAGAAATTCCGATTTCAACCGTGAGGCCTCCAGCGCATCATCGCGAGCCTTGGAGAGGCTGGCCTCAAGCTCCTTTTGCAGCGTGATGTCCTGAGTGAACATGACGATACCGCCAATCTCACCCTGAACTTTATACCAGGGTCGGACCTCCCAGCGCAACCACTGGGCCGAACCTTCAATCCACTCCAAACGTCCAGACTCACTCGTCTCGACCGCTCCTTCGAGGCAGCGTTGATAGATCATTTTCCAGCGCTCCGGGATTTTCGGGAACACGTCGTAGTGGGAACGCCCGATGAGGTCCTGCCCTTCCAGCTTGTTGTCCAAAACCCATTGGCGGCTCACGACGAGGTATCGCATCTCCAGATCAAACATGGCCACGGAGGCGGGAGCATGTTCAGCAAAAAGCCGGGTGCGTTCCTCGCTTTGGTAAACCAGGCGCTCCGCCTCCTTGCGCTCAGTGATGTCCATATTAACGCCGACCAAGCCGATTACACGCCCATCCTCATCGTTGACCGTATCTTCGCAGGCATAAAGAGTGCGCAGCTTGCTCTCGCCCGGACGCCGGATGCGGAATTCCCGGGTGCTGTGGCCGCTCTTGCGCACCGTCTCACGGAGAATTTTTTCCTGATCCTCCAGATCCTCGTTCAAGACACATCCGGCCCACGTTGCATAATCAGCTTCACCGCCCGGAGTCGGAGGCACCCCATAAAGCTCAAACATCCGCGCATCCCAAACCAATCGATTGGTTCTAATATCCCACTCCCAGATCGCGATGCCCGCAGCATCAGCCGCCAGTCGCATGCGCCGGGCGCTTTCCCGCAAAGCCTCGGTCTTTCGCTTTACCTCCGTGACATCGGAAATGAGCACAAAAAAGCCTTTAACGGTCTTCCCATCCGCGCCGAGGTCCGGAACGTACTGCGCCAAAGTGTAGCCAGTTTCCCCCGAAACCTTGATTATCGTCCGCTCAAAAGTTTGGGCTTCGCCCCGTAACGCGCCCCCAATAAACGGCTCGTTTAAACGGAATAATTTTTCACCCAGAACTTCGACCATTTCCATTCCAACCATCTTCTCCGGCGTCAAACCGAACCACTCACGGTAGGCTCGATTGGCGAACGTGCAGCGCAAATCAGCCGTCCAGTACGCCACCAAGCCGGGCAGCCCGTCGGTCACCGCCCGGATGAAACGCTCGCTTTGCGCCGTGCTTTCCGCCGCCCGCTTTCGCTCGGTGATGTCGGTGCGGATGGCGACAAACTGGTTCGTCTTTCCATCGGGACCATAGAACGGCACGATCGTGGACGACTCCCAGTACAGGCTCCCATCCTTTGCCCGGTTACAAATTTCACCCTGCCAGACTTCACCACGCCCAATGACGGCAAATATCTCCCGGTAAAATTTCGGCGGGTGCATGCCGGATTTAATAATCCGATGACTTTGCCCAACCAGTTCAACGCGGGAATAGCCGCTGATCGCACAAAATTTATCGTTGGCATAGGTGATGACTCCGCTGACGTCGGTGACGGCAACGATCGCATGCTGATCGAGCGCGAATTTTTGCCGCGCCAGTTCATCCAGCGCCTGTTGCGTGCGGGCCTCAGCGGCTTTGCGCACCGTGAGATCCTGCGCCACACCCAGATAACCCGTGATCACCTGATTTTCATTCCGAAGCGCAGTGACGGACAGGTGCACCGGAAATCTCTCCTGATTCTTACGAACGTAGGTCCACTCTTGCTCATCGACGCCGACAACGTTCGCCCTCGCGATGAAAGTGGTAAAACCAGGCTCAACCAGGAAACCGAGTTCCTTGGTCAACACCGCAGCCCGCGCAACCACCTCGTTCCGATCATGAATGATCTCCGGGGTCACGTTGCCCACCACCTCTTTGGCGCTATACCCCAGCAGCCGTTCCGCCCCTGCATTAAAGGTCAATATTATGCCATCTGGCGTCGTGGAAATGATGGAATAGTTGGCGCTGTTCAAAATCGCCTGCTGCATCCGGTAAGATTCACGCAGCGAATGCTCCATGCGCTGCCGCTCAAAAACCTCACGATGGAGGTGCTCATTGGTTTTTTCCAGCTCCGCTGTGCGCTCTCGAACCATCTCCTCTGCCTTTCGCCGCGTGGACTGCAAACGCATCACCAGCGCAGCGAGCAAAAGTGAAACAAACGCTGCGCTCGTGGCAGGCCAGACAGGAGAGACATCCCCATAAACACTCGCCAAGAATAAACCCAGCTCAGTCAAACCAAAACAACCCAGCGCCAGCCCCAAGCCGGCAGTTAACCGCGCTAGGCTCATCCAGCTGTGTTTTTCAGTTTCGCGAAACGATTTGGCCATAATTTATCCAAAATTTAACTATCGGTACGCCTTCGCTTCGCCTATAGACACGAACGCTCAATACCCCATCAAAACCTATCGCATAGCACGGTTGATAAACCACTTATCAACCAAATAGGTCGGCTACTATATTTTCGTGCATTCGCTCTCAACAGCTAAAGCGAACCCATTGCCGATGGCCAAAAATGAGCGCTTAAGAAACGCACCGCGCCGTGGGAGGTTGTTTATAACGGTTGCTCCGCCTACCCCGATTCGCGAAGCCGCGAGCAGGGCCACCGGCTTGGCCGGCGAGGCTCTAGCGTCTCTGCAAACGAGTGATGGCTTCCTCAAGCAACGCGAACGCCAGCGGGCATTTCTTCGGATTGATGTCCACCCAGACGCTCCAAATCAGAGCCTCCGAGAGTTCCGAGTCCGAGAGTTGCTGCGCCTTCGCTGTCTCCTTGAGATGTAACGCCTTCACCATTTGATCGACCGAGAAGCCGCACTCATCCGCCATGCTCTTAATTTCTTCGAGCGGGTAAGGGTAGAGGGCTGATTCTGAGCTTGGGTGCTTTTCCATGTCACATAAATCGACTCTTCCCTCGGACAAATTAGCCGCACCCTCGAAATTTCTCATAAATGAATAGATTCTTTTCCCTCGATGAGGAAAAGCCCCCAGAACGACGCCCGCACCCGCCAACTCCATGTGGTGCCCCCACCGTGACTCGAACACGGATAATTCGTTTAGGAAACGAACGCTCTATCCACTTGAGCTATGGGGACCCATCAATTCCACACTTAAATAATTCCCCCGCGCACGGCGACGATGAAAAACTTCCGTTGCCGCCAACATTTTCATTTCGGCACCCCAAACTCCACCGCCCAAGCACGCCCGTTGCCACCCGCTTTCCAACCCCCGGACAAACCTGTTGACAAGCCCCGCGCCGCCTGACTTCGTGACCGACTCTACTTTTATGAGCAGCACGCCCGAACCCACCACCCAACACAGCCTCACACCTGAGAACTTTCCGTTCACCGCTCCCCAGCTGATGAGCCGTTACGTCACCGACACAGGCAAAATCCTCCCGCGTAAATACACCGGCCTCTCCGCCCGCCAACAGCGCGCCGTCACCAAGACGATCAAAAACTCGCGCAATCTGTTGCTCGCCAAATAATCGGCCAACACATCTCCTTTTCCAAGCCGGAGCACGCCTCCGGCTTTTTTGTGCCATGTCGGCAAGCACCACCGCCAAAATCTACCGCGGCACCCCGCGCAACCTCGCCCTCCTTGCCCGCGCTCTGATCGCCGGCGAAGTCGTCGCCGTACCCACCGAAACCGTCTACGGCCTCGCGGGAGACGCGCTCGCCCTTTCGGCGGTGAAAAAGATTTTCCGCGCCAAAGGCCGCCCGACCAACGATCCGCTCATCATCCACGTCCACTCGCTCGCGCAACTCAAACCACTCGCAGAGACAAACGCCGCCGTCGAAAAACTCGCCCGCGCCTTCTGGCCCGGCCCGCTCACACTCGTCCTTCCGAAAATGCCCGCCGTGCCCGATCTCGTGACCTCCGGCCGCCCGAGTGTCGCGATTCGCATGCCGAGCCATCCGCTCTTCCGAAAACTCCTGCGCGCCTGCGGACGCCCCCTGGCCGCTCCAAGCGCAAATCCCTTCGGCTACATCAGCCCGACCAGCGCCGCGCACGTGCTCGACGGCCTCGGCAAAAAAATCCGCTACATCCTCGACGGCGGCGACTGCGACATCGGCGTCGAATCCACCATACTCGACCTGCGCGATCCGAAGCACCCCGCGATCCTCCGCCCCGGCGCGATCGAACGCCGCGCGATAGAACGCGTCCTCCGTGTCCGCGTGAAACCCGCCCACGGCGAAACGATTAAAACCTCCAAAGCCGCCATCGCCCCCGGCCTGCTCGCCCGCCACTACAGCCCGCGCACGCCGATCAAGCTGCACGACCGCCTTGAGGTAGGGCGCGGCCGCCGGGCGCGCCTAAATCACACCGGCGGGCCCAGCGGTCCCGCCCTACCCCCTGAACAAACGCCAGAAATCATCGGTGGCGACACTCCGCACGAAGCCCTCCTCTACTTCCGCCGCCCCGCCGAATTCGCAAAAATCCCCGCACCGAAAAACATCTTCTGGCTTTCCAAAAACGGCGAACTCCCCGTCGCCGCCAAAGCACTCTTCGCCACACTCCGCGCCCTCGATCAAGGCAATTGGACCCTGATCCACGCCGAACAAGCCCCCGGAACCAACGCCCTCGCATTAGCCATCAACGACCGCCTGACCCGGGCAGCGGCGAAGCGGTGACATATCAAGTGCGAATATATCGCTCAAGGTAGGGACAATGCTCCGCATTGTCTTCAGCGGATGCGGAGCATCCACCCTACCCCAAACAACAAATCCTATCTCACCTTCGCCAACTCAGCCAGCAGCCGTTCGTTCTGCACCGGCGTGCCAACCGTGACGCGGAGCCACTCGGGCATGCCGTAAGCGCGCATGGGGCGAACGATAATGCCTCGTTTCTGTAGTTCGGCAAAGATGCGGGCGCCATCGCCCACCTTCACAAGGATGAAATTCGTCACGCTCGGCACCCACTCCAGACCGAGTTTCGTGAAACCCGTTTCGAGTTGTTTCAACCCGGCGCGGTTATCTTGCGCGACCTGCTTCGCGAAAACCTCGTCGTCGAGCGCCGCGATCGCCGCAGCCTGACCGATGGCATTGACGTTGAAGGGCTGGCGCACCCGGTTGAGGAGCCCGGCCATCTCGGCGCTGCAATAACCGTAGCCGACGCGAAGCGCAGCGAGGCCGTAGATTTTCGAAAACGTCCGCAGACAGATCACATTGCGACCTTCCTTGATCAACGGACGCAGATCGGGTGGGTTGTCCAAGAATTCTGAATACGCTTCGTCGTAAACGAAAACCACGTGCTCGGGCAGGCTGCGCACAAAGGCAAAAATCTCCTCCTGCGTGTTGGCGGTGCCGGTCGGATTGTTCGGGCTCGGCAGAAAGACCATCTTCGTGCGCGGCGTGACGGCTTCGAGCAACTGGCCGAGGTCGTGGCGGTGACGCAGCAACGGAACTTCAACCGCTTTCGCCCCAAAAAGTAGTGTGACCAGTTTGTAGACGATGAAGGCCGGATTGCCCATGACAACCTCGTCGCCGAGACCGAGGAACACGTGGCCAAGGAGTTCAAGGAGTTCGTTGGATCCGTTACCTACGACGACTTGTTCGGACGGCAGGCCCAGTTTCTGTGCGAGCTTCTTGCGCAGAACGACGCAGCCGCCGTCCGGATAAAGTTCAGCTTGGGCGAGCGCCTTGCGGGCGGCCTCGACCGCGAGCGGCGACGGCCCGAAAGGATTTTCGTTCGAGGCGAGTTTGATGATGGTCGCCGGATCGAGTCCGAGTTCTCGCGCGACATCTTCGATCGGTTTGCCCGGTTCGTAGACAGGCTGCGAAAGCACGGCACCTTTGGCAAGGGCTTGAACGTTCATGCGGGCATTCAAGAGGAACCAGCGGACTGGCGGAAGCCTTTAATTTTGACCAGACGTTTTTTCGACCTGCCCATTTCAGACGTTCCCGGCCATGTGGACCGGGCGGCAGCGAGCGAACGCGACCGCCTCTGGCTAAACGTTGCGCGTGGCTGGCGAACTATTCACTATCTATACCGAGCCCCATGGCCTGACTTTTCTCAGGGCCCCCTTTGTAAAGTGGCTTTCAGTGCCCCTCGACCTTCTCACCCGAACGCCTTTTTCCGGAGCCCACGCAGGGAGTTGAGGCCGCCCCAGTCGGTGATGGGTGCGAGTGGACGCGGGGCGGTGCGTTCACGCGCCCCGTGACGCTGACGATAGGCGGCCAGATGTGTTTCGACAAAAGCCTGACTGCCGAGCACAGCGCCATCGGTAAAATACCGCACGCGGCATCGCAACACCGTCGCAAGCGGGAGGCGGCCCTTTTCTTTGATCACTTTCTCGAAGGCGGCAGGGGAGATCGCTTGGGCGTGTGACTTGGTTGTCGTGCCCGTGCCGAAGAGCGCCTCGCGGTAGGCGCTGTGAGCATTGGCCCAGGTTTCATTTGGCCCGATCACCGCCTGAATGCCTTGGCGCGCCTCACGATGCCCGGCGACGGCTTCGCCGTAGCCGCAGAATCGATAATCCTTCGGATCTTGCGCGAGCCCGGCTCGCACGCAATTAAGGTCAATATAAAGGGCAACCATCTGAATCGCGTAATTTTTCGGCTCGATGAGCACGGATTTAAAACGCTCGGACCAAAGCGTGCCGTAGCGTTGATGACTCTTGTTGAACCAAATGGCAAAACGCTGCTTCACCAGTTTCATGAAGGCGGAGACATCGCCGATGAGTGCGAGCTGACGTTTCCGCCACGCTTCGCCCTCGGGACCGCCCTTACGCAGCTGAAGGGCTATTACCTCTAGACGCTCGGTCTGGTACTTGGTGGGTTTGGGATGGAGGATTTTGTACCTACGGAGTAATTCGTCGTCGGAAGGCACGGTTTTCTGCGGCACCTTGAGCAGCACATGGAAATGGTTGCTCAAGATCGCGTGGGTCAAAATCTGCACCCCGCAGAAGTCGGCGACGAGCCAGAGCTGTTTACGCAAAATTTCCTTAGCCACGTCATCGATCACGCGTTCGCCATTCACCGTGCGGGTCATGCAGTGGTAAACCGCCTCGCCGTCTTCGGCTCTAATTTTGATACGCGCACATCGCATGGAAACAAAGAGAGCAGACAAGTCTTCCTATGTCTACTCATTTTCGACCTGTCCCTTTTGAAAAGCCTTGTCCCTTTTGAAAAGCCTAAGGACTAAAACTTGGACACCGTTCAAAAGCCGCAAAGAACGAACTATCAACTATCGATCAATTTTGTTTAGCCCCGCTCGACTGGCTCTGATAAAAAACCGTGTAATAAACACCAACGCCCCACAAACAAAGCCAATAAAGGCAAGCCCACCGAAGCGTGACATTTCAATTTTTACTTCTACCGGCTGTTCTGTACGCTCAATTGTCGAGATTGAGAGCAAATTCAAAGATGTGGGCAGAAAATAGGTGCTTTGGGTTAGCACGGTTTCCTGGTTTCCAATTCGCTCCCGTGCATAGGATAAAAAAACAGGAATTCGAACGGAATTGTGTGATTGTTGAATAGCCAATGCCTGATGTTCAGGCGTTGGTTTCATGACCCCAATCGCCGCCAAAAGGGGAAATAAAATGACTGCGAGCGAGAGCAGCAGCACTATCCAGTTTATAGTATTGTTTCGAGATAACGACATCGGGTGATTATTTTCGGCATCTGCCACTATTATAGGTGCCCGCATCAGGACTCCAAGGAGCGAAAAGCTGAATTCTTTTTTGCGGATTAATGATCTTACTAAAATCCGATTTAAGGCCGAGTTCTACGACACCCAAAGTCACAGATGCACCTAGCGATGATTGATCCAACTTGTATGGGTCAAACTTTAAACCAAGTTTTCGGCTAGTCCGGTCAATGACCTGTTGATTGGCATTGATCCCGAATTCGGAATTAGTTTTGCCACCAAGAAAGACTGGGCCGGCTTTAAGGTACAGAGATGCTTCACCGCCAAATAAAAACTCAGTTGCCGTGTCATCAGTGTAGGCGGCTATAGTGTACCCGGTAACTTTAGCACCTATCTGCGCTTCAACCGGACCTGCATATACGTTGGCCTTAAGTCCCACTGCAAAGCCCGCCTTGCCTTGGAAGGAATACTTCACCGCATAGGCGTAAGTAGCCAGTGTATTGGCACCATCAATCATGCTGTTTACTTGGCCGATCGCGCTAGCCATTTGAAAAGCCGGATCGCTCTTCATCTGTTGAACCTGGGCACCTATAACTGCTTCCTGCATGGAAGAATAGCCTAACATGCCAGCATACCCAGCCATTGCATCCTGCAGACCAGACGGATCTACTTTTGCCATCGGATTATTCCCGCAGAACGCATACCAATTCATCCCTCCAGCAAAGCCGATGGGGTCGGCATTGAGGAACCGGCCAATTCTTGGGTTGTAGTAGCGGGCGCGCATGAAAACAAGGCCGTTGCTATCGGTCATGCAACCCAAGGTGCCGTGGTAGAGGAACGGCGTATTGAGCGTTCCACTATTTGAGATCACCGTGCCGTAGCTGGAATAGCTGGCCCGGCCAGTCACGTTCGCACTGCTGTCAGTTAGCGCGACGGTACTGCCCAAGTGGTCCGGATGATAATAGGTGCAGTTGTCCGACGCATCAACTTGGTACAAGAGAATGCCGCCAGGGCCGTAGACATAACGCGTCACGTCGGTGCCGCCCGCGTCGCGCACAAGTACGCGGCTGAGGGCTGAGTTGGGATCGACGGCATATTTAACGCCGGAGACTTCTACGCGCAGTCCGTCGGGATTATAGCGATTTGTCACGCCTCCGGCCGACTGCAGCCGGTTATAGCAATCGTAGTCGTAGCTGCCCATGCTGCCATTCGGACGGGGGCCGTTGGTCATGTTGCCCTCGTTGTCGTGTACGACCGACTGGCCGTTCCATGTCAGGAGCCGGTTATCGGTATCGTTCGTGGCGGAGTCGTCGGGTTTGGTCCAAGAGGCAACGTCGGCGTCGCTCATGATCCAGTTGGGATTGCCGTCCAAATCGTACTTGAGTGCATTGAACCAAATGAGCGTGCGATCTGCGTCGGCCTTGCGCTCCTCGATCATGCGTACCTGATTGGCACCGTCGTAGGTGATCGTCCGCGTCGTTTGGTTGGGCCGTGTCATGGTCTGGAGACGGCCAGCGAGATCATAGGTAAAGCTCGTTACGCGGGGGATGGAAGCCCAGTCAGTAACGGAGGTGAGTAGCTGGGTTTTATCGTCGTAGGCGTAGGTGACCGTCTTGCCGTCGGGATATTTGAGCTGAGCCAGCTTTCCAGCTTTGTCGTAGGCATATTCGAGGGTGTTGCCCTCACCGTCCTGATATTTCCAAAGGCGACCAAAGTCGTCGTAGATGCGCTTGGTGGTTTTGCCTCCTTCGGTCACCGTATCCAGGGACCCATCGTCATTATGGTGATAACTGACACTGGAGAGTAGCGTGTCGTCGGCTGCCTTGATGGTCTGGGTAAGGACGCGGCCCTCATCGTCGAAGGAAGTGTTTTCGATCACGCGATTCGAGGCCGTGGTGACTTTTTTAACCAGTCCGCGAGTGTTCGATTCCGTCGTGCTGGTTTTGAGGAGCGGGGTCGTGCTCGTGACCTTGCGGCTGGTGAAATCGTAAGCGGTGGTGAAGGTATTGTTACGTCGGTTCTTCAGGCTGGTGGGACGACTGTCTTTATCGTGCCCCGGGGTGATCACGTTGCCGTTGGCATCGCCAACCGTTTCGGCATCGCTTGTTTCGTCATAGGTGGCATCCGTTACATTTTGCTTGGGAGATTTCGTTTCCTGGAGCAATCCGTCGTCGGTGTAGGTAAAGCTGGTCTTACGATTCAACGCGTCGGTAATCGATTTTAATTGGCCGTCGTCGTAGTAACTCATGGATGCTTTTTGCCCAAATAGTCCCAATTGCGTGGCCAATTTACCATTATCATAGTAACCATAATCGACACGAGTGACTTTATCTGGGTCAGTAACCGAAAGTAAATTCCCACTCGAATCGATTTCAAACTGCGTATAGCCACCCAACGCGTTGGTGACACCGGTCAAATCGCCGATGTTGTTGTACTCGGCGGATGTCGTGATCGAACCCGAAGGCGGGTTCCCGCCAACCGGGCTCAAGGCGTTATAGCCGGTACCCGACCATAAAGTCGTAGTCTTAAGGCGCCGCTGGGCATCGTATTCGAACGTGGCCTTTCTACCGCCACGATCGATTGTTTGGATTATATCACCAAGTTCGTTGAAATTGATAATATCAGTAGTTTTATTTGGGTATTCAGCGGTTACCCGCTTCGTGTAGGTTGCCGCTTCGTCATAACTATAGTTTACCCACTGACCGGTGCCATAGGATGCTGGGTGCGTGCGTTTGACTCTTCCCTGCGTGTCGTATTCGATGCCACTGACAATGCCCCCAGGCATTCTTATCTCTTCGGGGCGATGCTGCGCATTGTAGGTGATCTCGGTCTGATTCCCTTCGAAATCCTTTACTTTCCGCGAAGAGATAACGCTGTCTTCGCTTTCGGGAGTGATGTCAGCCACAGAGCCAGCCGGATTAGTAATACTCGTGACTTCGTGGTTTCCGTCGTAAGTGTAGGAAGTCGTGCGGCCCTCCGGCGTAATGACCGAAGTAACGCGGTCATACCCATCATATTTCATATAGCTGATCTTCCCCAACGCATCGCGTTCGGCCCACTTACGTCCACGGCGATCAAAATAGAGCCAGCTCACCGCTCCTACGGCATCTTGCACGCGGGTAACACCGTCGGCTACACCCAGATAAGAAGTCTTCGGACTCCCATCAATCCATATTTCTTGCGAAAACACACTACCAAGAATGCCGTAATAACTTTTGACGATTTGCTTGTTGGAATCAGTTAAAACATTGTACCTTGGATCGAACCCCCCCCATGATTCATCATGAATTGTGATGTACTTATCATATTTTACGTTATTCTCTAGATATTTCCTAACGCCATATCCATTTTTTGAATCGCCATATTCCATCATTTCCGCCTTTCGTCCTGTTGAATCCTGAACATATTTCAGACTTCCGCTGGTATAGTTGTACGTAAGGGAACGTCCTAGAGCGTCCGTAACCTGATAAAGTGCCGCGGGACCAGTCAACGAGATCTTAGTATAGGTCGCATTCAACGACGGCTTGGCTGCTCCCGAAACGTTGGGGTCGGAAATTTTGGTGAAAAGACCATCCGGCGCGCGGAAATCAATCTGAAGTCCTTTCCTCTCCTGGTACGTATGTGTTCCATCGGCATTTTTGATGAGACTGGCAGCAATACCCACCGGAGCAATAAACTGCCCATCTGCTCGTTTAACAAACTCAAGCGTCTTCGTTCCCATTCTTACCGAAGCCCGGGAATTCAACAGCTGGTCTGTAGCCCAGCACGAGGCAATTGCCGGGACCATCCATGCCTGCGCGCCACCATCGTAGTCAAAGGTATCGAATGCAACGCGAGCCGCGAGTACTAGCGGTGCAAGTTCCGAAATCGACGCCCGGTTCAAATCAATGTCATTAGGGTGACGATAGCGAACTGTGATGTCGTAGTTGTGGGTAAAAGTTCTATTCGTATTCCACAATTGATACCCTTCCGCTCGATATCCTTGGGAATATTGTAACGTAAAATTCAACCCCCAAGGCGCTCTTCCACTTCCAAGTGTTAATCCGTTGATTTCAGTACTATAGTAGCCCGTGCACGCATCAATGGGGTCCAACGCGGTCGTCGTTGGCTGAGTCGGCGGTGTTTTTCGTACCTTGTCTTGCGCAAGATTTCGATTGTATACATTATCCTCGTATGTGTAAGTTGTGTTTGTATTTCGCTGCGTCGGTGAGCCGCCAGATAAGCCTCCACTTATCAACATTCCTACCGCTGAAGGATATCCAGTTTTGGCACGGTCTTCGGTGACAATATATCCGGACCCATGATAGTCCCCATACGACGTGATGTCCATAAAGTTGGCCGGCAATAGCATACGACTGTTGAGTTCGTCAAAACTCTTGACCAAAAACGCGTCCAAATTCTGCCAACCAACAATGGAGCCGTTGCTTTTAAGCGTCTGATATTCCGCCAGACTTTTTACGTTATACATGGTAATGCCTGCATTGCCGTAACCACTAGCAATTTTTGCAGTTGAGACGGCTGCTACCGGTACTGATTGTTCAATACATAGATGTTCACAGGCACTCACAAAATAGCTATTAGCTAACATCAGCTTACTCGTAAACGAACTGTCAGCCGCTGTGCTTCCCAAAGTGTTGCGAGGACATGCAACCGACTTAGACAACATGTAATCGACCGTGGTGTTCTTGTACACCAAGCCAGCGAAATACGGCGTAAATATCCATCCATTCATCGAATACGCCATAATGCTTGCAAAATTCTCCCGACTGGATTGGTACTGCAATCCGATAACGTTCAAGGCATTGTCTAAATTGGTACCACCAGAAAGGCATGTCTGCCTATCCAAATGGTACTTAAGCCGCTCATTTGATCGTCCAAAGCCATACGCAATCATTACTCCCGAATTACTATAATTATTCGGATCTCTCGATATGGGTCCGCTTTCCCTCCAGATATAGATGGGCTGCAATGTAGCTGAGTTTAAATCTGGTATCTGATACTGTATGATCACCTTGCCAACGCCTCCAATAGTATTAATATAGTTAGACGGAGCCCACGTAATACTCCTGGATCTTCTTTCGGAATCGTTTTCCCTGCTAAGATAATGACGTGGAAAAGAAGTACCATTTGTAGCTCTGGAATAAGTTAGAGAAAGTTGACCACCTTCCAGCTGGTACGTTGGCACCTCAAAAGGCGTTCCATCAGCAGTTGGTATTGTTGAACCATTTAGATACATTACTGGCGCAACCATCAATTGGACAGCATATCCACCGGGGATTGATCCACGCGCCCAACTCAAGGGGGCGGCAGCGGTCTCAAATCCAAGCGTGGTCGGCAAAGAACCAAGCAGTTTTTGCGGTAATTCCCGACCGCCAATCACCTCCAGGCCGCTTTTTCCTGGAAATCTCGCCCGTAATGAATTGTCCAAAGCAACCGCGTATTCTCCCATCTTTTGATAAACAGCAACCCTATTGGATGGCGCAATGGAAAAACCGCCGTTTGCATTGGTTGTGCCTGCTAAGCTTAGAATACTATCCGGGGTGTAACTGGGCAAAACATCAGCAAAGTTGAAACCATCATATTTCCGATATGATTTGAACGACGGGTCTAATACATAGTGTTTACCGCCGATATCCATTTCCACCCATGCGTGGTAGACGAGTACGGCGTCGCTTCGATCAGCCGCGCCTACCGCAGTCGCCAGCAAGCCCAAGGAGGACAACACATACTTTACCTGGCTTTTATCAACGCCAAGCCAGTGAACGGCATCTCGTCCATCGGCACTTTCGAGAGGGATCCAGACAGGAGCGTATTTGTAGGAAATGTTGCTATAACCCTGACCCGATAAGAGCGCCATTAAAAGTGCGCATGTATCAAAATCATTACCCGCCTTCTCCATCCATGTGAGCGTTCCGCCCTTCATTACCCCCGGATAAGGAGTAAAATCTATATTATTAAGAACCCACTCATAGATACGTTCCGCGCTCACACTGTCTCCGCTATACCCAAATTTTGAAGATAGCGCCGAAAGGGAACGGGTTAGATAGTCCGGATTGATGACCGCGCCCACCGCTAACGCTTGTTCGGCCTGAGCCTGAACTCCGCCTTCACTAGGTATCAATGTCCCCTGAAGAACGGGTGCTGGCATTTTATCGCCTCGAGCGCCAGGTTCAAGTAAACTCCATTGCGCTAGCGAGATGTTCACTAAAGCAAGAAAGACGGTCGAAAAACAGAAGAGATTTCGCATTTTCATTTTCAGGAAATAGCAGGTTGATATTACGGCGTCTTAACGTTTATATTGCCCTCTTTGTCTGATTGGAAATCACCTTCCGGCGACTTCTTCAACTGGTTGAGCTTATCGTAGTCGTAAGACTTAATCTTTGAGGTGGGCGGCGCGTTGGGCACTTTGGGATCAAGCCCCAGCGCGATTTCGACCATATCAGGCATACCGTCTGCATCCGAGTCTGTGTCGGCCGAATGAACTAAGAGCTTAACAATTTCTGTTTCGAACTTGCCCTCCCGATCAATGACATATGCGCTTACCTCAAAAGTGCCGGGATTCCCAGGTACCCAGTCCACAGCAAATGTCGCATCGCCACCAGAAATATCGATCGATTTTAACATAGTCCATGGAGGGTACCCCGGGCCCGCCACCACCCAGAACCTCACCATATGCAAATCTCCGTCTAGATCGGTGACATGACCCCTGAACTTCATGGACTGGCCTAGATTCACATCATCTACCGACAGGCTGACCCAATGTGGTGGGCGTGCCGGGACAACTACAGTGACCGTAGCATAAGTGGCCGCGTCGAAACACGTGGTGGCAATTCTGGCATAGAATGTGTACGTGCCAGGCTTAGAGGGAGTAAATGTATAGGTTTTGTTCGAAGGTGTACTCCAGTCAAGAAGGCCTGTGCCTACTGGAGAATCGATATTCGTATTGGTCATATTGTCATACTGCCCCGGCGAGAACACCGCAGAGATCGTCGCCGTCTCTCCCACGTAAATCTCCGACTTGTTGGTTGAAATTGTGGCTGTAGGTCGGACCGGTGAATGTAAGACGTATACATACTTTCCGCCGGCCGAATACAAACCCGGTGCGCTAGGATTAAACGACCCTACCTTACCAAGGGAGCTCCATGCAGTACCCGTCCAGTAAAAAGATTCATCATATTCCCAATAGGTGCTTTCTCCTCCTGAATTTCCATATATGTCTATCCAGCTTCCGTTGGTAACAATGATCGTATCATTCACACGCGCCAAGAATAAACTGTCGCTAGGTTCAATCCTTTGCGATGAAGAGGGTGGCCGCACAATCGGTTCACGAACAGTAAAGCCAGTTACAATGTTAGCGTTTGAATCCCATTGGCCATAGCTGTTCTGAGCCCGAATATGCACCGCGTAGTCACCAGGCAGGAGTGGGAAGAATTGTTTCTGCGCCGTCGCGTCGCCACCATTAATCGAAATCGTGCCCAAACCGTGCCACCATTGATTATATAGCCCGTCCCCTTGTGGATCCCTATGGATATAGAATTGCATTTCTTGTAGGCTGTTTGCCACGTCAGTCGCCCGCCCGTTGAACGTGACTGTTTGACCCAACAAAATGTCATTTGCGCTCACGCTTATGGTTTGTGGCGATGGCGGCGTATTCAAAGTCACATTGGTCTCACCCAAATAGTATGATCTATGCTCTAAATCATCTGCATAAACATGAACCGTATAGTTGCCATATTCATTCTTATGACTGCTCCGATCTACGTAAGCATACCAGTAATTGCCTTCCGCGTTGTAAGTCCCCTCATGCCAGATCACTTCATCTTGGCCGTTGGCATCCGTCCACACAGGAAAAACCACACGTGTCGCATTTTGGACATTATTGGCATAAACAATAAAGCAGCTGCTGTATACAGGGCTGCCACTGTTGCTAATCGAGACACAACTTGGTGCCGGCGGCAAACCCATGCTGAAGACACCCACCAATCCTTCTGAATCCTGATACCCCATGCTATCACCCGCTCGCGCATGAACTGCATACTCACCAGAATGGGGTGGCCGCCAAGCAAGCTGTGCCGTGGCATCACCACCACTAATATTGACCCGCCCAACCCTATTCCATCCCGACGGCAAAGCTGGACCAGAGACGTAAAAATCAACCCATTGTAGATTACTATCCGGATCGGTCACCCGAGCACGAAGGGTCGTGGTCTGTCCATAGCCGACATTATCCGCCCACACTTGCTCCATGTGCGGCGGCGGCGGCACATTCAAAGTCACACTGGTCCCACCCAAACAAACCCATCCGCCATCGGCACCCTGCGCATAAACATGCGTCGCATAGCTACCGTACTCCCCGTTGTGTTCGCTAATGGGCACCGTGCATTTCCAGCGATTGTTATCCCAGTCGTATTGGCCTTCATACCAGATCAACTCGTCTTGGCCATTCACGTCAGTCCAAGTTGGAAATCGCACCCGCCAAGAATTTTGAACGTTATTAGCGTAAACTTCGAAGCTTGTGCCATCCGCTGGGCTACCGCTATTCGTGATTGAACTGCAGCTCGGCGGGAGATCAAAAACCGACACCGACGCTGAAGTGGACCATCCCCCGCTCCCGTCCCGGTCACTATCCGTGTCCTCATAATAACCCAAATAGCCAACGGTTTGCGCGCCGGAATCCGTTGTAAAATCGCCACAGCTCAGCTGATCACCCTCTCCTCCTCCATTGCCATACGTGCTGGCAAAATAGGTGCCATTCTTGTACAGAGTCATGCGGTTATTCGAATATTCCTCCGGGTTTCGCAAGTAAGTCGTGGCCTGTAATCCTACATAATAGGAAACTCCACTCGCGACAACTCCGGGGCATGATATCCCAAAGTTGTCGGGAGCACTGCGTGCAACCAGGCCCGCGAAAAGATATACAGCCCATAAAGTGAGAATTCGCTTTTTCATGACTTGGCCTCCTTCGCTTTTTTCCACCGCATCTTTTTCAACTGGTTCAAACCCCCGATGGTCTTGATGCGACCCTGGGAATCGGTCATATATACGGCTGGTCCGCTGAGTAATAATTTTTGACAGAGAAGAGACTCCTTGCTGCTGGCAGGATATACCCACGTGACGGAGAGATTTTGCTGGGAAGCAACGGCCTTGGCCGCAGCGATATCACGATCAAGGCAGATCGCCACGAGTGTCGTACCTGACGGCACCAACTGGCCCAGCATTTTTGCCAAATTGAGAGAGCCGGGCTGCGAGGCGGTCCAAGTAAAAAGGCAAAGCGGCCCTTC
>JANNHA010000032.1:0-71071 GCA_031404135.1 Verrucomicrobiota bacterium | reverse complement strand
CCGCCGGCGCACTCAAATTTAAAACAGGAGCGTACTTCACCCGCAGGGTGAGGCTCAATCAAGGCCGTTACATCACTCATAATCCAAGCCGTTCAACCATTTCCGCACTTCTTCGCCAGCTTCAACTGCGGGTTATAGGATTATCTTGGTTCTGACTCTGTGGCGCTCTGTGCCACCTCTTGCCGGCTCTGTGACTCAATTCCGAGGCCGGGGTTTTTAACCACAAGATGCACGCAGCTTGAAACAGAATGGCGGGGCGGAGACTTCGGAGGGTTGGCCACGAAAAGGCACAAAGGGGCTTGGGGTGATGGCGAGGCGCTGCGTTGCGCCTATAGGCGCGATGGGGGCGTTGACGGAGGAGGAGAGGTTTCGTGCCTTTTTGTGGCAAAAGGGTTGGGGTTGCCAATCCATTTAACAGGGGAAAATGGGGAGGGGCGGAGGGTTCGAGGGTAGGGCGCGACCGCTGGGCGCGCCGTGGCGAGGGAAGGGAATTTTAACCGCGAATGGACGCGAATGAACGCAAATGGCGGAGGGGATCAGATTTTTAACCACTGATTGCGCGGAATACACGGATGGGCGGGTGGGGGCGGATGTAGGGCTCGACCTCGCGTCGACGCCGCCCGGGAATCCGGCCTGAGGCGAGCTCAGGCCCTACGAAAACATTCTGAGGTCCGAGATTCTTAACCACGGATTGTCCGGAGGGAAAACGGTGCCTCGCGTCATCTCTCGGGTTTTTCTTCCCGCAAACGAAAGAATCCGCAAAACCTGAGTTAATGCCATTAACTGGCAACAGATGGCCAGTGCTTTGTCCTGTCGGTGAAGAGCTTCGGTATGTGATACCGGCTCTTTTTGCTGAAATTGGCTAAGGGGAAAGCCTCACTAAGTTGCTGATGGGAAGGGTGCTTTACAGCTTCTTGACAGCCTTTTCACTTGAGTTTGTAAGGGTCTCGGTCGATGTTCTCCGCACTGCTCGCATTTGAGCGCTTATATTATACCCGTACGTTAGTTAAATATTAGTCCTATGAAAATGAAACACTCCACCAAGGGCTTTACCCTTGTCGAAATCATGATCGTCGTAGTCATCATCGGCCTCTTGGCTGCGATGGCTATTCCGGCCTTCCAAAAAGTCCGCCGTCAATCCTTCGCCAAAGCGATGGCCAATGACGCCCGCCAGATCGGTTCTGCCTGCCAGCAGATTTTGATGTCGGCTCCTCCGAGCTCGTTCTCCGCAGGAACCATTGTGCTTTCGTATACCACTGCAACAGGAGCTTTGGCCTGTACCGTTACCGATCCGGCGACCGGTGGTGGGGATTACCTTACACAGTTGGTTTCCCAAGTTGGCAAAGGGTATACGATCTCTAGTCCTTATGATTCCGTGAACACCTCTGGCACGGCGTTTACAATGCTGCATCCACGTGTGGCGCCGATCGAAGTTGCTGCACCTGGCTCAACAGTAAACACGGATACTGCAGCCGGCTCGACAGCGGTCGCTTTCAATTCAGAAGGCAAACCCCTCTAATGCATGGCCCATAAGGGCACTATATTGGGCCGCACTTCGGTGCGGCCTTTTTTATTGATTTATATTTGGATCTCGATGCTTTGAATCAAATGACTAACAAACTTAAGATCGGTTTATTGGTTTTCTTGTCCATTGTCATTGTTGTCGCCCGTCTTTTTTTGGTGAGCCGAAATGTCGCAGAGCTATTTGTCGGCAATTGGGGCTATTGGGCGATGTTAGTTGGCGTATTTTTGTTTACCGCCCATCTCGGGCGATTTCTGGTTCAGAAGTTGACAAGAGTTGTTTGGCAAAAACATCGGGTTGGCGTTTTGATAGCCCTACTTGCAGCAATTTTTCTTCAATTGCACGAACCGAGACAGTTCAAGGTGCAATTTGATGAGTATACACTCTCAGGTGTTGCTCGTAATATGCATTTTCTTCGGCAGGCCACCTTTTCAGGAAAAGCGCATATTATTGACGACAGATTTCAGGTTTTTCAGGTGGGAATCGACAAACGGCCTCTTTTCTTTTCGTTCACCTTATCCTGCTTGCATGATCTTACAGGTTATAGGCCGGAGAATGTCTTTGTCCTTAATTTCACAGCGACATTCTTGTTGTTGCTACTGACGTATTACTTTGGCGCTCTCAGTGGAGGATGGAAGCTTGGTGCGACGTGTGTGGCCCTTTGGGCGGGGCTTCCTTTACTTGCTCAGAATGCAACTGGCGCAGGCTATGATGTTTTCAATGTTCTCATGTTGGGGTTGTTATGGTTTTTTGGGCGGCAATATCTGCGCTCGCCAAGTCAATTCACTTTGTCGTTGTTGGTTTTGACAGCGGTGCATTTGGCGCAAGTAAGGTTGGAGTCGATGCTCTACGTTGTCTTTTTGGTGCCGATCGTGATTTGGCAGTGGTTGCGCCGACGCGAGATTCAATTGAGTTGGATAGCCATTATTTCGCCTCTTTTCCTGGTGGTCCCACTTGCGATCAATTTGGTTTTTGTAAAAAGCCCAAATCTATTTCAAACAATTCAAGGTCAGTCATATATTAGTTTGGGGCATTTGGTTGGGAATTTGGAACAGGCGATATGGTACCTTTATAATTTCGATCTTACGGCGTCGAATTCTATTATTCTTTCGATTTTGGGTTCGGTTTCGATCGTTGCCTTTTTTGTTAAAATATTCTCGATGCGAAAGGGATTTTTGAAGCAAGAAGATGAAGTGTTGCTTATATTATTTTCACTGTTCGTTGTTGCTGCGACGGGGGTGACAATGAGCCAGTTTTGGGGGCAATGGAGCGACGCTGCCGCAGCAAGATTTTCATTGCCGATGCATCTGCTTTTCATTTTTTGCTTCGCAAGAGTTGCAGGTGAATTTCTCAAGACGCGTTTTCTTTCAGTCTGGGTACCTGTTTCTGCCTTTGTCGCCGCTATCGTTTTGTCGACTTCGTCCGCAGTTGCATCCTATGCAACGAGGGCGCTTTGGAGTGGTCGCGAGTATGCGTGGTTTATCAAAGAGTTGGACGCTCCTCGTTACCGCGATGCGTTGGTGATTTCACATTCGATTGGACCTATTATTTATAATCATGCAGCAATTGGTGTTGAGGTTGCGGAATCTTCGAAGTGGAAAATTAACGAATGTCTAAAAAATGGAATTTATAACGATATCGTGGTGCTTGATCGTTTGATTATCGACAAAGAGACACTGCAAGAGCGCTCTTATAATACGGATCGGGCTTGGGATATAAATCGTGTTTCTGGCGTTGGTGATTCAGGCGGGGCATTGAGCGCTGCCTTTAAAAGGGAAACAATTTCTGAGATTCGACTGCGGGGTAATGTAATCTCAAGGATGAGTCGTATCGTTAAAGTGGAGGGGCCGGACGCAGTGCCTCCTAAGGAGTACCTAGAAAGAGGCCCGCCATTTAAAACAATGCAGGATCAGATGATGCATCTCTTTTCGGCGCTGCCTTAATGCAGCTGGTTACTCGTTTAGTCAGAGATGTATTCGGTAGATATTGGATGAAATAGTGGCTGGAGGTAAGCTGGAGGTAATCCACGGGCGCTTCCAATAATCCAAGGGGCTGAGATTGTCTCAATGGGTTTCAGGATGGGTAAGCTGGTGGCAGCTTCGTCGAAGTGACAATGAAGTGTTTCATGGGATTCCTGTGTCTTTCGGGAGATGCTGTCTTTTTCTAAGTACGACTAGCATTCGGGTAGCAAAAAGGGATGGAAATTTGTCGAAGGTTTTTTCAATGTTTATAACCAATGGATAAAAAGCATCTGGATAAAGCTGGCGTCGGCTGAACCCACCACTAGCTACATATGACAGAGCTGAAATTGTTTTAGTGTCGGTATGTTCGAAGAACGGGTAATCTTTTATGGGATCCGTCTTCCGATAGAACGTTCGCCAGCAGTTTCCTTGCGCTGCATAGTAGTTGATCGGGGTGGGCTGGGTGTTGGCTGGTTCCCATTGGATTAGTTGGCGCAGCCCTAAGGGCTCATGGTGAAAACAGCCGTAGACCAAGCGACCAACCAAACCCATTGCCGGTTCAAAAAGCACGACCCGACCACCAGGCTTTAGGACGCGGACGAATTCTTTGAGGGCCGTCCCGGGGTATTGCAGGTGATGCCAGACGTCGAAGAGGACGATGCCTTGCAGGCTGTTGTCTGCGAATTTTAGATCGTAGGCGTTTTCAACCCGATCCAACCAAGGGTTTTCAAATACGTCTGAGGTAATGCAGTCGGGTAAAATCGTCTTGATGGCTCCTATGCCCGAGCCGATTTCGAGGACGTCTTTGCCGGTTTCGGAATCCAGTGCGGCAGCAATTTCACGATAGAATTCAGAATAGATCTTTTGGAGAAGGGGTTTCTTTTTCCAATATTCAGCATTGAGGGCGATCTCGGTGTTATGCTGTGAAAGCGGTTTTTCAGTCATGGCGCTTGGGTGTTTGGGGATGATGAACGACCGTTTGTTTGAAATTTATATTATCCTAGAGTCCGCAGAATAAAAAACTACTTATTAACACTAATTAACCTAGAAACCGCAGCTGAACCACTGATGCTTATGTTCACTGATTTAATGATAGTTACGCAATCGGCGCAGCCTGCCTGAGGGGTGAAGCATCGTAAACGCCACAAAATCCTATAACTCCTTCATCAGTGTCATTCAGTGATAATAAGTGGTTAACCCGTTTGCGGGATTTAGGATTCATGGTAATGAAAGGAATATAATGCGCGGCCGCCTGTTTGAGAACGCACCCAGCAGGTGGATGGCATTATAGATTAAAAAATCTTATTCACTTAATTGCCAATAATGAGTGTGTATGAGTGGTGAGTTCAATAGCGCCTTTTAGGATTATGAGAACTGTTTGGTGCGAGGTTTTGCTAATATATTGATACTTCCTTCGGCGGGTATCTCGTTTTTGACCAAAAGACCGGCACCGTGGGGTAACAGGGTTAGGCTGGGCAATCGAAAGAGGTCGTAACCACGACTCGTTAATATTTCTACCATGTCTGCAAAGTCGGATGAGCTGTCTTTATAGCAATAAGGTGCAAGCTCCATGAAGATGGTTGGCTTGTAGGTTTCCAAGCATTTGCGGGCACCTTGAAGTACGGTGATTTCATGACCATCGACATCGAGTTTGATCCAATCGACGCGTTGGAGAGAGAGTTCGGAAAGCAGGGTGTCCAAGGTGCAAGTTTTTGCTCCGGCCGTCGATTTTGCTGCGCCACAGGTCATGTCATGGGTTTTTTCTCCGTCGACCAGGGGCCAGCTGGATTGAATTTCGGTTTCGGTCGGGGCGTTGTCGCTGGCGGTAAGCAGTGCTTGGGTGAGGGTCGTTTGGGCGGCGAGTACGGGGTTGAGCGAGAGGTTTTTTTGGAGTTTTGCGTAGGCGTAATCCGTGGCTTCGATGGCGATGACGCGGCCGTTGGGGCCGACATGCTTGGCGAGGGGGAGCGTGTGTGCGCCGATGTTGGCACCGATATCTAGAACCGTTGAGCCAGGTTGGATGAGCCGTTGGTAGGTTTGCAAGAGGTCGCGTTCGAAAGCTCCGAGGAGATAGATGGCGAAGTCGATGCCTTCGTTGAGGTCGAGGTGCCAGTTGAGGCCACCGCGTCGAAACTGGCCGTGCATGGGGCGGCCGACTGCGGCGCGTCCGAGTTTTACGCAGCGATTGAGGAGTCGGGCAATGGTGACTTTTTGGCGGGTCGAGAGCCGAAGGAGGGAGGGCATGGCTTGGCTTGCAGTGGTTTGGTTCGCTAACGGTTGCGGCAAATGCAACAGGCCTTTTTTGATTGGTCAATCCACGAGGGGATTGTCGGCTGTTAGGGAATGTGATTAACTTAGAAACCGCAGTTGAACCACTGATTCTCAGGTTCACTGATTTAATGATAGTTACGCATTCGGCCCAGCCCAACTGAGGGATGAAACAATGTAAACGCCACAAAATCCTAAAACTCCTCCATCAGTGTCATTAAGTGATAATCAGTGGTTAACCACTCTGCGGGATCAAGGCTGAAACCTCACGCAAAGCCGCAGAGGCGCAAAGTTGAAAGCACTGAACAGCTTTCAGGCACGGAATTGATTTCGGATAAAGACGGTTTTCTCTGCGCTTTGGCGACTCTGGGTGAGGGCAAGTTGCATTCAAAAAGATCGAAACAAAGTCAGCCGATGAAACGGATTGTCATCCCGAGCGCGCGAGGGATCCATTTAGAGCCAGCTCACCCGCACGTCTGAATGCACACTGGATCCTTCACTCCGTTCAGGATGACAAAATGGTTTTTTTAATGTGGAACTCTGGAATGCTGGAAACGGAGGACGGAGTTTATTATAGCCACAGGGACGCTACCGGTACAGCCCATAGGTTCTTATCGTATTGGATGACATCGTTGCCTGTATAGAGCAGGAAACCGCGATGGAACCGCTGGCCAGCTGTCTTTGCGAGAGATCGCATGCCGTTAAAGTCTGACGGATTTACGTCCATTGATGCTTTGATTTCGACACCAACAATACGCTTGTCCGCCGCCTCCGCTACGGCGTCCACTTCGTCACCTTGCTGATTGCGATAGTGTAGGAGGCGGTAGCGAGCCGAGGCCCAGCCGAGTTGCTTGGTTAGCTCCATCACCACGAAATTTTCCAACACGCTTCCAAGCAAGCCGCGCTCCCTTTCAAGGGCCTGCTGGCTGAGGCCCCTGAGGTAGCAAAGGAGACCGGTGTCGTTGATGAAAACCTTAGGGCTTTTTACGAGCCGCTTTTCGTGGTTGTTTCCCCACGCGGGTACTTCGACGACGAGGAAAACCATTTCCAAGAGCGTATAGTAACGCTTCAGCGTAACGGCATTGAGCTTTGTGACACGGGAAATGTCGGCGAAATTAATCAGATTACCTGCGCGGGAGGCGATAATCTCCAGTAGGTTTGGCAGCTCGGTTAGTCCCTCGATGCGGGATATATCCTGAATATCCCGCTGAAGCAGGGTCGTTAAATAGGATTTGAACCAGTCGGAGCCGCGCCCGGCCTTCATTTGCGCCAAGGCTTCTGGATAGCCGCCAAAGACAATGGCTTCCAGATATTCAGCCTGCGAGAAAGGCTTAGGCGTCTGGGGCGTTTCGTCAGAAAAGGCAAAATCCAGGAAGCGCTCCTTCTGCCCACGAATTTCCCCCTGCGAAAGAGGCCAGAGGGTGTGAATCTCTATACGGCCGGCAAGGGACTCGGAAAGCTTAGGGAGCGTGAGAATGTTGGCTGACCCGGTGAGCAGGAAACGGCGGGTGGTTCGCGCGTCGTCGATCACCTTTTTTAGGGGCAAGAGGAGCTCCGGAGTGCGCTGAATCTCGTCAATAGCCGCACGCTCTTTGAGCTGTGCCAGAAAGGTGATGGGTTCGCTCTTGGCCAGCCGCAACAGGTTGAGGTCGTCCAGGTTGATGTAGGAGAAGCCTTCGGCATCAACGAATGAGTTTTTGATGAACGTGCTTTTACCGGTCTGCCGGGCTCCGTTGACCAGCGTTGCTGGGCTGAACCGGATGCTCTCGGTTACTTTCTCCAGGAGATTCCTTTGGTACATGTTGGATTTACTAACACTTGGTGTTATAAATTACAAGACATGTGTAAGCCATTGTTGATCAATAATACCAGCTGGCCTTCCGATTTAGACTTTTGCTAAAGCGGATTGGTTTTTATCCGCCGGGGATTGAGGGGTAGCAGGGCATTTGCTGCGCAAGCGCCGCGGACGATGCGGAACATTATCCCTACCTCCGATCATAAACAAATAGGGGTATTTACGTGACGCCACCTGCTGTCGACTTTACCGATTTTCCCTATGACAAATGCCCTTTAATCGCTCAAAAACCCGCGAAACTGGGAGAATTTGCGGTTTGGTGGCGTCACGTAAATACCCCTATAAACAAAAGTCCAAATGATACGGGACGTTGGTATAATGCCATTCACCTGCCGGGTGCGTCCTTAAACAGGAGGCCGGGCATAACATAACATTCCTTTCATTCCTATTAATTAGTGTTAATAAGTGGTTTTTCATCTGCGGAATCTAGTTTTAATCTGGAACTCTGGAATGCTGGAAACGGAGGACGGAATTTTCTACCAGGCACGAAACCCATCACACCCAACTGTTCGGCAAAACCCTGATTGACGAGTTTGTCCGGCCAGCTACGTTGTCCGTATGACATTAGCGAGCTTTCCTGAACTCCAGAAACTTCCGCGTCGTCAGAAACTTAGGTTAGCTGACGAGTTGTGGCAGGCTAGCGTCAGTGACAAGATGCCCGTTACCGTGGCTCAGAAGCGGTTGCTTGATGCCCGGTGGGTTGCGTATCGCTCCGGAAAGTCGAAGCGTTTGAGCCTAGCTGAGCTTGAGCGCAGAGTTTCCCAGCGATGAAGAGCCAGAGGGTAGAAGCCCTTGAGGAGGTGGCGGGTGATTTGCGTTACGCACAAGAATACTACAACTCTTGGCTTCTTGATGGCGCTTCCTGCTTTAAGAGCCAGTTTGATGAAGCCGTTGGGTGGATCGAGTGGAATCCCGAGCTTTTCCCCAAGAAATATCGGATGTTTCGCCGAGCGATTATACGGAATACCTATTTTGCCGTTTTCTATGTGATAGAACCTGATGTGACTACGATTGTGGCCGTCGTTGATTTGCGGCAGAGGCCTTCGAGAATCCGTGGGCTCGTAATCGGACGCCGGTGAAAACGCCGAACCAGTAAGGGACTTCTGCCGCGCCAGCCACGGGCGCGGCGGGGTTGGCATGGGTGGCCGATGTCCGAAAACAATCCTGAAAGCCAAAGAACTAAACCGGGTATGCGTTTGACCCGGGTTGCAGAAAAGTGAGGATTGGCACGTGACTGCAACTGACGACTTCTCCAAACACCTCTGCATCGCCGGGCGAGTCACCCAAGCTTTCAGTGAAAAAGGATGGAACCTGATCGTCGTCGGGGGCTCTGCACTCGAATTCTATACCGAGGGACAATATCTTTCAGGAGATATAGACGTTTGCAGACGCCTTGGGCAGCCAACCATACCCCCTGCGGTCGAACGTGAAATCATGGTCCGCCTCAACGGAGAATCGACGGGCACCCGACGCCAATGGAAAATCGACGGGGTCTTCGTCGATCTTCTGGGAGAGATCGAAACAGCCCAAGCTCCTAAATACCGTTTCCTTCAAACCCCCGAAGGAGAAATTCAAATCATGCCAGCCGAAGAAATTCTGGTTGAGCGCATCTTCGTTGCTTACAGCAAGACGCCACCCCTTGAAGAGGCCCTGACCGCTGCTGAAAAAATGCTTATGGCGGCGATTAAAATGAAAGAGGACTTTGATTGGATTTATGCAAGGAATCTTGCCAAAAGCTCCGCCTACGATGTGGGAGAAAAACTCCAAAGCCTAATGGAACGATTCGGGAGTCTTCCGTCCGACAATAAAGATTTTGAAAAATGAAAACGCATTGGACATGGGACGAATGGCAAAAGAGCCGGGCAGATCGGCGAGCCACCTCGGACGCTGTTTCGGTTAAGCCCTGTCGCCGTCTTGAAAGTAGTTCCGACAAAAGACTCAAGTCTGCATTTAACGGAGCCAGAGGCCCCGCTTTTCAACCGCCGTCCGCTGAACGTCCGCTCACGCCGAATAATCCTCCACCCCGGGCTTTTTGAGCCGAACGCTGAAGTTGAAAAGAAGGTCGCCACGTTGAAGGTCTTTTTAATGTGGAACTCAGGAATGCTGGAAGCGGAGGATGGTTTCTGCCGCGCCAGCTACAGGCGCGGCCGATCTATAACGTTGCCAAAGGAATAGAGGCCGCTTGCCAAGCGCGACTCGTTTGCCAGATTCCACCGCATGCCAACAACAACAGTTGATGCGTTTTGCGTCGTGACGATTGTTCATTTTAAACAACAGCTTCCTGTGTAGAGGCGCTAGTGTCAGCGCCTATGTTAAAAACGACACATCTAAAGCTATCCTAACCCATGTCCCGATTTACCAATCTTGTTGATTACTTTGACTGGGTAGCAGAACACGATGCAAAGGTTCGGCGCATTCAAGGGGCGTTTCATACCCAGCTGAGTGCTTGGCATCGGCAGAAGATTCCCGCCGGTTCACGAGTGCTGGAATGCGGTTGCGGTGCGGGGGATTTGCTCGCGTCGCTGAGTCCTGGTTATGGTCTGGGCGTGGATGTGAGCCCGGGTATGGTGGCGAAGGCGGCGAAGAAACAGGCCCAGGATGGGAAGCTGGTTTTTAAACAGGTCGATGTTCAGGCTGAGACGGTCACCGAGCCGTTTGATTTTATCGTTCTGAGTTATCTGACAGGTTATCTGGCGGACATAGAGCAGGCGTTGAGCAATCTGCATGCGGCGAGCCATGCGCGGACTCGATTGGTGGTGACGTCGTTGAACAATTTTTGGCTGTGGCCGCTCCTTTGGGCGCAGTGGTTGGGGCTGGTTACGCGTCAACCGCTGAGTAATTGGCTCTCGACGACGGATATGGTCAACTTGTTGGAGCTCGCGGGCTGGGAGGTTGTTGAAAAAGGTTCTCAGCAGTGGTTGCCGTTTAATATCCCGCTGATCACACCGTTTTTCAACCGGTTCATGGCGCGTTTGCCGGGGTTCAGGCTGTTCGGCATCACGCTGACGTTTGTTGCGCGGCCAGCGCAGCGAAAACCCGTGATCGATGGGCCGGTGTCGTGTTCGGTGGTGGTGCCGGCACGCAATGAGGCGGGCAATATTCGCGCGGCGTTGGAGCGTATCCCGGTGTTGGGGCGGCAGACGGAGATCATCTTTGTCGAGGGCAACAGCAAGGACGACACGTGGGAGGTGATTCAGCGTGAGATCGCGGCGTACACCGGGCCGCATCGGGTGAAGGCGTTAAAGCAACCGGGGCGTGGAAAGTGGGATGCGGTGCGCGCGGGGTTTGCAGTGGCCACGGGTGATGTGCTGGTGATTCAGGATGCGGACTTGACTGCGCCGCCGGAGGATTTGCCGAAGTTTTATGATGCGATGGAGCGAGGTGTGGCCGAGTTCTGCAATGGAAGCCGGCTCGTTTATCCGATGGAGAAGCAAGCGATGCGGTTCCTGAATTTCATGGGCAACAAGTTCTTTGCGCTGACGTTGAGCTACGTGCTGGGCCAGCCGATCAAGGATAGTTTGTGCGGCACGAAGATGATTTTGCGGTCCGATTATATTAGGCTCATGCAGAGGATTGAGGTGCTGGGCGATTTTGACCCGTTTGGAGATTTCAATTTGTTATTTGGGTCTTCGCTGTTGAGTCTTCGCATTCGGGACATTCCGGTGCGTTACAAAGACCGCACGTATGGAGAAACGAATATCTCGCGCTTCAAGCACGGCTGGCTGCTGCTGAAAATGACGGCGTTTGGGTTGTTCAAGATTCGCTGGTCGTAAGGAGAACATGAGCGGTACTTGACGCTGGCGCTGGTGGGCGGGCATCGTGGGGCGATGTCTGAAAAAACGCCAATTGGCCGAAAAAAATCATTGTTGCTGCTGATCGCCGTTGCTGGCGGGGTGGGGCTTTTGGCGGTGGTGGTTTTGCTTCAGTTGATGAGTGTGCAGGAGTTGGTCGGGCTGGCGAAGGGCGGGATTGAGCGGGTTAAGGAGTGGTCGCGAACAGTCGGGCCGTTTCCGTTTTTTGGGGCGATGGCGCTGTTGCCGGCAGTGGGTTTTCCGGTTTCTGTTTTCTCGTTGTCAGCCGGGGTTTTGATGGGGCCGCAGATTGGGCTGGGTTGGGCGGTTGCGGGTACATTGCTCAGTCTTGGGCTTAACATGGCGCTCACGTATTGGCTGGCTCGATACGCGTTGCGGCCGTTGCTCGAGGGAGTGGTTCGCAAGCTCGGTTATGGGCTGCCTGAGGTGGTGAAGGAGAACCAGCTGGGGCTGACGGTGCTGTGTCGTATCACGCCGGGGCCACCGTTTTTTGTGCAGAATTATTTGCTCGGACTGGCCGAGATTCCGTTTTGGACCTATTTATGGGTTTCGTGGTCGATCCAGGGTTCGTTTGCGGTGGCCATGGTGGTGTTTGGCGAGGCGCTGATGCAGGGCAGCGGCAAGGTCGTTTTTCTTGCCGTGAGCGCTTTGGTCGCGATTTTTGTGGTGATCAAATTAGTGCGTCGGCGGTACGCGCAAAAGAAAAAGGCTGAAGCGACGTGAGCGAACAACCTACAGACTCCGGCGGGATTGAGCAGGAGCGGGCGCTCAGCGTGAGCGAGTTCACCCGGTGCGTGAAAGAGGTGTTGGAAGGTTCGTTGCGGCCGTGCTGGGTTCGGGGCGAGGTTTCGAATTTGCGGCAGCAGACGAGCGGGCATGTGTATTTTTCGCTGAAGGATGCCGGGGCGCAGTTATCAGCGGTGATGTTTCGCACCGATGCGGCGCGGCAGCGGGTGGCGTTGCGGGATGGCATGCAGGTTCTGGTTTATGGCGGGGTGAGCGTTTATGAGGCGCGGGGCCAATATCAGTTGGTGGTGCGTGTGTTGGTTGAGGACGGGCAGGGGAAGTTGCAGCGGGAATTTGAGGCGTTGAAACAGCGTCTGGCGGAGGAGGGGTTGTTTGCGCCGGAGCGCAAGGTGGCGGTGCCGCCGATGCCGGCGACGGTCGGGTTTATCACGTCGCCGACGGGTGCGGCGGTGCAGGATTTTATTCGCATCCTTACGCGGCGTGGCTGGCGGGGGCGGTTGGTTGTGCTACCGTCGAAGGTGCAGGGCGCGGGCGCGGCGGAAGAGATGGCGTCGCAGCTGCGGCTGGCGGAGGAACTCGGGATTTTTGATCTGCTGGTGATCGGGCGTGGTGGCGGCAGTTTGGAGGATTTGTGGGCGTTTAATGAGGAGTTGTTGGTGCGCGCGGTGGCGGCGTGCCGCCTACCGATTGTTTCGGCGGTGGGGCATGAAATCGATTTTACGTTGTGTGATTTCGCGGCGGATGTGCGTGCGGAGACGCCGAGCGGTGCGGCGGAGTTGATTTCGAGTCATTTTGTTTCGTGCGCGGAGCGGTTGGAGCACGCGACGGATTCGGCAGAGCGGGCGCTGCGTCGGGCGGTGGAGAATGCGCGGGCGGGAATGGAGCACGCGGGCAGTCGTTTGCGGTTGCTCTCGCCGTCGGCGCAGGTGGAGCGCGGGTATTTGCAGATTGATGAGCTTTCGGGTCGGCTGGCGGCGGTGTTGGGGCGTTCGTTGCAGCAGCGGCGGCATGAACTGGCGCAGGCAGCGGCGGGTTTTGCGCGTTGCTCGCCGGAGGCGCGTGTGCAACAGGAGTCGCACCGGTTGCTGGGGCTTTGGAAGCGATTGCAATCGGTTAGTCCCGGGTCGGTGCTGAAGCGGGGTTTTGTGATCGTGCGCGATGAGCGGGGGCGGCCGGTGACGCGTCGGGTTGAGGTGAAAGCGGGGCAACGGTTGCGTGCGCAGTTCGGCGATGGAGAGGCTGCTTTGCGCGCCGAGGGCGCTAATGGAGAATGAAGAATGAAGAATGGGGAATGGAGAATGGAGAATGTGGCGGCGGGTGTGTTGCGAAATGAGGATTTTGGGCGAGGGTGAAGGATGAAGCTACTGCCTGTTATTGTTGTCGGTTTGTTGGCCTTGTGTGTGAACGGGCGAGCTCAGGATGAAATGAAATCGAAAAACGAAACCTCTGCGCCCGCCCCTGTGGTCTGCAAAATTGATGATAAAAAATCTGCGTGCGGTCTGCCTTCGCAAGCGGTGATCGATATGGCGGCGGTCAAGGTAAAGCGCCCGGATACTGAGTGGAAAAAGCTGCTGACGCCGACCCAGTTTCGCGTTGCCCGCCAGCAGAGTACGGAGCCGCCTTTTCAGAACGCGTATTGGGATTCCCATGACGACGGTGTGTATTTTTCAGTGTGCAGCGACACACCGCTTTTTGACAGCCGGGATAAATTTAACTCGGGCACGGGCTGGCCCAGTTTCACGCGTTCGATCGAGCCTGCGTTTGTGGGCGAATCGAGGGACACGAGTCACGGAATGACGCGGGTCGAGGTGAATTGCGCGGTCGATGGCGCTCACCTGGGGCATGTTTTTGAGGACGGTCCGGCACCCACGGGGCTAAGATATTGTATTAATTCGGCGTCGTTGCGTTTTATGGCGCGCAAGGATTATGAGGTGTGGTTGGCGAAAAATGCGGTTAAGCAGAGTGGGGCGAAATAGAATTCAGCGGAAATCCCGCCCTCCTAGACGTCATCGGAGCGCAGATGCGTGGCGTTTCTTGGCGGATTGCGACGTAACCCGAACTACGCGACACCCCTTGCTGCCGAATACCTGGCGCAAAGAGTGGTGCCCGGGACCGGACTCGAACCGGCACTTCCTTTCGGAAATCTGATTTTAAGTCAGAAGCGTATACCATTTCGCCACCCGGGCGTGCGAAGCGGATTCAATAACAGTGTGATGTCGGGAAATGCGAGCAGGAATGTCCGCAATGTCAGCAGCACGCGGGAAGTGCGCTCTCGCCCGACATCCAGTAGAAATTCAGCAGGTCAAATCCCGCTTGTCATATCTGTTATTCCTTTTGGCCATGTATCCATCGGAACAGCGAAGAACCTGAAAACTACCTTGCGGGTCTGAACGGGTCCGCCAACGGTGCCGTCTGTGAAGATCGGTTTTCTTGGGGGCAGTTTCGACCCTATTCATTTTGGCCACCTCATCGCCGCTCAGGATGCGTTTGAGCAATTCCAGCTGGACCGGTTGTTTCTCGTGCCCGCTGCGCAAGCTCCCTTGAAAACGAACGAGGTGCAATCCTCCAACGAGGACCGGCTGGCGATGGCGCGCGCGGCGGTTGAGTGGGACCGGCGTTTTGAGGTCTCCGATTTCGAACTACGTAAAGGCGGCACGAGTTACACCATTGATTCCGTCCGGCATTTTCGCGCGGAATTCCCCAACGATCAGCTCTACTGGATCATCGGCGGCGACCAGTTGCCCAAGCTGCATCTCTGGCGCGAAATCGAAGAACTGGCCCGCCTGATCGATTTTATTTTCCTCGAACGCCCGGGCCATACCGTCAAGGCCACGCCTGAAATTCCGGGCCTGAAACTCCATCGTTGTGACGGACATCTGGTTGAAATCAGCTCCACTGAACTGCGTGAACGCGTGCGCCGCGGCCTGTCGCTCGACTACTTTGTCCCACACAAGGCGATTGTGCAGATCGAAGAAAAGCATCTATATCGCTGAAACTGCATGAAATCGAAAACGCCGAAATCCGAAATACCGCCTTTGCTGAAGCAAATTTGCCAAGCTCTCGAAGAAAAAAAAGCTGACGACATCAAGGTGCTCGGCGTTCACGCCCAGTCCTCCATCACGGATTTTCTTGTCCTCGCAACCGGCAACTCGGAACCGCATTTGCGCGCCTTGCGGGTCGAAATCGAGAAGGTGATCGATTCCGCCGGCGTGCGTATCTTGGGAATGGATACCGAATTTGGCAGCGGCTGGACCGTGGTCGATGCGTTCGACATCATGGTGCATGTTTTCACTCCTGAAAACCGCCGCAAGTACGCGCTGGATACGTTGTGGAAGGATGCCGAAGTGCTCTCGCTCACCACGGCACCCGTTCCGGTTTCGATCGTCGCGAAGCCGAAAGCTAAAGCACCAGCCAAAACCAAGGCCAAGGTGAAAAAAGTCACGAAGGCCAAGGTGTCCCTCGCGGCCAAACCCAAAGCGAAAAGCAAGGCCAAGCCCGCAGCCAAGCCAAAGGCTAGAGCCAAAGTTGCCGCCAAAGCCGCAGCGTCTCGCGCCAAGAAATAGGACTTTCCGTTAGCGCACCTGCGACGCGTTGGCTCAACGCAGCGACACGCGCTGTCCTAGTGTGTCGCTCCTTTCGTAGGCCGTTGGTTTACCTTCGATGGTAAACCGAGCCCGATCACATGGAACGGCTCATGCACGGTGATCGGGACCATGGACCCGCAAAAACTCACCGTCATGTCACGTCAGGCGATCACCGATGCGCAAAACGAAGCGCGTCGCCGCCAACACAACGAGGTGGAAACGTGGCACGTTCTGCACGCCTTGCTCACGCAGGAAAACGGCCTCGTGACAGCGCTCGTCGACAAGCTCGGGCTGACCACGAGTGCGTTGGTGCTGGTGATCGAACGCGAACTCGACCGGCTCCCGCGCGTTTCGGGCAGCGTCGACGTCTCCAAAATCTACGTCACGCAACACGTCAACGAAGTGCTTACGCGCGCCGAGGACGAAGCGGCGAAACTCAAAGACGAGTTTGTCAGCGTTGAACATCTTTTCCTCGGCTTGATCGAGGTCGGCAAACCGGAAGCGCTCGCTAAAATCTTCAAAAGCTTCGGCCTCGACCGCGCGAAAACGTTGAAAGTACTCCGCGAGCTGCGTGGTAGCCAACGCGTCACCACCGACAACCCTGAGGCAACTTACCAGGCGCTCGAAAAATACGGCATCGATCTCGTGGCGCTTGCCAGAAAGGGGAAGATGGATCCGGTCATCGGCCGTGATGACGAAATCCGCCGCACGATCCGCATCCTTTCGCGCAAAACGAAAAACAATCCCGTACTGATCGGCGAGCCCGGCGTCGGCAAAACCGCCATCGTCGAAGGCCTCGCTCAACGCATTTTGCGTGGCGACGTGCCCGAGGGCTTGAAAGACAAAACTATTTTTGCCCTAGACATGGGTTCGTTGGTTGCCGGTGCCAAATTCCGTGGCGAGTTCGAAGAACGCCTCAAGGCCGTGCTCAAGGAAATCAAAGATAGCGACGGCCGCATCCTGCTCTTCATTGACGAACTACACACCATCGTTGGCGCTGGCAAAGCCGAGGGCTCGATGGATGCGGGCAACATGCTCAAACCCATGCTTGCGCGTGGCGAGTTGCACTGTATCGGTGCCACCACGCTCGACGAATATCGCAAACACATCGAAAAAGATGCCGCGCTCGAACGTCGTTTCCAGCCCGTGTTGGTCGAACCGCCGAACGTCGAGGATGCGATTTCGATTCTGCGCGGCTTGAAGGAGCGCTTCGAACTCCATCACGGCGTGCGCATTCAGGACAACGCGCTCGTAAGTGCTGTCACGCTTTCGAATCGCTACATTTCCGACCGTTTTCTGCCCGACAAGGCAATCGATCTCATGGACGAAGCCTGTGCGATGATTCGCACTGAAATGGATTCTTCGCCGCAGGAGCTTGATGCATTACAGCGTCGCGTGCTCCAACTCGAAATCGAAGAAGCCGCATTGAAACTGGAAAAAGACGAAGCGTCGAAACGGCGCCTGTCGTCGTTGCGTAGTGAGCTAACGGATACGCGTGGCCAGGCCGCTGCGCTCAAATCAAAGTGGGAAAAAGAAAAAGCCGCCGTCGGCCGCGTGCGAAAGGTTCGAGAGGAACTCGAGGTGACGCGTCTCGAAATGGAAAAGGCCGAGCGTGCCTACGACCTTAGCAAGCTCGCCGAGCTTCGCCACGGAAAGATCCCGCAGTTGGAAGCCGAGCTAAAGAAACTCGAAAACTCCGAGGTAAAAACCCAACTATTTAAAGAGGAGGTTTCCGCCGAGGAAATCGCCGAAGTTGTGGCCAAATGGTCGGGCGTGCCCGTCACACGGCTGATCGAAAGCGAGAAGGCGAAACTTCTGCGGCTCGGCGACGTGTTGCATAATCGTGTGATCGGCCAGGATGAAGCTGTCCAACTTGTCAGTGATGCCATCCTGCGGGCCCGCGCCGGAATCAAAGACCCGCGCCGTCCGGTGGGTAGCTTTCTTTTCCTGGGCCCGACCGGTGTCGGAAAAACCGAACTAGCCAAGACCCTCGCCGAAACGCTCTTTGACACCGAAGCGGCGATGGTTCGCATCGATATGTCGGAGTACATGGAAAAGCACAGCGTCGCTCGCCTGATCGGTGCGCCTCCGGGCTACGTCGGCTACGATGAAGGTGGCCAGCTCACCGAAGCGGTGCGGCGCAAGCCGTACGCGGTTTTGCTTTTCGACGAGATCGAGAAAGCGCACCCGGATGTATTCAACGTTCTGTTACAGGTCCTCGACGACGGTCGCATCACCGATGCGCAGGGCCGCACGGTCGATTTCAAGAACACGATCATCATCATGACGTCGAACCTCGGCTCGCGCTTCCTGCTCGAAGGCGTGACCGGCGACACGATTCCCGAGAGTGTGCACGAAAGTGTGATGGCGGAGTTGCGCCGCGCATTCCGGCCGGAATTCCTGAACCGCATCGATGAGACAATTTTGTTCAAGCCGCTCACGCTCGAAGAAATTGAGCAGATCGTGGATCTGCTCGTCGCCGATTTGAACAAGCGTCTGGCGGATCGGCGCGTCACGGTGACGCTCGATGAGAAAGCAAAAAAGTGGGCCGCAGAGAAGGGCTATGATCCGGTGTTCGGCGCGCGTCCGCTCAAACGTTTTCTCCAGCGCAACGTCGAGACCAAGCTGGCTCGCGCGCTCGTGGCCGGCGAAATTGGTGAGGGAGCAACGATCACGTTCACCGTGCAAAACGACGAACTGGTCTCCGTCCCGATGGTAGCACCGGCGTCGCAGTGATGGCAGAAGGCGACACGATTCCCGAGAGTTTGCGCGAAAGTGTGATGGCGGAGTGGTGCCGCGCGCCTGCCATTATTCATGCACGATCCCAATCGATTGCTTCGATGTAGCATATAGGCCGATACATGTTCCTATAAAACCTCTGGCCACTTCGGTGCTCAAATTCGAAGCATCGGCCTTTTCAACAGCGGTGATCCAATCCTTACCATTCAGGCTGTATATGAAATCACAATGACCTGCTTTCCCCTCTACCTTCAGTTTTATCGGATTCAAGGTAGCTTCTCCCTCCAGCGGTATCGTGGCGAGGATCTGCCTTTCTTTGGCTATCCGGTAGAGAACCAGGCTCTGTTTCCCATCAACAATTGTCTTCCCATATAAGAACTGGAATCGCTCATTCTGGAAGAGGGTTAAACCGGCGAAATCATTTTCTGTTTTAGGCGTAAACTCCAATTGGGTTTCCACCGAAAAACAGGTGTGCTGTTGCCGGCGAACAACCGCGGCTGGCGATTTTTTCTCTTCGATACTGATGGGTAATGGTTTGATTCTCAACTTGCCGTTTTCGATGGAGAAGAACTTCTCTTCCGGGCTTCGGATGAAGACCCAGGAATAATCAAGTGAAGGGTCGTTGAAGGGTTGGTTATAGATAAAATTGCCGTTCAGATAATGATCTTTCGGCTGAAGATTTTTCTTATTCACCACGATAGGAACGGGCTCCCCTTTTCTCAAAATAATCGGGAATTCATTTTCCCATTCAACAGGCAGCAAGAACGTTTCACGGCCGGTATTAAAGTCGTCCTTGTCGCCGTAGGGTCGCGTGGCGAGAAAGACGGCCCACCACTCGCCTTCGGGCGTTTGGATCAGGTCGGCATGGCCGGCACAAGCCACCTTGTTTTCCCGTTCCTTGGGCAATTTCCGCTGAGTAAGAATAGGATTATAGGCGGCTGCTTCAAAGGGCCCCCACGGGCTCTTGCTCCGGAAAATAACTTCGGAATGGCCGGATGAAGTGCCTCCCTCAGCGCACATCAAATAATAGTATCCGTTGATTTTATAAAGATGGGGTCCTTCATCCCAAATCGGCTTGCTCGCCGGGTTGGCGCCCCCGCGAATGATTTCCTTGTTTTTTCCAATCGTGCGATCGTTCGCTACATCAAACTCATGAATACGGATGGTGCGTTGCTGGTTCCAATCGGGACCGTTTTCAGGTTCATCGTTGTGCACGATATACGCTTTACCGTCTTCATCAAAAAAGAAGGACGGATCGATGTGTTTCACCTCAGGCAGCAATATAGGATCACTCCAACCTTGAAGCGGGTCTTTAGTTTTAACGAAAAAGTTTCCAGCCCCTCTTACATCGGTCGTAATCATGTAAAAGGTATCATTATAAGGATTGTATTCTATGGTGGGCGCAAAAATCCCTTCTGACATGCTCTTACTTTTGAAGGTAAATTGTGAGGGTCGGTCCAACACATGCCCAATCTGTGTCCAGTTCACCAAGTCCTTACTGGTGAAAATGGGAACGCCGGGGAAGTATCCGAATGACGAGTTAACGAGGTAGTACGTATCTGCTTTCCTGCAGATTGAAGGGTCAGGGTAATAGCCTGCCACGATGGGATTCATGTACTGCGAAGTGCGGTCGATTTTCTTATCAAACCACGCATCTTTGCCTTCGTATTTAAAATACTCGAATTGGGCATTCCCATCATTTGCACCCTCTTTCCCAAAAGCGGATACTAGTGATACTAGAATTCCAGCCATGATTGCCGCTAAAAGTAAGCCTGATTTTTTCATTTTGTATTCTGAGGTAGTTTTTTAGCTGATATTAAACCCATAGAAATTGACCGTGTCAGGGGCCACTTCAAAACCAGCCTCTTGAAGGTGGTTCTGGAGGGTGCCCAGCTTGTTAGTACTCTGGCAATACTTTAGCCTCAGTGGGCAAGAAGCTCAGGAGTTTCTTCATCCGCAGGAGTTCCTCCTTGTATTCATCGAGGTTGACACAGTTTTTCAATTCATGCGGGTCATTTTTTAGATCGATCAACATGGCACCCTCCCGTCCGTTATCAAATTCAGCGTAAAGGAAACGATCATCTCTGACTGCTCGGTGCAATTTCCCGTCACGATATGTAACCGCATAAGCCGGATGAGGCCAGTCCGCCGCCGGCGTCTTGAGCAGCGGCACTAGGCTGCGTCCTTCAATGCCCTCGGGGGTTTTCAACGCACAAAGCTCGGCTAGGGTGGGGAAAATATCCAACGTCTGAACGAGCCTTTGGCTGGTTCCCCCTTTCGTAATCCCGGGGCCCGCGATGATAACGGGCACACTAAGACCTATATTAAATAGCGAGCCGTGTTTGGACCATTTACCCTTCTCTCCCAGATGGTATCCATGATCGCCCCAGAAAACCACGATCGTATTCTTATCCAGGCCCGTTTCGCGAAGCACATCCAAAACCCGCCCGGCGTTCCAATCCACCCATTTGACGGAAGCTTGATACGCTTGGATCATCTCTTTGGCAGTCGTTTCAGTCGCTTTCCTGCCGATGAACAAGTCGCCATTGGGGGGAATGGCAGCCGCAGGAAACTCCGGAGTGGCGTCTGGCTCTGGCTTGAAATCCGGCGGCAGAGGAATGGTGTTGAGCGGGAGCGAATCGAACCACTTTTTTGGCGCGGCGGGAGGAGAATGTGGTTTTTGGAAACCGCACGTCATGAAAAAGGGTTTCTGGCTTTTGGCATACTCGCGCAGCTTGTCGATGGTTCGATCGGCGATCTTATAGTCCGGGTAGTTTTCACCATCCCCCTCGAGAACAATGATACGGTCTGAATGTTTGCGGTGAATCGTGCTGTAGGGCTTGCCGCCCCGGTCAGGCATGGTTGGGTCTGGGATCCCTTTGAGCCGGTTTGTCCAAGAGGGCAGATCATCCGCACTATCGTGGAACACTTTGCCAATACCCACGGAATCGTAGCCCGCGTTTTTGAAAAGCTGAGGCAACGTAACCAGGTCGGGATATGAGGTACGAAAGTAGTTCCGGTTGGTGAGGGCTCCCGTCGTCGTGGGGTACCGGCCGGTTAACATGGAAGTGCGCGATGGGTTACATAGGGGATACTGAACCCAAGCGTTGGCAAAGCGAACGCCGCTTCCAGCCAACCGGTCGAGGTTCGGGGTCTCAACATAGGATCCGTAACAACTCAGATCACTACGCAAGTCATCGGAAATGATGAATAAAACGTTGGGTCGGGTCGGAGCCGCGATGGCCGCACTGACGAGTACCGGGAAAAGGGCGATCACGGATTGAGGGTACCTGATCGACCGAGAGAGAATACGTTGGATCCAGTTCATGAATAATGGGGATTAGCGTGAATGACGCAGCATCATAGCAGAAGTTTCCTGGATCCTTTTTAAAGGACAGCTTTAAAATGGTTTACCGCGATCTCGCCATGGGATGGGCGACGGCGACTCGTATCGAACGCTGGCTCGCTGCCAATCGCAGCCCCAAGTGACTGCGTTTAGGTAGTGATGGTCAAAAACTATCTATGAGTAGTATCTTGACATTACTACTTTACGATAGTACTGCTCATGCATGAATTATCAGGTAGGCACACCCACTCAGCTTCGAGCGGTGCTGAAGGCACTGCGCCAGACTCGCCACCTCAGTCAGGACGACTTGGGTCGGCTATTAGGCGTTAATCAAAAAAGGATCGCGAAGATCGAGGCGACGCCAGGCGTGACCGGTTTTGATCAAATCGCCCGCATCGTTGCAGCCCTGGGTGCTCGGTTCGTTATCGAGGAGACTTCTGACGTGAGCCAAGCCAAACCGGCGAAACCACTCGCCAGGCGTAAAACCGTCCGCGCATCGACGGTCAAATCCAACTGGTGAGCATAGCCAAGTCAGGCACTCTTGTCGTTTGGATGAATGGTCTGCGGGTTGGGGCGTGGACGCAGGCCCGTCGTGCGGCCGACAGCTTTCAGTATGATGAAGCGTGGGTAAACGACCTTGCTGCCCGGGTGCTTTCGTTGTCCCTGCCGTTCGTTCCAGGCAACGTGCCCCATCGAGGACGTGTGGTTGCGAACTTTTTCGACAATTTGCTGCCCGACAGCGTTGCCATCCGGCGCAGGCTGCATTCGAAATTCGGCACTGAATCTGCCGACGCATTTGCTCTTTTAGCGGCCACCGGACGCGATTGCGTCGGAGCGGTTCAATTGCTCCCCGAAGGAGAAAGTCCTGAAAAGATCCATGAGATCAATGCGGAGCCTCTCTCCGAGAGGGAGGTCGAGCAGGCAATCAACGCGGCACTCTCGGGCTCACCTATTGTTGGTCAGGAGGACGCGGACGATTTTAGAATTTCAATCGCCGGTGCCCAGGAGAAGACAGCCTTGTTGTTCCATCGCGGACGCTGGTGTCGTCCGAGGGGAACTACTCCAACCACCCATATTTTGAAACTGCCGCTGGGAATGGTTGGCAACCTGCGGGCTGACATGAAGGACTCAATTGAGAACGAGTGGCTCTGCCTGCGTTTGATGCACGGCCTTGGCCTCGATACAGCCGGTAGCAAAATAGCCAAGTTTGGTGCGCAAAAGGTTTTGGTAGTGACACGGTTTGATCGTGCCCTTCAGGAAGGCGGCTGGATTGCTAGGTTGCCGCAGGAGGATTTCTGCCAGGCACTGGGCTTTCCTTCCTCGCTCAAATATGAGTCAGACGGTGGGCCTGGCATGCGCGAAATTCTACGAGTACTTGATACCAGCTCCCGTTCTGCCGTCGACAAGGCTGCGTTTGTCCGAGCGCAGATTATTTTCTGGATGCTGGCAGCCACAGACGGACATGCGAAAAACTTTTCCCTTTTTCATGAGAGAGGCGGCACCTACCGGCTCACGCCGTTCTATGATGTGCTCTCAGCATGGCCCATTATCGGAAGTGGCCCTAACCAACTGGATGAACGAAAAGTCAGGCTCGCGATGGCGGTACGCAGCCGAAACCCTCACTGGAAACTCAGTGAGCTCAAACCCCGCCACTGGGACGCTGTTGCGAAACTTGCCGGACTGGGTGATGCCAATTCCATCATTGCCGACCTAGTGGCGAGGACGCCAAAAGTATTGGCGGCGCTCGCAAAGGAAGTCCCCACCGATTTCCCGGCGTACGTCCGAAACCGGATCTTTGAAGGGGTTGAGCGAAGTGCCCGGCAACTTGCCGATGACAATTAGGACGGTTTTAATCGGCCCGCAGCTTGCGAAGGATTTTCCATAGACGTGATCGATCCCCGCCATAGTTGGGCCTAGCGTATGTTTGCAGGATGGAGTACATGGAAAAGCACTCGCCCGCGCGCTCGTGGCCGGCGAAATCGCCGAAGGCAGTGCCGTGACGTTTCAGGTCGTGGGCGACGAACTGGTCAGAAGATAATGCAAGGCCGATTCCTTAACTGCTTACTGAGGTTCAGCGAAAGGCCGTGATTTTCTCCCCGTCGTCTCCGCTCCACGGTTGCCATTCGCCCGCGCCCTGTTTTGCGTCACTCCATCGCGCGTGAACGAATCGGTCTTAAGCCATTACCTCAGCATTTTTAAGCGGAACACCCACGGGCGTTTCGACTGGATCACGCCGGTCGCCATCCTCTGCCTAGGTTCGATCGGCGTGGCGTTCATCTTCAGCGCGCAGCTCTCCAGCCACGTTGAATTCACCACCAAAGACGGCGTGCTCCGCGGAATCCTTAATCTGTTGAAAGCGTTTTGGGTGAAGCAGATCATCTTCATGGTCATGGGAATAGGGTTATACACGTTCATCTCGCTGATTGATTACCGGGCTTGGCTGAGCATGGCGCATTGGTTCTATCTCGCGTGCATGGTGCCGCTCGTCGTGGTGCTGATGATCCCGAGCTCGGGCAACAGCGCCTGGGGCGCGCAACGCTGGATTGACCTCGGATTTTTCAGCTATCAACCGTCCGAAACCGCCAAGGTCGCCGTGCTCTTGATCGTCGCCAGCCTCCTCACACGATCACTCGTCGGCACAATAGCGCAGTCCTTGGGCGTACTGGGGAAATTGGCACTTGCGGTGGGGTTGCCCATGCTGTTGATCCTAATGCAGCCGGACCTCAAGTCGGCAATCGTGCTCCCACCGATGGTGTTTTCCATGCTTTACGTTTCACGCCTCTCCACGCGTTTCTTCGCGGGAGCCTTAGGCGCGTTCCTTTTAGTCGTCGGTGTGGTGGCGTGGGATAGTTACAACTACGTGCAGTTCATGGATAGCCACAACTACTCGTACATCAAGGATAAGGGCAAATATCAGGAACAGACGATCATCCCGTTCCACGATTATCAACGCAACCGCATCCTCACCTTCGTCGCGCCGGATATCATCGATCCGACCCGCACGAAAGACGCATGGAACCTCACCCAGTCGCAGATCTCAGTCGGTTCCGGTGGGCTCACGGGAAAGGGTTGGACCAAGGGCACCCAAGCTCAGCTCGGCTACCTGCCGCCCTCGGTCGCACATAACGATTTTATCTTCTCGGTTATAGCCGAGGAGAAAGGTTTTTTGGGAAGCTTAACGGTTCTCAGCCTGTTTGGAGTAGTGATGTTTAACGGTATTCGCATCGCAGGTCTCGCGAGAGATCGCTTCGGTAAACTGCTCGCCATCGGCGTGACAGTCCTGTTTGCGGTGCATGTATTTGTAAACATCGCGATGACATTCGGGATGGTGCCCATTACGGGCATACCGCTTCCCTTCATCAGCTACGGTGGCTCCTTTGTTCTTAGTTGCTGCTTGCTGCAAGGACTGGTCCAGAGCGTCTATCGCTTCAGGAAGGATTTCTCATGAGATCCCTTCTTCGCGCTATCGACCGCTCTGCCGGAATTTCCTGCGCCGCAACCCAAGCGCCCGGGGTCCCCGTGGAAACCCACGAAAACACGCGCCATGAGCGATACATCCCAACCCAACCCCAACGAAAACGACGTCCCGCCCCAGGACTTTGCCGAAAAATATGACGAGGAACTCATCAATCCTCCGCCGGCCCACGCCGTCGATCCCGTCAACCCCGCCGAACTAAAAGCCGGCGCTAAAGACCGGGCTCAACAACGCCCCCTGCTCCAGAAGATCCTCTCGATCTTCAAAAAGGAGAAAACGTCCTTCCGCGAGCTCATCATCAATTCCGAGCCGCTCGAAAAACGCGTCGCCCTCCTCGTCGATGGCGTCCTAGAGAAGTTCGAAATCGAACGCGAGTCCGACAACCGCATGGTTGGCGGTATCTACAAAGGCCGTATCAAGAATCTGGATGCCGGCCTCAAAGCCGCCTTCGTCGACATCGGCTACAACAAGAACGCCTTCCTCCACTACTGGGACATGCTCCCCGCCGCCGCCGACTCGTCCGTCGAAGTCGTCCGCGTTAACAAAAAGAAAAACGCTCCGCCCCGCCCGACCGAACCAACCGTCAAGGACATCCCGGGCATGTATCCGCCCGGCACCGACATCATCATCCAGGTGACGAAGGGTCCGATCGGCACCAAAGGCCCGCGCACCACAACCAATCTCGCGCTGCCCGGCCGCTACCTCGTGCTCATGCCGTTCTCCGACCAATGCGGCATCTCCCGCAAAATCGAAGACCACAAAGAGCGCCAGCGCCTCAAGCAGATGATCAACGAACTCACCATTCCGGAAGGCATGGGCGTGATCGTGCGCACCGCCGGCGAAGGCAAGAAGACGCGTTATTTCATCCGCGATCTCCACCTGCTGCTCAAAACCTGGACTCGCATTCAGGAGAAACTCCAAACCGACAAAGCTCCCGCCTGCCTCTACCAGGAACCCGACCTCGTCGAACGCACCGTGCGCGATTTCCTCACCGAGGAAGTTGACCGCGTGCTCATCGACAACGCCGAAGACCACGCCCGCACGCAGCGGCTCGTTGCCCAGATCAGCAAACGTTCCGCCTCGAAAATCGCCGTCTACAAAGACAACATTCCGATCTTCGAACGCTTCAACATCGAGCGCCAGATCGAGCAAACCTTCCAACGCCGCGTCCCGCTTCCCTCTGGCGGTGAGATCGTCATCGACGAAACCGAGGCGCTCATCGCCGTCGACGTCAACACCGGCTCCCACAAGAACCGCGGCGGCGACGAGAAGAACACCATCTACGCGGTGAATCTCGAAGCCGCTCAGGAAATCGCTCGCCAGATCCGCCTGCGCAATCTCGGTGGCCTCATTATCATGGACTTTATCGACATGAAAGAGCGCCGCCACCGCAACGCCGTATACGAGAAAATGGTTCAAGCCATGTCCGAAGACAAAGCTAAGAACCACATCCTCCCGATTTCGCAGCTCGGCATTATGCAGATGACGCGCCAGCGCCAGCAGGAGTCGCTCTCGAGCAACTTGTACACCGATTGCCCGTACTGCCGTGGACGTGGCATTGTGAAATCCGCAACCACGATGTCGGTCGAGTTGCAACGCAAGTTGTCCTCGGTCGTCCGCCGCCTGCAGATGCGCAACGACGGCAAGGAATATTCCCTCCGCGTGTTGGTTCACCCCTCGATCCTTGATCGCCTTCGCAGCGAAGACGCCGAGCTCCTGGTGCGCATGGAAAAGTTATTCGGAGTGAAGTTAGCCTTCCGCGCCGACCTCAACTACCACGTCGAGAACTTCAAAATCATCAACGCGATCACGAACGAAGAGTATCGGTAAATTTTCCGGTAGGGCGTGACCGCTGTGCGCGCCGCTTCGAATCTGTCCTCCATATCTTTTTCGTTCTCGATCAGAGTGCCGGGCCTTAAAACCGACCGGCGCTTTTTTGTGCCTACGGCCCCTGATCATTTAGCCTTTCGTAGCCGAGGCAGGGACCAATGCTCTCCCTCGACACGCTCGAGGCCCTGAGCTTGCCGCTGCGGAAGACAACAGGCCGAGTGCAATGCGCAAAGCCCGTCCATTTATGATCCTTCGCAACCCACAGACAGGTTCGGTTACCTAGATCTCATTGCAAATCTCAACGCAATGTTCACTTGTAGTACACCCTCATCTGGCTCACGTAGCAAACCGCCCGACTGAATTCCCGCGAAAAGGCCATATTACCAATGCAAACTATCGATGCCCGTCCAACTAAGGAACTGTTTATCGACATGCTCACGCGCGACATTAAATTGTCAGCGGCGATTCTCGACCTGATCGACAATTGCGTCGATGGTGCTCGCCGTTTAAGACCCAACAAAAGTTTTGACGGTCTATTCGTAAAAATCGTTTTTTCAAAAGACGACTTTTCGGTCAAAGATAACTGTGGCGGAATCCCACTAGAAGTGGCCGAAAAATATGCTTTTCGTTTTGGTCGACCGAACGATGCACCCACTACCAAACACTCGATCGGCAGATTCGGCGTCGGAATGAAGCGAGCCATCTTTAAGCTCGGTCGACAATTCTCGGTCGAATCCATGACTACCAATGATTGTTTTAAGGTCTCGGCTGATGTGGATGCATGGGCAAGCATCGAGAAATGGGAATTCCAGTTTTCCGAACGCAAAGAGAAACAAAAAAATCCGATCGAGAAGGCCGGTACAAAAGTAACAATTAGCAAACTACTCAAAGAGGCGGAAGAAACTTTTTCCAGGCAGCCCTTTGCTTCGGAACTGGCTGATGAGCTACAGAAACGGCTTAGCGAAGCGATAGAAAACAAACTCAAGATTTCGATCAACGGGATTCCCGTTGACTCAAATCCGGTCAAATTATTGTCGAATACAAAACTTGCTCCCGCACATCTGGAAAAACGCTACAAATTGCAGGAAGGCGGGAGTGTGGATGTAGTCCTTTATTGTGGTTTGGGACCGAGCGAAGACGTGGCAGCGGCAGGTTGGCACGTGTATTGTAATGGTCGCCTAATTCTAAATGGTGAAAAATCGGAGACCACTGGTTGGGGCTCCGTTGAATCTGGCATCTCAATGCCAGGTTTTCATGGTCAATTTAATCTCGTTCGTGGCTACGCCTATTTTGATAGTGAAGACGCCGCGCTCCTGCCCTGGAACACAACCAAAACAGGCATCAATCCTGAATCAGCGATATATAGAGCGGTTCGTTTAGAGATGATGCGCCTAATGAGACCGGTGGTCGATTTCTGCAACAAACTCAAAGACGAGAAGGAAAACATGCGAGAAAGTGGCGACACTGGCCCCCTGCAAATCCTACTCGATGGGTCAACCGTGGAAGTGTTGGAAGGTATCAAGTCGCGAAGTGCATTCGTGATGCCCAAAACAAATCCCAACCCTCAAAGGACTGGCCCGGCTTACCAGCGCATTCAGTACGATGAATTGCTATCGAAAGTGCTAGAGGTAAAAAAAGCCATCAAGGCGACTTCGTTCAAAGATGTGGGCGAAAAAACGTTCGCCTACTACTATAATGCCGAGATCAAAAAATGAATCGACCAACTTTTGAACGTTTCGACTACGCATTGCGGCCCGCGAAAAATGTCGAACGCAAGATGATATGTGACGCTCTTGCCCGCCTATCAGTTATCGAGCGACTCAATAAATATCGATATATCGGATTTGGAGCGATTGGTTTTTATGACTTCGCGCTTTTCCATCAGCGCCTCGGTATTGCAGATATGATTAGTATCGAGAAAGAAACCGATGCTCAGCGACGCATAGAATACAATAGGCCTCATTCATGCATTAAAATGCAATGGGGTGAGTCTCATTCTATATTGCCGATCTTGGACTGGAATCGGCGACGGAGCATTGTTTGGCTCGACTATGATAAGCATATTGCGACCGCTTATCTCAATGATGTCGCATTTGTCACTGCTGTCTCCAGATCAGGCGGGGTATTAATTGCAACGTTTAACGCGGATACGGGCGACTCTGGCCCAGATGCTCCCAAGCGGCGGCTCGAAAAACTGACATCAAGTATTGGCAAGACCGCCTTACGGCCGGGCCTTCAACCAACCGATCTCAGCGGTTGGGGATATGCAAAAGTCTGCAGAGATATTTTCTCGGACACCATTCAAAAAACACTGAATGATCGCAACGCACCACTCGCATCCGACGAGAAGCTCAAATTCCTCCAGCTATTCAACTTCAACTATCGCGACGGCTCACGAATGATGACTGTCGGCGGCATTTTCTTAAATCCACTAGACACCAAGGTATTAACATTGAAACACTTTCATGATCTACCGTTCTTGCGGAATAATGAGCATCCATTTGAGATTGAGACTCCAGTACTTACTATCCGGGAGCTGCGTTATCTAGATTCGCTTCTCCCTCGTTTTGGCATCTCGGGTAAGAATCCATCATGGATACCTCAGGATGATCGACGAAAATACAAACGTATTTATCGGTATTTCCCTACGTTTTCGGAAGTTGAGGTTTAATTTCATTTCTCGATCGACTCGATTCTGGGGTCTTTCAACCTACCAACCTACCAACATGCCAAAAAAACCTGACCACATCGATCATCATGTAATTGATTTGTTTGCTGGTGTTGGCGGTCTTTCGCTTGGCGCGGCAAGAGCCGGATTCAAATTACGCTTGGCTGTCGAAAAGGACCCTCAAGCTTTCGCGGCCCATTCACTAAACTTTCCAGGATCTACTCACTCTCGTTCAGATATTACAGGACTTACAGGCGCTCAGATGTTGTCGCAGGCAGGAATTCGCACGGGTGAACTCTGTGGCTTAATTGGCGGTCCGCCATGCCAAGGATTTAGCACCATCGGCAGGCGGGACGTTGGCGATAAGCGAAATGGTCTATTCAAGAAGTTTTTTGACCTCGTGCGCGACACTAAGCCGCAATTCTTTCTCGCAGAAAATGTCCCAGGAATAATGAACGAAAGTTATAGTGAAATCCGCGACGAGGCGATGATGGATCTTTCAGAATATGTTATGCTCGAACCATTCAGCGTTTGCGCAGCTGATTTTGGTGCACCTACGACGCGGACGCGGGTGTTGTTTTTTGGCTATCGTCCAGATGCTTTTTCGCAAATTCGAATAGACGACTTCCTTACCGAAAAAACGGTTACAAAAGTTACGGTAGGCTCAGCGTTAGCGGGATTGCCGACAACCATAAGAGATAGCTGGAACAGCGACGACAATGGATGGCGAAAAGTCCGTTACGATATTGAAGGTGACTACGGAACACGACTCCATGGGATGATTCCTGATGGGGTCGGCCACGCTGAGACGCTTCGAATTTGGCAGAATGAACGAAAAACCTCAGGCTGTATCGCCACGCTTCATGAAAAGAAAACGATTCAACGGTTTGCGGCCCTCGAGGCCGGCGAAACCGATGAAGTGTCCCGGGGTGTCCGCCTCGATCCGGAAGGATTCTGTCCGACTCTTCGAGCGGGAACCGATAGCAGTCGAGGCAGCTACCAAGCCGTTCGCCCGATACACCCATCAGAGCCCCGGGTTGTGACGCCTAGGGAGGCAGCGCGCTTGCAGGGGTTTCCCGATTGGTTCCGCTTTGATCGAACGAAATGGCACAGTTTTCGACAGATTGGGAACAGCGTGAGCCCAATTCTCGCCGAAAAGATACTTGGAACGATCAAGCGAAAACTGACGTCTGCTTGTGACACGCGGACAGAAAAGCTTTCTGCGGCGTGAGGACCGGTACGAACGGGCAGAACATAAGTGGTTAAACCTCCGACTCCGCCCTCCGACACCTGCCCGTCTGCCTTTTTCCCATCCGTGTGCATCTGCGCAATCCATGGGAAAGACTTTCTCCATTAGCCACGCTCCCGAACCAGCCCACAAGGATCTGCGTGCTCCACCGCCTGAACCGTCGACTGCTCGCACCTACGGTTTCGTTAGTGCAGATCAGTGACCGTTAGGGCAGCCAAGAAACGTAATTGCCCGCCTTCATGTACAGTCGTCATTTCCGGAGCACTGAGCCCTCTCGGCCCGGAAGATGGCCAAGGGTCAAAGACCCCCGCTGCCACGAGACGTATTTGCGTGTAGTCAACGACAGTCAGCACCATGCAGTGGCTGCGATTACAAATAATCAACGGCCGGTCTCTGCACAGCTCTCTGATCATGTAATCATTGGTGATTGCCACAACCCCTGCATCGGCGTCGTAGGCTGCCGTCAACCTCGCGCGAAATCGCCGCCCATCATCATCAATCCAAACCCGGTTCACTTGCCGGGCGATCATCGCACCGGACATCGCCGGCAAATTTACAACGCGTCCGTAGACAGCCGTAACAATGCGATCCTGCGACACGGGGTGCCCATAATAGGCAAAGATATTGGAGATCGATGCCGCCCAACACCACTGTTGCATTCCCTGCGTCGCGTAGCCATCGGCAAACGCCGAGTAGTCAACCTCTGCGCGCTTGATCACCCCCTCGCCAGCAATGATGCCAACATTTGTAACTTTCCCCAATAGGAGTTGCCCGCAGACAACGCCGATCAACACCACCATCAGTCTCAGTATTCTACTCATGGATGCTCCTTTTAGTTTTAATTATGCGCCACTCCTGATTCAAACCGCCACCATTAGGATTACTAACCAATTCCATTTACAATTCTTATCCTGCAATGAATCCCCTGATGTCTGCCTACTCCTTCTTCCTACACCAACTGAAAACGGCGCGACCAAACGCCGCCCAAACAACAAAGCAAACACTCGCCGCTCATAGGTACTGAGCCAAGTGCAAGGTGGTACAGACCGGTGTCCAATCCTTTTCGACCTGTCCCTTTTGAAGAAATTCCAAGTGGCAAGGTCCAAGTAACAAAGCCAAACCATTCGGAATCGTTCGTTTTCATCCTTCTCCCTCAGAGCGCCGGGCCTTAAGCGGCCCGGCGCTTTTTTTGTGGTGCGCCCGGCAGGCCGCTTACGATGGATCCAGCGTTAACAAAGAAACGGGACGTTCCGCCAACGCCGGACAGGGACTGCGACAGTCTCCGCTACATCCTAAAATGTCGGAAATCGGTACACTCCGGCGAAGTCCATAAGCGCTACGTTCAACCTATTTCTAGTCAACGGTCTGTGTTTTTAGGTCTTTACCGGGAATGGGGTGGCAGGCCTTGCACCGTAAGCAGTCTTTACACTGCAACTTGGAAATCCACCCTCCGCAATGGGAAGCCATAATATCGTAACTCCATTTTATAAAGCTATTAATGGGATAAAAGGTGAGGAATATGAATCATGGCATCTTATATGCAGCATAACAAAAACTGCTAAAAAACCCAATCCTCCCATGAAAACCCTCCCATTCAAACTCGCGGCCCTGTGCACGTTTCTGATTCTCAGCGGATTCGCTCACGGTGCGACCATTCATTTTTCAACCATCCTATCGGGTTCGAACGAGATTCCCGCGAATGCCTCGATCGGCACTGGAACCGGGAATGTCTATTACGATGATGTTTTGCACACCTTGCAGGTGAACTTAACCTGGGCGGACCTCACAGGAACCACGACAGTGGCACATCTGCATGCGCCAGCGTCAGCAGCCCAGATCTCGACGGCCACGCCTTTCTCTGGCACGTGGGGAGTTGCAACGCAGCCGGGCACTTTTACCGGCTTCCCGACGCTCACGACATCCGGTTCTTATACCGGAGCCTCCTATTCTTTGCTCGATACCGCGAATTATACGGCAGGGTTTGTGACTGCCAATGGCGGTACGGCGGCATCTGCCGAGGCGGCGTTATTGTCGTATATGCTGTCGGGCAAAGCCTATTTTAATATACATACCACCGCTTATCCTGGCGGAGAAATTAAGGGCTATTTGACGGTTCCCGATGGTGCTTCGACCGCTGGAATGTTGATCATGGTGCTTTGCATTATGTTGTTTTTGCCCGCTTTCAAAAGTTTTCGGTCGGCAACCGTATAATACCGCCTCAACCGAAGTCCGCGTCTTCGCGCGGCTTCGTCCGTGCCGAACTTCAGGCCCGCACCAAAAAGGTGCGGGCTTTTTTATACCCACGAACCAAGACAGAATACCAATGTGGAACTCAGGAACGCTGGAACGAACCATCCGAGGTAGGGACAATGCTCCGCCATTGTCCTCGGCGGATGTGCCGCATCCGCACCCCGAACCGACCCGCCTGTCATCCCGAGCGTTGCGCGAGGGATCCACTTGGAATCGGCAAACCAGCACCGCTAAAAGTTCACCATTCGGATTCCGATCCTACAGCGTTCAGCATTCTCAATCATCCCGCTTCATCATCCCCGACTGGAGGGCGACGCTCCTTCGGAGCCGGGATTGAGGATAGTGTACGGCGAGAGGTCGCCACTTGATACGCGTCGGATCTGCCCTACAACCCGATCCCGTCCAACGACCCCAACTTGTGCAAAGTGCAAAGTTTGACCCCGTCGGATCCTTTCTGCCCACCCGGACCTACTCCGCCTCAATCCCTGACGGTGACGCTGGGCGCTACTCGCTCTTTTAGAATCATGGGCCGCTTAATGGCCTGGAGATATTTTTGTTCAAGATTCCTCAGCGCTTCGTAATCTGTCTTGGTGCGTAAGCCAGCCGGTTGCTGGTAGGTCGTGTGGAGGTGAATTTCGTTGCCGATTTGCTCACCTCGGAGCGTGGCTGTCACCTCATTTACTTGCAGTTTAAGAGTGGGAATTGGCTCAGAGAGGCTTAGGCTAGGAGGCAAGCTGATGACGATGTCCGTGTCGAGGTCGACCATGGGAAGCCAACTTTGGCCTTTGCGGTCGGTTATCCATGGGTCGAGCGGGGGCGGCAAATGCGGCGCGGGCAGGTTAATCAAAACGAGATCTTTGCCCGCAACTTTTGCGTAATTCGGCGCGAGGCAATTGATCGTGAGGGTGCTGGTGTTTTTCGCCACGTCCGCATTTTCCGTCCATTTAAATTTTTCGAGCCGTGGGGCAAATTCAGCGAGCCGCTTCTCCAAGGCCGGTTGCAGATCTTGCCGGGCCAGGTTCTGGCGTAAATTTCTTAAGCGAATCGCAGCTTGTCCCTGGAACTGATCTTCCAAGTGAATCTGGCCCACGCCGCTTGGACTCAATGTGAGAGTCAGCTTGGTTTTGTTTCCATTTAAGCCACCCGGTACATCGGTCGGCAAAGCAATGAGATCGCCTCCCTCGGGCATGACGAGGAGGCCATAGCCCGATTGATCGCCATAGGGCAGTGTCCCGAGGGGATTGCCGCTGGTAGTTGAATCCACGATGACGAACCGGCCAAGACGAGGATGCACGGCGACCGGCCAGCCGGGGGGCGTATCGTCGTCGGCTGGGATTGCCGTGATCGCATGGTTAAACCGTGCGAGGGGTCGTTCAGGTGAAACCAGAGTCGGGTTCCCGGCGTACAATAAAACCACATGGCCTTGATCCCCAATGGCCCGGAGTAAGCTGACCAGCAGGGTAGCCTTGTCCTTGCAATCACCGTAGCGGTTGAGCAGGCACTGCTCGGCGGTATGTGGGCGATAACCATCAAGTACATCCGGACCTTTTGTCATCGAGAGGTAGCTGACCTCGGTTTGAATCATATCCACCAACGCACGAATTTTTTCCCACCGCGTGACTTTACCCGCAATCGCCGCTTGCGCTTTTGCGATTACCGCAGGGCCGGGCTGAGCCTGGGGCTCCATGAATTTGGCGATGCTATCAGAGACTTCTGTCCAGTTTGAAAAGGGTATCTCAGGAGTGGAACTGGTGACGTAGAGGCTGATGGGTTCCGCATAGAACGCGGTGGGCCGACCGGTGGTATTCTGCGCGCATTTTTCCAAAGTCCACGTAAGTGTACCCGTAGCTTGGTCGACGGTGGGCGACTGCAAGAGCGGACTCGTCGCGTACCAATGGAGCTTGCTGCCAGCCGCCGGGGTCAGGGTAAAGCGCCCCTGATAGAGCGGGCGACCACCGCTGCCCCAGCCTTGCGTGCGAACGGGATGAGCGCTCTCCTCGTAGGTGATTTCGTACACAATGAGATCTCCGGCTTTAATGTTCGCTGGGTATGCAAACCCTACGGTCCGATAAGCGTGCCAAAAATGCTGGCTGCCCATACTGGCCACATCATAGAGAAACTCCTTGTCCACCGCCCGCGTCTTGCCGCCCGGTGTGTGGTGCCACACCTTAAGAGTGACGATTTTGTCCGTATCCGAATTATAATGAAAAATCGGCATCGATTGCGCCGAGCCTTCGGGGAGTATATTCACCTGCAGCACGGATCGTTCCGTGCTGAGAATAGAATCCGCTCGCACATAGGTTGTACTGGTTTCATCCAGCAATTCGACGACGCTTGCTTTGTTTTTCCACGCCAGTGCCGCAGGTGTGGTCGCGGGTTTGGCCCAGTCCGGCAAGGACGCCGCTGACAAAGGGCCAGCCAGTAAACCTATGATCAACCACGATATTTTCTTCATGGGGAAATTTTCAGGGCGTCGCTTTTTTCGTGAGCACCAGTTGGTACTGATCGGCGCGCTGTGCTTCGTCACACCACGTTTTAAATATGCTATATTTTTCAGCCGGAATGGTGATCAGCTCGGACGCGAACTCTCGCCGGAAAGTCAGTGTGTGGGTTGCGGGGTCATCGGTCAGTTTGTTTTTGTAGTGGAGCAGGACAGAGGAGGGGAATGCCGGGGCATCGAGCGCCTCCAGCACATATTCCGCCGGATAAGTCAGCGTGAGTTTATCGATTTCCTGCCAAGCAAAGGGCAGACGGATCGGGTTGTGACGTTCACTGGCCGTGAACGGATGCTTATCGGTGCTCCGGAATACAGAAGGAGCAAAGAGAACCCGGTCGGGCAAAATTTGGGCGTAGCTGGGTAGAAGGAGCGAATATTCCACCACAATGGGCCCATCCGACGACAGGCCGGAGACATTCTTGATGATCACACTCGGTTTGTGCCGGGTCGGGCGGGAGTCGGCGTCCGCCGCCGCAACATCGTCCCCCTCTCTTTCGACCACGTGGCTATCGTCTGTCGTGGCGGTTTGTATCACGGCTTTGAAATCACTCTCAATCAGGTGCTGGAAAAAGCGTTTCAGTACCTTATCCTTTTTGTTTCCGGCTCGACTGTGGATTTCATACGCGTGATGGCCCAGATAGGTACGCTTGGCCTCTCCGCTGAGCGTCCCATCAGGCGCGAGGGTGAGTTCAGCTGAATTCAGTATCCGCGCATCCGCTGACTTACCCGGAGGAGAGTCGATCAGCTCCTGCGGGCCCGTCTTGAGAACCAATCCCTTTGTGCGTTCGCAATACCAGGGTAGCGATCCAAACGGTAGTCGTCGCCCCGATTGGGGCATAGAATACACCCACTCCCCATTCAGTTTAACCGCCACAGCCCAATCAGACATGAGAGTCCTTATAGCCAACTGAGGATTAAAAGGGTAGCGAGACCGGTTATGAAAAAGCATGCCGCGGCATTCCAGCCCACACGCTTTATAGAGCGCATTGGCTAAAAACAGGAAATCGTTGGCTCCCAAGGAAAGCTGGGGGTTTTTGTCGCGCGTAATGATGTCATCCATCTTTCGTACCCCTTCTTTCTGCCGGCCTTGCGGACGGGGTTTTAGCCGAAACTCCTGATATGCATTTTGTGCGTAGCGATGGATAAGCTGCGCTTTCTCTTCTGGCGTTTTGGCCTGGTTGGTAATTTCCTCGGCAAGCTTCTTCACCTTCCTGGTGACTTCGCTGCAGTCCTCCCATTCAGCATAAGCCGGTGCCGCAACCGCTGACCACGCACCTTCCCTGGCAGGATTCCAGACTACGTTAGGTGATGCGTAGGAGCGGGTTGTCCGCACTATGTCGGTGTTGATCAAACACTCGAGCACGGTAAGCGTGTTATAGCCGCTCGCACCGGAAAGAGGCTCCTGATTAATCGGCGGCAGATCGGTCGCCGTGATGCAGAACATATCTTTCTTCTTATCAACGTTGCGGGTGATGTTCCCAAATTTATCATTCAAAGTATGGTACTGCACATCAAGGTACTTACTTAGTGGAAATTGCCCAAAAAACTCCACCTTCCTCACCGGCAAATAGTGATTTTGGAGAGGGCAGGTAGTCGTCCCTCCCGGATAATATTTTATGGCCTTTTCTAAGATGTCATCAGGGATAGAAATAGCGTATTCATTTATAAGTTGATATTCGAGAATGGAACCGGCTGTGACTCCTGTCACAGCCAAGTATTTTTCAGTCACCGAATTGTCATCACCAAACATCCGACTCAAAAGACTGTTGTCCGAGGCCGATTTTTGCAGGGATCGTTCCTTGATATCCGCCTTCGTGAAGAGCTTGGTGGTCCCATCCGGCAGGGTCAGCTTTGCGCGAATCTCAACTTTAAAATCAGTCGCCGAACCGCCCGGAAGAAGGCCGGAAAAATCAAGCTGGCTGATGCGGGTGTAGGCATCCGATTTTTCAGGATTATAAATTTTATATCGCAGATACTCATGCCGCGCCATTCCAAACGGTGCTTCGCGGAGATCGCTTTCGATACGCCGGTAGAGAATCTCAGCCGGTACGTCTGGATTGGTGGTTGAGCGGGTCTCCGCCAGCTCAGCCGGTATGATTGGCAGCCAGTCGTCTTTAGGCGCGGCGGAAAGCAGGGAGGTTAGTAAGAAAAAACTTACTCCCAGCGACCAGACCAAGCGCGTTCCACAGAGCCTACGAATCGGAATATAGTGAGCCTCCATGAGATCGAAATTGTATACACGCAACGGCAGATCAACTTTAAAATGCCGTTTAGAAAGTCTTCCCACATCGGGCTGGCGCTTTACCGCGTCGGCAGCCATGTCTTTTCAAACGCGATGAAACCCCGGCCACCCGTACGCGGTGAGGTGCATGACCACGCAGGTCGCGAGTGCTGTCGCGACATCATCCAGCATCACGCCCCAGCCTCCGGGCAAATCTTGCAGCTTTCAAATCCCCAGCGGTTTGGTGATGTCGAAAAGTCAGAAAAGCGCAAAGGCTACGAGGTAGATTGACCACCGGTGCCGGTTTGCGCTACCGCGCGAGCGTCCACTCCATAGCGCTCGGCATGACTGCTAGCACTGGCCGATTTGTCCTTGTAGAGGTTTTTGGTAGTTAGCCAGACTGCGGTTGTATTTCGCAGTCCAAGCGCCGCGCTGTATTATTTGATCGTTTGCGATCAACAGCCGATGACCATTGCCATTTAACAAAAAAACCGGATAGCACCCGGTTCGGGCGGGAGATTCCGCTCAGTCCGACGGGTTATTTGATCGCTTGAAAACCGGGTGAACCAGGATCGCGACGCTGCCGCCGCCTTCGTTGTCGTTCATGGAAACATCACCACCGAGATTGCGAAAGGCGTGCCTGGCCACCGTCAGGCCCATTCCGACTCCGACGGTTTGTTTGATGCTGATGAAGGGTTCGAAAATATGGTCGCGCAATTCGGGGTCGATGCCGTTGCCACGGTCCTCGATGCGGATCTCGACCGCTTCGGCGCCACTGGGTAGTTCGATCAGGCGGGTGCGCAGGAGAACGGGGCGTTGATCGGCGGGTTTTTTGCCGTAGCTTTCCCAGGCGTTGATCAAAGTCTTCGCGAGGACGTCTTCAAAGACTTCAACGTGGGTCTCGATTTGGAGGTCGCCGAGCGGATTCTCCACCGTAACGGTTTGGATGATCTTGTGGTCAGATTGGTAGCGGGCGACGCCGTCTTGGATCAGTTTGCTGAGTGCATACTTGGTGACGGGCATGCGTGACTTCACCACGAGCGAGCCGAGTTGCTTGATGATGTTGGCGATGCGTTGGACGGCATTTTCAACGTTCTCGGCGTTCTTTTTTACCGATTCGGGTTTGTTGTAGTTCGATTTGATCAGGTCGAGATAGCCGAGGACGACGCCGAGGAGATTGTTGAGATTGTGTGCGATGCCTTGAGTGACGGCACCGATGGTGGCCGCGCGGCGGGCTTCCTGCAGGCGGCGCTGGAGGTCGAACATCTCGCGGTTGATGGCGACGAAGCGGAGCTGCGTTTGCACGCGGGCAAGTGTTTCGTCGAGATCGATGGGCTTGGTGATGTAATCGACAGCGCCGACGGCGAGACCTTCGAGTTTACTTTCCTTTGAACTGCGCGCCGTGATGAAAATGACGGGGATCGAGCGGGTGTCTTCGAGTTCCTGCAGGCGTTGGCAGACTTCCATGCCGTCCATGTCCGGCATCATGACGTCGAGGAGAATAAGGTCGGGTTTGTCCTTGGCAACGAGTTCGAGTGCTTCAGTTCCGGTGTAGGCGGCGTTCACTAAGATCCCCTCGCGTTCCAGCTTTCGCTTTAGGAGCTGGACGTTGACCGGTTGGTCGTCGACGACCAAGATTTTCGGAGAGGGCATGGTTTAAGATGGTGCGGGGCGCTTGGTGTCGCAAGCGACACACAAAGAGTTTTCTTGAGACCTAAGCGTTGGCGCGGTTGAGGCGGAAGGCCTTCACCGTGTTTTTCATGAGCATGGCGACCGTCATCGGGCCGACGCCGCCCGGGACGGGCGTGATCTTTCTGGCGAGCGGTGAGACCGTTGGGAAATGGACGTCGCCGACGAGGCGGTAGCCGGATTTTTTGGAGGCATCGGGCACGCGGTTGATACCGACGTCGATGACGATAACGCCGGGTTTAACCATGTCGGCGGTGACAAATTCTGGACGGCCGATGGCGGCGATGAGTACATCGGCCAGACGGGTGATGGCGGGGAGGTTGGCCGTTTGGGAGTGGCAAATGGTAACGGTTCCGTTGGCGCCGGCTTTTTTCTGAAGGGCGAGCAGGGCGACAGGTTTGCCAACGATCAGGCTCCGGCCGAGGACGACGACGTGTTTGCCTTTTAGGTCAACGTCGCTGCGGGCGAGGAGTTCCATGATGCCGGCGGGCGTGCAAGAGACGAAACCGGCTTCATCCTCCTGGGCAACTTTGCCGAGATTGATGGTGTGGAAACCGTCGACGTCTTTTTCCGGGGCGACGCGACGGAATACGGCGAGTTCGTCGATGTGTTTGGGAAGAGGAGATTGGACGAGAATGCCGTCAACCGTGGGATCGGAATTGAGGCGATCAATGAGCGCAAAAAGTTCGGTTTGGCCGATCGTGACCGGCGGCAGGATGACGTTGCTGGTGATGCCGATTTCGGCGGAAGTTTTCTCTTTTTTGGTGACGTAGGAAACCGACGCGGGGTCGTCGCCAACGCGGACGAGTGCGAGGCAGGGCTTGCGGCCGATGATCCGGGCGACCTCGGTTTTCAGTTCGGCGATGAGCGTTGCGGCGATTTTGTTGCCGTCGATGAGTTCCATGGAGAAAAATAAATATCTGTGAGGATGATTCCGCTCCCTCGCCGCGACGCACGGGCTGAACCGTGCGTTAGATCTAAGACGCCAGGCAGCTCAGTGCTGCTGGATGCTGTCGGCCTCGATTACGAGGTCCTTCGTGCCTTCGATCACATGGGCGCTGCCATAGACCGTAATGGTGCGGTCGAAATAGCGGTCGAGTGGTTCGGTTTTCGGAATGCGGCTGCAATCGAGGAAGGCGTAACGCTGGCCGCTTCGGTCGTTGAGCTGATACTCGTAGGGTTTGTAGGCGAGGAAGCGTTTGGCCGGGACAAAGATGCCTTCGAAGAGGCGGGGGAGGGCAGCGGCGGCGGCCGGGTTGAGGGTGTTGGAGGGAGCGAGTGGTGCGGCCGGTGCGGCGGGGCTGGCGTAAATCTGGACCGGGGAGGCGCTGTGGGTGGCAGCGTTGACGCCGGCAGGAGCGGCTGCGGTGGAGATCGCGGGGCGGGTGGACCCGGCTGGCGAAACGACGGGCGAGGAGGTGACGCTGTCGTCGCCGATGTAGCCAATGATTTTTTTCTGGAGGCGGATCTGGTGCCAGCGGCCATGGAGGCCGGAGATTTCGGCAACATCACCTTTTACCATGGTGGTGAGGATGGCAGAGTCGATTTTTGGCGCTGTGTAAAAGTTGGCGCCGGTTTTTACATCGAGGCTTTTCATCATGTCCTTGCCTTGGACGTACACCTCGTGTGGTCCGGCGAGTTCGATGGCGGTCCAGCCTGAAGGGACGGCGACGGTGAGGCCACTGGCTGGGACGGGTTCGGTGCCGGCGTTGAGGACGGCGATGGCCGGTGTGGAAGGGTTCGGCTGCGCGTGAACCGCCGTGGTCTTGGACAGCGGAGCGGCGGAGAGGCTGGATGCGGCGAGGAGTGCGAGGAGCAGGCTCGTTTTAATCTTCATGGAGTTCAGCAGGTTTTTCATCAGTTCCGTCACGAGGGCGAGGTGTTTTGAAAAGGAGTGTGATTTCTTTGTTAGAAAGTTGTTTGACGGCCCGCAAAGGAATTCCTTTCAGAGCAAAAGCCCCAATCTGGTAGCGTTTGAGGCGTTTAACGTCATGGCCGAGCGTAGTGAAAAGTTGGCGGATCTCACGCTTTTTCCCGTGGTGCATTTGAACATCGAGCGAGGTGGCCGAACCATCAACGCGCGGGTTGAGCAGGGTGGCCTTTTCGACTTTTAGACGTTCTCCCTCGATCACGATGCCGCTCATGAGAAGCTTTTTCTTGCTGGAGGGAAATGGTTTTTTGAGGGTCACGAGGTAGCGTTTTACCACCAGGTTGCTCGGGTGCATGAGCCGGTGAGCGAGGTCGCCGTCGGTCGTGAGGATGACGAGGCCTTCGCTGTCTTTATCGAGACGGCCGGCGCAGAAAAAGCGGTAGCGGGCGAAATCGCGCGGAAGGACGGTGAAGATTGTTTCGGCGTTGAACGGGTCGTCGTTGGTGCAAACGAGGCCGCGCGGTTTGTGCATCGCCAGGGTGATGCGGGCTTGGGCTTCGGCGCGGACGGGTTTGCCGCGAACGGTGACTTTATCGACGCCGGGCGTGATTTTTTGACCGGGTGTGGCGCGTTCGGCGTTTACCCAAACTTCGCCCTCGGTGATCAGTGCCTCGGCGGCACGACGCGAGCACAGGCCGGAGTCGGCCAGGAATTTTTGCACGCGTACGAGTTGCGAATCGGTCATTTGCGATTCAGTTGGGTTTAATTTTCCCGGCGAAGCAAGCTCGTGCGGCGCGTTCTGCAAGGTTCGTCGCCGTTGCAGGCCTGTCAGCCTCAAGCTAATATATGTCTATTCCCGCCGTTATCGATGCCTCGGTTTTCAACAAGGACAACCCGTTTCCTGCGCTTATCACGGAGAACCGGCTGCTGAGCAAAACCGGTTCTCAGAAGGAAACGCGGCACTTCGTCGTGAATCTGGCCGGTAGTGGCTTGCATTATAAAGCGGGGGACTCGCTCGGCGTTTACCCGGCGAATCATCCGGGCGATGTGGCGGCGATTTTGCAATGTCTGGGTGCGATCGGCGACGAACCGGTTTTGCCAGCGATGTTGAAGTTGACCGAACCGATTGCCCTGCGCGAAGCGTTGCACTCGCGGCTGGCGTTGAACGGACCGACGCAGAAGATTTTGGGAACGCTATTTTTGAAGGTGAGCGAACCTGGGGAGCGGGTGCGACTGGCTGCGTTGCTCGCACCGGAGGCGAAAGAAGAACTCACGCGTTATCTCGAGCACAATGAATACATCGATATCTTGAACGCGTTTCCCAGCGCGAAGCTGACGCCGCAGGAATTCGTTGACCACCTGCGCAAGCTCATGCCGCGGCTTTACTCGATCGCGTCGTCGCCGCGCGAATTCCCCAACGAGATTCATCTCACGGTCGCTGTGGTGCGTTACGAACTTAACCAACGCCCACGTTTCGGCGTGTGCACGACGTTTATGGCGGATCGCGCGCCGGTGGGTGAGGCGCCGGTGCCGGTGTTTGTGTCGCATTCGCATTTCGGGCCGCCGGAAGATTTGACAAAAGACGCCATTATGGTCGGTCCCGGCACGGGCATCGCGCCGTTCCGGGCGTTCGTGCAGGACCGAGTCGCTTCAGGTGCTAGCGGTCGCAATTGGTTATTCTTCGGCGACCAGCAGCGGGCCAACGATTTTTTGTACGAGGAAGAATGGAGCGAGCAACTGGTTCGGGGCGGTCTCGCCCGGCTCGATACGGCGTGGTCGCGCGATCAGGAGGAGAAAATCTACGTTCAGGATAAAATGCTCGCGAGTGCCGCCGAACTCTGGGCCTGGCTGCGTGCGGGGGCGTATTTTTATGTCTGCGGCGACGCCAAACGCATGGCGAAGGACGTCGATGCCGCGCTGCACGAAATCGTTGCCACGCAGGGCGGCCTGACGCCTGAGCAGGCTGTCGATTACGTGAAACAGATGAAGAAAGAAAAACGTTACCAGCGCGACGTGTACTGAAGCGATCGTGGCAGGTTCCGGCCCTTTCCGGTTCAACGCGTTCAATATTTTTCTTCTCGCCCCACCTCGGCCGCTTCGCCCAACCTTGCGGCCTTATGACATTTAATAATCGCACCGCCTTGGTCACGGGCGCCGGTCGTGGCATCGGCAAAGCCATCGCCGAGCTTCTCGCCAAGAATGGCGTCAACGTCATCTGCGTTTCGAAATCCGCCGAAAGTTGCGGAGCGGTGGCCGCCGCCATCACGGCTGCCGGTGGCAAAGCCAAAGCCTTGGCCGTCGACGTTTCCGACGGTGCCGCTGTGACGGTCGCAGCCGCCGCGCTGCTCGCCGAATACGGCAAAATCGACATTCTCGTGAACAACGCCGGCATCACTCGCGACGGCCTGCTCGCCCGCATGTCCGAGGATGACTGGAACGCCGTGATCCAAACGAATCTCACCAGCGCGTTTCATTGGAGCAAAGCCATCGGCTGGCCCATGTGCCGCGCTCGCTACGGACGCATCGTCAACATCGCCTCCGTTGTCGGCATCGTCGGCAACGCCGGTCAGGCCAACTACGCCGCTGCCAAGGGCGGCATGATCGCTTTCACGAAGGCCATCGCCAAAGAATTCGCCAAACGCTGTGTCACCGCCAACGTCGTCGCTCCCGGCTTTATTAAGACCGACATGACCTCCGGCCTCAGTGAAGAAGTGCAAAAAGCCGCTGCCAGTGTCATCCCCATGCAACGCTTCGGTGAACCCGCTGATATTGCTGCTGCCGTCGCCTTTTTGTGCAGCGAAGAGGCAAACTATATCACAGGACAAGTTTTTACCGTTGACGGCGGGATGACGATGTGACCCTTTCAACCCCAGAAAACAACTATCATGGCAGACCAAAAAACCATCGAACAACGCGTCAAAGAGATCATCGTTAACCAACTTAACGTTAACGAAGAACAGATTACCCCCCAGGCTTCGTTCCTCGACGATCTCGGCGCTGACTCGCTCGACACCGTCGAGCTGATCATGGCCTTCGAAGAAGAATTCAAGGACGAGATTAAGGGCGAAATCCCGGAATCTGACGCTGAGAAACTCCAGACGGTCGGCCAAGTGATCGACTATATTAACTCCAAGGCCGCCGCTAAATAAGCAGCCCAAAAATTTTCAGCGTTCTACCGAGCCTCGCCTTAACGAGACTGTCCGGTGGAACGCTTTTTTTGTTTTTAGGCGTCGAATAACGCACCCCGCGCACCACCTCTCGTCCGTTAGAAATTAAGTCAGGGCCTATTAGCCCCGCGTGTTTCTAAATTGTGTGCTTCGCTTACGCCCGAAAAATTATCTACCATTTTAGAACGTATGGATTCCACGCTCCCTCCCTCGCAACGTGTCGTCGTGACTGGTCTAGGTGCTATCGCCTCGATCGGCCATGATGTTGACACGTTCTGGAAAAACATCCTCGCCGGCCAATGTGGCATCGATCGCGTCACGCATTTTGACACGACGAATTTCGCCTGTCAGATCGGTGCCGAAGTGCGCGACTGGCAGCCGGAACAACACATGGATCCGAAAGAAGTGCGTCGCAACGACCGCTACACGCAGTTCGGCTTCATCGCCGCTAAGCAAGCCTTCAAGGACAGCGGCCTCGATATGGGCAAGGAAGACGGCGACCGCGTAGGCGTGATCATCGGTTCGGGTATCGGCGGCATGCTTACCTATGAGAACCAGTTGAAGAACCTCTTCGACAAAGGTCCGCGTAAAGTTTCGCCCTTCACGATTCCCTCGTTGATCGGCAACATTTGCAGCGGTCTCGTCGCGATCGAACTCGGCGCCCGCGGCCCGAATTTCGGAATTGTCTCTGCCTGCGCGACCGCCACGCACGCCCTCGGCGAAGCGATGCACGTTATCCGCCGCGGCGATGCCGACATCATGATTGCCGGTGGCGCCGAAGCCGCCGTCACGCCCTTTGCCTACGCGAGCTTCTGTTCGATGAAGGCGATGAGCACGCGCAACGACGACCCGAAACACGCCAGCCGCCCCTTCGATCTCGGCCGCGACGGTTTCATCATGGGCGAAGGCGCGGGCATCTTGGTACTCGAATCGCTTGAACACGCACAAAAACGCGGTGCGAAGATTTACTGCGAAGTGGTTGGTTATGGTGCGAGCTGTGACGCATTTCACATCACTCAGCCCGATCCCGAAGGCAAAGGCCTGGCGCTTTCGATGCGCAGTGCGCTCAAGTGCGCACGAGTCGCGCCCGAGGAGATCGACTACATCAACGCCCACGGCACGTCCACGCCGTACAACGACAAGTTCGAAACCGCCGCGATCAAGAAAGTCTTCGGTGACCACGCGCGCAAACTCGCGGTCAGCTCGACGAAGTCCATGACCGGCCATCTCCTCGGAGCGGCCGGTGGCGTCGAAGCGATCGTCTGCGTGAAATCGCTCGAAAACCAAATCATGGCTCCAACGATCAACCTCGTTGAACCAGATCCTGACTGTGATCTCGACTACGTGCCTCACACGGCGCGTCCCGCGAAACTCACGGCCGTGATGAGCAACAACCTCGGCTTCGGCGGTCAGAATTCGTCGCTCGTCTTCCGCAAACTGTAATCGCAGCGGCGCCAACACCCTGCCTTTCAATTCTCAGCGGTAGTGTCCTTCGATCTACTATCCTCGATCCTTTTTAGCGCAAAGGACGCGAAATAAAAAACCCCGGACGCAAAGACCACAAAGCCGAACCTTCGCGCTCATTCGCGGTGTTTGGTGATCGAGGGCGCACTTTACGAATGGAGGCCGACGCAAATATGGAGGGCGACGCGCCGTCGGAGCCGGATCGAACGACGCTTTGGCGATGCCGTTTCGTTCAAGAGGGTTAATATAATCCTCAAAAAGAGCTCATTGTTTCAGAGTTTCTGAGGCATTGACTGGTTCGCACTGGGCCAAACGCCTGGGAGCTTGCGCCGGGGATCTTTACCTGGTGGCGCGTGAGGGCTCCGACGGAATCGATCACCCAGGAAATGCATCAACCTAAATCCAGCAGATGGATTAACCACTTATTATCGCTTGATGACACTGATGCAGGAGCTTTAGGATTTTGTCGCATTTACTTTGTTTCACCCCCATGAGTGAGAATCAGTGGTTCAAAGGTTTCTAGGAGCGATGCCGAAAGCTGGGCTTCCAGACATTTTCGATGGCGACGTGAGTGGCAGAGTAACTTTTTAAAAACCAATATGAATATCCAAGATTGCATTAAATTCGCGCAGGAAAACCCTGTTTGCTGTTTGGCGTCGGTGGAGGGCGATCAGCCCCGGGTCAGAAACGTCCTTTTGTGGCAGGCTGATCTCACGGGATTTTATTTCATCCTGATGTCGCCGAAAAAGATGAGCGCGCAGTTGAAGATGAATCCGAAGGCAGAGCTTTGTTTCTTTAACCATCCCCCAGATATGTTGATGGTTCGGCAACTGCGGGTCACCGGCTTGATGGAGTTGGTCAAGGAACCTGGGCTTCAAGCCCGAGCGGTGCACGATCGCGCCTTCCTCGAGCAGTTTACTGGCAAGCCGGTCGAACAATTTCTGGAGGTCTTTCGACTCACGTCGTGTGACGCTCATTTCTGGACCATGCCCGATGTGCTGCATGAAGCGACGTTGGAGCACGTGAAGTTCTGAAGTGGGAAAGATGAATTTTTCCGCTAATTTGCGCTCATGGTGACTAAGGTCGGAAACGCCTTTGTTGGTTTCTGTTTAATAGTTCTGGCCGGATTTTTTTAACAGAAGATCGCGAAGGGCACGAAGATCATCAGGTGGAAGGGAGTCGCGCCGGGCTTTAAACGCGAAAGGACAGACTGCAGGTCTAGAAATGAGTCTCGGTGTGCGTTCACTCGCGGTTTTTCGCTGCGCGCTACGGCTGGGCGCAAACGGGCGGCGACGGGGCGCTGTGTTACCTTGCGCTGCGGGCGCGTTGCTGGCACGTCAATCTGACGCATGAAAATCATCTCGGCAGAATTCGACCGCAGCACACCCGATGTGAAGGGCTGTCCTCAATGGAACCGGCCGGAGTTTGCATTCATCGGGCGTTCCAATGTGGGAAAGTCATCGCTCATCAACATGCTCGTGGAGCGTCGGGGGCTGGCAAAGGTTTCGGGCGAGCCGGGCAAGACGCGGTTGATCAATTATTTTATTATCAACACCAACTGGTGCTTGGTGGATTTGCCTGGTTATGGTTTTGCGAAGACGACGCAGGTGCAGCGGACGGGTTTCAATGACGCGGTGGCGGACTATCTGGAGCAGCGTGAGAACCTGCGCTGTACGTTTGTGCTGATCGACTCGAACGTGCCGCCGCAGTCAATCGATTTGGAGTTTGTGCAGTGGATCGGCAATGCGGGTGTGCCGTTCGTTTTGGTTTTCACGAAGGTTGACCGGCAATCGACTACATCGGCGGAGAAAAATGTCGCGGCGTTTAAAAAAGCGTTATCGGCCTTTTGGGGCGATGAGTTGCCGGGTGCGATTCTGTGTTCCGCCAAGACGAAGGTTGGGCGAAACGATATTCTCGCGGTGATTCAGGAGAGTCTGAAGGCGAAGAAAACCGAGGAGTAATTTAATCGGGAAGGCTGGAACTCAGGAACGGAGTGTTGATTGTCTGAACTGCAACCCGTTAGTGCGATCCAGCGCTTACAGATTCTTTGTAACGTTGGGCGGTATTTCGGGAAAAGTAAGGGTGACACGAATTACCCTGAAAACTCACGCATCATGATTCTTCCCTACGAACAAGAGGCCCAGTTCAAGGCGGCAAGCCCTGTGTTTGGCCGGGAATGTGCCAAGGTGCTTTTTCAGCGCGGCATGATCGCCGAAAATGATTTGGCGCAAGTCGCGTCGGTGATTGGGCAATTGGCGGGCACGGCAGAGTGGATTGTGGCCGTGGCGGAGTTGGCGCAACGCCATCTGATTGCCCCGCAAAATCGAGCGGCGACCGCTGAGTTTGTGAAACGCGTGGCGAGGCGCCTTCAGCTGGCTGGCGACGGTTTGACGGTCGGCGTGGCGGCTCAAAATCGTGGTGATTCCAGGCTTCGCGCGTACCGGGTTTTGAAAAAGAGCAGCCTGCTCACCGTCGATCACTTGACGACGCTGGTGACGCGATTGGTCGATAGCGTTGATAAACCAGCGGCCGCGTGAGGGGTGGCTCTACGCGCGCTGACGAATTTTGGGTTATTGGGTTGTAGGGGGTCGGCGCTGGGCCGCTTCATCGGCGGTCCAGCGTAGACTTTGCACAAGAATCTTTCCGTAGAGCGGATGCGTACGGGCGTGGACGGCAATTGAGCTACGTGTTGTGCTCACGGCTTGCGGAGGCGTGGTGGGTGGACCACGTTACGGCCGAAAACATGAACGAATACGAGACATCAGATGAACATCGGCCAGTGATGTGGTGGCGCGGCTATCCCGTGTACGCGGCGCATTTCATTGTGTTGGTGTTTGTGGTGTCGATGTTGGTGACGACGCTGGCGAATCTATTGGGCTTAGGTGCACTGCTCAACGGCTTGGTGTTTACCAGCGGGCAGGTGTTGCGCGGTGAAGTGTGGCGGGTGGTGACGTATGGGCTGCGCAACGAGCCGAGCTTTCCGTTCATCATTGATATGGCGATGATCATTTGGTTCGGGCGCGAGGTGGAGCGCAACTTCGGGCGGAGAACCTTTCTGATTTTCTATGGGGTAATATATTTGCTGACGCCGGTGTTATTCACAGTGATTGGCCTTTGGCGGCCGATGGGGCTTGTGGGCGAATCGGGCGCATTCGCGATCTTCGTGGCGTTCGCTACGCTCCATCCCCATGCGCCGGTTTTCTTTAATCTGCTGGCAAAGTGGGTCGCGATAATTCTGGTGGGAATATACACGCTGATTGCGTTGAACAACCGCGATTTGGTTTCGCTCATTTCGCTCTGGGCAACGACGGCGTTTGCCTATGCCTTTGTTCGGTATCAGCAGGGGCTGATCACGCTGCCAAGGTTGAATCGTTTTCGGCGCGGGCCGAAGTTGCGCGTGCTGCCGGATTTGAAGCCGGAAAAAACGCCGGCAGCAAAGCCAGAGGTATCCACTCGTTCGATGGCCGAGGTGGATGCATTGCTCGACAAGATCGTGCGGTCGGGCATCTCGAGTTTGACGGCGAAAGAGCGGGCGAAGCTCGATGCGGCGCGCACGGATTTGTTGAAGAAGGATTCCGGTCGGCGTTGATGAGGCGAGGCTGCGATTATGGCACTACTGAAAACGTGCCAGCGATTAGTTGGGCCAAATAAATGGTTTCGGCTCAACGCCAGCGGCCTTCGATCAGCACGAAGCCGTGGCCGCGATTTTCCCAGCGTGGGGCGACGTGGACGGCGTGGCGGTGTGGGCGGACGTCCCAGCGGCCGGGTTTCCAGGCGTAGCGGCCACCGTGCCAGTGCCAGTTGCCTTCAACCCAGACGTGATTGCGGGTGGGGCGTTTACCCATGATTTCGCGCATGGGTGGCGGCGGTGGTTCGGTGACGTAAATCTGCGCGGGCGCCGAGGGCTGCGGAGATTTCTCCTGCCAGTAGCCGGGGCAAAAGGCGTAGCCGTTGTCTCGGGCTTCCCAGTGTGGTTCGATGAAATCCGTGTGGGGAGCGGGTGGTTCGACCCAGCGACCTGAATTCCAGATGAAGGCACCGTTATTCCAGCCCCAGTAGCCAGAAATCCATTCAGCGTGGGGGAATGGGCGAGCGCCGACGGTATCGGGCCGCGGCGCCGGCGGGGGCTGGCTGACGATGATTTCGGTGGCGTTGGAAGTGGTGGCACAAGCGGGCGCGGGCGTGTCGTTGTCGGCGTCTTGCCAACGTCCATCGATAAAAACGTAGCCGTCGTCGCGGCGATCCCAGCGCGACGGGACGTAGTAGGCGCGTTCGCGCGGCGGCAGGTCCCAGCGGCCGGCGATCCAGACGTGACGATCCTTTTTCCAGATCCAATAACCGGGAATCCAAGCATGACGGAGCGAAGGGCGGACGACGACGATCTCGTGGCGTGGGGGTGGTGGAGCGGTTCGGATGGCGACGCCGATCGAGAGGTTCACGCCGCCGGCCTGAAGCGCAGGCAGGGCGGTTAACGAAGCGAGGGCGAAGCCGAGGACGCAGAGTTTTTTGAGGGCCATGGAGAGTGGTGGGTTACATCAAACCAGACGCAGTTTTTGGGATAATGTTTCCCGGAATACAGAGACGGACCTTTTAAGTGTTGTTAGTGAGAGGCATGGGTCACATAGAACACAGGGCTCGGAGACAGAGGTCACGGACGCAAACGGGGAAAGGACTGACGATGGAGCGTTTTAGAACCGCACGTTGTACCGGGCTTCGAGGCCGCGTTCGCCGCCGAGGCGGCCGACGGCGGCGAGGAGATCGCGGTTGAGGGCGTTGCGTACGTAAAGGCCTGCGCTGTGGCGAAGTTTTTTCCCTTGGGTCCAGGTGTAGCTGGCGTTCAAGCCAAGCACGCCGTAATCGCTGCAAGTCCAGAGCTCATAGGTTTTGGTGGCGTAAACGGCTACGTGGGAGCCGATCCAAGCGAAAGCGACACTGGTTTGCCAGCCGAGTCCGGCAGGGTTGGGGCGCCAGGTGAGCGAAGCGGAGCTGGTGTATTTGGGTGTACGGGGAAGTTGGCGATTTTCTTCTTCCGGCAGATCGGGCGATGAGGTGGTGATGGCTTCGAGCAGGGCTCCGCGTAGGTCAGCGGTGAGCCTGGGCGTGAGGTTCCAGCGCAGGCTGCTCTCGACGCTGGTGAATTGTTCTTCGCCGGAGGAGGCGAGTTGAGGTTGGTTTTGGTCGGGGTCGAGCACGGGATCGCCGTACGCGGGATTCAAGCGGGTGATATTTTTGTTCCAGAGTCGATAAACGGCGGTGGTGACGATGACGTTTTTGCTGGGCGTTTGCCAGCGCAGGCCGGCTTCGATGCCGCTGGTGCTTTCGTTGCCCTGAATGTGGCCGGTGCGTGAATCGATCCGGCGTTGGGGCTGGAAGGCGGTGCTGTGGTTGACGAAGACGGCGAGTTTTTTGACGAACTGACCGACCCAGCCAAGGTGGTAGGTGGTTTTTTGCACGGCGGACGTGGAGCGGGGAATCCGGGCCGATGGCAGGAGGTCGTCGATGGTGGCGCTGACCCAATCTTGGCGCAGTCCAAAGGTTGCGCCATGGCGGCCCTGGGCCCACGAGAGGCGGTCGCTGGCGAAAACGCCCACATAGCTGGCCGCTTCATCGCGGAGGGTGAGCCGTCGGGAGTAGGTGAGATCTGAATACGCGGGCGTGGTGAAGTCCGGCTCGGTGGGATCGAGCGTGCGCACGGTGGAGGGGAGGGCGTCGCGGTCAGCGGTGGGGAGGGCGCGGCGGATCCGATTGGTGATGGCGCGACTGCCCTCGATGCCGACGAGCCAGCGTTCGTTGAAGCGGGCGTGTTTCACTGGAATGTCGATTTCGATTTGTGTGCCGACGGTGTCTTCGGTGCGGTCGTTGAAAACGGGTTCGCGCGTGCCGTCGAAACGGGCGGTGGAGAGGACGTAGGGGCCGGTGAAAAAACGCAGTTCGCGTAGTTGGCGCTTCCACCATTGGGCACCGCCGCGAAGCGACCAGCCGCGGTCGAGTTTGCGTTCGGCCCAAACGCTCGTGCTAAAACTGTCGCGGCGAGCCCACGCGTGCGGGCCGTTGGAGTTGAACGCGGCGAGGGGCAGGTAGGGCGAACCGGTGGGGCCGCCGGGTGTTTCGCGCGTGAGGGGCAGGCCGGGGGCGGGGACGGTGCGTGTTTGGGCTACCTCGATTTCCCAGAGGATGATGGTGGCTTTGTCGGGGGCATAGCGGAGTGAGGCGGTGGCGATGCCTTCGCGGCGCTTGGCGAAATCTTCAGGACCATTTTGCCAGGCCCAGGTGCCCATGGCGAGGCCGTTGAGTTTTTTCGTGATGATGAGTTCGCTGCGTTCGGCTTGGAGGTAGAGGGAGGGTCGGTCGCTGACCAGGGTTTCAAATAGCCAGGAAGTTTTTGGCGTGGGTCGGCGCGAGATGAGATTGACGATACCGCCGGGTGCGGTGCGGCCGTAGAGCACGGCCATGAAACCGGTGAGGAGGTCTCGGCGTCCGCCGACGATTTGCTCGGGAAAACCGAGTTGCGTCAGGCCGTTGCGGAGGCGCAGGGCAGTGAAGCCGCGCGGGGTGCTGCCACCGGAGATGGATATGAACTCGGCTTGGCGCTGGTCGGGCAGGGCGGAGATTTCGTCGTTGAGCAGCGCGGAGCCGGGATCGATTTGCTGGAGGTTCGCTATTTCGCCGAAGACGCCCTCGCGGCCGAAGGGAAAAATGTTTGGTGTTTCCTCGGGCCAGGAGGCGACGTCGTCGCGCGATGCTTCGACTGTGAAGCGGTCGAGCACGATGGGCAACGAGTTGTTTCCGCCCGGTTTAGTGTCTTGTTCGGGTTCGGCGGCGACGAGGAAGCGCAGCGCGAAAATGCTGATGCTGAGGGATCGTAAAAGGGTGCGTGTGAATTGAAGCATGAACAGACATCACCAGTCGGACGGCGGAATCTGGACTCAAGGGCCGCGACTGTTCACATAATGACGTTTATGCCTGTGGCGAAGTTGCGTGTGTGCGGGTGTTTTTAGGCGGCGATTCCCAAGTTTTTGTGGGCGAACAAGATTTCGACGTCGGCGGTGGCCAGGCTCGCAAGACTACGCTTTAAAAGCGCTCCAAAGGGCGTTGCACCGCACCGCATCCGGTTGCAGGGGAAAATAGCCCTGCTGACCGGATGTTTACCCCGGGGCTTCGAATTGAAAGCTGCGCTGCGTGTGATTAGTGACTGAACGCAATCCAGAGTGAGGCGGCAGTTGTGATCGCGATACCGAGCCAGAGACGGTAGTCGGCATACCAAGAAACCTTTTCTTCTGTCTCTGCGAATGTGGTCCCATGAATGGTGGTCTTGGCGAGCTGTTCAGCGGTAGCCTGTTTGGTGAAGAGACTCACGAGAATCAATACCGTCACGCTGATGCTCGCGGCCACCATTGCGCTGTGGGTGAAGGGCTTCAGGTAGGGATTATCCATGAACGGAATAAAGGTGGCACCACCGGCTTTCATCTGGGCGCTGTTGTAGAGGAATAAGCATGAGACAACGCTGGAGGTCGCCACACAGGCGAGAACACCCGCAGTCGTGATGCGTTTCCAACTTACGCCGAGGAAGAAAATCATGGCGAAAGGGATCATCATGTAGGACTGCACGGCTTGGAGATAATCGAACATCGACTTGGCCATTCCGATGAGCGGTGCCCAGGCTGCACCAAGAACGAAAACCACCAAAACGGCCCAGCGGCCAACGGTGATTTGGGTTTGGTGGGTGGCATCGGGCTTCATTTTCAGAAAAATGTCGCGGGTGAAGAGCGTGGAAATGGAATTATAGGTGGCCGAGAGGTGGCCCATCAACGCGGCGGCAATACCGGCAACGGTGAGACCGAGAAGACCGTGAGGCATGAGTGCACCGAGGATCGTGGGATACGCGGCATCGTTGATGACTTTACCATCGGCATCCATGGGCATAGCGAGTTGCCCCTTATGATAAAGTGCCAGCGCGATGAGACCGGGCATCACGAGGATGAACGGAGTCGTGAGCTTGAGGAAACCGCAGAAGGTGGCACCCAGACGGCCTTCGTTCATGCTCTTGGCGGCGAACACGCGTTGCACGAGCACCTGATCCATCGACCAGTAGAAAGAGCCGACCAATACGGTGGCGGTCATCATGCCGAACCACGGCACAGATTCATCCGTGGCGGGCTGAATCATATTGAGGTAATCACGCCCCGTCTTGGCTTGGGCGATATCGAGGCCCTGCTTCATGCCATCCCAACCGCCGACAGCTTCCATGCCCTTCCAGAGCAAAATGAAACCAGCGATGAGCAGCACCGTGGATTGTAGGGAATCAGTGAATACAACGGCCTTAAGACCGCCTTTCATGGTGTAAAGCGCGGTGATCAAACCGATGCCCCAGATGAGGACCGTCTGGCCTTTGAAATGCATGCCCAGGATGTCCACGCCATTGGTTAGACCGAAGACGGGTTCCATGACCAGCGAAGCGGCCCAGAGCGAAATTGATACCTTCGCCAAGACCGAAAGAACGATCATGAAGAGCGAAAATGTCATCCGCACGGAGGGACCGAAGCGGCGCTCGAGAAATTCCGGGACGGTGTAGATCTTATTGCGGATGTAGAAGGGCAAGAACAGCAGGATGAGAGGAGCCAGACAGAATACTGCGGACCATTCCCAAGCACCGATGGCGATACCCACGGCGAAACCGCTCCCGGCTAGGGCGACGAAGTGTTCGGCCGAAATATTTGCGGCAAAGAGCGAAGCACCGATCACTGGCCAACGCAGCGAGCGCCCGGCTAGAAAGTAGGCTTCGCTGGAGGCCGGTTTTCGGCCAACGAGAAATCCCACCGAAAGGATGGCGAGAGCATAGACGGCGATAATAGCCCAATCGATGCCCGTTAGATTAATAGTAGTCGTTGCGAGGAGGTAAGCAGAGTCCATGGGATATTGGGTCTAGGGAGTAGTGATGCGTGCTAACTCGAACCGATAACGTCTCGTGTTAACTTAAAACCAGCGGATACGAAGGGGTAAATTCCTGATGAACCTCAAGTTTCCGCGCAAGCATTATTCGGGGGGGAGTGAAACGATTCCGCTGTTTTTTGCCGGCGGACTCCCTTCGTGCGCAGCACCCGCCAGATTGCTGAACCGAACCATTGACTACCTTTGCCACGGCAGGTAGTTACTGGCTGAGTGAGGTGTTATTTGGGTTTCAACGCGTCGACGTCGGCGTCGACCATGAGTTCGGCTAGGCCTTTCATGTGGGTCTGGGGTTCCCAGCCGAGTTTGGCTTTGGCTTTAGCGGGGTCGCCGATCAGGAGGTCGACTTCGGCGGGACGGAGGTAGCGTTCGTCAAATTTGACGTAGTCGTGCCAATCGAGGTTTAGGCGGGCGAAACTGACGTCGAGGAATTCTTTGATGGTGTGGGTTTCGTTGGTGGCGAGGACGTAGTCGTCGGGCTCGTCTTGCTGGAGCATGCGCCACATGCCCTCGACGTATTCCTTGGCGTAGCCCCAGTCGCGTTTCGAATCGATGTTGCCGAGGTAGAGATCTTTTTGCAGGCCGGCTTTGATGCGGGCGGCGGCGATGGTGATCTTGCGGGTGACGAAGTTTTCACCGCGGCGGGGCGACTCGTGATTAAAGAGAATGCCAGAGCAGGCGAAGAGGTTGTAAGACTCGCGGTAGTTGACGGTGAGATAGTGCGCGAAGGCTTTGGCGCAGGCGTAGGGCGAGCGGGGCCAAAAGGGCGTGGTTTCGATTTGGGGAACGGCTTGAACCTTGCCGAACATTTCGGAAGAGGAAGCCTGGTAGTAGCGCACTTTTTTGCCGATGCCGCTTTCGATGATGGCTTCGAGGATGCGGGCTGCGCCGACTCCGGTGATGTCGGCGGTGTACTCAGGGACGTCGAAGCTGACGCGGACGTGGCTCTGGGCGGCGAGGTTGTAGATTTCGTCAGGTTCGAGCTGGTAGAGGAGTTTGACGAGCGAGACGCTGTCGGCGAGGTCACCGTAGTGAAGGAAGAGGCGTTGGTGCGGGCCGGATTCGTAGGGCAGCAGGTGGTCGATGCGGGTTCGGTTAACGGTGCTGGAGCGGCGGACGATGCCGTGAACTTCGTAGCCTTTTTCGAGAAGAAGTTCGGCGAGATAGGAGCCGTCTTGTCCGGTGATGCCGGTGATGAGTGCTTTGCGGGCCATTGTATTTAGGAAAGTTTGTCGGTTTCGGATTTGACGAGGTTATCGATCATCTGTTCGAAGGTTACGGAGTTTTCCCAGCCGAGGAGGCGTTGGGCTTTGCTGGGGTTGCCGCAGGAGGAGACGGGCTCGACGGTCATGACGAGGTTGGCGTCGAATTTGACGTGGTCGCGCCAGTTGAGGCCGACGACGGCGAAGGCGGTGGACACGAGTTGTTCGACGCTGTGGAGGCGGCCGGTGGCGAGGACGTAGTCGTCGACGGTGGAGGATTTCAGCATCATCCACATGCCGCGAACGTAGTCGGGTGCCCAGCCCCAGTCGCGCTGGCCGGAGAGGCTGCCGAGGTGAAGATCGGTTTGGAGGCCTTTCTTGATTCGGGCGACGGCATTGCAGACTTTCATGCTGACAAAATTGCTGCTGCGGCGGGGCGATTCGTGGTTGTAGAGAATCGCCGAGCAGGTCTGGAGTTTATAGGCGATGCGGTAGATGCGCGCCATCTGTTGGGAGAAGGCTTTCGCTGCACCATAGGGAGTGGTTGGGTTCAGCGGGGTGAGTTCGTCCTGGGGCGAATACGGGGGCGAGCCAAAGACCTCGCTGCTGGAGGCGTAGAGAAATTTGGGCGGGTTGGGTAGATCCCGAATGATTTCGAGGAGTCGCAGGGTGGCCATGCCGACGCTGTCGACGGTCGCTTCCGGCAGATCGAGACTGATGCGCGGGCTGGATTGACCGGCGAGATGATAAAATTCGTCGGGTTGGGCTTTGCTGATCACGCGGCGGAGGTGCGTGGCGTCTTCAAAGGCACCGTTGTGGAGGAAGAGGCGTTTTTTGAGGAGCTTGGGGTCCTGGACGAGGTGGCCGATGTTGCTGGAGTTGAGGGCGTCGGGGCGGTGTACGAGGCCGTGGACTTCGTAACCTTCGCTCAGGAGTAATTCGGAGAGGTAGGAACCGTCTTGTCCGGTGATGCCGGTGATGAAGGCGCGTTTCATTTTGGCGGTGTGGTTTGGAGTGGTAAAATTGACCGGGGTTGTCGTGGAGCCGGGTTATTTCTGCATCGACTGTTTGTCGTAGAGGCTGCGGTACATGGGCGAGTCTTGGTACACGGTGGCGTGGGGGCCGGAGGCGACGATGCGGCCTTGGTCGAAGACGAGGATCAGGTTGGCGTCGCGGATGGTGCTGAAGCGGTGGGCGATGATGAGGACGGTTTTGCCCGCGACGAGTTTTTGCAGGGCTTTTTGAATGGCAGCTTCGCTGTCGGAATCGAGGGCGGAGGTGGCTTCGTCGAGGATGAGAATGGGGGCGTTGCGGAGGAAGGCTCTGGCGATGGCGATGCGTTGGCGTTGTCCGCCGGAGAGGCGGCTGCCGCGTTCGCCGACGATGGTGTTGTAGCCCAGGCCACCGTCGAGATTGAGGATAAAGTCGTGGGCGAAGGCGTCGCGGGCGGCTTGTTCGACTTCGGCGCGGGTGGCGTCCTGGCGTCCGAGAAGTAGGTTCTCGTAGATGGTTTCGTTGAAGAGAACAGGATCTTGTGAAACGACGGCGATGTTTCGGCGGAGATCGGTGAGCCTGAATTGGCGGAGGTCATGGCCGTCGATGCTGATGGAGCCGCCGGAGACTTCGTAGAAGCGGGGGACGAGGTTGGCGAAGGTGCTTTTGCCCGCGCCGCTGGGGCCGACGAGTGCGCAGATGCTGCCGGCGGGGATTTTTGCGATGACGTCGCGCAGGACGGGTTCGTCGGTTTTGTAGGCGAAAGTGACGTGGTCGAAGGAAATGCCGCCCTGCACGCGGCCGATTTTTATCGGGTCGGCCGGATCGGTGATGGTGATTGGTTCGTTGAGGACTTCTTCGAGGCGGGTGAGCGACGCTTCACCGCGTTTCAGCTCGCTGTTGACGGCGCCGAGTTTTTTAATCGGTTCGTAGCTGAGGAAGAGGGCGGCTAAAATTCCTAGGAAGCTACCGGCGTGAATGTTGTAACGGTAGGCGTAGACGAAGGTGATGGAGATGCCGAAGGCCGCGAGGATTTCGATCGAAGGGGCGAGTATTTGGGCGTATTTGACGACTTTCATTTGGGCCCGGACGATCACGGCGCTGAGTTTGGCGAAGCGGTCGACCTCGTAGTTTTCCAGGCTGAAGGCGCGGACTTCTTTGGCGGCGGCGAGGTTTTCGGTAAAGCGACTGGTTATGGTACCGGCTTGAGTTTGCAGGTGGATCGCACGCTCGAGCAATTTTTTGCCCACATAGCGAATGGGTAACACGGCGAGCGGCACGGTCAGCAGGCAGACGAGCACAAGGAATAGTCCTTGTTCACTGTAGGCGATGACCACGACGGCGGCGAGGGTGCTCAACAGCGTGGCGGGTTGTTTGATGAGGTCGTTGGAAACGATGGTCAAAGTCGTTTGTAGTTGGTTGGTGTCGCCCAGCCCCCGGGAGATCACTTCACCGCTGGGGAGGCGTTGGAAAAAGCCTAGCGGCAGGTTCTGCATTTTCCTGAAGTAATCGAGGCGGATCTGCTCAAGGATTCGTACGCCGGCAAATTGGATCAGGTAGGTGTTGAGGTAGCCTGCGATGCCGCGGAGCAAGAAAATCACGGGTAGCCAGAGCGCGATGGCCCAGATTTGCCAGAAGCTTAGCTTGGGGCGCGGCGGAGTCGGCGCGGGCGGCGGGGTATTGGGGGGCGTTTCCGTTGGTTGCGGTTTGGCGTTGCCGAACAGGCGGTCGAAAAAGCCGTCGAGATCGACCCATTTAAAGTCCCACCACTTTTCGCTTTTCCTATTTTCAATGGTTTGAGTCGGTGCGGGATCTGAAACGAGAACGCGCGGGATGACGTACTTTATCATCAGGGGCATGCCGAGCCCGCCGACGATGCCATAAAGAATGCCGCAGAGGACGCCGGCGATCAGGGCGATTCTGACTTTTCTTAGATATTTAAGATAGGGGAAAAAGCGGCGCATTGCTGGTGAGCGGAAGAGGGTGCTGAATCGGCGGGCCAACTCAATCTTTTGATGCGCGGACGTCGAGGGCGTCGCGGAGGCCGTCGCCAAGGAAGTTCAGCGAGAAAAGCGTGAGCGAAAACGCGGCACCGGGAACGACCAGCAACCAGGCGAACTCCTCCATTTTTTCCGCGCCGTCTTTGATCAACGAGCCCCAGGAGCTCATCGGCGGTTGCACGCCGAGGCCGAGAAAGCTGAGGAAGGCTTCGAGGAGCATGACAGAGGGAATCGTGAGCGTGGTGTAAACGATGATCGGTCCGAGGATATTGGGGATCATGTGGCGGAAAATGATGCGGGCGTTGCTGAGCCCGAGCGAGCGAGCGGCCTCGATGAATTCCATTTTTTTCACGGTCATGATCTGGCCGCGCACGATGCGCGCCATCGTCAACCATTCGATTGCGCCAATCGCCAGAAACAAAAGATAGATGTCACGACCGAACCAGACCATGAGCAAAATCACGAATACAGTGAACGGCATGGCGGCGACGATTTCGACGAAGCGCATCATCACGGCGTCGGTTTTGCCGCCGACGTAGCCGGAAATCGCGCCGTAGGTGACGCCGATGGTGAGCGCGACAAACGTGGCGACGAGTCCGACCGTGAGGGAAATGCGTCCGCCGTAAAGCAGGCGCGCGAAAAGGTCGCGGCCAAGTGTGTCGGTGCCGAGCCAGTGTGCGGCGCAGGGCGATACGGCACCGAGGTTGAGGTTCTGCTCGTAGTAAGGTTGGGCGAAAAAGGGCCCGAGGCCGCAGAGCAGAAACAACGCGATGAGCCAAACCGCGCTGATGACGGCGAGTTTGTTTTTGCGCAGGCGGATCCAGGCATCGTGCCAGAGCGAGTGGCCCTGCTCCAACTGGTCGAAGGAGAGGTTGGCGGTGGGGAGGTGTTTGGGCGAAAGGGAAACCATGCTGATTTTTGCGAACTGGTTTTAACCGCTCATGGACGGGTCGGAAAAGACGCGGCGCGCCCAGCGGTCGCGCCCTACCTCGGGGGCGGAGAAGACACGGCGCGCCCAGCGGTCGCGCCCTACCTCGGAGGTGGATGTTTGGGTTGGGCTCATTCGAATTTTAGTTTCGGGTTGAGCCAGGCGAGGGCGAGGTCGACGAGCAGGTTGAGCACGATCAGGAACGACGCGTACAGCAGTGCGAGTCCGCAGATGAGTGAACCGTCGCGATTGCCCACGGAGTTCACGAATTCGCGGCCGAGACCCGGAATCTGGAAAACGGTTTCGATTACAAAAGAGCCGGTGAGAATGCCGGCGATGGCAGGTCCGAGGAAGGAGACGACCGGGAGAACGCCGCCTCGCAAGGCATGTTTGAGCACGACGCGGAGGGTGGACGCGCCTTTGGCTTTGGCGGTACGGATGTAGTCTTGATTGAGGACGTCGAGCATGCCGCCGCGCGTCAGCCGGGCTATGTAGGCGGCGTAGTGCAGGCCGAGCGTGAGCGACGGGAGCAGTCGATCAGACGGCTCGAACCAACCCGAGGCATTGAACCAGCCGCAGTAAATCGCGAAGACGAGCACGAGCAGCGGACCGAGCACAAAGGTGGGCAGGCAGATGCCGGTCATGGCGAAACCACTCGCCAGATAGTCGAGCCAGGTGTTGGGTTTGAGCGAGGCTGCGACGCCGAGGGGCAGACCGATGGCGAGGGCGATCAGGAGCGAAAGAGCGCCGAGTTCGAGCGAGACAGGGAGTTTGTCGATGACGATTTCATTAACCGTGCGGTTGAGGTATTTCATGGAGATGCCGAGATCTCCGTGCAGCACGCGGCCGACGTAGTTGAAGTACTGTTGGTAGAGCGGCAGGTCGTAACCGTAGTAGTGTTCGAGGTTTTTTCTGATCTCCGGCGTGGTGGCTTTTTCGGAGTCGAAGGGGCCGCCCGGCATGAAGCGGACCAGAAAAAATGCGACCGTAACGATGACGATTAGTACGGGGATCGTCTGGAGGAAACGGCGGAATACAAAGCGGAGCATGGCTGCGTTAAGCTTTTAGGCGGACGGCCGGTTGGCAATACGCGAACGCCATGTCTTACGGTTTGACGACGAAGGGGGCGAAGAGGGCGGACTGGGCCACGGGGAAACGGCCGTGGATGGCGACGCCGTCGTCGCGTTGTTCTTCGCTCTGAATGTGGCCGAGGGCGTGTAGTTTGGCGATGATGTCGTAGCGCGAGTGGGGAACGAATAGCTCAACAGAGCCAAATTCGTGGGCGATCAGTTCGGCGAAGCGGCCGAAGAGCGGTTCACAGCCGGCACCGGTGTGGGCGCTGACGAAAAATCCGTCGGGCACGAGGTGGCGGGCCTGGGCGCGCATGGTTTCGTCGGCGGCATCGTCTTTGTTGAAGACGGTGACGACGGTGTCGTTGTGGGCACCGAGTTCGGCGAGAACGGCGAGCGTGGTGGCGTGGTGGTGGGCGAAGTTGGGGTTGGTGACGTCGACGACGTGTATCAGGAAATCGGCTACAATGACTTCTTCGAGCGTGGCTTTGAAGGCTTCGACGAGGCCGTGGGGCAGGCGGCGGATGAAGCCGACGGTGTCGGTGATGAGGAGTTTCTGGTGGTTGGGCAGCTGGAGCTGGCGCGTGGTGGGGTCGAGCGTGGCGAAGAGTTTATCCTCGGCCAGGACGTGTGCGCCGGTGAGGCGGTTGAGGAGTGAGGATTTGCCGGCGTTGGTGTAGCCGACGATGGCGGCGGTGGGCACGGGTACGCGGAGGCGGCGGCGGCGTTGGGTGTCGCGTTGTTTGACGACAGTGGCTAGTTCTTTTTTGAGTTGGACGATGCGGTCGCTGACGATGCGCCGATCTTGTTCGAGTTGGGTTTCGCCTTCGCCGCCGAGGGCACCTTTGCCGCGCTGGCGAGAGAGATGGGTCCAGGCTCGGGTGAGGCGCGGGAGCGAATACTCCATGCGGGCGAGGGCGACTTGGAGGACGGCTTCGCGGGTCTGGGCGCGGTCGGCGAAGATTTCGAGAATGACTTCCTGGCGGTCGATGACGACGAGGCCAGAGAGTTCTTCGATGTTGCGCTGTTGGGCGGGGGAGAGTGCTTCGTCGAACACGATCACGTCGGCACCGTCGGCTTTGGCGAGATCGATGAGTTCCTGTGTTTTGCCGCTGCCGAGCAAGGTGGCGGGCGTGGGCGAGCGAAGGTTGACGAGGGTACTGCGCACAACGGTCATGCGCAGGTTTTCGACGAGCTCGGTGAGTTCGTTGAGCAGCTCGGCACCTTCGCCTGCGGCCATTTTGTGAGTTTGAACGCCAATGAGGAAGGCGCGTTCGCGTTTGTCGGAGCGGGTGACGAGGAAATCGGCCATTAAGAAAAGGGTGGTCAGAATGTGTCTTGCCGATTCCGAAAGCGAGAGGGAAAAATGGTGGGCCGCGCGGCAGGGATGGGACGGGCAGAATCTGATTTTTGCCGACAGACGACGGTTGACCTTATGGGGTCGGTCTTGTGTGATTTTTGGCAAGCCGTCACTCTTTAGGAGGAAACGGCGGTTTCGTACCCGATGCTTCGGCCAACAAATATTTTGATCGTCGATAGCGATGCTCGCGCTGCTGCGGCAGTGGCGGATTTGCTACGTGCAGAGGGTTGTGGTGGTGTGATGATCGCTGCGGATGGAATGGCGGTGGCGGAGAAAACGAACGGGGTGACGGTTGATTTCGTTTTGCTGTCGGTGGGCGCGGGAATGCTGCCCGAGTGTGTTTTGCGGGCGCGGGAATTTCGTCAGCGGCTGCTGGCTCCGGTGGTGTTTATTCTGGACGAGGCGACGCGGTCTGAACTGGGGAAAAACGGCGAGGTGGCGTCTTACGAATATATTTTGAAACCGGTGGCCGCGCGTGAGCTTCGGATCGTGCTCGATGCGGCACAGCGGGTGCATGCGCTGGAGTCGCGGATGCGCCAGATCGAGGCGAAGATGCAGGAGGCACAGCGGCTCGAAGGCATCGGCGTGATGGCGGGCGGCATCGCTCATGATTTTAATAATTTGCTCACGGGGATTTTTGGCGCGGTGGCGATCGCGCAGCAGGAGGCACCGGTTGGTTCGGCGGTGTTGCAGCGGCTCGAACACATCGAGCGCGCGGCGACGCGCGCGGCGGAGCTTTGCCAGCGGTTGCAGGCGCAGATCGGCCATGGGGCGAGTGCGTTGACCCTTCTTTCCGTGGACGGACTGGTTAATGATGCCGTCAAACTGGCGCAGAGTAGTTTTAAGCCGGGCATTTCGTTGCAGACTGGGTTTGCCGGGAATCTGCCGTCGGTGCGTGGCAATGAAGCGCAACTGCGCCAGGTGGTGGTCAACCTCGTGATCAACGCGGCGGAGGCGATCGGCACGGCGGGTGGAATGATTCGTGTCGTGACTTATACGAAACAGCTCGATGCGGGCGGTCTGGCTCCTTTGCAGTTTTGCGATGAGGCCAGGCCTGGTGACTATGTGGTGGTTGAGATCGCGGATACGGGGGGTGGGATGGAGGAGAAGAATCTGCCCAAGATTTTTGATCCGGCGTTCACGACGAAGGCGGCTGGCCGCGGCATGGGGTTGCCGGCAGCGGGGCGAATCGTGCGGAAGCATCATGGCGGTTTGAGCGTGGAGAGTATCCCGGGGCGTGGATCGGTTTTTCGTTTTTTCCTGCCGGTCGTGTGGGCGGCATCTTCCTTGCCGGCCACGGTGGCCCCGATGAATTTGACGCCGGGCGTGGGCAGCACGGTGTTGGTGGTCGACGATGACGAGACGGTGCGTGCGCTGTCAAAATGGGTGGTCGAGAAGGCCAACTATCGCGCGGTCACGGCGCGTGATGGCGATGAGGCGTTGAGGGTTTATAAAGCTAATCGTGAGCAGTTTTGTTTGGTGCTGCTTGATTTGACCATGCCTCGGATGGGCGGTGCGGCGGTGGCGGCGGAGCTGCATGCGCTGGGCAACCAGGTGCCGGTGGTCATTATTTCCGGTCACGGCGAAGAGGTGATGGCGGCAGAAATCCATGCTGGCGTGGTCGATTATTTACAGAAACCTTTTGGCCCCGAACAGTTGAGAGCGATAATGAAACGTCATTTGCCGCCACCGTCGAGTTGAGCGCCAGCGGTGTCCTTCTCGCGTGTCGGAAGGCGCAGTGCGCGGGTTGAATCTTTGTTGCGTTGCAGGGTTGCGCGGGAACGGCGGGTTCACCACGTTGCACCGCTCATGGCATTATTCAGTCTGCTTGATGTTAATCTTAGCTTCGGTGGCCCCGCCGTCCTTGAAAACGTAAATTTCCAGGTCGATCCGGGCGAACGCGTCTGCTTGCTCGGGCGCAATGGTGCGGGCAAATCCACGTTGATGCGCGTCATCGCCAGCGAGATGAAGCCCGATACGGGTGCGGTTTTTCGCCAGCCCGGTGCGCTTTTCACACGGCTCGAGCAGGAAGTGCCGGAGCTCGAAGGCACGGTGCACGATCTCGTTTGGTCGGGTCTGCGGCCACCGCGCGATCACGAAGAAGATTGGGAGCGCGAGGTGCGCGTAGAGAACCTGATCGAGCGTCTCCAACTGCGCCCTAGCGCCAAATTCGCCGACCTTTCCGGCGGTTTGAAGCGCCGCACGCTGCTGGCCCGCGCGCTCGCCGGGCAGCCCGATTTGTTGCTGCTCGACGAGCCGACCAATCATCTAGATCTAGAATCGATTCTCTGGCTGGAGGAGTTTTTGGTCTCCGAGAAGATCACGTTGTTTTTCGTGACGCATGATCGCACGTTTTTGCGCAAGCTCGCCACGCGCATCGTCGAGCTCGATCGCGGGCGTCTGGCGAGCTGGGCTTGCGATTACGACACCTACATCGTTCGCAAGGAGGAAGTCGTCGCCGCTGAGGAGAAACAACAAGCCGCTTTCGACAAACGACTCGCGCAGGAGGAGGTTTGGATTCGCAAAGGCGTGAAAGCGCAGCGTTCGCGTGCGCAGGGCCGTGTGCATGCGCTGATGGAAATGCGCGCTCAACGCGCCGCCCGCCGCGAGCGGACGGGTAACGTCAATCTGCGTCTCACCGAGGCCGAAAACTCGGGAGTGAAGGTGATCGATGCCGAGAATCTTGCGTTCTCCTGGCCGGACGGCCACGAGGTGTTGCGCGATTTCACGACGACGATTACCCGTGGCGACAAGATCGGCATCATCGGCCCGAACGGCGCGGGCAAGACCACGCTGATAAAACTTCTGCTCGGCCAGCTCGCGCCTTCAGGGGGTATCCTGAAGCTAGGTACAAACCTGGAAGTTGTCTATTACGACCAGTTACGCGAACAGATCGACGACAACAAGTCCGTGGCCGATAACATCGCCAACGGCAACTCGACTGTGACGATCGACGGGCGCACCCGCCACGTGATCAGTTACCTCGATGATTTTCTCTTCACGCCCGACCGCGCCCGCACTCCGGCGCGCGTGCTCTCGGGCGGTGAACGCAACCGCCTGCTCCTCGCGCGACTTTTCACGAAGCCGGCCAACGTGCTCGTGCTCGATGAGCCGACCAACGATCTCGATCTCGAAACCCTCGACCTGCTCGAAAACTTGCTCGTCGAATACGAGGGCACGTTGCTGCTGGTGAGCCATGATCGCGATTTTCTGGACAACGTGGTGACGAGCACGCTCGTTTTCGAAGGCGATCACCAGATCGGCGAATACGTGGGCGGCTACGCTGACTGGGTGCGTGAAAAAGAAAAACGTGCGGTCGCTGCTGCGCTTCGGGCCGAAGCGGCCAAACGCGTTGAAGAGACAAAAGCTATCGCTAAATCGGCGCGTAAGTTGACCAACAAAGAACGCACTGAACTCGAAAAATTGCCCGCCAGGATCGAAACACTTGAATCCGAGCAGGCCGCGTTGATCGCGAAACTCGGCGACGTCAGCATCTACCGTCGCGATCCGAACGGAGCGGTGGCGGCCAAGGCGCGGCTCGACGAAATCGAGCGCGAACACGCGACCGCCTTTGCCCGCTGGGAAGAGTTGGAGGCCGTGAAAAACGCTGGCGGTTGAGCGGTCAACCGGGCCAGTGGCGACGGCGGGAAGCCGCGCACTTTCGCGCTTAATCGGCAAACAACCAGTTAAGCGCAGTGGACTTGTGCCGATTTCATCGGTTTTTATTCCATTTCCAAAAATGATCACGTCGAGGGGCACCGCCGATCCCGTTTCGCCATCGGTGGATGATCGTTTGCACGTCGAAATGACCCGCATGTTATTCGGTGCAGCGGGGATAGGATTGGCCCTGCATTGCTTCATGGCGGTGGTCACGACGGTCAGTGCGTGGAACTGGTTTTCGCATCCGACGGTGATCGGCTGGTCGGTCGCCATGAACGCCTGCATCGGCGGCCGCGTTCTGCTGCAGGTCATGTACAAGCGTGAAAAAGAGGCATTTCGGCGCAGTCAATTTTGGCGCAATGCTTTCGCGGTTGGCCTGATCACATCGGCGGTGTTGTGGGGCGTGGCGGTATGGATCTTTTTCGCGACTGACGAACTGCTGCCTAGGTTTTATTTGATCGTGATGATTTGCGGCATGAACGCTGGCGCTGCGCGTTCGCTGGCCTCGGTTCCTTGGTTGATGGTGGCGCACGTGGCTGGGACGATGACGCCGCTGGTGATTCGTTACCTCCAGTTGCCCGGCGAAGGTGGCGGCATGACACTGGCGGGTCTGACCGTGATCTTTGGTGCCTATCTGGTTAAAATGGCCCAGCATGGCCACGCTGACATCAAGAAAGTCTACCGACTCGCTTTTGAAAACCAGGAACTCATCACGACATTGAGTCAGGCCAAGGAACGTGCTGAATCAGCCAATACCGCCAAGAGCGGTTTCCTCGCGATGATGAGCCATGAGATCCGCACGCCGATGAATGGCGTGCTCGGCATGCTGCAAGTGCTGCGTGGAACGAAGATGGATCAGGAGCAGCGGGAGCATCTGGATGTGGCGTCAGGTTCCGCTGAAGCATTGATGCGGCTGCTCAATGACATCCTTGATCTTTCTAAAATTGAGAGTGGGAAAATAGAGTTTGAGCGCATCCGGTTTTCCCCGGCTGCCTGTGGGCGCGAGGTGGTTGCGCTGGTTCGGCCGGCGGCAGTCGAGAAAAAGCTGCAACTTGCCCTGGAGTTGGACCCGACGTTGCCCGCATGGGTCGAGGGCGATCCGGTGCGTTTGAAGCAAGTGCTGCTCAATCTCCTTGGCAACGCCGTGAAATTTACCGCCCAAGGCCACGTTGAACTCCATATTACAACGGCCGCCGTTCATGATGGACTGGCGAGGTTGACCTTTGCCGTGAGCGACACCGGCATCGGCATGGATGACGAAGCAAAGAGCCGCCTTTTCAAGGTATTCAGCCAGGCGGATAACAGTATGACGCGCCGGTATGGTGGAACCGGGCTGGGTCTCGCGATTTCGCAGCACCTGGTTGCGTTGATGGGCGGAAGAATCAAGGTCGAAAGCACGCCGGGGCATGGTTCGGTTTTTTCTTTTGAGGTGAAATTACGCGAGGTCGCAGCGGAGGCGGCGAGCCTTCGTAGAGTGGAAACGCCGGCCAGCACGGCACCGCTTGTCGGTCGCGTGCTGGTGGTGGAAGACGACCGGGTGAATCAGAAAGTCATCAAGCTTTTGCTTTCTAGGCTGGGCGTGCTCTCGGAGGTTGTGAGCGACGGCGAACAAGCCGTGCAGCGCGTGCTCGCCGAACCGTGGGACCTGGTGTTGATGGATTTACAGATGCCGGGAATGGACGGTTTGGAGGCGACACGCCGTATCCGCGAGCACCCAAAGGGGAAGACCGTGCCGATCATTGCCATCACGGCCAATGCAATGCCGGAAGACCGTGCTGCCTGCGACGCAGCAGGTATGAATGGTTTTGTTGCAAAACCCGTGCGGAGAAAAGAATTGCGAACAGCGTTGGAACGCTGGCTGAAAGCGGCACCGCAGGTCTGACGAATAGCGTTGAGGAAGAGGCGGGGCGTGTGACGTGGTTCGGGTGTAGGAAACAACGCGTTGCAAGAGGCAAAACCGCAGGGGCCGGGCAATCCGCAACGCCAACGCCGGCGTTGATACGGGACGCACGCCGGGCTTCAGAGATCCCTGCGCGAGTGCACAGAGATCTCTTCAATCCCGACGCCTAACATGAGAAAACCCGCTTTCGGATCGTGCTATTCGCGCACTAAAAACATCACGGACTGATGAGGTTTTAAGGAAACGGTCAACCGCTTCGCCTCCACGGTCATAGCCACATCCGCGATTAGATCCTTGGGCTTTGAGACTTTTTGCAGCCCTGCCTCCACGAGATCGAGCGAGAGCGGCTTCGTCGGGCTGCTTGTATCTAGGTTAAGAAGCATAACCGCGCACTCCCCGCCTTTGAGCTTTTTCTTCCAGATCTGGACCCCATTGATCGTCGTGATCAACTTCCCCTGCTCGCTAGGATCTTGATTTATAGTTATGAGATTCTTGTTCTTGATCAGCTCCAATTCAGCCTTGTTCATCCTCGACAAATCATTGCCCAAGAAAAGCGGCGAGCTCATGATGCACCAGAGCGCAAAGTGCGATTGCTGCTCCTCGAAGGACAACGCCGGATCTCCATTGGCCATCATATCGGCATCATTCCAATAACCATTCCCGGCAGCCGCCGCGTGTTTATTATTGAACTCCGCTATCGCCATCACCGAAAGCAAACCTTTATTCGCGCGGCCCGGCGAGTTGAAAACCGCACCCCCGTTTATATGCGGCTTCAGATCCTGCGTCGTACGCGACATATTGCAGCATTCCGGATTCCAATCCCTGAAACGGTACGCGCTTATGTTAAATAAAATAGGCCGGCCACAATCCCGCAATAGCTTACTCCATTTGAAATAGGTGTTTCGTATATTTTGTTCACTCCAGCCCGAAGAGCTCTTCTCACAGTCGCCGCAGGGGTCGATGGTTTGCTTGCATAAATCCACTTTGATAAAGTCCAACCCCCATGCGACAAACTGACTGATATGCAATTCTTCCTTATTATACCCTCCGACCGCATCGCCGCCACAGTCGTGGGTGCCGGGCACCGTATGTAGTCCAAACTTCAAGCCTTTCGAGTGAGCATAATCGGCCAACGCCTTTATCCCATTCGGGAATTTAACAGGATGGGGAACCAGTTCTCCGTTGGGTCCCGTCTTGGTATCTCGCCAGCCGCCATCAATCACCACATAATTATACCCCGCATCCTTTAAACCCGTTTCCACCAGCAAATCGATGGTTTGCCGGACAATAGTTTCATTGATGTTCGGCTTACCGAACCAGTTCCAGCTATTCCAGCCCATCGGGGGAGTCGGGGCGAGCTCAGGGCGTTTTTGCGCCAGAACATCCCCTTGCGAAACGATCAATGCGAATGCCGCGAGCACGGCCATTTTCCTTGGACTTGTTTTCATTTGGATAATATTCCTAAGTTGTTTTTTTGCTGAAGTTTAGTCATCGTTCCTCTCATTTAGTCGCTTAGCCTTCGGAAGGGGGAACCGACCTAACCTAGACGCTGGGTAACGGGACCTAGGTTACAGGATAATGATCCCTCGGACAGCGGCGCGACTAAAATTCTAGGGCACGTGGGCGGTCGCAGATCGCAACGAGTGAAGAGGAAAAGGCAAGTCCGAAGCCCCTGTTGTCGTGCGGCCGCCCGAGTTCCCGGTCGCCCCGCGCGCCCGAACGGCGACGGAGATTTGTGGCGGCATTTGGGCCCTGAAAAGGAGCCCTGGGACCCTGAAAAAAAGTCAGGTCATGTGGTCTTGGGGTAGATAGCGAATAGTTCGTTGGCAACGTCTTTCAACGATGCAGCGGCACGTCCCGAAGACGGCGTCCTCACCGCCACCACTACCGGCAGTTCTCAAATCCAAAATCTAAATTTCAATTTCGATGGCCTGGGCAACCTCACCACCCGCAGCGACGGCACCAACACCGAGACCCTCACCTACGACAACCTCAACCGCCTCAAAACCTCCAAGCAAGGCACGATGACCCACGCCGCCAACGGCAACATCACCACCAAGACCGAAGTCACCGGTGCCACCGTCACCATTAACAACTACGATTCCGCTCGTCCCCACGCCGTTTCCAAATACACGTTCAACGGCCAAGAGATAAACATCACCTACGATGCGAACGGCAACCTCCTCACTCGCCAGAACCCCACCACCGGCGAAACTTGGGCCATGAAGTGGGTCGGCTTCGATAAACCCCGCTGGATGGCCAAAACCACCTCTCAAATCATAAATTCTCAGATCACAAATTCCACCGTCGGCAGTGAGTTCCACTACAACGCCGCCCGCTCCCGCGTCATGCAACTCGAGTTCGACAGCATGGCCGGCACCGCCCCCAACCAGACGCCCCTGCACTACAACCGCAAACGCCTCTACGCCCTCGGCTCCACCCTCGAACTCAACTACAACAACACGACCACCACTGGCACCGGCCAGACCTGGCAACTCGACACCGTACGCATCTACGTACCCGGCCCCGACGGCCTCATCGGCGCGCGCGAGTTCAACCCCAACCAACCGACCGGCAACCAGGAAAAAGCCCTCGTCTATCACTACGACCACCTCGGCTCCATCACCGCCACCACGGACTACGGCGCGACCACGCTCGCCAACGACAAAGCCGGCAAACCCGGCAAGTTCAGCGAAGACGCCTGGGGCCAACGCCGCGACCCCCTCGACTGGAATGGCGCTCCCACCACCACCGACGACGGCGGAGCCGACAGTGTGACGCCCCGAGGCTACACCGGC
>JANNHA010000031.1:0-18614 GCA_031404135.1 Verrucomicrobiota bacterium | reverse complement strand
CCGACGTGACGTAACGCAGCGCAGCGGAGTGAAGGAACGACGGCGACGGCGCGGATATTATCGGAGCGCCGCTTCCGGCCGGGCTACTGCACCGGCCATGCCGCCGCCCGGCCCGACCGCACTTTACCGGACCGGAGCGACGTTCACGGCGCGGAGGGAGGAAGCAGGGCGAGTGATCAGACGCGCAGCGGCTGGCGCGAGACGTGCCGCTTGGTCGTTGAGTGACGTTGCCAACGAACTACTCGTTATCTGCCTTAACTCAAAACCCCGACGCCGTTTTATGGCTCCGAGCCTATTTTCCCCGCAATGATCCGACGCAGTTCATTGGCTACATAGTCGACTGGTATCGATTGTCCCATGTATCTTTTGACTGTGCGTAAATCGCCGGTGAGTGACTCAAGAGTCACTAATCCCGAGTCGAGTACCGCCTCAGACACGTACTCGGTTTTGTTCATTTCCAGCGTCAAAGCAAAAACTTCACTCCTTCGAAAAATGCCTAAGATTTGCCGAAAAGTCGCTTCATCAACCGAGACGTTATTCTGTCGTACGAGCCGCGCATCCTCAAAAACCCCCACTGTCAAACGGCTCCGCCTGATCGCGTACTCCACACCGTCAGGAATATTTGCTTTCGATGTCTGCTCGTATGAGGGATGGACAAATACAACAACCAATACTTTGCGTGCATCTGCCAGCGGAATATGAGCACGATAAACGCGTTCACAATCATAGTTCTTGGCGATAACCCGTAACGGCTCCTCTAATGTTACTCCATCTTCGCCAATGGCGGAGTTCAGCACCAAACTAACCAAAAAGACTAATAGTCCTACTCTTTTAAGAAGCTTGTGTGTCATGGTTATTTTAATCCGGGAAACATTTCGTTGATCGTTCCAGTGTATCCACTAGCACCCCCAGGAAGTACAATTTCAGCCGTACCATTCGCCGGCATCAGTGTGAATATGTAGTCCCCATCCCGCGTGGACCTAATATCTGCGTCACTCGACGTCGACGGCGAAAAACTGTGTGCATGGATCACGAAACTATCTACTCCAGGCCCTCCAACTGTGGGAATATCCATACTGGCGCGGCCATACCGTTGATATAGGTCCGACCGCATAATCACCGAATCAAATTTTAGCTCCCCGGTCTTTTGGACATGGTATCCAGCAAACCCTGCCTCTCGGCGATAGTCATCGGTTTCCCTTTTCCCGTTACGAAGAACCAGCGGTCCCTGTTTCGCTGTTTGAAGGGCTTGTGTATTCATAAGACCAACTTGCTTAACGAATGAGGAATTCCCGTTCATACCCTTTAACAGCGCCGCCGTTCGCGCATCTAGGCCATCTTTATAACTCGTGAACTTTACGGACGGCACCGAACCGGGATTATCCTCTACTCTGTTTGGGGCTACAAACCAGCGGCAGGTTGCATCGTAGCTGCGGAGGATGGAATGGGCGCGGGCGTGGTGGGGGCGGCTGGGGCGTTTAATACAATCAGGCAAACTCCGTAACGGATCGTAGTCTTGGCGGCGATCATAGCTATAACGTTGCGGTGATGGCGAGTGGCGGCGGCGTGGGGTCGGGCGCGCGGTGCGAGCTGAATACCTCGGCAAATTCTTGGTTTCGCCGGGCTCGGCGTTTGGTAGTGCCGGAAGTCCGTTGCCACCGTCGTAGGCATGATTGCGTCGCCGGTCGCGGCGGGCGGCGGTTCTGGGGGTGAAGGATGAAATGCGTTCGAGGTCGCTGTGTGCTCGGCAATCGACGGATGGCGTGTGCTGGCGGTCGTAGTCGTAGGTGCGGGCGGCTGGCGGGATCGCACCGAGGGGGCGGTGGGGCCGGGCAACGCAGGTTGGAATAGCCAGCATCACGGCACATTGGCGGATTTGCTCTGGTTTGGGAAGCTTCGGTTTGCCGGAATAGGGTGAATTCGCTCCGCCGCCGATGGGGTGGGTGCTTTCCGGACGGAGCCTTTCAGCGGAGGAGAATGCAGGGCTTGTCATACCAATGTCCCGTATCGTTTAGACTTTGGTTTTGTGATCGGGGGCAGGGATGATGCTCCGCATCGTCCTCGGCGCTTGCGGAGCAAACGCCCTACCTTTCAATCGGTTTTTCGCAACACATCGGCCGTGCCTTCCATCGGCGGATGAGGACCTGAAAAAGGGTGGTGAAAAAACGGGTCAGGCCATGGGCCTTGGGGCAGATAGCGAGTAGTTCGTTTACAGCGTCGTTGTTACCGATTTTTTTCTGATCGTATAAACTGCCAAATTGTCCTCGCAGGGGGTTTGGGTGGTTGGCCGAACTGGCATCGTATTTCGTAGCCAAATCGCCGCGCTGTGGTCGAATTTATGACGGGAGCGAGCGGTTCGGCGGACTTGAGGACGCGGTTGGTAACACGTACGACGACCGCGTGGATTTTGTGCGCGGCCGATTTCCCGTCGTACGTGTTCTGACCGGATCGGTCGTATGTTTCGAGCCGATCCGTGATCGTATACCGGTTTTAGGGATAATGTCCGGTTCAGGCGATGGCGGCGCGGTAGTTGGCTTCGGCGGCGTCCCAATCGACGACGTTCCAGAAGGCGGCGATGTAGTCGGGGCGGCGGTTTTGGTAGTTCAGGTAGTAGGCGTGTTCCCAGACATCGAGGGCGATGACGGGTTTGCCTTCAATGCCGGCCACGGACTTGCCCATCAGCGGGCTGTCTTGGTTGGCGGTGGAACCGACAGAGAGTTTTTTGTCAGCCGTGACAACGAGCCAGGCCCAGCCGGAACCGAAGCGCGTGGCGCCGGCTTTGGCGAATTCTTCCTTGAACTTGTCGAAACCGCCAAACGTGGCAGTGATCGCCTCGGCGAGCTTGCCTTTGGGGGCGCCGCCTTTGCCCGGGCCGAGGATGGTCCAGAAGAAAGAGTGGTTGCTGTGGCCCCCAGCATTGTTGCGCAGACCGCCGCGGATGGCGTCGGGAACTTGGGAGAGGTCGGCGATGAGGGCGTTCACGTCGAGCGCGGCGAGGGCGGGGAGGTCTTTGAGGAAATTATTGGCGTTGGTGATGTAGGCTTGGTGGTGTTTGCCGTGATGGATTTCCATCGTCTTGGCATCGATGTGCGGGACGAGGGCGTCGAGGGCGTAGGGCAATTTGGGAAGTTCGTAGGCCATGGTTGTTTTGTTTAGTTCGTTTTCTGTCTTAAGAGTATGAATGGAACCAGTAGGCAGGTCTGGGGTTACGTCAACTCAGGGGGTGATAATTGTGCGTGCGGTTGAGTTGTCGGGGCACGTTTCAGGCGAAAAAAAGCTTGGAGGAGGTCGCGGCATTGGGGTTCGAGGACACCGCCAGCGGTGATTTCGAGGTGGTGGTTGATGCGCGGCAGGTCGTTGAGATTGGTGGCACCGCCGAGGCAGCCCATTTTCGGGTCGGGGACGGCGTAACAGACGCGTTTCAGGCGCGACATGAGGGTGGCGCCTGAGCACATCGGGCAAGGTTCTTTGGTGACGTAAAGGGTGGCGCCGTCGAGCCGCCAATCGCCGATGCTGGTGGCAGCCTGAGTCAGCGCGAGGACCTCGGCGTGGGCGGTGGGATCGTGGGCGCTTTCGACGGTATTGTGGGCAGAGGCGATGATCTCGCCACCGAGCTCAATCACGCAGCCGATGGGCACTTCGTCGAGGCGCCAGGCGTCGATCGCTTGGTTATAGGCGAGGCTCATGAAGAACGTGTCGTCGCGCACGAGTTGCGAGGGAAAACGTTTCTCAAACGGACAATCAGACGGCGTTTTTGGCGTGAGCGAGGACATGAAAGGGAGGGAGCGAGGGAGCTTGGCGGGGAACGGTTCAGAGGAAAGCCTTGACTTACGAGGGGGCAATACGTCTTACAAGTGGCTTTATTGCCCACTTTTATCGAATGAACAAAACCTCCGTTTCCACCCAAGCATTGTATGTCTGACGGCAAGTCGATTGAAGTTGAAGGCAAGATCATCGCCGTTCTTCCCGGCACGATGTTTAAAGTGCAGCTCTCGAACGGCCATGTCGTTCTCGCGCATATTTCGGGCAAGCTCCGAAAAAACTTCATCAAGATTGCCGCAGGCGACAACGTGAAGATGGAGATGAGCCCGTACGATCTCGAAAAGGCGCGCATCACGTATCGCATGAAAGACGAGCGTGCTTTTACCCGCGCTCCGATGCGTCGGCGTTATTGAACCCGCTCGCTGGGAGGGCGCGTCACGCATATGGCCCGCCTTCGTAAACCGGCCGAGCCGAAAGAAAGTCAGGCTCCCGCCGCCTTCGCGACGGATATCAACGGTTTCATCGCGTTCCTCGGTCTCGAACGCGGGCTCTCGCCGCACACCCAAATCGGCTATCAAACCGATCTCGATCAGTGTGCGAAATTTCTTGCGCAGCACGGTGCGACTGATTGGCGGTCGGTGACGGCTGACGTGGTTGAAAAATGGATACACTCGCTCGATGGCGATGATTACACGGTGGCGAGTCTGGCGCGGAAACTCACGGCGTTGCGTGGGCTTGCGCGACATCTGGTGCGGGAGGAATTTCGCGGCGACGACTTTACCGAACTGCTGACTGGCCCTAAACTGGCGCGCCGCATCCCGGGCACGCTTACGGAGGGCGAAGTCGAGCGGTTGCTGGCGGCGCCGGCCGGGGGCGATCCGATTTCATTGCGCGACCGGGCGATTCTGGAACTTTTTTATTCGAGTGGCCTGCGGGTTACAGAGCTCGGTGGACTGGTGCTGCAACAGATCGATTTGCAGGAGGGATTTTTACGCGTTTTCGGCAAGGGTTCGAAGGAGCGCCTGGTGCCGGTGGGCGGCCGAGCTCGCGACGCGATCGAGACGTACCTGACGGCGGCGCGCAGTCATTTCGTGAAACCGAAGAAAACGGGCAGCGCTCTATTTCTCAGCGAACGTGGCACTGCGATCTCGCGCAAGATGCTCTGGGTAATCGTGAAGAAATACGCGAAGCGCGCCGGTATCGAGAAGCCCGTGAAACCGCATTTGCTGCGGCATTCGTTTGCGACGCATTTGCTGGGCGGCGGGGCTGACTTACGCGCGATTCAGGAAATGCTGGGCCATGCGAATCTGGCGACGACCCAAATCTACACGGCCGTCGAGGAAAAGCGCATGATCGATCAGCACACGAAGTTTCACCCGCGCAACAAAACCAGCGCTCGGTTAACTCATTCCCAAAGCGCTCCCTCGGCGGCGGGTGAAAACCCTTGACCGGATTTGGTTTCACGGCGTCATGCAATGCTTCAACCAGCTGTGAAAATTAACTCCAACGCCGCCCTCGAAAACAACGCGTTCAACGCGCGTCGGGTGGCTTTCGGGCCTGCGTCGAATTGCGCAAACGCCCGGATGCGTTATCTCTCTGTCTATGTCCGATAAGATCACCCACGAGTGCGGCATCGCTTTGGTCCGCTTGCTCAAACCGCTATCTTACTATCAGGAAAAATATGGTTCGCCGTTGTGGGGCTTCACGAAGCTTTTCCTGCTGATGGAAAAACAACACAACCGCGGCCAGGATGGTGCGGGCGTGGCCTGTGTGAAACTCGATGTGCCCCCGGGCGAGCCCTACATGTACCGCGAGCGTTGCGTGAAAACCAACCCTCTCGACAAGATCTTCCGCACGCTGCTCGCCTCGTACAACGCGAAGGTCGGCTCCGGCGAAATCCATCCCGAGTTCGCCGATACGGTTAAGCAACATTTCGATTTTGGCGGTGAGCTCTTTATGGGGCATCTGCGTTATGGCACATCGGGTGGTTATAACATCAGTTCGTGTCATCCCTATTTCCGCCGCAGTTCCTGGCCGACGCGCAACCTCGCGCTCTGCGGGAATTTCAACATGACCAACACCGCGGAGCTAAACGCCAGCCTCATCGCGATGGGTCAACATCCGGTTTTCGCCACGGACACGCAGGCGCTGCTGGAAAAAATCGGCTTCTTCCTCGATGAGGAACACGAGGATCTTTACCGCGGCCTGCGCGCGCAAAATCTCACCGGTGGCGAAATTACCCGTCGCATCAACGAGGAGCTGGATCTCGCCCGCGTCATCACACGCTCAGCCAAGAGGTGGGATGGTGGATACGCGTTGGTTGGCATGGTGGGCAATGGCGACGCCTTCGTCGCACGTGATCCGTCGGGCATCCGCCCCTGTCACTATTTCCAAAACGACGAAGTCATCGCCTTCGCCTCGGAGCGCGCGCCGCTCATGACGGTGTTTGATCAGTCCATCGAACAAATCAAGGAAGTGGAGCCCGGCCATGTGATCGTCATCAAGAAACGTGGTGCCATCACGAGCACACGATTCACCGAACCATTGCCTAAGGCATCGTGTTCGTTTGAGCGCATCTATTTTTCACGCGGCAACGACCTCGACATCTACCGCGAGCGCAAAAACCTCGGCGGTCGCATGGTCGATCAAGTGATCAAGTCCGTCGGCGGCGATTTCGGTAAGGCCGTTTTCAGCTTCATTCCGAATACCGCCGAGATCGCGTTTTACGGCTTGATGGATCAACTGCGCACCCGCCGACGCGACGAGGTAAAATCCTCGATTATAAAAGCGTCGCAGGACGGCGTTCTGACCGAAGAGCTGATCGACGATCTGATTCTGCGCAACTGGCCGCGCGCGGAGAAAGTCGTGAGCAAAGACATCAAGATCCGCACGTTCATCGGGCAGGAAACGATGCGCAACCAGCTCGCGAGCCACGTTTATGACATTGCGTATGGTTCAGTAAATCCCGGCGTAGACGCGCTTGTGTGCGTGGACGATTCGATCGTGCGCGGCACCACGCTGCGCCGCTCCATCTTGCGGATTCTCGCGCGGCTCAACCCGCGCAAGATCGTGATTGCTTCGACCGCGCCGCAGATTCGTTTTCCAGATTGCTACGGAATCGACATGTCGGAGCTGGGCAAATTCATCGCGTTCGAAGCGGCGATTGCGCTGCTCAAGGAAACCGGCAAAACGGAAGTGATCGAGGAAGTTTACCGTCTCTGCCGTGCCGAGGCCGCCAAACCGCTGGGCGCGACACAGGTCAATCATGTCTGCAAGATCTACGAACCGTTCACCGCTGAGCAGATTTCGGCGCGGATTACGGAACTTGTCCGCCCGAAGAACATCGAGTGGAAGGGGGAAATCGAAATCCTTTTCCAGACCGTGGAAAACCTGCACATCGCCGTGCCGAACCATTCGGGCGACTGGTATTTCACCGGCCGTTATCCGACTCCCGGCGGCTACCGCGTCGTGAATCAGGCGTACGTTAACTATTTCGAAAAAAGCGAAGGCCGTAGCTACTGAGCCCGAGAAACCGCCTAAGCAAAAAAATGGTTTCCATGAAGGGAATCGTTGAAGCCATCGCCATCTCCCGTTTCGATTTTCAATATGGGTCTTTCCTACGAATCCGCCGGTGTCCGCTACGATCAACTCGATGCGTTCAAACGCGCGTGTCAGCGTGCCGCGCGCACGACCTCCGGATTACTGGCAGATCATGGTTATACCGAACCCGCGACGACGCGTGGCGAGAGCTGCTACCTGATCGAAGCTGAGGATCACTACCTCGCCCACGTCGAGGAAGGTCTCGGCACCAAAAACCTCGTGGCTGACGCCGTGTACGCGCAGACGGGCAAATGCTTTTATCGCGAAATCTCCATCGATACGGTGGCGACAATTGTGAATGACCTCGTGACTTGCGGCGCGCTCCCGATCTCGGTCGCGATGCACGCCGCCGTTGGTGATTCCGGCTGGTTCTCCGATGAAAAGCGCATGCAAAGCCTCGTCGAGGGTTTTGCCGAAGGCTGCCGTCAGGCCGGTGCGGTCTGGGGCGGCGGCGAAACACCGACCCTGCGCGGTATCGTGAATCCTGATACGATTGTGCTGGCAGGTTCGGCCGTGGGAAAACTCTCACCGAAAAACCTCCGCATCATGGGCGACGTCAAAGAAGGCGACGCGATCATCTTCCTGGCTTCATCGGGCGTGCAGACCAACGGCCTCACGCTCTGCCGCAAGATCGCTGATCAGCTGCCACAGGGTTACCAGACGCCAATCGGTTTTGGCGATACGCGCACGTACGGCGAGGCGCTGCTCGCGCCCTCGGTCATCTACGTTGAATTTGTGCGCGAATGTCAGCAGCGCGGCCTGAAGCTGAACTACGTGGCCCACGTGACGGGTCACGGCTGGCGCAAGCTGATGCGGTTGGAAGAGCCGTTCGTGTACGAAATCACGAACGTGCGTCAGGAGCCGGCGCTGTTTCAATTTTTGGAAACGGTCGGCCCGATCTCGAAGCGCGAAATGTACGCGACTTTCAATCAAGGCATTGGTTTCGCCGCCTACGTGGCTCCCGAGTTGGCCGAGCACGTGCTCGAAGCCGCGAAAGTGGCGGGCTACGACGCCTGGCAGGCCGGAACCGTGACGAAGGAACGCACGCGCAAAGCCGTCGTCATTCCTTCGCTCGGCCTCGCCTACGAAGGCGATACGCTGCAAGTGCGGTGAGGCGGTTTACTTTGGACCCGGTGTGGCCGGGGCGGGCTTGGGCTGTGGCGGCGTGTGTTCGATTAACGTGAGGTTGGCGGCGCCGAAGCCGAGTTTCAGCTGCATCTTGACCGGCAGGTGCATGCCGCTTTGGGCGATCCAAACTTTGATCTCGCCACCGCGCTTGAAGAGACCGCGTGGCGATTCTTTTTCCATGCTGGGGATGAGGACCATGGCTTTAAACTCGCCGAGGGGTGTATCCACTTCCTCGATGCCCTGGGCTTTGATGGTCACGGGAAAGGTTTCGCGGCCAAAGTGAACAAGGACGTCGCGTTTTTCGCCGACTTTTAGGTTCCAGCTGCGGGTTTGCACGAGCGCGGAAATGAGGTCCATGGGCTCATCGCCGGGTTTTAGGACGATGTCGGTGTTTCGGTTTGGCCGGTAGGTATCGGTGTGGTGTGCGAGGCCGGCGGCGTAGTCGAAGTCGGTGCGGCTTTCCGTTTTGTTGCTACGCTCGACGCCTTTTTCGGCGGCCCAGAGCATGTGGCCGTTATCGCGTTCGATCAGGATTTCGGCGAGGTTGTCAAAACGGTAGAGACTGCGGGCCATGCCGCGCGACGACATGGTGTTGGTGATGCGCATGAGCGCCTTGCCGTCGGGAGCGGTTTCGGCTTTGGCGGCGATCACGATGCGGCCGGCGGAAATGATTCCCCAGCTGGCCTTGTAGACGAGCTGTTCGCCATCGCCAAAGGCCGTGAACGGTTCAGCGGTGGCGGTCATGGTGGCGAGGCAGAGGAGAAAAAGGCATCTCTTGAGAAGGGAGAACATGGGATAAGGAGACTGCGAAAACCGTGTCAGGTGCATTCGTATTTTCAGGGTGGAGGCGAAAAGTCACGCCGGGAAAAGCGTTCCGTCAAAACGTTGCAATGGAACCGGCCCGGGTGGCGCGGGCGGGAGGGGCGGGAGGGGCGGGCCGGAAAGCGGGAGATCGAGCTGGTTGTTCTCGCTGATGGCCCAAGCATCGAGGCCGAGCTTGCGCAGGTGGCTGGCGAAATCCGCGGCAAAGCCGTGGAGTGTGAGCACGCGTTTGGGTTTCACTAGCTCGACGAAGCGCAGGAGTTCGGGAAAATCGGCGTGGTCCGAAAGCGGAAACGCGGCGTCGCAGCGGTTGCGAAAAACCGTGGAACGATCAATCGCCCAACCTGAAACCATCGCGGTGCGGGGCGCGGGAATTTTGCGGATAAACGAGGCATTGCGGCTTTGCGGCGGGCAAATAACCACGTGGCCCGGCAGATCGTCGGCGGAGAATTCACGACAGGCAGGTAGGGCGAGGCCGACCTGGCGGCAGGTTTCGGTCAGGCGAAAGGTTTCGGCGTGCATCATGACGGGCAGTCCGGCGGCCCCGAGAATGGCGAGCAGTTCTTGGCTTTTCCCGAGGCCATAGGCGTAGAAAACCGGTGTGGCACCGGTCGCGAAGGCCTCGCGGCAAAACTGTACGAGCGAGGCCCGCACCTGATCGACCGGTGGGAAAACGTAGCGGGGCAGGCCAAACGTGGTCTCCATGATGAGCACGTCGGCTTGAGGGGTGGCGCAGGGTTCGGCGGCGAGGCCGGCGTGGAGTTTAAAATCGCCGGTGTAGAGCAGGCGGCCGCGTTGCGCGTGTTCGAGCAGGCAGAGCGCGGAGCCGAAGATGTGTCCGGCGGGATGGAGGGTCAGTGTGGTGTCGCTGGTGAGTTGTTCGGTCTGGCCGAAGGGCAGCAGGTGTTCCACGCGTTTTCCGGGCAGGCGGGCGCGCATCAGGCGGGCGGTGGCAGGGGTGCAGACGATCTCTTTATGTCTGGCGCAATGATCGGAGTGCGCGTGTGAAACGATGGCGCGTGGAGCCGCCTTGTGCGCATCGAGCCACCAGTCGATCTGGGGGAGAAAGACTCCGTTTTTATAGTGGATATCCCAAGGCATGGCGGTGCGGCGGTGATGAGCGGGCGTGTGGTGAGGCGGGGCAAACTGCGGCCAGCCCCGGCGTATTTCAAGAATCCATGTTTATGAGTACCTTTTGCTGCTGGGGATGCGTGCCGATAAGCCCTTGCCTCGAGCTCTGCCTCCCTCCGGATCCTCCATTAAAACAAAAGACCATGAACCCGCTGGTAGGGGGTATCGGATGGTGGACGCTGAGGGACTCGAACCCCCGACCCTCTCGGTGTAAACGAGATGCTCTAACCAACTGAGCTAAGCGTCCGGATTGAAGAAAGAGCTAAGCGGTGAGGAGGCGACACTGACAAGGAATTATTCACTCCAGCCGCAGGTTTCGCTCAATGACACGTCTAAACCTTACCACCAACAGGTTGCGCGGTCTGTAAAAATTCTGTGATCGCGCTAAATCACTCAACCTTCTGAGCCGAACGCCGATTCAAGAAGCAATTAGGCATTATGCGGATCCAAACAAAACTCAGCATCGTTCTCCTTGCGGGCGTAAGCAGCACAATTGCGCTTTCCTGTTTATTGCAGAGTCGCAATGCACGCAAAAGCACCGCGAACATGGCCGGGATCGCCACGCAAATCCTCAGCGAGCGCGAAAAAGAAACCACCGACAATCTCCAGCACGCCGTGGATTTTCTGCTGACCGACAGCCTCGCCCGCGGCGAGATGGATATCTTCAAAAAGGTCGTCGAACTTCAGGCCGCGATTCCCGGACTCGTGGAATTCACACTCTATGATCGCACGGGCAAAGTCGCTTTCACGTCCAACAAAGCCGCTCTGAAAACCACCCTCGCGGCCGACGTCGCCGAACGGGTGCTCAAGCAAATCGATCGCTACGAGATTGCGACGCCGAACGATATCCGCATCTACAAACCCCAGGCTGCCCAGCAATCCTGCCTCGAATGTCACCCCGGCTGGAAACCCGGTACCGTGAGCGGAGTCACCTATTTTCATTTCACCAACGATGCCAGCGCCCGCCTAAAAAACGACATGGGCAACGCGGCCGCCGAGGAACAAGGCGAGCAGCGCATGAACGGCGTCCTCACCTTCCTCGTCACGATCAGCGTGACGGCCGGCCTGATCTTCATTTCAACGCGCTCGCTTAAGCATACGCTTTTGCGAGTCGCCGAGGACCTGCGCAAACGCAGCGATCACCTCAAAGACCAGTCCGCCCAGGTCGCCGAAGCCAGCCAAGGATTTGCCGCCAACTCCACCGAACAAGCTGCCTCGCTGGAGGAAACCAGTTCCTCGCTCGAAGAAATGTCCAGCATGACCAAGCGCAATGCCGATCATGCGCTTAAATCCAAAGACCTCGCCCGCTCAGCCAATGCCACCGCAACCCAGGGAACGCGGGACATCGACGCTTTGCAAACCGCCATGGATCAGATCGACCGCTCGGGCAACGACGTCGCCAACATCGTTCACACCATCGAAGAAATTGCCTTTCAAACCAATCTGCTCGCGCTCAACGCCGCCGTCGAAGCCGCCCGCGCGGGCGAGGCCGGAGCCGGATTCGCCGTCGTTGCCGACGAGGTGCGCAGCCTCGCCCGCCGCAGCGCCGAAGCCGCCAAGGAAACGGCGGAAAAAGTCCAGGGCTCCCGCGCCAGCACCGTCACCGGCGTAGAAGTCACCCGCCGCGTCGCCATCAGCCTAAAGGAAATTGTCACCAAAATCACCGAGCTCGATAAACTCATCGCCGATGTCGCGACAGCCAGTCACGAACAGACCGAAGGCATCGTTCAGATCAACACCGCGGTCAACCAGATGGACAAGATCACCCAGGCCAATGCAGCCGGGGCCGAAGAAACCTCCAGCGCCGCAACCGAGCTCAACACCCAAGCTGAATCACTCAAAGCTTCGATTCGGGACCTACTCAACATGGTGAGTGACCCCGACACGCAAAAATAAAAAAATGCCGCCGGGTTGCCCGCGGCGTCATGAGAGCATTTAGAACGTGAGCGAAGTTCGTCTCCGCTCAGATCAAGCGCGTTTCAGGCGCGTTTCAGCGTTCAGGCTTTCTTTTTCAGCCAGCCGTTTTTGATCATCAGCTCGGCGTTCTGCACGGCGTTGAGCGCCGCGCCCTTCCAAAGATTATCGCCGGAGACCCAGAACGAGAGGCCGTTGTCAAAAGCGGTGTCGATGCGGATGCGGCCCACGCCACACTTCGCCTTTTCGGCGAAATCGAGCGGAGTCGGATATTGGCGGTTAGCCTGATCGTCGACCAACACCGCTCCTTCGAAGGCGGCAATCGCCTCGCGGGCGGCCGCAACACTCACCGGACGCTCGAACTCGGCGTTGACCGCGACGGAGTGCGCCCGCACGACGGGCACGCGCACACAGGTGGTCGATACCTTGAGGTTCGGCAGCCCCATGATCTTGCGGCTCTCGAGCATCATCTTATTTTCCTCGCCGGTGTAACCATCGGCACCAAACGAATCCACCTGCGGAATGCAGTTTTGGAAAATCTGGTACGGGTAAACCTTCTTGGCCATCGGCTGGCCCTTCACGTAGGCCTGCGTCTGATCTTCGAGCTCGCGGATCGCCTCAGCCCCGGTGCCGGAAACCGATTGGAAGGTGGCGGCAAAATAGCGCTTAAGGCCGAAAGCCTTGTGCAGCGGATACAGGCCCATGAGGGTGACCGCGGTGGAGCAATTCGGGTTGGCGATGAGACCGTTGTTCTTGAGCAGATCCTGCGGATTGATTTCCGGGATGACCAGCGGCACCGCCGGATCCATGCGGTGAACCGAACTCTTATCGATCACCAAACAGCCGCTCTTGATCGCGTCGGCCGCGAAGGCCTTCGTGACCGAACCACCCGCAGCGAAAAACGCCACATCGACTCCGGCGAAGGCACCCAGCTTGGCTTCTTCGATGACATGTTTCTTGCCATACTTCTCCACAGTCTTGCCCGCCGACCGCGCCGAGGCAAAGAGCCGCAACGAGGACATCGGGAAATTACGTTCGTGCAAAAGACGGACGAGTTCTTGACCAACCGCGCCGGTCGCGCCGACGATGCCAACTGTGAGTGACGATGTATTCATTTCTTCGTGTGAGTGGGTCAGGAAAACCTGCGAGCGCCTCGGCATCAAGTCCGCAGAGCGGTTTCTTTTCGTGCGCATCACTACACAGACGCTGCAATACTACCGGAACAGTTCCCTCGTGCGCAGCTATGTGATCTCCACCTCTTTACGGCCGCCGTCCAATATAAAAAACTCCCTCGGTACACCCCGCGGCCTGCACGAAATCGCCGAACGCATCGGTGCTGGTCAACCCGCCGGTATGGTTTTCAAAGGCCGCATTCCCACCGGGCGGCATTTCTCGGAACTCTCCGATGAGGAGCAAAAGACCAATCTCATCACCAGCCGCATCCTCTGGCTGCGCGGCTTGGAGCCCGACGTGAATCTCGGCGGGGAGGTCGATACCTACGACCGCTATATCTACCTCCACGGCACAAATCACCAGGAGCGTCTCGGCCAGCCGCAAAGCGCGGGCTGTGTACTGATGGCCAACCTCGACCTCATCGAACTCTACGAAGAAGTTAGGCCTGGCGACCAGGTGATGATCGTGGATTGAGCCGTGCTGGTCCTAAACGCCGGGAACGCGGCCTGATCAAACCGCTTTCGCCGCCAAAAACTTTCTGGAGGGCTGCATATTCGCTCACAGTAACCGCCCGAATCACGCGCGTTTTCGGGCCGCCACCTGCACACCGATTCCGGCGATTGCCTTTCGCCCGCAAAAACCCGCACAGTCACAGCCACTCTCTCATCCGAACTTCACTATGCTCTTCTGGCTAAAGAAAATACTCACCGTGCCCTTTCTGCCGTTGTATTTTGCGCTCTTCTCCGGCGTGCTCGGCAGCGCGCTCCTCTGGACCAAACGCCAAAAACTCGGCCGCGCACTCGTCACCGCCTCCGCTCTTTCACTCGCGATCTTCGCCAACAAGGGCGTCGCATCCCTGCTCATCGGACCGCTCGAAACCCGTTACGCGCCCATCCCTGAGGCCCGCTCTATCACCCACTTGACCGCCCAAATCGCCGCGTGCCGAACCATCGTCGTCCTTGGCGGCGGCCACACCGACACCACCGAACTCTCGCGCGTTAACCAGTTGAGCCCCTCCGCACTGGGCCGGCTCGCCGAAGGCGTGCGCCTCGCCCACCTAATACCCAGCGCCAAGCTCATCGTTTCTGGATACAACGGCGCCAAAACCTTTTCCCACGCCCAAATCCTCGCCGAAGCCGCCGTCTCGCTCGGCATCGCCCCAGAACGAATCATCCGCTTGGACAACCCCCGCGATACCGATGACGAGGCCCAGGAACTTGCCCGCCGCCTCGGCCCCGAACCATTCCTGATCGTCACCTCCGCCTGGCACATGCCGCGCTCGATGGCGCTCTGCGAAAATGCCGGCCTCCACCCTATCCCCGCGCCAGCCGATTTCCGGCAACGCCCCGGCGACCAAAACACCACTCCCCCCTTCCTCTCATGGGGCCTAGGCGCTCTCGAAATCAGCACCAAAGCCATTCACGAACGCCTTGGGTTTTTCTGGGCTCAATTACGCGGCCGAGCTTAGCACGTTACCAAAATGCAACGGCACCATGCCCGGCGTAACGCAATTGTCACACAACCGTAACAGATTTCGTTTCCCAAACGTAACAAAGCTCTTTAGCCACGGCTCAGCATGTTTTCTTTCTCCAAATTATTCGGCAAAGATCAGAAGTTCTTCGACCTCCTCGAAGCCAGCGCTGAGGAAGCGCTGACCAGCACCAAGCTATTATCTAACTACCTCCAACGCATCGAGTCGTACCGCAGCTCCGCCGACCTCGACGACTTCATTCAGAGCCGCCGCAAGGACAAGAAAATCACCAGCCGCATCACCGAAGAGCTTTGCAAAACCTTCGTCACCCCGTTGGAACGCGAAGACATCGAAGCCCTTTCTCTCGCCCTCTACCGCATCCCAAAAACCGTCGAGAAACTCGTCGAACGCCTCTCGATTTATCCCGGCAAACTTCCCAGCACTGCCTTCGTGCGCCAGGCCGACCTCCTCGGCAAAGCGGCTGAATCCGTCGTCTTCATGGTGAAACAACTCCGCCACGGTGCCCGCATCGACCAGATCGGCGAGGCCAACGAAAAGCTCCAGTTCGCCGAGGGCGAAGCCGACAAGCAGCTCCTCGGCGCCATCAAAGATCTCTACCACGGCCCCTACGACGCCAAGGAATTCGTTATTCTCCAAGACCTCTTTGAAATGGTTGAGAAAGCCGTCGATCGTTGCCGCGACGCTGGCAACGTCGTCTTCCAAATCGTGTTAAAATACTCCTAAGGGGACCCAGCCATGACGCTGCTTCTCTTAGTGCTGCTCGCGGCGTTGGTGTTTGAATACATCAACGGCTTTCACGACACCGCCAACTCCATCGCGACGGTCGTCTCGACCAAAGTCCTCTCCCCGCGCCAAGCGATCATTCTCGCCACCGTCGCCAACCTCGTCGGCGCGCTCTACGGCACCGCCGTCGCCAAAACCATCGGCTCAGGACTAATCGACACCAACGTCATCAGCATGGCCGCCGTGCTCTGCGCCCTGATCAGCGCGATCATTTGGGACCTCCTGACTTGGCTCGTCGGCCTCCCCTCCAGCTCCAGTCACGCCCTCATCGGCGGACTCTGTGGTGCCGCCCTCTCCTCGGCCCATGGTAACTGGGGCGTGCTCCGCTGGGCCTACACCGACGCCAAAGGTGCTCATAACGGCCTCTGGTACAAAGTCGTTCAACCCATGGTGCTCTCGCCCCTCATCGGTTTTGTCGTTGGCGGCTTGATCATGTACCTGCTCTACGCCGTCCTGCGCAAAACGACACCCCGCATGGTCAACCTCACCTTCGGCAAACTCCAACTCGTGAGCGCCGGATGGATGGGCTTCAGCCACGGCACCAACGACGCGCAAAAGACCATGGGCATCATCGCCCTCGCTCTCTACACCGGAACGAAATCCGGCACCTTCAACGAACTGCCTGAAATGTTCAGCTTTCTCAAAAACCCGAACTTCGACATACCCTACTGGGTCGTCATCGTCTGCGCCCTCACCATGGCGGCCGGCACCGCTGCCGGCGGCTGGCGCATCATCCGCACCATGGGCCACAAAATGGTCAAACTTCAGCCCGTGCATGGCTTCGCCGCCGAAACCACCGCCGCGCTCATTATTCAAGTTGCCTCCAGCATCGGCATTCCCCTTTCCACGACTCACGTTATCTCGACTTCAATCATGGGCGTGGGCGCCACGAAACGTTTTAGCGCTGTCAAATGGGGCGTCGTCGGCCGCATGGTCTGGGCCTGGGTCCTGACGATTCCCGTGACCGGCTTGATCGGCTACGGCCTGATGCACCTCGCCCACCTGTTCAACCCCAGCTAAGCGCTCGCCGAAAAAAATCGCCCTTCGCCTCCGCCGGCACCACGCCCACCCCGCCTCAACCCGGAGGCCAGTTCAGTTTACGCTTCGCCAACAAATGCACATGCAAATGCGGCACCGACTCCGCCGCATCCGCGCCGTTGTTCACCACCAGGCGAAAACCATTCGCCAAATCTAGCTTCTTCGCGATCAGCCCCGCCACCAGAAACAAATGCCCGAGCGTCGCCTGATCGGCCACCGTCGCCGCCTCGACGCGCGCGATCACCGCCTTCGGAATGATCAACACATGCACCGGCGCCTGCGGCTGAATGTCGTGAATGACGATGCAATGCTCGTCCTCGTGCTCGATCCGCGCGGGAATTTCGCGATCAATGATTTTTTGGAAAATCGTCTTGGCCATGCAGGTACGTTTACCCGCCAAACTCCGAAAAACAAGCCCGCGAAAAAAATGCCTCCACCGCTTGCGCCAACGAAAAAACTGAGCCCCTTTTCAAGCGATTAGTTTAACATCAAACTATTATTATGAAAAACTCCTTCCGCCTGCTCCTGGCCCTTCTGGCTGCCACCGCCCTTCAATCCGCCTCGGCCGCCGTCGAGACCTACGAAATCGATCCCGTCCACTCCTCGGTCGGCTTCAGCATCCGCCACTTCGTCAGCAAAGTCGCCGGCTCGTTCAGCAAAGTCACCGGCACCATCACCGTTGACCGCACGAACCTCGAAAAATCCTCCGTCGACGCCACCATCGCCATCACCAGCGTCAACACCGCCAACGAAAAACGCGACGGACACCTGCAAAACGCCGATTTCTTTGACGCCCCGAAATTCGCCACAGCCACCTTCAAAAGCAAATCCTGGAAGAAGACCGGCGACGACTCCTTCGATGTCACCGGCGACCTCACCCTGAAAGGCGTGACCAAAGAGATCGTCCTAAAAACAAAACTCCTCGGCTTCGGTGCTGGCATGCAAGGTGCCCAGCTCTCCGGCTGGGAATCCACCATCAGCCTCAAGCGCTCCGAGTTCGGCATCACCGGATATGCCGGCGCGATCGGCGACGACGTCTCCCTCACCATCTCAATCGAAGCCGCTTTGAAAAAGTAATTCCGCTTCAATTTTCCACCCACGAAAGGACGGCCTTCACGGCCGTCCTTTCTTTTTTGCTAACCCTGCGTACACTCCCGTCATCCCATGACTGACGCCGAAATCCAGAACCTTGTCGATGACGCCACGTTCGACTTCACGATGGGCGATGCCACCGCCGCCCTCGAAAAACTCGCCCACGCCGTCGCCCAGTCGCCAGAAGCCTTCTCCGCCTGGCACGCGCTCGCCGAAATCAATTTCCAACTTCGCCGCTTCGACGATGCCCTCCTTGCCGCGGAACGCGGCCTCGCCCTCCGCCCCGACGACCTCTTCATCAACACCACGCTCTCACGCATCTGGATGGAAAAAGGCGACAAAGCCACCGCCGAAAGCTACGGCGCCCAGGCAAAAATCCTGAGTTGGAAAGACCAGCTCAAAAACCCCGCCAGCCAAACCAACGGTCTAAGCTAATTTCGGCAGCCCTCCCGCTTAACCCAAAGCCGCGTCGATGAACACGCGGCTTTTCTCGTTTGCTCCCTCTGGGTCAAGATCGAGGTAGGGCGCGACCGCTGGGTCTCGGGCGAGGCGCTCGTCCAGGCCCTCGACCTGCTCGGCGTCGCCGCGTCGACCGGCGCGGCCTGCGCGACCGGCGACCCGGCGCCGTCCCGCGTCCTGCTGGCGCTTGGCCGCACGCCCGCCGAGGCGCGCGGCGCCC
>JANNHA010000030.1:0-27133 GCA_031404135.1 Verrucomicrobiota bacterium | reverse complement strand
ATCCACTTGGAATCAGCTCACCCGTACGTTCGTGCACTCACTGGATCCTTCGGCGGCCCTCAGGATGACAAACCGGGCGGAGGGCCCATCGAAAGGTGCGAAGAACCCCTTTATAGCTTCACTCAAGCCGTAGGTTCGTCTGACTATCCCGCAATGAGAGTCCACGTTCTCCAACACGCCGCTTTCGAAGGCCTGGCCGCCATCACTCCGTGGCTCGCCGCGAGAAACGCCACGATCAGCACCACCCGCTTCTTCGAAAACCCCGCGCTCCCGCCGCCGCGCAACTTCGACTTGATCATCGCCATGGGCGGCCCGATGAGCGCCAACGACGAAGCCTCGCTCCCATGGTTGATTGACGAAAAACGTTTCATCCGCGAGGCCGTGCAATACGGCGTCCCCGTGCTCGGCGTTTGCCTCGGCGCTCAACTCATCGCCAGCGCCCTCGGCGGCCGAGTCTATCGCAACCGCCAAAAGGAGATCGGCTGGTTCCCCATCGAAGCCGTTTCGAGCAGTGACAATGCGTTCGTCTTCCCCGCGAAACTCCAAGTTTTCCACTGGCACGGTGAGACCTTCGACCTGCCGCCCGGCGCTATAAGACTCGCCCGCAGCGCCGCGACACCGAACCAGGCCTTCCAAGTGGGCCGTCGCACCCTCGCACTCCAGTTTCACCTCGAAGCTACGCCCGACAGTGTGAAAGCCTTCATCGACAACAGCGACGATAACGAACTCCAGCCCGAGGCTTTCGTTCAAAACGCCAGCGACATGCTCGCCACACCCGCAGCCTCCTATGCCGAGGTGAACGCCTGGCTCGTCCGCGCGCTCGACTATTTAACCGATCCATTGCCCCACCCCTAATCCACCCTTCATGCAGACCGAGATTATCTGGCCCGCCTGGATCATCGCTGGAGTCCTGACACTCCTTTTCTTCTGGCTGATGCTGCGCGCTGGCCGTCGCCTGCGCTTCCTCGCCGATACACCCACCTCAAAAGCCAAGGGTGTTTTCATAGGTCAGGTCGAACTCTCCGGACAAGCCTCGCTCAACCCACCACGCCGCAGTTTTCTCGCCGAAGTCGATAGCGTCTGGTTTAGCTACACGATCGAGGAGGAATGGTCCCGCTGGGAAACCGAAACCTACACCGACAAAGACGGGAAAACAAAAACCCGCCAGGTGCGCAAAACGGGCTGGACCCAGATCGACCATGGCGGCGAAGCTCCGGCCTTTTTCATCGAGGACGACACCGGCTCCGTGCTCGTGCAACCCCAAGGTGCCGAGATCGAAGCGCAGACTGTATTTTCTGAAACAGTCACGCGAGGCACCGCCCTCTACTTTGAAAAAGCCACCCGCTCCGAAATACCCAACTCCACCGGCACCCGGCGCTTTTCCGAGCAAGCCATCCCGCTCAAAACCGAACTTTTTATTACCGGCTACGCCAGCGAACGCTCCGATATTGTCGCCCCAGAAATCGCTTCGAACAGCGCCCAGGAGCTGTTTCTCATCTCGTGTAAAGGCGAAGGTCGCGTCCAGCGCGCCTACCGCTGGAAGTTCTGGCTTTTTGGCTTTCTTATATTGTTCGGTCTGCCCGTGGCTTCGCTGATTCAATTCCATGCCACCCATCAAGAGCCCGACCTCCGCATCACGCTCGGCCTCGCCGCCGTGCTGCTCGCCGCCTGGCTCACCAGCTGGCTTTGGATGGCCTTCAACAGCCTCGTCCACCTCCGCAACCGCACCGCGCAAGGTAGTTCGCTCATCGACGTGCAGCTCAAACGCCGCGCCGACCTGATTCCGCGCCTAGTCGAAACCGTCAAAGGCCTGCGCGACCACGAACACACCGTACAAACCGAACTAGCCGCCCTACGCACGCAAGCGATCGCCACCGCACCCGGACTGCCCGGACCCGACATCGCCAGCGCCCGCCCGGTACTCCTGGCGGTAGTCGAGCGCTACCCAGACCTGAAGGCGAACGACGCCTTTCTCCGCCTGCAGCGCGAGCTCTCCGACACCGAAACCCGCATCGCCCTCGCCCGCGACTACTACAACTCCATCGCCACCCACTTAAACACACGGCTTGAGATAATACCTGATAGATGGTTCGCCCCCCTCGCCGGACTCCGCCCGCAACCTTTGCTCATTGTCGAAAGTTTTGAACGTGCCCCGACGAAAATTTTTTGACGAACCACTTTCTTACTAAATCTATGCCTTCCACAACCGCACACGCCTTTCCATGAAAAAAACCATCACGCTTCTTCTCCTCCTCCTGCCCCTGTTTGTCTGGGCACAAAAGCCCACACCCGAAGACGAAAAGGCGATTCTCGATACCGAGTACGCCTGGTGCCAAGCCTACCTCAAGGCCGATGTCGCAGCGCTCGCCGACATTGAACTCGATGGCTTTACTTTGACCGATCCACAGGGACGAACCACTACCAAGGCAGACGAAATCGCCGAACTCAAATCAGGGGCGATCCGCTTCATAGAACTAAGTTCGCACGAACTATCCGTGCGGGTTTACGGCGACACCGCCATCGTCACCGGCCGCACCGTACTAAAGGCCATTGAGGACAATGAGCCTCATGACGGAATCTTTCAGTTCACCGATACCTTCGTGCGACAGGCCGGACGCTGGCGCGTCGCCACCGAACACGTCACCCGCATTGCCCCCACCGCCGCCTATTCCACCGAACCATTGCCACGTGAAAGCGGTTGGATCAAACGCCACGAAAGCTTCGTCGAAATCGCAAAAAAAGGCGGCGTGGACGTCCTTTTCCTCGGCGACTCCATCACCGACAACTGGCGCAAACCCGAACAAGGTTTCGCCGTCTGGGAGAAAAATTTCGCCCCGCTTCACGCCGCGAATTTCGGCATCGGTGGCGACCAGACCCAGCATGTCCTCTGGCGGATGAAAAACGGCGAACTCTCCGGCATAAAACCCCGCGCCGTCGTGCTCATGATCGGCACCAACAACACCGGACTCGAACGCGACCAACTCACGCCGCGAAACACGACCGACGAGGTTACCGCCGGCGTCACCGCCATCGTGCAAGGTCTACGCACCCAGCTTCCAGAGACAAAGATTCTCCTGCTCGCGATTTTCCCGCGCGCCAAACTACCGACCGATCCTGTGCGACTGCAAATTGGCGAAATCAACAGCGCCCTCGCGCGCCTGCACGACGGCAAACACATTTTATTTCTCAACATCGGCGACCGCTTTCTCGAAGCCGATGGCACGATGTCGAAAGAAGTCATGCCCGACTTTCTACACCCGTCCACCAAGGGCTACGAAATCTGGGCCGAGGCGATAAAGAATCCGCTCGCCGAGCTGTTGAAATAGGTTTCATGCGTCCGCTCCCTCCACCGAGCAAACGCACCTGCACGGCACGCCAATGGCAGTTTGCATCGTAGAAATCGGCGGCGCATACTGTTGATCACAGGCCGACCTTGAACAACGGCGCGGCTGTTTCAGCCATGGCACGCACTCCCAACTTTGAAGTTTCCATCAATCCAGCCGCGAACCTGCTGCGGATTCACTTAAGCGGCGCCATTGACGCCAAATGTATGAAAGCCTGCGTCGATGAAGTCGCGCGTCACCTTCCCTCGCTCCGTCCCGGCTTCACCGTCCTGACCGACCTGAGCGGCATCCACTCCATGGATACAGCCTGCGTGCCCGAAGTGGAACGTATGATGGACAACTCCCGCGAAAAAGGCGTTTCGATGGTCGTGCGCGTGGTGCCGAAACACTCCAAAGATATCGGTTTCAACATTCTCTCGCTTTTCCACTATCCCCAAAAAGTCCACGTCGTAACCTGCGCCACCCTAGCCGAAGCCGAACAAGCGCTAATATAACCGAACCAGCATGCGCAACTCATCGCAAGGTATAATCCTGTGCTAATTGGCCAACGCGGTGTCGTTCGCTCGCAACCATTTTTCCAACAGTAAAAGTGCCTGGCCACGGCGACTGAACATCAGAAAGTGATCGGCCTTCATCGTAGAGATTTTCAACTCTTGATTGGGACGGAGTTCTTCCGTTCGACGATCGAACGCACACCGAAAAACTACAAAAAAACGGTTCGTCGCACCTTTCGATGGGCCCTCCGCCCGGTTTGTCATTCTGAGGGCCGCCGAAGGATCCCGTGAGTGCACGAACGTACGGGTTTGCCGATTCCAAGTGGATCCCCCGCGCAGCGCTCGGGATGACCGTTTTCCCCGCTGGGTAACCCTTTTCTTTCCCTTGCTCACGCGCCACCCATTGAAAACAGCGAGGAACCTCAAATCCCGCCACCGCAAGAGCCAGAACAGCCTGCCTTATCTAACCAATCAGCACATCTACTATTTGGTGTCCTGCGCCGAAATCATTAAAGTCGGCAACTTGCTATTCCGTTGTATCTTCGACGGTCTTTGCCATGATCGCAGTCGCCCCCCGACTTGAGTCTGCTCCGCGTGGTTTTCGTCGGTGTCATTGTCCCGCTGGCCCCCTTCAAAATGATCGACTTCAAATCCGCACTGACCGGCCCCTACGCCCAGCTCCGCCCGCTAGCCTTCGCCCTCAGTCTTGCCCTCCCGCTCGGCGCGGCAACACCTTCGCCCACGGCTCCCACCACTCCTACGGCAACATCACCGGCAATCCCAGCCAAGCCGCCAACACCCGATGAGCAACTCGCCGTCCAAACCGCCACGCTGCAAACACAGCCACACAATACCGGGCTTTGGCAGGCACGTGGCCAAACTCGCCTCAAACTTCGCGATGTCGCCGGAGCGGCCGCCGATTTTTCCGAAGCGATCCGGCTCGCGCCCTTTAACGTCGACTATCGCCTGAGCCGCGCCCAGCTCCTTACCCACCAAGCAAACTGGCCCGCCGTCCTCGCCGACACCACCAGCGGCCTCGCCGTCAACCCCGTCCACACAGAACTCCTGCTGTTGCGCGCCCGTGCCCGAACCAATCTCGATCAACTCAACGAAGCCCTCGCCGATGTCAGCAAAGTCATCACCCTCGACTCAGGAAACATAGAGGCCCGCAGCCTCCGCGCTTGGATTTATTTGCTGCGCAAGGACTGGGCCAATGCCACTCAGGATGCCACCCTGGCGCTGCAGGCGAAACCAGATGAAATCGGCACGCTCCTGGTCAATGGCGTCGCTCACCGTGAACTAAGCCAGGTACCCCAAGCCCGCGAATGCTTTGAACGCATCCTGAAACGGGATGCCAACCACCTGCTCGCGCTCTTCAACCTCGCGCAACTGGACCTCGCGAAAGGCGAATGGGCCACCGCCGGCGATCTTTTTAACCGCGTCCTGCAAATCTCGCCAGGACAGTCCATAGCCCTTGCCGGCCGGGGTCGCGCCCGCCTCGAAATGGGCGATCCCAAAGGCGCCATTGAAGATCTCTCTCGGGTCATGCGCGATCACCCCGACCAGCCTGAGCTTCTCGTGCAGCGCGCCCTCGCCGCCGAAAAACTCGGCGAATATGAACACGCCTTCACCGATGCCAGCAAAGCAGTCGCCTTCGGCTCAGAGGATCCCGAGGCGTTCCTGCTCATCGCGCGGGCCAACGAAAGACAAGCGGCGTGGGGCGCCGTCCTCCAGCAATGCGAGCGCGTGTTGAAGTTCAGCCCGAACCACACGGAAGCACTCACGTTGAAAGGCCGGGCGCTGCTCGCAGGCGGCGAAACCGCTCTGGGACTCGAAGCCTTTAACCAGGCCATCACCACTAAACCCAACGACTGGCATCTGCGCGTCGAACGCGCCTCCATTCTCCACCAACAGAAACGTTTCGACGAGGCTGTGACCGATTGCGACAAGGCCATCGAGCTTAACCCGAATGCGATGTACGCATTCTCGCTTCGCGCCTATTGCCATCTGCAAAAGGGCAAAACCGCAGAGGCCCTCGCCGATTGCGAAAAAGCAATCTCACTCGATCCGCAGCAACCCTTGCCTCTGCTCGTGAGGGCCCGCGTGATGCTGAGTCGCGGCGACGCCGTGCAGGCCGTGCCCGATTGCATCGCGGCGCTCAAGCTCATGCCGGATACGGCGTGGGGTTACTCCACGCTCGCCCTTGCCCTTCTACGCCAAAATCGCCACGAGGAAGCAGCGGCTGCGGCCTCGAAGGCCCTGCAGATCGCCCCTGCTGACGCAGAATCCTTTACCACCCGGGGCAAGGCCTTTATCGCCCTGCGCCGCTACAAGTCCGCCGCGCGCGACATCGATCGCGCCATCGAACTCGATCCAAGCCTGAAAGACACTCTCTCAACCGAGCTGGAAGAACTCAAAAACCGTCGCTGAAAAATCGTCCGACCATGAACACATCCATTCCCAACGCCACCGCCTTGGTTCTTTCCTGTGTTTTTAGTTTTACGCTCTTATCGACCTCCGCTTTTGCCCAGGCCGGAATCTCGGGCAACGCCCTCGAAGGACAGACGGCCGAGCGGCTCGGACGAAACTCGCAATTCGACAACGGCACCCTGAAAACTCAATCCGCCCTCGGCCAGCTGGAGGCGATCTCCGGAGGCAAGGTTGATCGCTCTTCCTCCTCGAGCCGCCAGACCAACGACCGTGAATCGCCCGCGCCTGCACCCGCCCCCCGACCCCAAAAACCCCGCTTCGACGCAAACCAAGTATTTAAGCAAGAACTCGCCGGTGCGGTCGCCGGAGCCCTTATCGGAGCCCTGTTTTCCGATAACTCCGCGCAACAACGCGCCGCCGCCGAAGCCGAAGCCGCACGCGCCGCCGCACAAGCCGCCGCACAAGCCGAAGCGTACCGGGTGCAACAGGAGCTAGCTCGCCTAGCACGTATTCAAAAAGCCAAAACCTACCGGGCCGATTGGGACTCCCGGGAGACCGAAATCGGCGGGCGGCTGGGCGGCGCCTTCGATGTCACCACGGCGCCCGGCACGGCCTTCTTCGGCCTCCCCGCCAATCCCGACGCCGACACCGTCGCCGCAATCCTGGCCCAGGACATCGGCAGCGTCACCGCCACCCCTCTCGAACCAACCGACACCGTCGAGTCGGATCCGTCTGTGGTCGATCTGCGCGGCAGTTCGCTCGTCGTGCAGCCCATGGGCTCCGGCGGCGTATCCACGCGAATGCCGACGAGATCATCCGGCTCCCTCATGCCCCGCTGGGCCTATGAGATGCAGGAAAGCCCGCGCTCGTCAGCCCGTCGCGGAGACCCCGGCAAATTAGAAAACCTGATCACCCTCCTTGGTCCCGTGCTCGGCAAATTTGACAAGAATGAAGTCATCATGGGCATGATCAAATCGGCCGTTTGGGAGAGGGCGAAAAAAAGACTTCCCTTCTCCGACTACGGCGAGGCTGTTTACGACGCCAACACGCAACGCATTGAGGACACCGAAGAATTGAGCGGCATCTACGGCGAACAAATGCAGAACGGTTTTGGCAGCGCAATTGATGTGGCAGGCATCCTCGGCAGCCGAAGCACCAGCGACCGCGGATACATAGAAAAAAATTCCGCCTCGCTCGACTACGATGGCCGAAAAATGGTCGCTAAAATCTACAAGATGACCGGCAGCAAGGTCACCGGTCGTTTCGAGGACTCCGACGACGACGACGACACCGACATCCCGGCTGGCAATGTGGTTCACCTCAACGGCGTACCCGACCCGACCATCACCCAATGGCGTGACAGCGCGATCCCCCGCTAAAAATTCTACGCTTAAATTAAATGAGCCGTCCGAAACGATTCACCTTCTGCCTTAACGCCGTCCTTGCCTCCCTCGCGCTGCTTCTCTGCTCCGGCTGCATCACGATTTCCGAAAAAGGCTTTGAAAACTCAGTAGCCTACACGCCCGTACCGTCGCCGGTGCAGATCGACGCCAGTGCCTCGCTCGAGGTGACCGACACGCTCTCTCCCGATCAACGCGCCATCTGGAAAAAATGGATGAACAACGACAAATCCATCGAAAACTATCTTCGCGCCTTCGAGAAATCCGTCCGCAGCGACTTCGCGAATTGCGGTCTCTTCACCCGCATCGTCACCGACCCATCCTCCAAGCCCGACTACGACGTCAAGGTGGCATGCTACGAATCGCACCCCGACGACTTCCGACTTAAAATCACCGTCATCGCGACCGAAACAGCTACAGGCGCACAGGTATCCTCCCGCGCCCGCGAACATTCGCTCGGCAAATCCATGTTCGAGGTAAAAATCAGGGAAAGACTTCCCGGCTTGATCGCCCAAGCCAAGGCCGATCTCGCCGCCGACCTCCAGGCCATCGTCCGTCAAAAACAGGAAACAGCCCAACAGGTCCAGGCCGAACTATTAACCAAGGCCAACTTGGTCGACTTGCTCGTCTCCTCCGAAAAAAGCGTCGGCCTGGCCCGCGCGCGCAACCGCGCGATCGTCGCCGCCAAAAACCATCAGCTACCGGCCATTCTTCGCGAAAAGAAAACCGACGAGCTCACCGCCCTCGTCGTAAAGATCGAACAAACAATCCTCGACCTCGATCACGAGTGTGAGGTCGCCAAGGACCAGGCCCAGCAGTCCATCGCCAGCGGCAACCCCCAACTCGATGAATTGCGCGGCCTCGCGATCTGCTACCGCGAGCGCATCGAACTCCTCAAACCCATCCTCGCCGCCCTCAAGGAAGAAATTGCCAACCGCAACCGCTGAACGCCGCAGTCAACGGCCATTTGTAGTTTTTCCCGTGCTTATCCCAAAACAAGCCACCCACTTCTTCACCTTAATCTGTGTCGGCCTCGCCCTGCTCCTGTGCTCCGGTTGCGTGTCCCTACCGGCCGGTTCCTTCTCGAACATGGTGGCATACGAGCCCGTGCGATCTCCCGTCCAAATCGACGCCATTGCCTCGATCGAGGTCGTCGACACGTTATCTCCCGAAATGCAGAGGGCGCTGAGGAATTATTTGGGCCACAGCGACGCGGTCATTGCCAACTACCTCGGCGGAGTCGAGCAGACGATCCGGAACGACCTAGGCACCTCGGGCTTATTTGCCCGTATCGCCAGCAACGACGGCTCCCAGGCTGATTATCACGTAAAGGCACACTGCGAGGAATTGTATCCTTCGGATATCCGCGTCCGCATCACCCTCACCGCCACCGAAACAACAACCAACAACCAGGTTTCATCGCACACCCGCGAAAACTCGGTCGGTACGTCCATCTTCGGATATCAGTTAAAAGCCGCGCTTCCGGGTCTCATGGCCGCCCTTAAAGCCGACCTGGCCAAGGACCTGACAGACAAGGCTCGTCTTCACAAGGAACAGGTTGCCCGACAAGAAGCAGATGCCTTCACGAATGCCTCGCTTTCCAACCTTCTCGCAAGCTCGGACAAGACCGAGTTCCTCGCGCGCGCACGCAATCGCGCCCTCGTCGCCGCCAAAAACCAACAGCTACCCACCATGCTTCGCGCAGAGAAAACGCCAGAGCTCTCCGACCTCGTCGTCAAGATCGAGCAGACCATCCTCGATCTGAATCACGAATGCGAAGTTGCCAAGGACCAGGCCCAGCAATCGGTCGCCACCGACGCCCCGGCCGACACGCTCGGGCAGGAACGCAACGGCCGCTCCAACACCAGCCCCGCACCAGGTGTCAGCGAACTGCGCGGCCTCGCGATCTGCTACCGCGAACGCATCGAACTGCTCAAACCCATCCTCGCCGCCCTCAAGGAAGAAATTTCCAACCGCAACCGCTAAGCTTCACCCTAACCATGAAAAACCGCTTCGCCACCCTTCTCGCGCTCCTTTTACTCGCCGGCTGCGCGGCCGCTCCCACCGTCCAGTCACCTGTCAGCCCTGCCGCCTACACGCCGACCGCCGCACCCACCCGCATCCCTGGCAGCGCCTCGCTCGAAGTGACCTATACGCCCGCCCCGGAAATCATAACCAAGTGGAAACGCCAAGGTTTTGGGGACAAGGTCCTCGACCGCCACCACCAGGACGTCATCAATGCCCTCACCAACGACCTCTCCCACGGCACCCTTTTCACGCACATCCTGCCCGCGTCTGCCGAGGCAAAACCTGACTACATCGCCAAGGTCCAGTGCCGCACCGTCCAAGTCACCACCCACACATCGGCCCAAATCACGCTCACCATCGTCAACACCACCACGGGAAATCCAGAATGGACGCTCTTCCGCGAAATCGGCCTCGGCCCGATCAACGGCCCGCACCTCCCGCTCGGCCAGTCATTGTCGCGCCTCATGACCGCCCTCAAGTCCGACCTCGCCGGGTCCATTGCCCGCAAAGCGAAAGACGATGCCGAACGCGCCGAAATCGCCCAAATGAAGACCGCCCCGCTCGCCGACCTTCTCGTTGCCACCGACCGCAACGAAGCCCTCGCCCGCGAACGCAACCGCGCCATCGTCGCCGCCAAAACCCAGCAACTCCCGGAAATCCTCCGCAATTGGAAAACCGACCAACTCTCCACCCTCGTCGTCAAAATCGAACAAACCATTCTCGACCTAAACCACGAGTGTGAAGTCGCCAAGGACAAAGCCCAGCAGAACGTCGCCGACGGCACGAACCAAAACACACGCTCCGATCTTCAAGACGCACAAATCGATGCCCTCGCCGCGCGCCGACGCGGCACTCCCGCCCCGACCAGCGGCCAGCAACGTGCCAACGCCCCCACCACGGTTGAATCACTGCGCGACCTCTCCATCAGCTACCGTGAACGCATCGAACTTCTGAAACCCATCCTCAGCGCACTCAAAGAAGAAATCGCCAACCGAAACCGCTAAACAGGTATCGATTGCTATTCAGACGGACAACCAAGCAGGCAGTTACAATATTCGTCTGAGATAAGTTGCGCGCACACTGCGCAATCCTGCCCGACCAGCGCGCGACTGACCACCCCAACCGCACGCGATTTTCCATTCGGGTTATACCCCATACCAGCCAGGCAGGGCTTGGCTTACCTTTGATTTATCATGCCTGAAGCTCCTGCCGCACCCTCGTCCACGCCCGCACCTTCCACAACGCCCGCTCCCGCTCCGTCGCCAGCACCGGCGACCACCCCCGCTGCGGCTCCGACACCGGCACCCGCAGAAGCGACCGCCATACCTGTCGCCACAACCAAACCCGTCGCAAAGATCAAAGACCCTGATATCACCGAAAACGAGGACGATGCTGACGACGACAAGCCGAAAAAAACCTCCCCATGGATCTACGCCCTCGGTGCACTCTCCATCATTCTCTTCCTAGCCATTTATGTTTCCTGGGGCCGGACTGCCGAACGAGACAAAATCATTATCGAAGATCAAAACCGCTTGGTCTATGTTCAAAACCAAGCAGTCCTGTTGCAGGCAAACATGGACAAAGCCACCGCAGACACCGCAAAGATCCAAATACTGTTGGACGAAACCAAAACGGGCGTCGTTCCTCTCCAAACCGAACTAGCCAAAGCCAAGGCCGATGGTGCCGCCGTCCAGAAACAGCTGGAACAGTCCAGAATCACTTCCACCGGCCTTCAAACGCAGGCGGAAGAAGCCAAGGTTGCCTCCATCAAGTATCAGGGAGAAGCCGAAGCCGCCCGTGCCCAGACCGTTGTCATGCAGATCCAGCTTCGCAAAGCCATAACCGATACCAACGAACTCGGATCACAGCTAGCCGATGCCAAAAAGCTCATCGCCGACCTACAAAGCAAACTCGAGAAGGCCGAAATGGAAATCGTCCGCCTGCAAAAACCACCGGCTAAGAAATAGTCTCCAGGTTTTGTTGTCGATCACTCCACGACGAACCTTCAAGCAGGTACACACCCCATGGCGTGGCCGCCGCCCCTGAGGTATTATCAAGCCATGGAAAACAAATTATTTCTTATGACCACCAAAACCGGCCTCATGGCAGGCCTGACGTTTTTGGCGGTTCTCACCGGTTGTATGGTTGATCGGGCGGGCGGTTATCGAGGGCACACGCAAGTCACAGCCACCTTTGAGGATGACTACGACTATTACCCAGGCTACGAAACCTACTACAGTCGCAACCGGCGCGAATTCGTCTATCTCGAAGGTCGCACCTGGGTTCGGCGCCCCTCGCCTCGCGGAGTCTCCGTCAACGTGTTTCTTGCTGCACCCTCCGTGCGTTTGGATTTTCGCGACGCGCCAGAACAGCATCACGCCACCGTGATCCGCACCTACCCGAAAACCTGGACGAGGCCGCATAGCAATCACAGCCCGCGACAGGTGCCGCCGCCGGTGGTGATCATACAAGAATCTCGCGCCATCGAACCTGCGCACCCCGCCAAACCGGAGCCCCCGGCAAAACACAAGAATAGGACCAAGGAAGATCGCCCGAACAACAAGGACGACGACAAGAAGGGCGATGGGCATGACGATGACGACGACGACAAAAAGGGCCCCAACCGAACAGGCGGCAGGCGGTAAACTTTTCGCCCTCATCGATACTAATTCGGGCCAATCAACCCGCCACCGGCAATACGTTTCAACCGATTACTTGTAACGTAATACGTTACAAACAAACCGCCAGCGCCAAGCGGCGAGGGTGTGCGGATTGAAAGTGATTTTGTGTTTTTCCCGGAAGCCGAACCTATGGGCACCCCTTCGGGCGCCTTCCCAACCACGGTCTAGAAGTTCCTTTCCGGAAAGGGCTCTGAAAAAGAAGTCGCCGCTCACACCTTTATCCCGGCGCGCTCCCTGCCGATCAGCTCCAGGGCGTCGGCGATCTCAGGCGGCGTCAGCACCCGGTCGACGCAGCCGGTTCTCACGGCACTTTGTGGCATGTCCGGCTGCTTGGCGGTCTCGAAACTCTGCGCAAAAACGAGCCCGCCAGCAGCCTTAATCGAATTGAGGGCCGCTGCCCCGTCGGAATCATAACCCGACAAGATAACCGCGATCGCTCTTTTCTGCCGGTCAACGGCGAGCGATTTCAGGAAAATTGAAATATTCTTAGGCCAGCCAGGTGGTTTTACCAAGGGGAAAACCCGAAAGAAATCTCCGTCCATCGTGACCTGCATGCCGGAGGGCACCACGTACACATGATCGGCTTTCACGACTTCGCCATCGGTCACAAGCACCACCGGCATCTTGGTCAATCGCGGGAGGATTTCGGCGAGAAGGGATCGCTGATCTGCCGATTGATGGTGGACAATAATATAGGCCATCCCCGTGTCCGCCGGCAGGAGTGAGAGAATGGTACAATAGGCCTCATGGCCACCGGCTGAAGCCCCGAAGCAAACCACCGACAAGGGGCAATCCTGACCCATGTGCAGTTTAGGACTTGTGATCAGATCGGTCATTTAAAAATTGGTTAAGCCTCTTCCAAGAGCAACGCGTCCTCAGCCGCTCTTTTGGCCGCCGTTTGCGTGCATTCGCTGCCCGCGTGCATGACCGAACCCTGATGGTTGCAAATCGCCCAACGCCAAGCATCGAACTGCTGTTTTTCAGTCAGGGCAAAACTCGCTATGCCGGGGCAGCAACTGGCGACCTCAAGCGTCGCAAAGGAAAATTGGCAGCAAGCCGAAGCAAAGGAGGATTCGTTATTCGAATCCAACGAACTAAAAGAACGCCAAGGTGTAACGGTGTGAGACATAGGAGAGAGGGGGATGTCCATAGCCTACACCTGGTCGACCCTCACGCCTATGGGGTGTTACCCAGCTAACCGGCCTTCCTATTCGAGTCTGTTTTGCCGCTCCCCAACGCTCCGTTGCCAGCGACATAAAATCACTCAACGTAGCCGTCACCATGCCTGCCGCCGCACGCTTTCCCGTTTCCGACCACTGCGACGGGCGTCTTTTCTACAACCCGAACCGTGCCACCGTCCCAAGCTTTCGCGACATCCTGCGTTGGAAACGTTCAAGCCGACCCACTCGCTGGCCTAAAACGATTTCAATCTCTCCACAACCACGCCCACCCCTCGCGGCCGGTGCGATCCGCGCGACCTGGATCAACCACGCCACGTTTCTGATCGAGACGCCGCAGGGAAATTTCCTGACAGATCCCGTCTTCTCGCGCTGCTGCGGTCCGTTTGGCGTGCTCGGTCCACCACGCGTGCACGCTCCAGGCATCCCGTTGCACGAGCTGCCGCCGATCCATTTTATCCTCCTAAGCCACGACCACTACGATCACTGCGATCTGGCCGCCCTGCGCCGTCTCGGCAAAACCTTCGCTCCGCTCGCTATCACGCCGCTCGGCAATCGAAACCTGCTCGCCCGTGCCGGCTTCGCGCCGACCCGGATCATCGAACTCGACTGGTGGCAAAACCACGCGCCGTCGCCCCCGCTGACCATCACCGTCACGCCGTCACAACATTGGAGCAACCGGCTGACTCGACGCCGCTGCGGCCGTTTGTGGGGCGGCTTCAACCTTCAGATTGGTGCAACCCGCCTGCAGTTCGTTGGCGACACCGGTTACAATCCCACACTTTTCACTCAGATCCAAACCCGCCTCGGCGTCCCCGATCTCGCCTTCGTGCCGATCGGCGCTTACGAGCCGCGCTGGATCATGCGCGCGCAACATTGCGACCCAGCCGAGGCCGTGCAAATCCACCACGATCTCGGAGCCCGTCAGAGTGTAGCCATGCACTGGGGCACGTTCCAACTCACCGACGAAGGACGCGACGATCCGCCGCGTGCACTGGCGACCGCGCTCACCGCTGCGAGTATTCCGCGAGAAGATTTTCGAATTTTGGAACCGGGCGAGAGCATTGCCGTCTGAACCTAACCCGCGCGGAAAGTCCAGTGGGCGAACCTGTTTAATTTTAACCACAATTCGTAAAAACCTTTGCCAACGCCGGTCCGACCGTATTGTTAGGACCCTAACGATTATCGCTCGGGCTGATGGTTGCCGACTCATCCTCCGCCTGCGATGCGCCTGATTCTGGCCGCTTGAAACCACACACCATCACACCCACCGCCTTACTCTGCCTGCTCGGCTGCCTGACCGTGTTGCCGGGTGAAACGCGGGCAACGGAGTACAACGTGTGGCCCTTCTGGGTTGGGCAAACCGCTGGCGAGACCGCAGAACCGATCAAGGCTTGGGCAGCCGTCGGGCCGTTATTTTTTCGCCAAACGCTTCTCACGCCCGGCGCACCCGAACAGACCGCCGGTGGTCTCCGTCCGCTTTTCGTCCAGAAATCCGACCCCGCCCGCAGGAAAACCGAGTCCTACTTTCTGTATCCGATTTTTACGTACCGCTCAACGCCCGACGGTTATCGCTGGAGCCTGCTTTCACTGATCAACCATTACCGTGCCTCCGAAAAGCCGCCCTCCAGCCAAACCCCAGCCGCAGGCGGGGGCACCGTCGGCCCCCTCGAACCAACCCCTGGAGGTTTTGACCTGTGGCCGTTTTATTTTTCCCGAAAAACCAGTGACGCCGCTTCCTCCTACCGCGCCGTTTTCCCGATCTACGGCTCAGTGACAAAACGCTTCGGCCAGGACCGGCTGACTTGGGTTCTTTTCCCGCTCTACGGGCGTTTTGAAAAACACAACGTCACCACTACCACCGCCCCGTGGCCCTTTATCAAAGTCTTACAAGGCGAGGGCAATCACGGCTTCGAGCTCTGGCCGCTCTTCGGTTACCGCTCCAAAGAAGGCGCCTACCGCGAACAGTTTTACCTCTGGCCGCTGATCTACAAAGACGAAAACGCCCTCTGGCAGGAAAAACCCAGCGTAAGCCTCGGCTTCCTGCCGTTCTACGCCAGCGTGTCGACCCCGACCCTAACCAGCAAAACGTACCTATGGCCGTTTTTTGGCTACAGTGACTATACCGCGCCCGCGCGCTACCACGAGACACGCTATTTCTGGCCGCTCTTCGTTCAGGGCCGGGGCGACAACAAATACGTCAACCGCTGGGGCCCGTTCTACAGCCACTCGAATCGCAAAGGCCTCGACAAGACCTGGGTGCTCTGGCCGCTCTGGCAGCACCGGACCTGGACCGACGCCGGCCTCAACCAGTCGCGTAACCAATTCCTCTGGTTTTTCTACGACTCGACCACACAGCGCAGCGCAAAAAACCCCGCCCTGCCCGCCGCGCACAAGACCCATTTCTGGCCACTGGTGAGCATCTGGACCAACGGTGCCGGCCGCAAGCAGGTGCAGGCCCTCAGCCCCTTCGCCGCACTCTTTCCGTATAACGAACCAATCCAGCTCACCTGGACTCCTCTCTTTTCTCTCTACAACTATGACCGCGCATCGCCCGGGGACAGCCGGCACACGTTCTTGTGGAATTTCGTCTCCTACCGCCGCGCTCCCGGCCAGCGCGAATTCCACCTCGGCCCGCTCCTCAGTGTCGATAAAGGCGCCACCGCCAATCGCATCGCACTCGGCACCGGCCTGATTGGCTTGAAACGCGCCACCCCGGAAAGCCACTGGCGCATTTTCTTTTTTGAATTTAAACGTCGTGCGCCCAAAGCCGCGGCCACTCAGCCATGAAATATACGCAACCGCTCTTTGAATCCATCGGGAGTGCCGTCCTGCTCGCCTACCGGGCCTTCGCCTCGCTGCCCACGGCCCCGCGCATCATTAAACGTGTGGTCGAGCAAGCCTACCTCGGCGGCTACTCCACGATCCCGATCGTCGCGATCCTCAGCTTTTTCATCGGCGCCGTGCTCGCACTACAGTCCGGCATCAGCCTGCAAAACTTTGGCGCTAAACAGCTGATCGGTACGCTGGTCGGCGAAACCCTCGTCCGCGAACTGGGCCCCGTCATGGTGGCCATCTTGCTCGCCGGCCGCGTCGGCTCCGCCACCACGGCCGAGCTCGCCTCTATGAAAGTTTATCAAGAGGTCGACGCGCTGGTAACGATGAATATCCCGCCCGAGCGCTTTCTCGTGCTGCCACGCCTGATGGCCGTCCTGTTGTACATGCCCATCATCACCATGATCGGCATCGTTATCGGTTGGTTCGGTGGCGCGATAGTCTGTCAATACGTCGCCTTCATCGACGTAGATGCCGAGCAATATTTCACCAACCTGACCCAATTCATGACCATGAGAAAAGTGTTCGATGGACTGATCAAAGCCGAGATCTTCGGCTTCGTCGTCATGCTCATCGCCTGCAACACCGGCCTGCGCACACGCGGCGGCCCGCGCGAAATCGGCTTCGCCGTCACCCGCTCCGTCGTGGTCTCGTTGCTCAGTATTCTCATCCTCGATTACTTCATAACCAAGGCCCTCGCCTAATGAAAAAATCCTGCTCATCCCAAGATCGTTCCGACCGCAGCCCCGTCGGTGTCGAGGTCGTCGGCCTGTCGAAAAACTATGGAACCCAAACCGTTCTCAAGAACGTAAGCCTGTCTATAAAACCCAGCGAGATTTTCGTCATCATGGGCCCCAGTGGCTCCGGCAAGAGTGTGCTCCTCCGTCACATCGCCGGCCTCGAAGCCCCGACCGGCGGCACCGTGCGCATCAACGGCCTCGATCCCACCGACCCAGAAACGCGCGACCGATTCGCCGTCGCCCTCGTCTTCCAGGCCGGCGCCCTCTTCAACTCCCTCTCCGTTTACGACAACCTCGCGCTCTATCCACTCGAACATCGCCTCTGCCCTAAACCGCAAATCCGCGATCGCGTGATGCGTGCTTTGAAAATTCTTTCGCTCGAAAACGCCGCCAAAAAATTTCCCTCCGAACTCTCCGGCGGCATGAAAAAACGCGTCGCCATCGCCCGCGCCCTCGTGATGGAACCGCAACTACTGCTCTACGACGAGCCTACCTCAGAACTCGATCCTGTGATGTCGGCCACGATCATCGAAATCATCGCCACCCTGAAACAGGAATTTCAAGTCACCACCGTCGTCGTCTCCCACGACCGCGACCTCGCGCTCACCATCGGTGATCGCGTTGCCATATTAATGAAAGGCGAACTGCGCACCATCTCCACCGCCACCGAGTTGCGCCACAACACCGATCCAGACGTTATCGACTTTTTGAATCCTAAAATCGATCTAAAGAATCCTCGTTACCAAAAATTGGAGGTCTCATGAACAACACACAAATGACAGCCCGCGTCGGCTTGTTTTTCGTCATCGGCATCCTGCTCATCTGGGTCACATTTGACTCACTGCGCGGCAACAGCCCCAATCGCAAACACGGCTACACCGTCATCGCCGGTTTCCCCTCCCTCAAGGAACTAAAATCCGGCGATGCCGTCCGCATGGCCGGCGTCAAAATCGGCAGCGTCGAACTCACCCGCCTCGCCGGCAACCGCGCCGAAGCCGTTCTGCGCATCCAACCGGAAATGCAAATCGCCAAAGACGCCGTCGCCACCATCTCCATGGCCGGCCTCATCGGCACCAACTATATCTCCATTGACATCGGCCACGCCGAACTCGGCAACGTGCCTCCCGGCGGTGAACTCACCACCAAGACCGTGCCCGACCTCAACCAAATCATGTCCGACCTCGGTGGCCTCGGACAAGATCTCAAAGGCGCGATTGGCAACATCAGCACCGCCTTCGGTGGCAGCGACGGCAAAGGCGGCCTCTTCACCAAACTCGACATCCTCGTCACCAACAACAGCGCCAAAATCGACGCCGCCATGACCAACATCGAAGCCATCTCCGCCAAAATAAGCAGCGGCGAAGGCACCCTCGGCAAACTCGTCAACGACCCCGCCGCCTATAACCAACTCCTCGCCACCATTAACGAAATCAAATCCGCCGCAGCCGACGCCCGCACCTTCATCACCAGCACCCAAGGCATGATCGATCAGGTAAAAACCGGCAAAGGCACGCTTGGCACCCTCGTTTACGACGAGGAAGCCGGCAACAATATCAAACTTGTGACCAAAAATCTCCGCGAGATCTCGGACAAGCTCAACAACCCGAACAGCACCTTCGGCCAGCTGATCTCCAACGACCAACTCATCCGCGACGCGCAGTCCACGCTGCGCAAAGTCGACTCGGCCGTCGACAGCCTCGGCGACTCCGGCCCGATCTCCGCTGTAGGCACCGTCGCCGGCAAACTGTTTTAGTGGTTTTTGGTAGGTCGTGACCGCCGGGCACGCCGCTCCGCATCCGAGGTAGGGCGTGACCGCCGGGCACGCCGTTCCGCATCCGAGGTAGGGCGTGACCGCCGGGCGCGCCGTGGTATTCAGATCGAGGTAGATGCCATGAAACAGGGGGGATCTGTACTGAGGGCAAAACTGAGGAGAACCCTTACTTCTTCCCAAACCCGTTTGGATTGGCGGAGTGCCATTTCCAGGCGGTGGCGACGATGGGGTCGATGCTGGGGAACTTCACCTGCCAGTTGAGTTCGGTTTTGGCTTTGGTCGAGTCGGCGTAGAGCGCGGGTGGGTCGCCAGCGCGGCGGGGCGCGAGGGTGTGAGGGACTTTCTTGCCGGTGATTTTTTCGACGGAGCGGATGACTTCGAACACGGAGGTCGGTGTACCTGTGCCGAGGTTATAGAAGAGGCCGGTTCCGGGTTTCGAGAGTTTGTCGAAGACGGCGATGTGCGCGCGGCTGAGGTCGTCGACGTGGACGTAGTCGCGGAGGCAGGTGCCGTCGGGCGTCGGATAGTCGGTGCCGAAGACCTGGAGCGCGGGGCGTTTGCCAGTGGCGGCATCGATCGCGAGCGGGATGAGGTGGGATTCGGGGTTGTGGTCCTCACCAATGGTTCCGTCTTCGGCGGCGCCGGCGGCGTTGAAGTAGCGGAAGGCGGCAAAGCTTAGCCCGTGGGCGTGAGCGAGGGATTTGAGGATGTTTTCTACGTCGAGCTTGGTTTGGCCGTAGGGATTGATTGGGGCTTGCGGGAGCGTTTCGATGATCGGCATTTTTTCCGGGATGCCGAAGGTCGCGCAGGTCGAGGAGAAGACGAATTTGGTGACCTTCTTCTCGAGCATCGTCTTGAGGAGGTGCAGCGGGGCGACGACGTTATTGAAATAGTATTTGAGTGGGTCGTTGACGGATTCGCCGACGTAGGCGTAGGCGGCGAAGTGCATGACGACTTCGATTTTTTCGTCGACGAGGATTTTTCCGACGGCCGTTTCGTCGCCGAGATTGGCGTCATAAAAGGGCACGCTGGGCGCGACGGCCGAACGGTGTCCGAAGACGAGATTATCGAGCACCACGGGGCGATGCCCGGCAGCGGCGAGTTGGCGAACACAATGGCTGCCGATGTAACCGGCGCCTCCAATAACAAGTACGTTCATGGGGCGAGGGTTTTATTGCCTTTGACCGGTGTATGGCTAGCCCTTTTCCTTTCTTTTTTCATGAAGCTATCGCGCGTCGTCATCACAGGTGTAGGTCTTACCGCCCCAAACGGCAATTCGTTGACCGAGTTTCGGCATAATCTTCTCAACGGGGTCGCGGGGGTCGAGCGCATCGAGGTTCGCTACATGGGTCAGCAGCTCGCGGGTGTTTGCCATTATGATGCGTTGAAATACCAGAAGAAAAAAGAGGTTCGCGTGGGCACGCGTGCCGGTTCGATCGCGATCTACTGCGCGCGCGAGGCGTTGGCTGACAGCAAGATTAATTTCGAGGCGCGGGCCAAAGATCGGGTGGGCATTTACATCGGTTGCACGGAGCACGGAAACGTTGAGACCGAGAACGAGATCTACAATATCTCCAAATTTAACTACGAGACGAAGTTTTGGTCGCATTACCATAACCCACGCAGCGTCGCCAATAATCCGGCGGGCGAGACTTCGCTCAGCCTCGGCATCACCGGTCCGGCTTATACGATCGGCGCGGCGTGCGCGGCGGGTAACATGGGTCTTATTCACGCGACGCAGATGTTGCGACTCGGTGAAGTGGATTTGGCGATCTGCGGTGGTGTGAGCGAAAGCATTCACACGTTCGGAATTTTCGCGGGCTTCAAGAGTCAGAACGCGCTCGCGACGCACGAAGATCCGAAGAAGGCCAGCAGGCCGTTCGACCTGGCGCGCAACGGTATCGTGATCTCCGAAGGCGGCGCACTCTACACCTTGGAACGGCTTGAAGATGCCGTCGCGCGCGGTGCGAAGATCTACGGCGAGATCGCGGGTTATCACGTTAACTCGGATGCGAGCGATTACGTTCTCCCGAATCCGGAGCGCCAGGGCGAGTGTATCCAAAAAGCCATTGCACGCGCTGGCATGACGCCGCGTGACATCGATCTGGTGAACACGCACGCCACGGCCACGCCGCTCGGCGACATTCAGGAGACGCAGGGGATTCGCACGGTGTTCGCCGATAGCCCGGATACGCTTGTGAACAACACGAAGAGTTTTATCGGCCATGCGATGGGTGCGGCGGGCGCGTTGGAGCTGGCGGGAAACCTGCCGAGTTTCGACGACCTGATTGTTCACCCGACGATCAATGTGGATGACCTGGATCCGCAGTGTGCATTGCCCGGTTTGGTGTTGAATCATCCGAAGAAGGCAAAACGGGTTGACGCCATCCTGAACAACTCCTTCGGTATGCTCGGCATCAATTCTGCGCTGATCGTAAAGCGCTTCGTTGCCTAAAATTCCATCCTCGACTCACTTTTCTTAGCATGACCAAAGACGAAATCAAAAAGGTCGTTATCGACATCATCTCGGACATCGCACCCGACGAAGACACCAGCAATCTGAAGCCAGACGTGCGTTTGCGAGAACAGATGCAACTCGATTCGATGGACTTCCTCGACATCGTCATGGAGCTGCGCAAGCGCTACGGCATCGAAGTGCCGGAGGCCGAGTACATCAAACTCGCGACGCTCGACAGCTGCGCGGAATACCTCGAGCCGAAGTTCGCGGCGTTGGGGAAATAAGACCGACACACGTCGTTGTCGTGTTGATTTTCGAAGCCGGGACACGTTCCCGGCTTTTTTGTTTTTATAATCTGGAACTCAGGAACGCTGGAAAATACCTCGGGAAAACAAAGGCTTGTTCCAGAGTTCCCGAGTTCCAGATTAACCGCATATTCAAACCTTGAACACCCAATCGCACTACGACGTTGCCATCATCGGCGCAGGTATGTCGGGCCTCGCGGCGGGCATTCGGCTCGCGCATTTCGGCAAGCGCGTGTGCATCTTTGAACGGCATAATGCCGTTGGCGGTCTCAATGGGTTCTACAGTATCGCCGGGCGGAAATACGACGTGGGACTGCATGCGATGACGAACTTCGTGCGGCCTGGCGTGAAGGGCACGCCGCTGGGGAAGCTGTTGCGTCAGCTGCGCATCGACCGCGACGAGTTCGCTCTGTGTGAACAGAAACGCTCACGCATCGCCTTCGGCCCACGCGGCGAAACCTCGCTGACCTTTACGAATGATTTTGCGGTGTTCGAGAGCGAGATCGCGGCGAAATTTCCCGCGCAGATCGATGGGTTTCGCCGGCTGCTCGCGGCGGTGAAATCGTTCGATGAAGTCTCGCTTGACGCGAAACCGGTTTCGGCGCGCGCGATAGTTCGGCAACACATCAGCGACCCGTTGTTGGAAGACATGTTGTTTTGCCCGCTGATGTACTACGGCAGCGCACAGGAGCATGACATGGAGTTCGGGCAGTTCGTGATCATGTTCAAGGCGCTCTTGCTCGAAGGCTTTGCCCGGCCGCTCGACGGTGTGCGCGTGATCTTGCGCGTGCTCGTGGAGAAATATCGCGCGGCTGGCGGCGAGCGCCGGATGAAGTGCGGCGTGAAGCGGATTGTGGCGTTGGAAGGCAGGGCGGTGGCGCTGGTGCTTGACGATGGTTCGGAAGTGACGGCGGACCACGTGATCAGCTCGATCGGCGGACCGGAGACGGAGCGGTTGATCGAGGTGGAGGCGTTTGACCCCGACCAGCTCGTGCGCGTTGAGGCCGACGCGCACCACCATCCGAAGGCTGGGCGGCTTTCGTACGTTGAAACCATCACCGTGCTCAATCGCCAACCGGTGGAGCTTGGTTGGGGCGACGACACGATTATCTTTTTCAACGATTCACCCCGTTTCGCCTACGAGCGACCGGAGGAGCAAGTCGATCTGCGCAGCGGCGTGATCTGTTTACCGAACAATTTCGCGTTTCCAGAAGGGCAGCGCCTTTCGGAAGGGTTCTTTCGCTGCACGTGTTTGGCGAATTATGATCGTTGGGCGACGCTGGCTGAGGCGGATTACCGGGCGGATAAACAACGCTGGTACGACGCGCTCACGGCGGGTGCGCAGCGGTTTTTGCCGGCGCTTCCGGAAGCGGGCGCATTGGCGGCGGCGGCGGTGGCAACGGATATGTTTACCCCACGAACGATTACGAAGTTTACGGGGCATCTGGCCGGGGCGATTTACGGGTCGCCGTTCAAGAATCGCCAAGGCCGGACTGAGCTGGCCAACGTCTATCTTTGCGGCACGGACCAGGGGTTTCTTGGGATCATCGGCGCGATGTTGAGCGGGATCTCGATGGCTAACTATCACGTACTCAAGGGCAATTAGTTGTTTTAATATAGGGGTTTCTCCCCGCTAATGGTGCTTATAACGCCGAGGGAATACCTCGCAGCTGACCATAAAAGCTATTCATTCGAGGTCGTTATGGCCTATTATTTGCAATACGCCCTTGGTGGGTCCGCTGCCCGGTCGGTGTTAGGCACGTTCGCGCTGTAAATTAAATATGAAAGTATTGCTCATCGAAAACGATCCGATTTCCCGCCTCTACATGGAAGCGACCTTGGCGATGCTTGGACTGGTTTCGGAGATCGCGGAAAGCGGCGAAGAAGCGCGGAAGATTTTGGTATCCGATCCGAACATACGCTTGGTGGTGTGCGACTGGCTGATGCCTGATCAAACGGGTTTGGAGCTGTGTCGTTGGGTGCGGGCGCGGAAGATGGAATACATCTATTTTATTGTCTACACGCCTTACGACGCTTCGAAGGAAAACGAGGATGCGGCGATCGATGCGGGCGTGGACGACTTTCTGCAGAAGCCGGTTAACCTGCGAGAACTGCGCATTCGCCTGCATGTGGCGCGACGGATTCTGGAAAGCGCGGCGCACATTCGCGAGTTGCAAGGGCTCGTGCCGATTTGTTCGTACTGCAAGAGTGTGCGTGACGACGAAGATTATTGGCACCGCATCGAGAAATACCTGAGCGTGCGGACGGGCAGCGACTTTACGCACTCGGTTTGTCCGGCTTGCTATGAGGATCACATCATCCCGCAACTCGAGGCGATGAACATCACGCCACCGGCGGCGTTGCCCACGCGGCCGCGCGCCGTGCGAGTGGAAAACATGAAGCAGGGCTGAGATCTGCCTTTCACGTTTTACCGGTTGCGCTTTGTGCGGAGGCCAACTCACTCTGGATTTTTTCCATGGCATACGACTGGCTCAAAGGTGTCGCTGACGACTACGATGTGATTGTGATTGGCAGCGGCTTGGGCGGCCTCACCGGCGCCAACGTTCTCGCGAAAGCGGGGCATCGCGTGCTGCTGCTCGAGCATCACTGGCAGTTCGGCGGACTCGCCACGTGGTTCACGCGCAAGGGCGGCCACATCTTTGATATTTCGCTGCACGGTTTTCCGAGCGGGATGATCAAATCGTGCCGCAAATACTGGACCAAGGAAATCGCCGACGCGATCGTGCCGCTGAAGGATATTCGCTTCGTGAATCCGCAGATGGACGTGTGGACGACGTTCACGCGCGACGATTATACCAGGGTGTTGGTTGAGCAATTTAAGCTACCGCTCGAGCAGGTGCAGGCGTTTTACGATCACCTCCGGGCGATGAACTATTTCGACAACAACCCGGAGACGACCGGGCAGCTTTTCAACCGCTTTTTCCCCGGTCGTGACGATGTTCACCGGCTCCTGATGGAACCAATCGCCTACGCCAACGGTTCCACGCTCGATGATCCGGCGATCACGTATGGCATCGTGTTTTCGAATTTCATGGGTGCGGGTGTTTATACTTTTCGTGGCGGTTCGGATGTGCTGATCGAAAAGATGACGGCAGAGTTGAAGAAAAACGGTGTCGAGCTGCGCAAACGTGTGCTCGTGGAAAAGATTCTTGTCGAAGAACGCGACGGTCAGAAGGTCGTTGCCGGCATCGTGGCCAAAGGCGGACGCTTGATTCGTGCAAAGGCCGTGCTCTCCAATGCGAACATCATGAACACGATCTTTCGCATGGCAGGTGAGGAAAATCTGCCGCGCGATTACGTTGAGGAAGCGAAGAAAGTCCGCATCAACTCCAGTTCGTGCCAGGTCTACTTTGGTATTCGAAAAGGCGATACGATCCCGCATATTGGCGATTTGGTTTTTACCTCGGCCGCGCCGAAGTTCAGCAGTGGCGAGCTCACGGATTTCAACACGACGAGCCGGACGTTCTCGGTTTATTATCCGGAAACGCGTCCTGGCTCCGATCGCTACACGGTCGTTGTTTCGCTCAACGGAAAGTATCCCGACTGGCAGGCGCTCACCGACGAACAGTACGAAATCCACAAAGCACGTTTGATCGAAGAATCGTTGGTGGCGCTGGAAAAATTTATCCCCGACGTCCGCGCTAAGATCGACTGGATGGAAGCCGCGACGCCGCGTACGATTGAGCGTTATACGACCCACATGAGCGGCACATCGTTTGGCACGAAATTCGAAGGCCTGAAAGTTTCGATGGAGCTTCCTGATAAACTCCCCGGGCTTTTCCATGCGGGCTCGGTTGGGATCATCATGTCGGGCTGGCTGGGCACAATAAACTACGGCGTCATCGTCGCCAACAAGATCGACAAACACCTGTTCGGTCTGAGACAAAAGACTGCATCCATCATTCCCTGATCCGCCATGTTTCCCGCTGTCACTGAACTCATCCCGCACCGTCCGCCTTTTCTCTTTGTTGACGAAATCGTCTCAGAGACGGCCGACGGCCTCATCGCCCGGCGCACTTGGCGGGCCGACGAATATTTTTATCAAGGGCATTATCCCGGCGCGCCGATCACGCCGGGCGTGTTGCTCTGCGAATCCGTCTTCCAAACCGGCGCACTTTTCATGGCGCGCCAGGCGATGGCGGCGGGGGCGAAACCCGGCGAAGGCGTGCCGTTGATGGCGAAGATTGGAGAAGTGCGTTTCCGCAATCCCGTTTATCCGGGCGATGAAACGCTGATCGAAGTGAAGAAAATGGATTTTGCGGCCGGGTTCACGATAATGAGTGGTTCGATTAAGCGAGGCGACGGCACACGCATTCTGAGTGTTGAATTCACCGTCGCGTGGAAAACCCCGGAGAAGCCGGCGGCATAATAATTTTAATCTGGAACTCTGGAGCTCTGGAAAAGACCTCTGTTATATAACATCCCAGTTCTCACAGTTTTAATGTTTTGCGTTCTCCATTCCGTTCTTGAATTCCAGCTTTCCAGATTAAATTGACCGCCACCATGCCTGATTTTCTCCAGCTCAGTGGGAAAAGTTTTCTCGTTTTTGGCGTCGCCAACCGAAAGAGCGTTGCTTGGTTCATCGCGAAGACGCTGGAAGAGCAGGGCGCACGTGTGATCTTCAGCGTGCGTTCCGAGTCTCGCAAAAAAACACTCGAAACGCAGCTGGCTGGAAAACCGGTTTTTATCTGCGACGTGGAACACGAAGGTGCCGTGGAAAGACTCGCGGGCGAAGTGGCGGCGGCGGGTTTTGCGCCGCTGCATGGTATTGTTCATTCGATCGCGTTCGCCAACTACGCCGAAGGTTTCAAACCGTTTCAGGAAACGAAGCGCGCCGACTTTTTGCAGGCCACGGCTATTTCCGCCTTTTCGCTGGTTGAGATCGCTCGGGCTTTCAAACCGCATCTTGCAAAAAACGCCTCGGTGGTGACCATTGGCATTTCATCGTTGCTCGTGACGCCCGACAACTACGGCTACATGGGTCCGATCAAGGCCGCGCTCGACTCGGCCTCGCGTTTTCTGGCCAAGTCTTTTGGCGCTAGCAGCGAGATTCGGTTCAACGTTGTCGGTGCCGGTCCATTGAAGACGAGTGCGTCGGCTGGCATTCCTGGTTATCTCGAAAGTTATCTCTACGCGGAGAAGCTCACGTTTCGGAAGCGCAATCTGAGCACGCAGGAGGTCGCCAACGCTGCGGTGTTTCTCCTCAGCGAAAGCAGTAGCGGAATCAATGGTTCGACGCTAACGGTCGATGCTGGACTGGGTGCCAACTATTTTGATCAGGAAATCGTCCGCCTCGCGATGCGGCCAGCGGCTGCGCCGCTGGAAAATTCAAATCTCAAAACTCCAAACACCAAATGAAAGGGGTGTATGTGAAGCTGTTTCAGAAATGCTGTAGCCGTTTAATAGGTAGGGCGCGACCGCTGGGCGCGCCGGGTATTCGGAACGGCG
>JANNHA010000029.1:0-25253 GCA_031404135.1 Verrucomicrobiota bacterium | reverse complement strand
GAGGTCACGACGGGCCAGATCCCGTTCACGCCGCGCGCGAAGAAGGTGCTCGAGCTCGCGTTACGCGAGGCGCTATCGCTCGGCCACAACTACATCGGGACAGAGCATATCCTGCTCGGTCTCGTGCGCGAGAACGAGGGTGTCGCCGCCCGCATCCTGCTCGACTTCGACGCCGACGCCGAGAAGATTCGCAACGAGATCATCCGCATGCTCTCCGGCCCCGGCCGGCGCCAGCAGGGCTCCGGCGGCGGTTCGGGCGAGAAGGCGAAGAGCTCGAAGCTGCTCGACCAGTTCGGGCGCAATCTCACGAAGGCCGCCACCGACGGCAAGCTGGATCCCGTGGTCGGGCGCGCGACCGAGATCGAGCGCGTGATGCAGATCCTCTCGCGTCGCCAGAAGAACAACCCCGTGCTGATCGGCGAGCCGGGCGTCGGCAAGACGGCCGTCGTCGAGGGCCTCGCCACCCGCATCTCCACGAACCAGGTCCCGGAGCTCTTGAAGAACAAGCAGATCTACACGCTCGACCTGGCCGCCCTCGTCGCCGGCTCCAAGTACCGGGGCGAGTTCGAGGAGCGGCTGAAGAAGGTGATGAAGGAGATCATGCAGCGGGGCGACATCATCCTCTTCATCGACGAGCTCCATAATCTCGTCGGCGCCGGCGCGGCCGAGGGCGCGATCGACGCGGCCTCGATCCTGAAGCCCGCGCTCGCGCGCGGTGAGCTGCAGACGATCGGCGCGACGACGCTCGACGAGTCCGGAAGTACCTCGAGCGCGACGCCGCGCTCGAGCGCCGCTTCCAGCAGGTCCGCGTCGAGGAGCCGTCGATCGACGACACCGTCCAGATCCTCCGGGGCCTGCGCGACCGCTACGAAGCGCACCATCGCTGCCAGATCTCCGACGACGCTCTTCGCGCGGCCGCCGTGCTCGCCGACCGTTACATCCAGGACCGGCACCTGCCGGACAAGGCGATCGACCTGATCGACGAGGCCGGCTCCCGGCTTCGGATCAAGACGATGACGACGCCGCCGCGCTACCGCGAGCTCGAGGACGAGATCGAGCGCGTGCGCACGGAGAAGGAGAACGCGATCGAGTCGCAGGAGTTCGAGAAGGCTGCGTCTCTGCGCGACAAGGAGCGCAAGCTGACGCAGAAGAAGAAGGAGCTCGAGGAGAACTGGCGCACCGAGGAGTCGGAGGAGCAGCCCGTGGTCGGCGAGGACGAGATCGCCGACATCGTCTCCATGTGGACGGGCATCCCCGTCTTCAAGCTCACCGAGGCGGAGTCGCAGAAGCTGATCCGGATGGAGGATGAGCTGCACAAGCGCGTGATCGGCCAGCACCAGGCGATCGTCGCGGTCTCCAAGGCGATGCGCCGCGCCCGCGCGGGGATCAAGGATCCGAAGCGACCGACGGGCTCGTTCATCTTCCTCGGCCCGTCCGGCGTCGGCAAGACGGAACTCGCCCGCACGCTCGCCGAGTTCCTCTTCGGCGACGAGGACGCGATGATCCAGGTGGACATGTCGGAGTACATGGAGAAGCACTCCGTGTCCCGGCTCGTCGGCTCGCCTCCCGGCTACGTCGGCTACGACGAGGGCGGCCAGCTGACGGAGGCCGTGCGTCGCAAGCCGTACTCGGTCGTCCTCCTGGACGAGATCGAGAAGGCGCACCCCGACGTCTTCAACATCCTCTTGCAGATTCTCGAGGACGGGAAGCTGACCGACTCGCAGGGGCGGAAGGTGGACTTCCGCAACTCGATCGTGATCATGACGTCGAACATCGGTGCCGCTTCGATCTCGAAGAACCAGTCGCTCGGCTTCTCGATCGGCGACGAGTCCGGCCTGTCCTACGAGGACATGAAGAGCCGTGTGATGAGCGAGCTGAAGAAGGTCTTCAGGCCCGAGCTGCTGAACCGGATCGACGAGGTGATCGTCTTCCACAAGCTGACCAAGGACGAGATCATGGAGATCGTCGACCTGATGATCAGCCGGGTGCGGGCGCCTCTCCAGGAACTGCTTGTCGATTCTGATACAAGGACTCATCATGTTGATATTTGTAACCAGCTGGAAATCAACTACTCATAACTGGACAGCCGTGAGATCATCAACATCATTTCGTGTATCTTAGATCTTGGAGTGGAATAATTGAAGGGGGCCGATGGTTGAATGGCACCAGTCGCAATCCTTTTTCTGCGGCGAGAGGTGGTGGGTCATCGCTCAAGGGGTGTCGGTGGCGGACGTTTTCCGCTCGGGAGAGTATAGTACTGCACGATCTTTGGATTTATTCGCCCGATTTGCGTTCATTGAGCCGATAGCGCAGGAACTCACGGGTGACTCCCAGCCGCCGGGCGGCGGCGGAGATGTTTTGATTCGTTTCGCGCAAGGCCTCGTCAATGAGATCATTGATGACGGCATCAATGGAAAATCCCTCGTCGGGAATCCGCCATTCTGGATGCCGCCAACCGAGGGCGGGGGTTTCGATCAGGCTGGCCAGTTGGGTGAAATCAAGTTGCGGTCCACGATTAAAAATCAGCTCGCGTTCGATTTCATGCGCCAGTTCGCGCACATTGCCGCGCCAATTTTGATGGAGCAGCCGAGATTCCCCCACTGCGGAAATGGATAATCCTTTCAAGCGATGGCGCCGCGCGATCCGGTCCAGCAGTTGTTTGGCCAGCACGACAATATCCGCGCCACGTTTTCGCAAAGGGGGCAAAGTGAGATGGATGAGGTTCAGCCGGTGGTAGAGATCCTCCCGGAACCCCCCTTGCTCGATTAAGTCCGTCAGCGGTTCATTAGTTGCGGCGATCAATCGGACATCGATCGGGGTCTCTTTGGTTGAAGCGAGGCGGCGAATGGTGTGATCCTCAATGGCGGTGAGTACCTTGGCTTGGGTGGCGGAAGCGAGGGTGCCAATTTCATCGAGAAAAAGTGTGCCGCCGTTCGCTGCCTCGAAAAGTCCGATCCGGGCATTTTTTGCGTCGGTAAAGGCACCGCGCTCATGGCCGAACAATTCGGCCTCGACCAAGGTTTCAGGCAGCGCCGCGCAATTGACCGTGATAAAGGGTTTGGTGTGCCGCAGGCCGTGCCGATGCAGCCAGCGAGCTAGCATGCCTTTTCCGGTTCCCGTTTCCCCTGTAATCAGGACCGGGGGCAGTCGGCGTTCGAGGCGACGCTCTGAGTCAAGAATCATGTCGAGCTGATCACGCAGCCAAGCGAGACTTTTGCCAAAGAAGAGTTCGTCCTGGTTTCCGACCGAAGGCTCGCTCGCGCGATATTCCTCGCGGCGAGCCATGCCGCTTTTTTCCCGACAGCGTTGGAAGGCGACGGGGAGTTCATCCATTTCAAAGGGCTTCGCCAAATAATCCCCCGCGCCCAGCCGCATCGCTTCCACCGCTTTTTTCACTCCGCCGAAAGCTGTCATAACCACTACACCGGTGTTTTCCGAAAAAGCTCCGCTCCGTAGCAGTTCCAGCGCTTCACCATCGGGCAAATGCAGATCGATCAGCGCGAAATCAAAATGGAGTTTTCCCAATGCAGCGCGGGCCTCTTTTAGCGAGGCGACAGGCGTGACCACAGCTCCCTGGCTTTGCAGGTGAGCCGCGAGACGCCGACGAAACACCGAGTCGTCCTCGAGCAGGAGCAGACTGCTTCCGAAAAACAAATCTAGCTTTTCAGCCATGGATCTCAGTATTGCGAGAGATGGCCACCGGGCATCAACACTATTCGTTTGGGCGAATGATCCGGGGTAAAACTGGACTGGTGGTTATCAACCAATTGGACGCACCGTACCGAATAATATTGGTTGCCAGCAACCATTCTGAATTTGAGGAAATATTAAATACCGTGAGTCAAAAACCTTTATCGCTTTGTACAAGCAGCTTAGCCACGTTGCTGTCGATTTGGCATCAGGCGTGCAAACTTTTCGTCATTGTTGGTTAATCCCCTAAAAATAGCCTTGGACCATGCCTGCTGCGATTTCTCCTAATAGTGATTGTTTTGTTTCGTTGTACGCGACGCGATCCGATTAGATTTTGTATCTATCTTGCTCCCGATTAATCCCGTCATCTTTCGCTTATATATATGAGTTTTTCCGGTTTTACTGCTCACAAAATTATGACTGCCACCCCACTTCGTATCGTTTACCAATTTTGTTTAACGGTCTGTTTGATTTTCTCAGGTCTGGTTGCGAGCGCTACAGCGCCAACTCCAGACCTGATCGAAACCATTGGGAAATCGGCCACGGAATGGGTCAAGCTGCGCACGGAGACCGTGCGGTTGAAAAGCGATTGGGCCTCGCAGCGCGAAATCCTTGAGTCCACGGTCACCGCTCTTGAACAGCGGGCGAAAGATCTCGAAGACCAACGCACGCTTTTGCAGGCCAAGTCAGCCAAGGATCGAGAAGAACACCAAACGATTGAGACAAAAAATAAGGTCTGGTCCGGCGGTTTGGACGAATTGGACGCGCGATTAATAGCAACCAAAGATCGGTTGCTTCAGTTCCGTTCGTCGCTCCCTCCGCGTTTATCGGCGGCGTTGGAAATGCCTTACCGGAGTCTGTCTGGTTCCGAGCTGGCCCCCAGTGATCGGATGCAGCTGGCCATTACGATTCTCAACCGCTGCGTGCAATTCAATCGCCTGATTTCTTTGGGCGAAGAGGTTTTGACCGTCGAGGGAGAGTCGGCACCGCGCTCACTGGAAGTTATTTATTGGGGCCTTAGTCATGCTTACGCTTTGGATCGGGCGGTTGGGAAAGCTTGGTTGGGAACTCCGGGGCCACAGGGCTGGCATTGGGTAGCCCACCCGGAAGCAGCTAAGCAGGTGACTCAGATCATCGCAATCTACGAGGGGAAGGCGGATCCCACTTTGATCTCAGTTCCTGCACTATTGAGCCACGTCAGCACTGAATCCTTAAAGAAATAACGAAGATGAAAATCAGAATTATAGCCTTCGGTCTGCTGTGTTCATTCTTCGTGGCTCAGGCTTACGCTGCTGAGCCATTCGGTGATGCGCTGGGGCGGACGATGACGGAGTATCGTGAGCGTCTCCAACAGGCCGGGGCCGAACTATCCGCCGCCCGGGAGGAGATTGCGCAAGAGAAGGCCCCACTACTCAAGGCGCAGCGCGCGGCCGAGGACCGGATCATCACAGCCAATGAGGAAATCACTCGGTTGAACACCGCGCAGGAAGAGTCCCTGGAACGACGCCGACGTTTGATCAAGGACGCAGATTTGCTTAATAAAAATGCCAATTATGCGATCATGCTGTCGCAGGAAGGGCTGAAAGCATTCGCGGACGGTTTGGCACCCGGAGAGGATCAATTGGTCGGCGAGTCGTTGGAGGTGCTTCGCCAACCGTTGGAAGAAGCGTCCAGTGGGACAAAGATAAAAACGACGATGGCCGCGGTGGATTTTCTATTTGATCAAGTCAGCAAAGCGGTGGGCGGGTATTCCGCTGCGGGAAATTCACGCGTGGGCGAGCAGAGCCAGTCGGTCAAAGGCCGGTTTGCGTTTATGGGACCTGAAACCTATTTCCACGCCGACCAAGGCGGCGCGGCCGGCATCGTGATGCGACTGAGGGAGGGTGCGGCGCTCCCGGTTACTTATTTGCTGAATGATTGGACGGCGGAGTCAGCCAAGGCATTATTCGAGGGGAAACCCGGATTGATCATGGTGGATGCGTCCGGTGGAAAGGCGCTGCGCCTGAAAACAAATCAGGGCAATTTGTGGCAACACATCGACAAGGGAGGAATGGTTGCCTATGTGATTGTTGCCGTGGGGCTCATTGCATTGCTCATGATCGTGCTGAAAGTACGCGATCTTAACGCTATGGCGGTGGACCGTCCTGAAAAGGTGCGCGGCTTTTTGATCACGTTGTCTGAGGGGACGCCGACCCAGATTCAAACGGCGCTTGAGTCCCTCCAGTCGTCGACCCGCGAGGTGTTTGCCATGGGCGTTCGGCAGATTTCAAAACCCAAGATCGCACTGGAGGAACATATGGTGGCCGTTCTTTTAAAGCAGCGATTGCACTACGAGCGCTGGTTGCCGCTGTTGGCGGTGATTGCAACGGCGGCACCTCTTCTGGGTTTGCTCGGCACGGTGATGGGCATGGTTAAAACCTTTGCCCTGATCACCGTGTTTGGCACCGGAAATGCGGGTAAACTAGCCAGCGGTATTTCCGAAGTGCTGGTGGCGACGGAACTCGGCTTGATGGTGGCTATCCCGACCTTGGTGGCCCATGGATTTATCGCCCATCGGATCCAGAAAAAACTTTCGCTGCTGGAGCGTTATGCCCAAGAATTTGTCACTGTAACAAAATCAGACAAAGCCCGTATCGATGATGAGGAGGCGGTAAACGCATGAAGGCACTATTCGATTTGGTGGAAAGGGGCGGTCCGGTCATGATTGCGATCATTGTTCTTTCGGTCGTCCTCTATACGCGTTGCTTCGGACTCTTGGTTAGTTTGCGCCAACAGGCCAGAAAGTTGGAACAGATGCCGCGGTCCTCTGCAGATCATAAATTGCAACTCCGCCGTCACCAGAGTGCCGTGAGGGAAGAGTTTTTGCAGAACAGACTCGCCCTTGGTGCCATGATTGCCGCGGCTCCGTTGCTGGGTTTGCTGGGGACGGTCTGTGGCATGGTGACTACTTTTGAAAGTTTATCGGTGCAGACGGGTCAGAAATCCATGGAGGGGTTGGCGCGGGGCATTTCTGAAGTTTTAGTGGCGACGGAATCCGGCCTTGCCGTAGCGCTGCCTGCTCTCCTGCTCGTTTATCTGGCGCATCGTGAAATGCACCGAATCATGCAACAACTCAATCAACAGGAGGGGGCCGGGCTACCGGCTTTAACTCATGATCGGTAACCGATATCTGCATCGCCAATTTGAGTCCACGCACATCGATATGGTGCCAATGGTCGACTGCATGATGGTGCTCGTGATTTTTCTCATGATCAGCAGTGCCTTTATGAGCGATCCCGGTATCGAGGTGCAAAAGCCGGATGTGAGCGGCATCCAGGCCGGTGACCAGAACGCGTTGTTGATCGCGATCTCGGCGGATAATCGCATCTTTTTTGATGGTCAGGAAATTCGGACCGAGCAAGTAGCTTCTCTGGTGAAACAGGCGGCAATCGGCCGATCTCCCGCACTGATCATTCGCGCCGACCGATCAGCCAATCACGGCAAGTTTGCCGCGGTTTATGCCGAGGCGAAACGTGCGGGGATTCAGCATGTCCAATTTGCCACGACCAAGACGGATTAAAGTTAACCAAGCATGACTTGTAACCCGATAAATTCGTCTTCGCGAATCGGTGGCTCCATGGGCATCGGGCATACGGCATTGAGTGTTATTGGGGGGGTGGGTTTCACTCTGATATTATTCCTTGGGATCACGCATTTCCAAAACACCACTCCAGCCGTGGCGCCGCTGGAATTTGACGACCTGCGTACCGTGGCGATTCCATTGGAGCCGCCGCCATCGCGAGTGGTTCATCCGGAAAGGGCAGAGCCTGCGATCACCAGCGTTACGGGATTTGATGCCGCGCCTTCCGACAGTCCGGTCAAAATAGCGATTGTCCCACCTGATCTGGCCGCCCTGTTCCCCACCACGGCCGCGCCGGCTGCCGTGATTCCGGTGGGACAGCTTTATTCGGACTTCAAGCCCGGAGTTTATCTTGGCGGCTACGGCCAGCACATTTTCCAGGTAAGCGAAGTCGATCAAGTTCCCCGGGTCCTGCACACCGTCATGCCCGCCGTTTCGGCCAGTATGATTGTGAAAGGATCCGCGCACGTGAGCGTGATTGTGGTGGTTGATGCCAATGGGGTAGTGAGCCGCGCAACTCTGGCTCAAACGTGTGGCAACCCGGTTTTGGATGAAATCATGCTCCAGAACATCAAGGAGTGGACCTTTTCGCCCGCAGTCAAAAGGGGCAAGCCGGTGAAATGTCTGATCCAGCAAGGGTACCGCATCCAGCTGCCCCGCGCCTCAATGTTTACTACTGACTAATGAAAAATATACTTTGGCTTATCCTACCGGTGTTTTCTCTTTCTGGCGTGCTCCGGGCAGCGGACGAGACACCGAAGCTCGATCCCAAGCGCATCATCAATGAATCCAATGGCTTTTTGAAAGAGAGGGAGCCGGAGATGACCGCCGAGGAGTATGCCCTCTACGAAAAAGTACTGTCCCTGCTCTCGAATAACCCGGAGTTTGCCGTGAAACTGCTTGAGGCGATGATGAACGATAAAGAACCGGCCAGCCCGGCGTTCGAGTTCATTCTGGGGAATGCCTATTATGCTGCGAGCCAGCCGGACAAAGCTGAAAAGAGCTATCTTAACGCCGTGAAACGTTTCCCCACGTTTCTACGTGCTTGGAGTAATCTTGGTCTTTTATACTTTTCTGCAAAAAAATATCCCGAGGCCATCCGCTGTTTCTCTCGTTGTACGATACTCGGTGATCGCACTCCTTCGACCTTCGGTTTGCTCGGCTACTGCCTGGAACAGGAGCATAATATTGTGCCCGCCGAGATGGCCTATATGCAGGCACTTTCCAGTGATCCCGAAAACACCGATTGGAAGGAAGGCTTGTTGCGGATCTACCTTCAAGGCGGCCAATTTGGCCGGGCGGAATGGTTGTTGAAAAATCTGATAAAGCAGCGACCGGATGACCCCAAATTCTGGCTGACCTATGCGAACGTGCTCATGATCCAAAATCGAAAGTTAGAAGCCACGGCAGTGCTGGAGACTGCCGACCGCGTGGGAGTCGCCGGGCCGAGTGAACTCAATTTATTGGCGGACCTTTATGCCGACCAGAACCTCGTGTCTGAGGCGTTGGGCATCTATCATCGACTCATGGCGGCCTCGCCGGTATTGGGAGAACGCAAGCTGCTACAGCTGGCAAATATGCTCATTGCCAATAGCAGTCTGGCCGAAGCCGATCAGGTGCTTTCCTCACTGACCTCCAAACTCACCGCCGATGGCCGGATCAAATACCTGCAGGCGCGGGCTGATTTGCTCAGTGCCCAGAAGCGGAATGCGGAAGTCCGGCCAGTCTTGGCAGAACTGCTCGCGCTCGAGCCGCTGAACGGGAAGGCCTTGTTGAGCCTAGGACGCAGCTACGTCCAAGAGGGTGATTTTCCGCATGCGGTTTTGGCCTATGAATCTGCCTTGCAGGTTCCTGATTCCACTTACCGCGCATGCCTCGAACTGGCCACCCTAGAGCTAAAAAACCGTCACTATGAAACAACTGTGCAGTACTTGGAAAAAGCACTCGCGTTAGAAAAAAACGACTCAGTCCAGGATCTCCTGGCTCGGGTTAAACCCCTCGTCAAAAAAAGAGATTAATCCTATCATGAAACTTATTCACCCACTCAGATCGAGTCTTCGCCTCTTCGGCCTGCTGACTTTTTTGACCGTTACGTCCGGCGTGGTGCCCGGTGCTTTTGCTGCCGAGCCTGATGCATCCGCTGAAGCCAAGACCTATGCTTTGTTTGTTGGGGCAGATATCTCCATTGCGCAGAACAAGGAAACACATCGCGTAGTGAATGTGGCGGGTGATTCCTTTGTAATTAAAATCAATGAATATGAAACGAAGGTGCCGATGAAAGGTGCGTTGGCTAAACTGCAAATTGTGAAATCCCTCAAGATCACGGAAAAAAATGCAAACATTTCAAATTTCAAAAGTGAGCGTTCCTATACCCCGGAGAATGATCCGTTGAAGCGTCAACAGGATGTGGCAATCCTTGCTCAATCTGCGTCTCAAGTTGCGTCTGAGAACGCTCGAGATCTCGAATATAGACGCATGCGGTCTGCGGGTGAGTCGGCGTCTACAGGTCGCCCCGACCCTTATAAAGGTGCGCCCGACGTGCAACCAAGTTCGGTAGAGTCGTTCGCCAATTTCGAATCGCTCGCTTCGAACATATCAGATAGCCTGAGTGTTGACATGGAGGCGTTCGATGCGATGGACGTGTCCTTTGAGGTATCGGCCGAAAAGATTTTGCATCATCCCTATGTCGTTATTGTCACGAGGCACAACGATCCAAAGGATGCTCAGTCGAATGTTTCTCGCAATGCGGTCTTCATTCGCTCGCTTCATGATATTGACCGAAATACGCGGAAGGTCTCCTTCAAGCAGGGAGGATTCCCACCAGGCTTTAAATTGGAGAGTTGCCAGATACACCTCTACGATGAGCGAGACGAGATTGCGACCACGGTGTCGCCCAAACGCGTTGCGCTGACGAGCAATGAGGCCTTTCAGTACTTGATGATTCAGCATGTCGGGGCCCACAAAGGAGCCACGCTTCCGCCTACACCCGCCATGGGAAAGCTACCAACGGATCTTCCGGCACGCCTGGCTAACGGGGAGTTTAAGCGAACTTACTATGTCAAGGTGTCGGAAAGCGGCGAGACCGGCGAAACCTATCTGGACGAGGCGTGCCAGCAGAGAGTGGAGGATAGCTATCTTGATTCCGTAATGAAAAAAATCCGATTTATTCCTGCGCTTCTGAAAGGCCGCCCTGTGAGTGGAGTCGCTCAATTAAATCTACGCCAGCTAAGTCTGTAAGCCTGCGCTGAGGCTTAGTGTGAAGCTCGATGTGGATAAGTTCTGAAGCTCTTCGGGAAAAGAGCCCTTGGTGTAACAGCGAGTATAGAAGTGTCGGGCGAAAAATGCATGGCCGAATACCGGTTCTATTTCCTTGGAGAAGAAAATTGGACGGTGTTTGATCCGGATCTCGATGTTGGAGTGGTAGATTCGCAGGGGTTTATATAGCGACCTTGTCCAAAGCCTGTCTGCCCGCGTCCGGTACCGCTTAAGAACGCGTTTGATTTTAAGTGAGCTTCGGCGGTGAGCGACGGACGTTTCTCGCTTAGAACGTGAAGCGCACGGAGGCGCCGAGGCCTTTGTCGGGGGCGGATTCGCTCAGGCCGACGAGGACGTGGGCTTCGATGTCCCAGCGTTTACCTAAGTGTTGGTTCAGGCCGAGAGTGAGTCCGTTGTCGACGCCGCTGCTCGCGCTGTAGGGTTGGTCGCTTTCGAAGTTGAGGCTGAGGTTGGTCGTGTCGGTGATCCAGAAGCCGACACCGATGCTTGCGTAGGCGTAGTTCTTTAGATCCGCGCCGGTCGGGTTGCCGACGATGCGGTAACCGAAACCAATTGACGGCGTGAAACGGCCGAAGGAACGCGAAAGGTCGAGGGCGATGCCGTAGTCGGTCTTGCCTGTGCCGAGGCCTTTTTCGTCGTCGGCGGTGGGGAGTTTGACGCTGCCACCGAGCGCGAGGCTCCAGTCGGTTTCGCGGTTGTGGAGGAAATCATACGAGGCCGAGAGTTCGACATCACCACGGCCGGATTCGGTTTCGGTCTTGCCTTGGTTCAGGGTGTTGATTCGGTTTTGTAGGCGGGGGCGTCCGGCAATGATCACCGTGCCGACGGGGCTGGTGACGTGGAGCTGCGGGATGACGATGCGGGTTATCAGGCCTTCGTAAGCGTATTCGCCGGTGAGGCTCCAGAGGGAAACTTTTGTTTCGGTGTCGTAGCCGTATTTGCCTGAGGTGGCATCGAAGCCGACCGAGGCGGCGAATTGCGCGTGGGCGAAGGGCGCAGCGAGGCACAGGGCGAAGAGGGCGAGGCTGCTTTTGAGCAGGAAGGAGCTGTTTTTCATGGAAGTTGGCTTGGTTGGGCGTTGGAGGAGGTTCGGAAATGGGCAGGCAGAGCACCGGTCCGCGTGAGCGGATGCGTTTTATGAGTCGTCCCGGTGGCGACTAGTTCGGTCGCTGTGCGGGCGGCGGAGGCGCGGCTTCTTCGCGGCGGTTCTTCAGTCTTTGCAGAAGAGGGAAGGCGGGGCCTTTGCCGCCGCCAAGCGACAGGAAGCCAAGTTCGGCTTGGATTCGCTCAAATTTCAGGCGCTGTTCGGGCGTCAGGATTTCGGAGATGCGTTTTTGGGTGTCGGCGAAGATCGGGCGAAAATGGGGAGGACGTTCCTTTCTGGCGGTGGCTATTTGCTGCTGAAAGGCGATCAGGATTTCGTTGAGCTTGGACTGCTGGGCTGGATCGAGATCGAGTTGGCGGGTGAGGTCGCGTACGATGCGCTGGCGGAGCATTTCGGGTTGCCGAATTGCCTGACGGATGGTTCGGCGGGTTTCGTAGCGGGTGTAGACGACGCCGACGGCAATGCCGGCGGCAAAAACAAGGACGAGCAGGATAATCGGCTTGAGGTATTTCATTGCGACAGGTCGGTGCAGCCCCAATCGGTGCAGATCTGGTTCAGGTCGTCGTCGATACTGGTGTCGGAGGTGTAGGACTGGCCGAGTTCGAGGGCGGCGCAGAGCATGATCATGGCGGCGGCGGAGACGGCGTAGCGGGTAAAATTGCGATTGAGCTGGTCGAGGAACGAGACGATGGCGGGTGTGTTGTCGCTGGCGGATTGTTCGAGGCTGTGCTGGACGCGTTCGGCGAAGCTGGCGGGAACGTCGGGTGGGTTTTCCCGGCGGGCGGCGGCGAAGAGCTGGTTGAGTTTTTTATCTTTCATATTCGGAGGCCTCCAGGGCTTCGATGGCTTTGCGGAGTTTGGTTCGGGCTCGCATGGCGCGGACGCGGATGGCGACGCTGGAGTCGCCGGTGAGGGAGCAGATTTCTTTAACGCTGTGGCCTTCGATTTCCATGAGAGTGATTACGACTTGCTCGGCGGGTGAGAGGGATTGCATGGCGAGTTCGAGGATTTCGCGGGCCTGGCGGGCTTCGAGTTCGCGTGGTGGGAGTTCGTCGCGTAACCAGGAAACAGAGTCTTCGCCGAGGTCGGGGAGGGTGATCGTACCGGAAAAGCGTTTGCGTCGGCGAACGTGGTCGAGGGCAACGTGGACGGCGATGCGGGAGAGCCAGTGTTGAAATGGGGCGCGTCCATCGAAGCTGGCGAGCGCGCGCCAGGCCTTGGTGAAGGTGTCTTGGGCGAGGTCTTCGACGAGATGGAGGTCGCGTTCATAGCGGTGAAGAATGTTGAAGACCTGTTGTTGGTTGTTGCGGACTAGTTCGGTGTACGCGTCAGGCGATCCGGCCCGGACGCGGGCCACGAGTTCAGCATCGTCGTTCACCACAAGGAAAGGTTTTCGTTGGATGGGTGATCAAAGGCAATCTGAGTCACGGGGTCGATCAAATCAACGGGCGGGCTGCATATCGCGGAGTTTGGCGAGTTGTTCGGGTGTGAGGATCGGGGCGATGCGGGCGAAGAGGGCGGAGCGGACGATGGCGAGGTCGCCTTCGGCGGTGCCGATCGCGGCGGCGGCGGTGCGAAGTTCGGTTTCGGGCGCGCCGGACTGGATGGCTTGGCGAAGGTGTTCGCGGGCGGCGTGAACCTTTTTAGCCTGTTCCTTCATGGGTTCTTTTTGGGCGAGGAACTCGGTTTTGATTTTGGCGGCCTGGTCGTCGGTGAGGCCGAGTTTAGCTTTGAGCTGGCCGGGTTTAAAGGCGCGCTGGTGGCCGGCGGTTTTGTCCGCGTGGTCCGGGCGGGCCTGGAGCGTGAGCACGCCGACGGCGAAGAGGGTGGCGGCGAGGGCGGTGGAGAGAAGGAGGAGTCTTTTCATGTTGATAAAGCATACGTGGGGGCGGCGCGAAATGTTACCGGGCGGATGCGTTTTTGTGGTTGAACGGACTGGCAAGAAATCGGCGTTCGAGCGGGGCTCGAACGCCGGAGAGGGTTCACTGCAGGCGACGAGTTGAATCAGTTGCTGGTCGTGGGCTGAACGGGTTTTGGCGCGGGCGTGACCGTGAAGGTCTGCGTGCGGGTTTCGGTGGTGCCGTCGGGCTTGGTGGTTTCGATGGTTCGGGTGCCGGTGCCGTCGGCGTGTACCTGGGTGTCGATGACGCGTTCGTGAGTTTTGCCGTTGGGGCCGGTGATCGTGGTGGAGCGCTCGGTCTGGCCCTTGCCTTCGTGTTCGACTGTGCGGGTGACGGTGGCTTCTTTGCCTTTCGGGCCGGTGAGGGTGCCCTGGGTGGAGCGGCCGTCTTCGGTCTTGGTGGTCACGGTGTCATAGGTGCTGGTTCGGCCGTTGCGGCCGGTGAGGGTGCCCTGGGCTTCGATGGTGTTGTCACCGGTCTTCGTGAGCGTACCTTCGCGGGACGTGGTTTTGCCGCTGGGGAGTGTAGTGGAACTGGAGGTTGTGCCCGTGCCGGTCGTTTTGTCGAAAGTGCGGTTGGACTCGTGGGTGGCGGTTTTGCCATTTTGATTGGTTCGGGATGCTTCGGTGGACTTCTGGCCCTTTGCGCGTGTGGTGGTCTGGCTGAACGTGCCGGAGTTGCCCTTGCTGGATTGGTAGGTGCCAGCGCGGGTGCGGGTGTGCGGTTTCTTGGTGGCGGCGGCGGCGAAGGCAGAATTGGCGGAGAGGAACAACGCCCCGGCGAGGAGGGCGGTCAGAGCGATTTTAGAAGAGGGCGAATTTTTCATAGGATTGATTTGCTTACAGCGGCTCATACGCGGGGCGTGGGGAAAATGTTACACGCGGGTGTGGTTGGGGGGCTGTGATCGAGGCATGGTAACCCACGAAAAAAGTATCGCCGGTTGCGGGTTGTTTGGACTGGCTGCGGGGAAATTGAATGGCCATTTACAGAAGGATTTGTAGTTTAACGCACTTCCATGACCGCCAGTAATCGCATCGAATCGGCTTCCACCGGCGCACAAGATTTTGCGGCCGTTTTCTCCCTGTTGAAACCGCACATGGCGGCGCTGGATGTGTTCATGCGCGCGCAGCTCGAAGCGTTTGAGCCGGAGATTCGCGGGATGGCCGACTACTGCATCGACGCGTCGGGAAAACGCATTCGTCCGGCTTTGGTGTTTACGAGTGGTTGGAGGGGTGGCGATGTTACGAACGATCTCGTGCGCATCGCGAGCGTGGTCGAGTTGGTGCATCTCGCGTCGTTGGTGCACGACGACATCATGGACGAGGCCATCGTGCGGCGAAACCGGCCCACGGCGACGCGCGAATATGGTGCAACGGCTGCGGTGTTGCTGGGTGATGCGTTGTTTTCGCACGCGCTCAATCTGGCCACGCTTTTCCCGACGACGGAAGTTTGCCAGGCGGTTTCGGATTCGATGCGAAAGGTCTGTGCGGGCGAGATCATTCAGACGCTGCGGCGTGGTTCGACAAATATTTCGCGCGCGGATTACGAGCGGATTATCGACTTGAAAACGGCGGAGCTTTTTCGGGTCTCGTGTTATCTCGGCAGCCGTTACGGCGGTTATCCGATGGCGTTTGTCGAGGCGGCGGCGGCTTTTGGCCGGCATCTCGGCATCGCGTATCAGGTGTACGATGATCTCGCGGATTTTTTTGGCGATGAAAAGCGGATCGGTAAAACGCTCGGGACGGATCTGGTCAGCGGAAAACTCACGTTGCCGCTTTTAACGTTGATGGATCGCCTGTCGGCGAACGAGCAGGCTGAACTGGTTGAAGAAATCACGGGAAAGCGCGCGCCGCAGCCGGCGATGCGACTGGCGCAGATGAACGAGTTGGGCGTTTTCCCTGTCGTGACCGAGGCGGTGCACCAGGAACTGCGCCTGGCCGAAGCCGCGCTGGCATCGCATCTGGCGTTGCCACCGGCACCGCTGTTGATGCGGCTGTGCGAAGTGCTTCGGCAGCAGGTCGGTGCGTTGCGCGAACGCCCGCAGGTTTGAGCGTTCGTGAGCGTGGGAAAGTTTAAATTTGCTCCGCGCGGTTAACTGTTCAACGTGCAGGCTATGGACGTTGCCGCCAAGGCCCTCACAAAACAGCTGGTCGTTTCCCCCGAACGGCAGCATGAGGCCGACTCTGACCGGGTGATCGTGCAGCGTGTGCAGGCGGGCGAGGTGGCGGCGTTTGATGCACTGATTTTGAAGTACCGCGAACGGGTTTATGGTGTGGTTTATAACATGACCTCTAACCGCGAAGATGCGGCAGATCTGACTCAGGACGCGTTCATTAAGGCCTTTCAATCGATTAACCGCTTCCAGGCGCAATCGTCATTTTTCACTTGGTTATATCGCATCGCGGTCAACTCGACGCTCACGCATCTGCGCAAGGCGAAGTTACGCACATTCTTCAGTTTCGAAAAGATCACGGACGAGGATAAAACGGCGCAATTGGTGAACCAATTGACCGACAAGAAAGGTGCCGACCGAGACCTGTTCATCCGTGAACTTCAGGAAAAATTGAACGAGGCGATGATGAAATTGTCTATCAAGCATCGTACCGTGGTCACTTTATTTGAAATCGAAGGCCTGAGCCATGAAGAGATTGCCGAAATAACTGGATGTTCGGTGGGTACGGTGCGTTCACGTTTACACTACGCCAAGCAGCTCCTTCAGGCCGAGCTTCAGCGTTACATCAGCCAATGAAGTCGGAGCACCCATCGAAAATAACCCTTGAGGATTTACTGCAGTTGAAACGGGTGGAGCGCCCGTCGGCGGAGTTCTGGCCGGAATTTGAAAAAGAACTGCGTGCCAAGCAGCTGGCCGCGATCGTGCAGACGCGTTCGTCGTGGCGTGATTTGGTTCGCCGGAAGACGCTGATCCGCCTGTGCATGCCGTTGGGCGTGGCCGCCGTTGTGGCGATGGTATTTAGTTCTGTCCGAAGCGACGGCCCGCAGGCGAAACTCGCTGAACCGGTCACCGGGCAGGTAGCGATTGGTTTGGTGGCGTTGGATTCACTCGTTGAAAACACCGATGTGAGGGTAATCGCTGGCGAAAAATCAGCCTCGAATATCGCAGTTGCGGCGAACGATGTCGTGTCATCAACCGATGCGCCGTCTGACGTGGTGGCGGTCGTTCCGGTTGTGGCGGCCACGAATAACGCCAAAGCGACGAATTTTGGAGCGCGCACGTTTGACGTCAATCCGGTGATGCAGGTGCTTTCCGAACCGACTTTGGTGCAGATGGTGGGGCGCGCGATCAGTGTGTCATCGCAGGCTATTGATTCGCGGGCGCCGGTTGCCGAACCGCTAGCACAGGTGGCCATGCCGCGCGACAACCGTCGTTCGCGCTTGCTGGCTTATTCGGTTCCTTTTGATCCCCATGCGGCGGACAGTCTCGATGCCGTTCGCTCGCGTGATCGCGTCACCCACCGGCTGTCGGATGAGGCGATTTATGATTCGATTACACGGCTCGGATTGAGCGGTGACCGGGTGTCGATTAAGTTTTAAAAATCGGCCAGCTCGAAATGCTGGCGGTTGGGCGAGGTTTTGCTGGCTCGCGCTGGGTCAAATGCCGCGGAGTGTGCTCCGGCTTGGTTCGTCTGTAGGAGCGGGTTTATCCCGCGATGAATGGGATGAATCGCGGCGGCACAATTTCTGCAATGCCCCGGAGCTTCCCCCGAGAATCCGCACATAGAGTTTTACTAGATTCATTGGATGCTTCGCTACGCTCCGCAGGACAGAATTGGCAACCGTGTTGGCAACTGTGTTGGCGTTGCCCGAAGACTCGCGGCTTTTGTTCTTTTTCCTGTTTCCACCCGAACCATGGAGTTGACGCAGCTTCGGATTCACGGCGCGTCACCCAGTCTGGCGTCATCCATTTGCACTTTGTGGCTGAAGGGTGTCTCAAATGAGTTTTGAAATCGTCATGGCGAACGCGACTTTCCCTTAAAACTCAGAGCGGCGTTTGCAGTAGGTCGATAACGGGGTTCCTTGCCAGTGATTTAGGTTTCCAGGCAGGAAAATAAATCATTTTGCCAGCGCTAAATGACTACACCTTCAAAACAAAGTGCCGAAGACGAAGCAATCGAGCGCAACGATGTGCTGAAGTTGGTCGTTCAAAAGCTGGCAAGCCAGGCGTTGCTGTTTGGAATTGCCGGTTTGGTGGTTCTGGTTGGCGCTTGGAAATTGAGCGACGGCTCGCCGATGCTCGTGCTTTCGATCTTGTTTATATTTGTCGTGGCTTTGTCGGGCTATTTGTTCGCCGAACAAAAGGAGAAAATGAAACAACGAGACTCAGATACTCTGAAGCGCGTGACCAATGAAAAGATTGAGGCCGTCAGCAATCCGACCAGCGATTTCAAAGTGGAACTATGGACAGCGCCGCTTCCGATTGACGGAGCGCGCGATATTGCCGTCGCGGCAAAACAGAAAAAAGGCAGTTATCGCACCGGCCAGAAAATTGTCGTGGGCTTCCGCTCCAGCCACGATTGCTACCTCACGCTGTTGAATATCGGCACCAGCGGAAAGCTCACCGTGCTGTTTCCCAATTCGATCCACGCCGAGAACTTCATCGAGGCCGGACGTGACTACCGGATTCCGGATTCTGACAGCGACTTCGAGTACGAACTTCAAGGCCCGACTGGCGTGGAAAAGCTCAAGGCCGTGGCCACGCTGAAGAAAGTCCCGCTGCTCGAATCGAATTTTGCTTCGGATGGATCGCTCTTCCGCACGGTTGACGCAACGACAGGTGCCCGAGACATAGGCGTGCTCCAAAAGAAAATTGCGTCGGTGCCGAAGACTGAATGGACCGAAGTTGCCTGCGAGTTTTCCGTCATCTAAAACCAGCCAATAAGCACAATCCCATGCAATGTTCGAAATGTGGTTCAGTTAACCCGCCAGAGGCAAAGTTCTGCGGGAAATGCGGCGAGAAGCTTGTACAAGCGCCCCCGCCACCTCCGTATCAGCCGCCCCTGCCGCCGTCGGACGAAGTGGTTTCGGAAGGACTCAAAATTGGTATCGCGGTGGCTTCGGGAGTGATCCCGCTGCTCGGCCTCATCATGGGCGCCATCTACATAAACAATCCCAGTCCGGTGAAGAAAAAAGTGGGCAAGCTTTGGTTATACATTGGCATCGGGGCTATGTCGTTCTGGTGCCTCGTCACGCTGGCTTCAGGCAATCTCTGACGCTGGAGGGTCGACGTAAACACCATGAACACCCTGACCACACTCCTCGATTTCCTCCACGAGTGGTCCGGCTGGTTCTGCCACAAGCTATCTGAGCGTTCGCCTCATTCCGAACTCGATGTGTTTCCCGTTTGTTTTCGTTGCGCGGGCTGGCAACTCGGTCTTTTTGCCTCGTACCTTGCGATCCTTGCCGGTGGTAACTGGCGCGGTCGCTTCCCTTCACTCCGCGTGGCGTTGACCTGCGTCGCTCTCATGCTGCCGCTCGTCATCGACGGAATCGGCAACGCCCTGCACGGGTGGAATTCGCCGGGTTGGTTCCGCGGACTGACCGGACTGGGCGTCGGCCTAGGCATCCCGTGGTTGCTGGTGCCGCTCGCGTACGTTGACGAACCTATCGGTCCCGCTTTGCTCGAAAATCTCCGGCCGCTGCTCTGGCCTGCGTTGGCTGGAGGCATGGCGGTGCTCGCACTGGACTTCGGCGCGGGGTCGATGGCCTTCCGCGTTCTTGCTGTGGCGGCGGCTGCGGGTTGGTTCGTGTTTGTCGGGCATTTCCTCTTCGTGTTTTTACGGTCTTTCGTGTCGCCCGCGACCCCGCAGCCGAAACAATTGCCATCCTCCTCCGCCTGAAACCATGACTGCGCTTCTTGAAACCCGTGTTCGCGCCGACAACGCCTATGCTCTCATCGTCGGCATCGGTGCTTATCAGGACGAACGCATCCCTCGGCTAAAATACACGCACGCCGATGCTCAGGCTTTCTATGACCTGCTGACGAATCCCAAACGCTCCGGCTTTCTGAAGGAAAACGTTAAATTGCTGATCGACGCTGAGGCCACGCACACGCAAATCCGCAAGGCCGTCAACAAGTGGCTCTATAATCAGGTTATGCCGGACTCGACCGTGATGATTTTTTTCGCGGGCCACGGCGGACAGGAGCAGGACAAGTGCGACGCAACCCCCGAAAAGCAGGCGTATTACTTTCTGCCTTGGGATGCCGATCCCGACGATCTCGCGTCCACCTGCCTCTCGCAGACCGACTTTGAAAAACTGATCCGCACCCTCAAGGCGCAACGGTTGGTTATGTTTCTCGATGCGTGTCATTCCACGGGCGTCGCCAAACCCGGTGGACGCGATCTCGGCATTGTTGCCTCGCCTCAATACGAAAGATTCGCCGAAGGGGAAGGTCGCGTCGTCATCGCTGCCGCCAAGCCGGAGCAGCGCTCGTGGGAAGACGAGAAACTGCAGCACGGCATTTTCACCTATCACTTGCTCGAGGCGCTCTCCGGCAAGGCCGACACCAACGACGACGGCTACGTTTCCATTCAGGAGGTGGTTGGGTATCTTCAGCGCGAAGTACCGCGCACCGTGAAATTGCTCGGCAAGGAACCACAGGACCCCACCATGATTTGTGAGTCGCTGACGCACGACATCGTGCTGACGGTGGACTCCGAGCGAGTGAAACAAAAGGCGCAGGAACTCGGCCTCGTCGCGCAAAAACAGCTTGAGGAGATGCAGGCGCGGCGCCTCCGTCTGGTCGCTTTGCGCCAAGGCAACGAACTACCCGCCAAGGAGTTTTCCGAGGCCATGGTCATCCACGAAAAATCGGTCGAGGAACTCACGGCCACGGAAACACTGATCAAGGAATACCTGGATCTTTTGCTGGCCGACAAAATCACCGCGCAACTTTATCTGCGCACCCGTAAACAGATAATTTCCGAAAACAAGCGCGAGCCCGAACCACCTCAATCGCCACCGCCGCCTGCTTTTCCGAAGATTGTTTTCTGCATTCATTGCGGTACACGCAGCACGACGGAGTACGTGTTCTGCCTCCAATGCGGCAATAGTCTGCGTTGAATGGCACTCTTGCAGGCTCGGCCCGGTCATGCCACAAACCAATCCGTAGGCGTACGGCTGGCCGTAGAAAATTGTGGCGGTGGCGCCGGTCACCATGTAAGGCGCGCCCGTGCTTTCCAGTCGTGAGACAAACAAGATCAACTCATCCAGTGGCAGCATGGAGGATGCGGTCGGCCACAGCGTGACGAACCTGTTCGTCGGTCCAAGAGGGATTGCGGTCGCGAAAACCAACGGCCATCAGCGTGCGCATGCTGCGGTTCATCCGGAGCGCCTGTTGGAGACGCTGCTGCGGAGTCATGGCACGGTAGATCGCCACCTGGTACGCGTGGGCGTCACGTACGTGGTCAGGTTCGGCAACAAGGGACATGGCTCGAACCTACCGATGGTGGAGTTGCTAGCAAGCGCGGGCTGTTTTGGCTAGGAACTGAGGATTCGTGGTTAGCCGGATCAGGTTGGATCCCTAACTCGGATCTCACATGGGGAGGATCAATCGACAGCTCACGTTTTGCCAGTGATGCGTGATTTGACCTCGGCCCAACTTGAACCCTCGGTGGGGTTGGCCAGATAAAGTGCCTGATCTTCGGCGAGCAGTTTTGCATGCCATACGGGAATGCCAAGCTGGTCGGGATTGGCCGCCAGGGTGTCCCAGAGTTCCTCAACCAACTGCAGTTTCTCCGTCGGTGAGAGACGGCTGATCTCGGTAGCGAGGGCGGCGTTCATGATGGGGAATGTAGGGATTCAGGATTGAATTTCAAGCATGTGTCCGTGGATGCGTGGGGGGATAACCACCTCGGATCCGTTCCTAGTATTTTGCCGATACGTGGTCGCCCCCGTCCCACGGAACTAACCCTTCGTAACCGACATTCTCAGTTCATTCGCGAATGCCTCTAGGATAGGAAGTAGATGCGTCGAATCGGAAAGTAGCTTATCCCAAATATCGTATAGTTGATCGGTTTCGTCAGAGTGAAAAAAGGGTTCGAATGAACCGAGTTTCAGCCCGTTTTTCATCAAATGAGCTGCTAATTCATAATCTTCGTTATTGAGAGCAATCCATCGTTGGGACTTCAGGGATTCGAGCTCAGCGACATCGCTTTTTGTAAGAAAGCTGGGGATTGAATACAGAGGGATGCGATGTGCAATTGGATCGCGTAGATCTGTAAAATCGCGATGCCAGTCACGAGATGACTCTATCAGCTGATGTAAGTTCGGAAATCGGGCATGAATTGCCTTGAGATAGTCTTTGCCGAAAAGACTCACTCGTCGACGGTCGGCGTTATTGTCCTCGGAAATCTCTCCCAAAAGGTTGAGTACGTATGCAGAACTCCAAGCAAGATTATCGAGAATACCTCGCAGGTGAATATAGAACGAGTTTAGGAAAACGTCTAGATCACGTCTGGCGCCGGATTCCAGTGGGTTTCTACGGCCGATCAGTTGAAGGCCATCAATGCGTTTTAGGGAATGCTGGATAAGAAACAGTCTGCGTCCGACACCAAAAAGGAGATGTCGTTTCGCGTTCTGATTCGCCTGGAAATCGCTCAATGCCACAAACCGCTTAGCTTGAGTTCCAAGTAATTTTATCGTGCGAAGAATTTCAATCGAGCGATTGGAGTCTTCGACGTTCATTGTGAGAACAGATTTAGCTCAACCCACCCAAGCGCGGGCGTTGTAGAAGAGTTTCATCCAGGGGCTGTCTTCTCCCCATTCGGCGGGGTGGTAGCTCATCGTCGCGGTGCGGAAGACGCGTTCTGGGTGTGGCATCATGATCGTCACGCGGCCGTCGCGGGTCGTGAGCGCGGTCATGCCGAGGGGCGAACTGTTCGGGTTCAGCGGATATTGCTCGGTGATCTCGTGCTTGTTGTCCACGTAACGCGCGCTGACGAGACCCGAGTCGCTGCAGGCTTTGGCAGCTGCCGCGTCTTTGAACTCGGCGTAGCCTTCGCCGTGGGAGACGGCAATCGGAATAACCGAACCTTCCATACCGGTAAAAAGAATGCTCGGGCTTTTTTCGATCTTGAGCGAGGCGAAGCGGGCTTCGAAGCGCTCGGACTTGTTCTGCACGAAGTGCGGCCAGTGTTCGGCACCGGGGATGATCGAGTGGAGATTGCTCATCATCTGGCAGCCGTTGCACACGCCGAGGGCAAAGGTGTCGGGGCGGGCAAAGAAGGCGGAGAACTCGGCGCGGGCGCGTTCGTTGAAGAGGATGCTCTTGGCCCAGCCTTCGCCGGCACCGAGAACGTCGCCGTAGCTAAAGCCGCCACAGGCGACGAGGCCGCGGAAATCTTTGAGCGAAATGCGGCCCGACAGGATGTCGGTCATGTGGACGTCGATGGCCTTGAAACCGGCACGGTCGAAGGCGGCGGCCATTTCGACTTCGCCGTTGACGCCTTGCTCTCTCAAAACGGCCACCGGAGGCCGTTTTGAGGAATGGAGAATGGTGAATGCAGAATGATGAATGGAAGACAGGTCGAACGTGATCTTGGGCGTGATGCCTGGGTCGGTGCGGTCGAGTTTGAGTTGGTACTCGGATTCGGCGCAGGCGGGGTTGTCGCGGAGGGTCGCGATGCGGCGCGTGGTGTCGGACCAGATGGCGCGGAGTTCGGAGAGGTCTTTGTCGATGAGGACTTGACCTGACTGGCGAACGACGAAGCGGTAGTCGCGGTTGAGCGTGCCAATGCGCGAGGTGCAGGCTTTGAAGCCGTGGCTGCGCAGGAGGGCGGAGACGTCATCGAGGTCGGATTCGCGCACTTGGATGACGGCACCAAGTTCTTCGGCGAAGAGCTGGCCGTAGGGCGAGGAGGCTGCGTTGGCACCGCCTTTGTTTTTGGTGGAGGGAGCGAGGTCGAGGGTCACCCCGGTGTGGCCGGCGAAGGCCATTTCCACGGCGGTGGCGAAGAGGCCGCCGTCGGAGCGGTCGTGGTAGGCGAGGATTTTTTTGTCGCTGATGAGTTGTTGGATTGCGGTCCAGAAGGCTTTGAGATCGCCCGGGTCGTCGACGTCGGGAGTGGCTTCGCCCATTTGGGAAACGGTTTGCGCGAGGATGGAGCCGCCGAGGCGGTTTTGACCGCGGCCGAGGTCGATCAGGAGGAGGAGGGTGTCGCCAATCGAGGAGTGAGTAGCGGGTAGCGAGTAGCGAGTAGACGGATCAGACGAAGGCGCGTCGGAATCGTGCTGGAGTTGGGGCGTGACTGTCAGGCGGACGTCGGTGACGGGGGCGAAGGCGGAGACGATGAGCGAGACGGGCGCAGTGATGCGTTTCTGTTTGTGGCCGTCTTTCCAGACGGTGCTCATGCTCATCGAGTCTTTCCCCACGGGAATGGTTATGCCGAGGGCGGGGCAGAGTTCCATGCCGACGGCGTGCACGGCGGCGTAGAGATCGGCGGCATCGCCGGCGACGGCGGGCGCGGCCATCCAGTTGGCGGAGAGGTTGACTTTGCCGAGTGCGCCGATGTGGGCGGCGGCGAGATTGGTGAGGGCTTCGCCGACTGCGAGGCGGGCCGAGGCGGCGGCGTTGTTGATGGCGACGGGTGTGCGTTCGCCCATCGACATGGCTTCACCGGTGTAGCCGGTGTAGGTCGAGGCCGTTACGCCGCAGTCGGCGACGGGGACTTGCCAGGGGCCAACCATTTGATCGCGGCAAACGAGGCCGGTGACGGTGCGGTCGCCGATGGAGATGAGGAAGGTTTTGTCGGCGACGGTTGGGTGGGCGAGGATGCGGCGGGCGGCTTCGTCGAGTGAGACGCCGTGGAGATTCAGGCGGGGCTGGAAGCGGACGAGCGTTTTTTCCGAGCGGTGCATGCGCGGCGGTTTGCCGAGGAGGACCTCGAGCGGCATGTCGATTGGCTTGTTTTGAAAATGCGGATCTTCGAGGACGAGCTGTTTTTCGGCGGTGGCTTCGCCAACTACGGCAAAGGGGCAACGTTCGCGTTGGCAGAGTTCGGTGAAGAGGGCGAGGCGTTCGGCGGAGACGGCGAGGACGTAGCGTTCTTGGGATTCGTTGCACCAGATTTCGAGCGGGGTCATGCCGGGCTCGTCATTGGGGATGGCGCGGAGATTGAACCGGCCGCCGAGGCCGGCGTCGTTGACCGTCGTCACGTTTTCCCGGGACCAGATTGCTTCCGTCGAGCGCTCCCCCGTCGGCCCCCTCCAGGAACGCGAAACCCGCCTCGCGGCCCTCGACCTCGCCAAGCCGGCCGATTACCTCGACCTGGCAAAATGGCTCGCCGGCCCGGGCCGGGAAGCCCTGGAACTGCCGACCCTGCGACGCCTCTGCACGATTGCTTCCAAATTTGACCGCGCACTGGCCTGGGAAGCTCAGATGCTTCTCGCGAAGGAAACTGAGGCGCTGGGGCGATTTCGGGAAGCCGGGTCCTGCCTGACGCGTGCCGAATTCGCGAAACCGGGAGACGCTCAGACGCGGTCGAGGATCGAGGCCCTGCGAATTTCGCTCATGCGCGACGCGAAGGTCGAAATGGAGCAACTCCAGAACGCCCTCAGGCTGGTGATCGCGGCCCAGTACGAGGAAGCCCTTCCAAAGCTGCGGAAAGCCTGCACTGTGGCGATGAGCGAGCGCGCGCTCGAGCTG
>JANNHA010000028.1:0-3220 GCA_031404135.1 Verrucomicrobiota bacterium | reverse complement strand
GAGCGTGCCCATCATCGTCTCTATCGGAGAGGACGCTTTGAAGGCCGTGCCGGATTCCTACCGGGAAGCGGCCCTGGCATTGGGTGTCACCCGCTGGCAGATGGTCTACAAAGTGCTTCTGCCTGCTGCCAAGAACGGGCTCCTGGCAGCCATATTGCTGGGTGTGGGCCGAGCCGTGGGGGAGACCATGGCAGTACTCATGGCCACGGGCCACGCCGTCAAGGTGCCTGATAACGTGATGGACAGCGTGCGAACACTCACCGCCACCATCGCTGCTGAACTGGGCGAGGCCCCTGTGCACTCGGAGCACTACCAGGTGCTCTTCATTATCGGCATCCTGCTTTTCCTGATCACCTTCGCCGTCAATCTCACTGCGGATCTGGTGGTCCGCGGCATCCGGGGGAAGTGAGATGTTCCAATCGACCCCTTTTACCCGGCGCAAGCGCCGCACAGAGTTCCTGGCCAAGGGCGTGTTCCTGACCATGACCCTGTGCCTGGTGGTGCCCCTGGTCCTGATCCTGGGCTATCTCATCTATCAGGCCGCTCCCATCCTCAGCTGGGACTTCCTGACCTCCAACCCCATCCGCGGCATGCGGGCGGGCGGCATCTGGAGCCCGCTGCTGGGGACTGTCTACCTGGTGGTGCTCAGCCTCATCATCGCCACGCCCGTGGGCGTGCTCGCGGCGGTCTTCCTGAACGAGTACGCCCGGGAGAGCTGGTTCACCCGCACGGTCAACCTCGCCGTCGTGAACCTCGCTGGCGTCCCGAGCATCGTCCACGCCCTCTTCGGCCTTGGCGCCTTCGTGCTTTTCGCCAAGCTAGGCAAGTCCATCGTGGCGGCCTCACTCACCCTGGCCATCATGACCATGCCGGTGATCATCGCCAGCACCAAGGAAGCCCTGGCAGCCGTGCCCATGAGCTTCCGGGAGGCTTGCTGGAACGTCGGTGCCACCCGGTGGCAGACCATTCGACACGTCGTACTGCCGAACTCCATCAGCGGCATCCTCACCGGCATCATTCTTCAGGTGAGCCGCGCCGCCGGCGAGACGGCGCCCATCATGTTCACGGGCGCGGTGTTTTTCAAGGCCATCGAGGAAGGCAATCCCCTGGCCTACGGCCTCTTCGATCAGTGCATGGCCCTCTCCATGCATCTCTTCACCATCTCCACACAGGTGCCAGACGTACCTCACGCCTTGCCCTTCGGCACGGCCGTGGTGCTCCTGAGCACGGTGCTCCTGGTGAACGCCCTGGCCATCGGCCTCCGGGTCTACTTGAGGTCGCGCAAGAAATGGTGACGAACCCTCCTGTGATCGAGATCCGTGATCTGCGGGTCAGCTACGGCTCCCATGCCGCCATCAAGGGCATCTCCCTCGAGGTGCGGCGCAACGAAGTGCTCGGGGTCATTGGGCCCGCCCAGAGCGGCAAAACCACCCTGATTAAGGTTCTCAACCGCACCATCGAGAACATCCCCTCCGCCAAGGTGCAGGGGGCCGTGTCGGTGGATGGCGAGGACATCTTCCGGCTGCGGGACGTCACGTCCTTGCGTCGCAAGATCGGCATGGTAGCGCCCCTTCCGGTGGGTCTGCCGATCTCCATTTACGACAATGTGGCCTTCGCCCCCCGCATGGCAGGCATCACGAGCCGCAGCGAACTCGACGGCCGGGTGGAGCGCTGCCTGCGCAATGCGGCCCTCTGGGACGAGGTGAAGGACCGCCTGCACACCCTGGGCACCAAACTCAGCGGTGGGCAGCAACAGCGCCTGACCATTGCCCGAGCCCTGTCCCACGACCCTGAGATCCTCTGTCTGGACGAATTTTCCATCGCCATCGATCCCGTCACAACCATGCGCATCGAAGATGTGCTCAAGGAACTCAAGCGCTCGATGACCATCATCCTCGTCACGAATCTCGTGCAGCAGGCTCGCCGCCTCGCGGATCGCACGGCCTTCATGCTCAATGGCGACCTGATTGAGCTCGACGACAATGCTGTGATTTTTTCCGAGCAGCCCGCGCACCAGAAAACCCTCGACTATGTGAACGGGATCTTCGGATGAACGACCACAGCATCCAGACGAAGGACCTGAACCTCTGGTATGACGGCACCTTCCAGGCCCTCATCGACGTCACCCTGGCCATCCCTCGCGGCCAGATCACGGGCCTCATCGGCCCTTCGGGTTGCGGCAAGACGACTCTGCTCCGCTGCTTCAACCGCATCAACGAGCGCAAAGGCAATGTCCGCACCGAGGGCGAGATCCGCATCCTTGGCCATGACATCTACGCCCCGGAAGTCGATCTCATCGAGTTGCGCAGGCGCGTGGGCATGGTCTTCCAACGCCCAAACCCCCTTCCCATTTCTGTCTACGAGAACGTGGTCTTTGGCCTCCGGGTTCACTCCGGACGCAGGGATCTCAGCAAGTCCATCCTGGATGAAGCGGTGGAGAAGGCCCTGCGGGAGGTTGGCCTATGGGCTGACCTCAAGGACAAGCTGCGCAGCAAGGCCACCAGCCTCCAGCTGGACCAGCAGCAGAAGCTTTGCATCGCCCGCCTCCTGCCCCTCAAGCCCGAAGTGATCCTCATGGACGAGCCTTGCTCCGCCTTGGATGTCGAGGCCACCCTCGCGGTGGAGGACTTGATGCTCACCCTTGCCGGGAATTACACGCTCCTCATCGTCACCCACAACATGGCCCAGGCGCGCCGCGTGAGCCAAGAGTGCATCTTCATGCTCATGGGCAAGGTGGTAGAGCATGCCAGGACGGAGGATCTTTTCCTCACCCCGCGAGACATGCGCACGGCCGATTACATCGAGGGCCGCTTCGGTTAGACCTAATTCCGTCCCGGGCCCTTAGTCACGCGTTAGTGGTCCACCCTATAGCAACCCCGCCGCGACCGGGGTTGCTATAGGGAAAAGAAAGGCGAGTGCGCGGCTGTGCCGAGGCCATGTAAACCCGGAGGCATAGCGCGATACTTTCCGTTGATTTTCATGCCCTTTCACGCGAAACTACCCCTTCGCGTCCTCCGCTGGAGGGCTCTTCCTTGCTCCCTGGAAACCATAGGGGGCTTCATATCCACAAGGAGGACAGATGCGTCGCTATGAGACCATCTTCATCGCCTCCCCCACGCTGACGGACGAGCAATCGGATGAGCTCGTCAAGATGTTCGAGGGGATCATTGCCGAGCAGGGTGGCGAACTGCTCAAGACCGACAAGTGGGGCCGCAAGAAG
>JANNHA010000027.1:0-85379 GCA_031404135.1 Verrucomicrobiota bacterium | reverse complement strand
GCAGTTGAGATCGATGTAAAGGGCGACGGTCTGAATCGCGTAATTTTTCGGCTCGATGAGGACGGATTTAAAACGCTCGGACCAAAGTGTGCCGTAGCGTTGATGACTCTTGTTGAACCAGATGGCGAAACGCTGCTTCACGAGCTTCATGAACGCCGAAACATCGCCAATCAAAGCCAGCTGTCGTATCCGCCACGCTTCGCCCTCGGGCCCGCCATTGCGCAGCTGAAGGGCTATTACCTCTAGACGTTCGGTCTGGTACTGGGTGGGTTTGGGGTGGAGGAGTTTATACCTACGGAGTAATTCGACATCTGAAGGTACGGTTTTCTGCGGCACCTTCAGGAGCACATGGAAGTGATTGCTCAGAATCGCATGGGTTAAGATCTGCACCCCGCAGAAGTCCGCCGTGAGCCAGAGCTGTTTACGGAGCACCTCCTTAGCGGTATCATCGATGACGCGTTCGCCATTCACCGTGCGGGTCATGCAGTGATACACCGCCTCCCCGTCTTCGGCCTTAATTTTGATTCGAGCAACTCGCATGGAAACAAAGAAAGCAGACAAGTCTTCCTATGTCTAGTCATTTTCGACCTGTCCCTTTTGAGTGAGCGATTTTTGAGCGATTCGAAGGTCGCAAAGAACGCGAAGGGCGGATGTTTCGGATCGGCGACGACGGCGCGTCGTTTTCCATTCGGGCGGGCGGAGAGGGTTGCAAAACTTGAAAATGCAAAAACGCCGAGGGGCGAGGCGACGGTGGTTTTCCGCAGCTTCGCCTGTCGGCGTTTTTGTTGTGTCTAACTCTTAGCTTCTATTGATCTGATCGGCGATTTCTTCCAGCGGATACGTGATGATTTCGGCGAGCGTGGGGTGGTACCACGGGGCTTTCAGGAGTTCAAAAACCGTGGCTTTCATCGCGAGCGGGCCGCTGAAAAGGTGGATGAGCTCACCCGCGTCTTTGCCGACGATCTCGGCACCGAGGATGCGGCCGCGCTTGGGCTCGGCCAGGACTTTCACGTAGCCGTAGTTGGCTTCCATCAGGATGGATTTGCCGTGGTCGTTGAAGGGGTATTTCGCACACAGATATGCTGTGCCTTTTTCGATTAATTGTTTCTCCAACAAGCCGATGGTGGCGAGTTGCGGATCGGTGAAGACAACGTTGAGCAGGAGGCGGTCGTCAACGGGCTTGAGGTTTTTGATCCCGAAAGCGTGTCGCGCGGCGAGTTCGCCTTGGGCGATGGCGAGATGGACGATGTCGTAGGGCCCAGTGACGTCGCCGCCGGCATAGATGTGCGGAATGTTTGTTTGTTGAAAGCAGTTCGTGACGACGCGGCCGGTTTTGCTCAGCTTCACACCGGAAGCGGCGAGGTTGAGGCGGGAGGTGTCGGGTTCGCGGCCGAGGGCGTTGAAGAGGTGGCTGGCGCGTTTGACGAGGGATTTGCCGTCGGAGGTGAAATGCACTGAGACGGATTTGGCGTTGCCCGAAATTTTTTCGAGCTTGGTGTCGGTGAAGAGTTCGATGCCTTCGTCGCGGAAGGCTTGTTGTACGACGGCGCTGGCCTCGGGCGAGTGGTCGCGGAGGAGGTTGGGGCTTCGTTGTATCAGGGTGACGCGGCTGCCGATGCGGTTAAGGAACTGGGCGAGTTCGCAGGCGACGATGCCGCCGCCGAGCACGATTACGCTCTTGGGAATGAAATCGAGATCGAGGATATCGTCGCTGGTCCAGGAGGGTGTTTCGGCCAGGCCGGGAATCGCAGGCGTGCTGATGCGTGAGCCGGTGGCGATGAGGATATGTTCGGCGGTGAGGCGTTTGCCGTTGTCCAACTCGATGGTGTGGGCGTCGACGAATTGCGCCTGGTGGCGATGCAGGTCCCATTTGCCGGTGGTGAGTTGTTTGTCGCGGTAGGCGGCGAAGTCGGCGATGATTTTGTTTTTGCGGGTGTGAATCGCCGTCATGTCGGCGGTGGCGCGGGGGATTTTGAGGCCGAAGCTTTTTCCTTTTTGCGCGAGGTGGAGCACTTCGGCCATGTAGAGCAGTGTTTTCGAGGGCATGCAGCCGCGTAGGATGCAGAGACCGCCGAGGGGTTTGGCACCGTCGACGATGGCGACGCGTTTGCCGAGATCGCGGGCAATGCGGGCGGCGTTGAAGCCGGCGCTACCGCCGCCAATGACGAGGAAATCGTAGTTTGAGTTTTTCAAAGAGGGAGAAATTTGGGGATTGGGTCTTGAACAGGAATTTTTTCGAAGAACCGCAATTGAACTGTCGAGGACGCTTAGGGCAGAGGGCGGAGTTTTTAACCACTTATGCTCACTGAGGGGCACTGATGGGGACGGATATGGCAGGTATCTGCATGATTTGCGTTATCCGCTGTGGTTCGGCTCGGACCGGCGACGACGGCGCGTCGACCTCCAGTCGGGATGAGTCTGTTCAGCGGCCTTTGCCAAAGAGCATCACGTGGATGGTTTTTAGGACGATGGAGGCGTCGAGGGTGAAGGAGAAGTGTTTGACGTAGTATAAATCAAATTCCAGTTTCCGCAGCGTGTCGCCGATGCTGGCGCCGTAGGGATAATTCACCTGCGCCCACCCGGTGATGCCGGGGCGAACGAGGTGTCGGAAGTGATAGCAGGGAATCTGCTTTTCGTATTCGGCGACGAGGCGGCTCCATTCGGCGCGCGGGCCGATGAGACTCATTTCTCCTTTGATGACGTTGAGGATTTGGGGGAATTCATCGATTCGGCTGGCGCGCAGGAAACGACCGACTTTGGTCACGCGGGTGTCGAACTCCTGCGCGTAGGGAATGCCGGTGACGTTTTCCCGCATCGAGCGAAACTTATAGACGGTGAAGGGCACGCGATTCTTTCCGACGCGGGATTGTTTGAAGAAGACCGGCCCACGGTCCTCGAACCAGATGGCAGCGGCAGCAGCGAGAAATACAGGGGTGGCGAGGACGAGGACGAGACAGCCGCACACGATGTCGTTGATGTGTTTGATCCGTTCGAAAACGGGTTCGCGGGCGACGCGAAAACCTTCCTGAAAAAGCCAGGTCTGGTTGAGCCGGTAGAGGGGAATTTTGCGCCAGTAAACCTGATGAAAGAGTTCGAGCGTGTAGGTGGGAACGCCGCTAAAATAGAGGTTCACCAGCTGTTGAAAAATTTCCGGAGTGAGATCGCGGTTGGACTCGCGCAGGACAATCGCTTCGACGGTCAATTCGTAAGCGTCGATCTTGGTGAGGAGCTGTTCAAAGGTTACGGTGGTTTCATCGGGGCGGACGGGCTTCTCATTTTCTCCGGCCACCACCACGACGGTTTGGGTCATGCCAGCGAGCGTGCATTCTTCTTGAAAACTCTGGCTGCTGGATCGGTCACCGAGAAAGACCAGACTGCGGTTTTTTCGGTGTCGCAGATGGCGGGCGTAGAGGAGTCGTCGGTGGACGAGCGTGGCGGGAATCAAGGAGATGAAGCTGAGGGCGACGACCGCGCGGCTATGTTGCAACGGGTAGCCGCTCGGAATGACCACGAAGGTCACGAGCAGGGTGGCCAGCGTCGCTGAGAGCACGGCGATCGCATGCATGCTGGCATAGTCGAGGCTCAACATGTCCGTCCGCATCTTGTAACCATCAATCAGATACAGGGCGGCGATCAAGGCCAGTGCGGGCATGGCGAGCGGAGCGATGATGAGGCCGTTAAAGGCGTAGATGCCGCGCGCTGCACCGATCAGGTTGAACACCACGCCCACGGCGAGGATATCGAACAACAGAAAGGCGACTGTGGTTTTTCGGCCGAGCTTCATTGGGGCGTATTGGGAGGTGTGTCGGCAGAGTTCGCAAGCGGCATGAGACTGTTTAGCAAGGTGGTCCAGGTGGCGATGGCATGGCTGAGACCGCCGTTGTGCGCATTAAATTGGATGGCGGCGGAACTCATGGTTGCGCAACGGTCGGGCGAATGGCGCAGGTGCCGGATGGCACCCGCGGCGGCGGCGATGGCGTCACGGGTGAAGGCCAAACCAAAGGATTGGTGTGTGACGGCGTGGGCGAGCTCGCAGTTTTTTGGACCAATGAAAAGGACCGGCCGACCCACGGCGGCGATGCCGTAGAGTTTGCTGGGGAAAACGAAATGCTCGCAGCCTTCGCGCAACGTGACGAGATGAAGATCGGCGAGGGCGAGGATTTTGCCCAGGAGGCTGCGGGGCTGGGCGGGTTGGAATCTGAGGTTGGTCAAGCCGCGTTGATTGGCGGTGGCCTGTAGGTGTGGTTTTTGAGCGCCATCACCGACAAGGAGAAAGACGATGTCGGTTTCGGAGCGGAGTTCCTCGGCGATGGCGAGAAGAGGCGCGAGATCGTGAACGCGACCGAGGTTGCCAGAATACAGCACGACGAATTTGCCAGTGAGGTTCCAGAAAGTGCGTTCGCCGCTGGCTGCTGAAGGAGGCAGGGGAACCAATCCGTCGGGAGCCCAGTTGGGTTTGAGGGTGATGCGTTGTGGAGCGACCCCGCGCGAGCCGACAAAGGCCGCCATGTCGGAGCCGAGGGTGACGCAGGCGTCGGCATTTTTCCATGCGTGGTCGCGCAGCGAGCGGAAAACGTGAGCGAAGTGGGTGCCACCGACTGCCGAAACAATCTCTGGATACACGTCTTGAATCCAGTGGATGACGCGGGCACCCCGACGGCGGGCGAGGTGCGTGGCAGGGATGCAAAGCAAGGGAGGGTCGGTCATCACGACGAGGAGGTCGTGCGGTTTGAGCAGGGTGTAAATGCGGCGGAGTGCGCCGAGTGAAAAACTGGCGAAGTCGAGGGCTTTGAGCAGGGCATGGCGGCGTCCGAGGCGTGGGCCGGAGATGCGGACGATTTCAACGCCGCGCCGCGTTTCCGTTTCGGGGATCGGGCTCTTCGCGGGGCGACTGGTGATGATCGTAATCGCGAAGCCGGCGGCGGCGAGACCTTCGGCGAGGTCGGTGAGCAGCTGCGCGGTGGCCGGTTCGTCGGGCCAGTAGAAGCGATTGACGAAGATGATGCGAGGCCGGGCGGTCATGTAGGCGTGGCGTTGCGACGCTGGAGGCGGATTTCGTTGGCGATCCAATGTTCGTAACGCGAGAGCAGCAGGCAATAGGAGAAACCAGCCGGACCATCCAAGAGCCCGCGCCGCCAGAGGTATTGATAAAGAAAACGCAGGGGGCCGCGGGCGGGCAGATGCTGGCTGAGATGTTTCAAGGCGCGACGCCGAACCAGGGCATCAGGGGAACAGAGGCGCGCGATGAGCGATTGGTTCCCGGGTGGGCGATGGGCGAGAAAGGCGGCGGCTTCCTGGCGGGCGTAGCGGCGGTGTTTTTCAACGAGTTCGGCGTCGGTGTGCGACGAGATATTGTGAATGTAGTTGTTGAGCAGTTTGCCCAGTTTCATGCCGGGCTGTTCGCGTTGACCGTGGCCGACCTGGAGAAAGCGGAAGCGGCGACCGTGGCAGAACCGGGCCTGATAGGCAGGAAAATCGGTGCAATGCGGAATCCAGCGCCCGTGGTAGAACATTTTGGGTGCGACGAGGAAGCCGTCGAGGGCGCCGGGATTTTGCGCGGAGAGCGTGGAGCATTCGCGCAGGAGATCGGGCGTCAGCTGTTCGTCGGCATCGAGGTGGAAGACCCAGTCGTTTTTGAAGGGAATGTGTTGGTGCCCGAAGTTGCGTTGATCGGCAAAGTTGGTGAACGGCCGAACCATCACTCTGGCACCGGCGGCTGTGGCAATGGCGCTGGTTCGGTCAGTCGAGCCGGAATCAAGCACGAAGATGTCGTTGCAGCCGGCGAGACTGGCTAGGCAGGTCGGGAGGTTGCGCTCTTCGTTGAGAGTGAGGATGAGAACGGAGAACATGGGATTAGCTGGCTCGTTCGCGTTGGTCGAGTTGGGCCCAGCGCACGGCGCAGAAGTAGCAGATCCAGAAGGTGAGGGTCACGGCAGGATTGCCAAATGGAAATTCGATGGATGCGTAGAGGAGAATCAGGCCGCAACCGGCGAGCAAATACCGCGGAAGGGTCGTGATTGCGCGGCGTTGAAGCAAGCACAGCGGTGCGAGGAGAAAAACGAGAAGGAGGATTGTGCCGATGGCACCGGTTTCGGCAAAGAGTTGCAACCAGTCGGAATGGGCATCGGCGTAGTATTGAGGGAGGCGGTCGGCGGATTGGAGCGTGTTGTAGAAGGAAAAGATGGTGCCGTAGGAGCCGAGGCCCCAGCCGAACCAGGGCTGTTCGCTAGCCATGCGCCACGTGTCGTTGTAGAGTTGCACACGGGCACCGAGGCTGCCGATGGAATGCATGTGGGCGATCTGCGCCTGGGTGTCGGCGGTGCGCGTGGCGATGACCTCGCGGGTGAGACCGATGAGCGCGGCGAAGGCGATGAGAACGGTGAGGGCTAGGGCGAGTGCGGGACCGAAGGTGGATTTTCCTTCTGCCTTGTGGTGTTGGACGACGCGTCGCAGGCCGTGGATCAGGGCGGCGGCGAGCAGCACGACTGCGAGGATCGAGCAGGAGCGGGAGGCGCTCAACGGAATCGTTACGGCCAGAAAGAAGACCGCCACGACAGCTGCCAGCGCGGGTGAATGCCAGAAGTCGCGATAGCCGGTCCAAGGTCGCAAGTTGAAGAGCAGCCCCAGGCAAACCGCAAGCATGAGCACGGCGAAGGCGCCCCAATGGTTGTGGTAAATGAAACTGGCAAAGAAAGAGGTGTTGGGCGAGGCGACATTTCCGAAGAAGAGGCCGGAGGCGCCAACGAACTTTTGGACGGAGCCAAATACGGCCAACGCGAGGGCGTTGGTGGCGAGGACGAGTAAGAGTGTACGCAGCGTGCGTTTGCGGCGGATCGCGAAAAGGAGGTTGAAACAGGTTAGGGCAATGGCGTCGAAGAGCCAAAGTTGTTTCAAGGCGAGTTCCGGGCGTGCGCTGCTCGGCCAGGCGGAGAGGTCGGCAATCGGCACGTAGACGTTGGCGCCCTCGATGAACGCGATGCGCAGGTTGGGCTGGAGTGTGCTGAGAAGAACGAGCGCGTTGAAAGCGAGCAGCGGCAGGAGCAGGAGGAGAGGCGTGTGGTTGAGTTGACCTGCGGCGTATCGTTCACGAACCGTGGCCACGGTGAGCAAGGGCGCAACGCTGCCGAGGACGCAAATAAGGAACGTTGCCCATCCCGTGCCGCCGCCTAATGCCCAGGTGGAAAATACACCCAGTGCGGCGACTTGAAACGCGGTGAAAGTTTCGATTCTGGAGAAGCGGGAATTCAAAAGGTCGGCCCTGGGGGGCGGCTGGTGGCGTGTTCCAGCGCGGCGAGCAAGCCGTTCGCGGCGAGCCTGTAGTTGTATTTGGCGATGCGTTCGGTTACGGCGGGGCGAAAAGCGAAGCGGTTGGCCCGCAAAGCAGTGAGGGCGTCGTGCAATTTGGCGCGAAGCTGGTCGGGTTGGCTCGCTTTGAACACCCAGCCGGTGATGCCATCGGTCACGAGGTCGCGCTGGCAACCGACCAGATCGCTGACCAGGCAGGGGACGCCCATGTGCATGGCTTCGTTGACGGCGAGGCCCCAGGTTTCGTACGAGCCTTGCGAAGGGAGAACGAATAGATCGGCAAGCAGGTAGCGCGAAGGCATTTCGCTCTGGTTGGCGAAGGGGAGAAAATGGACGGCGGCGTTGGTTCGTGCTGCGGTGCGGGCCTGAAGTGTGTCAAGTTCATCACCGTCGCCGACAAAAATGAGGGCGGTGTTGAGCGGTTGTAGTTGAAGGAAGGCCTCAAGTAAAAGGGCAGGGTGTTTGCCGGTGGTGAGTTTACCGGCGAACAGCACGACAAGCGTGGAGGGCGCAAGGCCGAGCTGGGCTCGCAGGGCAGCGGCGCGTTCGCAGTGCTGGGGTGTGCCGGGTGAGAAATGGGCTGCGTTGACGGCGTGGGGCGCAAAGAAAAGTTTTTGCTCGGGAACTCCGAGGCACCGGAAGTAGTGGCGGTTGGCTTGGCCGACATAGGTGATGGCGGCGAACTGCCGATAGAGGAGGGTGAGTAGTTGGCGTTTTATGAACGGGAGTTTCTGCCGGCCCAGCAAATGGGAATCGCCGCGAAAGATAAGCGGAATGCGATGGAGGCGGGCCCAGGCGATGAGCTTGAGGTGGGTGGCGTAGTTGTAGCCGAAAAGGAGGATCGCGTCGGGCTTCCAGGCGTGGAGGCGTTCGGGTAGTTCGGGGTTGTTGATGCCGTTGAAGCGAGAACTGCTGGGTTCCGGGGCGAGGTTGGGAACGATTTCCCAGTCATAACCACTGCGCAGGTCGACGTCCCATGAAAAACTCACGCCGAACTTTTCATCGAGCGCGGATTTCAACCCGAAATCGGCGAGATAGAAAACCCGGAAGTTGAGCCCGGTGTTTTCGTGCAGCCAGCGGAACCAAGGACTGTAGTACTGCGTGGCGTGAGTCAGCACGATGGCCAGTCGGGGAGACGGGGTGGTTTGGGTTGGCTGGTTCATCCTTGGAGAAATCTGCGTAGTGCGTAAGGCACTACGAGGACCGCGATGCTGGCTTGATAGAACGAAGCGAGCCACATGCTGAGGGTGAACTCAGTCTGAAAGCTCCACGCGAGGAGGATTACAATGAGCAGGCCGCCGCCGGACAGCATGGGGCTTTCGGAGGCCCAGCATTGCGCCTTTTTAATGAAGAAGCCGAAGAAGAGGCCGATACCGGCGATGCCGAAAAAACCAAAGTTGGCGTAAGCCTCAGCGAGCAGGCCGAAGCCGATGGTGGTGGTGGCGGTGTCTTCTTCAGTCTGGAGGCCATAGTAGACGGAGAGTTTGCTCGTGCTGACGTGACCGAGCGGTTTGTTTGCCCACAAGAAACGAGGGATGAACTGGGCGGGGATGTCCTGGTAAGTTTCCCCCCTAAGAAAAGGTTGGTTGGACGGCGAGAGGCTGGCGGTCAGGCACATCATCTGGAGCAGCGAAGTGCGATCGACGAGTTTGGCAGCGATCTTTTTTTCACTGGCATCGGTGGCTGGCTTGAGGCCGGCCTTGATCCATTGAGTAAAAAAATCCGGCAGTTGTGTGACTGTTGGAATAGTTCGGTTTTCGCGTTCCCAATAGATTTCCCGCATAGCGGATTTGCCGTTGTGTAGAATCGCTAGAAGGATGAGAATGGCGGTAAATACCAAGAGTGGAAGGCGACGGCTGCTTGAGACGAAGCCGATGCCAGCCAGCACGAGGGTTGAGATTGCTCCGACTAGGAAAAGCGTAGCCATCGTGGTCAGGCACTGGACCAAAAGCATCGCGAAAAAGAACGTCCGCTTGCCCGACGAGAGCTCACCGGCCCCCAGACGCCGGGCGGTGATGAACGTGCAGATGAGTCCGATGCCAAAAAATACAGCCCGCAAAACCCCTTCGATTGATGAAGGGATCAATGCTGTGAAGGTGCCCACCCAGGTGTAACCGGCATTTAACGCCATTCCATAGAGCAGCCAGTTGGATATGTCGCTGGTGATAAGTTCGTCACGCCAAAAACGGCCGGTCATGGCGAAGCCAGATGTGGCTTCGTAAACGGCAATCGCGACGATCTGGAAAAGCGTTACCGCAAACGCAGCAGTGTTGATATCGTCCGAGCTGTAGCGCACGAGGTTTTCGTGGCCATTGAGCAATGGCAGCGCATAGACATTCAGAACAGTTAGCATGAACACTTCAAATACCGGCAGGGAGGCCTTGCCGCGTTTTACCCACGCCAGCGCAGGCACCGTTGACAAGAGGGCGATGAGCAGCCCGAGCATGAGGTGCAGGTCGGTGCGCACCTCGGCCTTGAAGACATAAAAGCCGAGCAGTGCGCCCACGGTTGACAGGCTGAGCGTAAAGGTTCGACGCTTGGCGTGAGAACTTTCGTTGGTTTGACCGGAATCAGGCACGGTTAACGATGGCTGAATGATCGGCAATGGCGCGGTTGAAAAGTGCGCATTGGCGGTGGGTCAACGACTCGGCAAGGTATTCGCGGCGGAATAACGCAACGTTGCTCGCGGGCAGAGTGCCGGGAGGAAAGCCGGCGAGTGCGGTGGAAAAGAATGCGCAGAGCTGATCGTGGGCTGGTTCTTTGGATTGGATTTCCTGGAAGTTCACCAGCACTGCGCAGGAAAGCTCCTGCAGAATGGTTTCTAGGTAACTTTGATGGAACACGACGCCAAGCATGGGGCGGCCGGAAAGAAAGTAGGGATAAATCTTGGAGGGCGAATAGGCGAGGTCGCTGGAGCCGAGCAGGAGCAGCACATCGGCCGATGCCTGTATTTGCAGGCATTCCAGATGACCAAGCCGGTGGGCGGCCTCGATCACCTGGTTGGCTACGCCGAATTGATCGGCGATGGGGATAACGGTTGGTTTACCTTGACCGGGCGGGGCGTAGCTGGTGCCTAGAAATTCAAAACGCAGCCGGGCGGCTCCCGCGGGATCCACGTCGTGAAACTTCTTCAAACCGCCAAAGAGCACGCTGAGTGAGTGAGGCATGATCGGGCCGGCGGCACCCGTGTAGACGAATCGCAGGGTATCTGGTTCGGCCGGAGGGATGGCGTGATTTGCGGGAAGTGTGCGCGCCACCTCCAGATCGGATTCGCTGGCACCGAATCGGATGACATCGGCAGGAATGGCACCGAACCATCGATAGCGCTTCTTCAAATCGTCAATATAGTGCTGGGACACGGCCATAAATCCGCCCATGCGACGGAGCGCCCAGCCTTCAAGCAACCAGGCTTGGGCTCGTGCGAGCTGATACTTCCAGCCGCCGGGGGGGCGACGAGAGCCGGCACGTTGGTAGTAATCGGTTCGCCACGGATCCTGCAGGTCGATCACATACGGCACCCCGAGAAGGAACTTCCAGATACGGCCGAGCGTGAAGGTGACGAATTGAGTGTTGGAGAAAAATACTAGATCGATTTTCTCACGCAGAATGATGCGTCGCCCCGCAACGAGCAGATAGAGCCAGGAGCGCAGGCCGAGGTTGCTTAGGCCCAGCAGGCGCGTCCATTTGAGGGAAAACGCACCGCAGTGGTGGATCGTGACGTCGCTGGGCACGGTCAAAAGCAGCGCTTCCTCCCGGACGCCATCGTGATCGGCCGGATCGACGGTGAGCACGATGGGTTCCCATCCACAGGCTCGATAGAAGGGCAAACTCATCCGCACGCGTTGCATGTCAGGCGTGTTCATCGGCGGGAATGACGGGCTGACGATTAGTATACGTCGGTGTGTTGGCTGCACAGCGACGTCGGATTCTGGAGCGAGGGGTGGGTTAGTTTTCGTAGAAAAACTCCTCATCGGAATAAAAGAGCCGGGTGAAGTCGTCGTTTTGTACGGGGTCAGGCCAGGGTGGGCAGGGAGTGATTTGTGAGCGGTGGCAGGCGATGGCGGCGTGTTTTAAAAAGCTATGCCCGCCAAGGTCGAGACGCACGACACGCCGACGGGTGAAGCAGCTGCGGAGCAATAGAAATGGATTCCACCAAGACCAAATTGGGAATTCAAGGACGCGGGGCTGGGGCGAGGCTTTGGTTAGTGCTGCCTGGATTAAAAGAAACGCCGCTTCGTGTTCGGAACTGCCATCATTCCGGCAGGGCAGAAAAACTTCGTCAGGTTTGATCGACTGCAGAAATTGGCTCAAGCGTTCAGTTGTGTTGGCCGCCCCACTGGCGGAAAGATGAGCCAGCGTTCCATCCTGAATGCCGAGGAAATGGATCGTGGCGCTGTCGACCCCGAGTTTGTTTAACGAGTCACGTGCCTCCTGTTGGCGAAGGTGGGCGAGAACGGTGGGCGTCAGCGTCGGATGCTCGGGATGCGAGGCGCTGCCATCGGTCAAAAAGACGATGTGCATGGGTTGTCCATCGAGGCGCTTGCGTGCGATGAGTCCACCGCAGCCGAACGCTTCGTCATCGGGGTGAGGAGCAATCACGAGCGCCGTTTTAAAATCGTCGATCCGGTAGGCGGTGGACCGGCCTCGGAGAACCGCCCGACAGAGGTGATGCAGACCGAGCCGACCCAGGCGTTTTGCCGGTTTCCACTCACTGAGTCCAAGGGTGAAAACCGCGAACAAAATCTTAAGGGTGCGAAGGCCGGACATTATGTTCTGAGCTTCGCCGGTTTTGCCAAGGCGGTGGTGACAAGTTCGGTCAAGGTTGGTGCTTCGTGCTCCCAGCAATATTTTTGCGCAGCGAGATGACGGGCAGCGGTTTGGCGCGTGCTGAGCGAGGTGGGACCGGCTAGGAAGAGGTCGAGCGCCTTCGCAAAGGCCGTGGTTTCGTGCGTCTCAACGATGATTCCGGCCGTCGGCATGTCGGCCAGTACTTCCCGTTGGCCGGCGGTGTTACTGGCGACGACGGCCAGGCCGGCGTTGAGGTATTGGAGAATTTTGTTAGTTACGGTCAGGTCGCGGTTCGGGATGAAAGGTTGCTCCAGCGCCAGGCCGATGTCGTGTTTTGCGATGAGCGAGGGCAGTTTTTCCGGCGGCACCAGCGGCAGAAATTCGATCCGGGTGCGGAAGCTCTGAGGGACGCGGTCCAACAGACGCATTTTGTATCCATCGCAAGGTTCACCCAGGAGCACCAAACGGCTGGGTTTTTGGGTAAGCGACCAGGCGGCAAGAAAATGTTCCAGGCCGCGACCCGGGCCGATGGTTTGGGAAAACCAGAAGAACGCAGGCGGCGTGCCGGGGGGGCCGGAGCGTGGATCGGGTTGCAGCGGAAAAGAGTTGGTCAGAACGTGGGGCCGAGGCGCGTTGTGTCGGGCGGCAAGTGCGGCGCTGAGCGCGTTCGAGGTGGTCGATGTGTAGGCGGCGGTGAGCAGGAGCTGGCGTTCGAGCCGGCGCAGCAGTGCTATTGGACGGCAGCGTCGCGCGTCGGGCAAAAGATCTTCGGAGTGCCAGTCCTCGAAATCGGCCGCCACCCGACGGCCAAGGCGCAGCAGATCACAACCGATCCAGAACGGGATTTCGTTGTGGACGAGAGTGAGATCGGCGGGAAGGGCGAGTGCGCGGCGGCGGAGCGGACCGACCTGGCCGAGCGCGTGCAACGAGGGGAGTCCGTTGGCGGTGGCTTGCATGGCGAGGCGCACGTGCACACGGCGGAGAAACTTGCCGATGCCGGCTGGGTTGCGGCCAACGGCTTCATGACGGAACGGAGCGCCGGCGGTGAGCGCTTGTTCCATGGCGTCAAGTTCGGGCGATTCGCTGACGGTGAGCAATGTCACTTCATGGCCGGCTCGTCCGAGCGTCTCGGCTTCCTTGAGCGGGCGCGGATTGCGGCAGGGGCTACCCGAACTCATGATGAGGATGCGGCTCATGCGTGAAAGCGGGTGGCCAGTCGTTTCCACCAGCGACGTTGCGCGAGCCGAACCCGTGCTTCGTTCCAATCGACGAGGGAATCGCCCACATCGTGAAAACCGCGCTGTGCATCTGGCATGTCACCGCGTTCCACGAGTCGGATGAGTTCGGGGAGTTTGGTATAAAAATCGGCACAACGATAAGGCGGGTGAAGTGACCACAGGCCAGGTGTAGCGCCAAGAAAATCGACGCGGCGGAGTTGGTGTTGTGCCATGGCGCGGGTGAGAAGACGCTCGGGGAGTTCCTGGGGCGCGTTGCCTTCGAGCAAGGCGAGCAACAGGCCGCGCAGTGGGGCCAGCTGGGGGCGCAAGGCTTTGAGGCGCGTTTGAAAACGGCTGCGGTCGATCAGAAATACGCGGCTGCTCATCTCGTGAAACGTGTAAGCGATTCCGGGTCTGGCCAGACGTTCACCGAGTAGTTCGGTTAATTTGCCATCCGGTGCGGGTGGGCCTGGTAGCGGTGCGGTGACGAGTACGTCGGGTTCATTTTCCAACAAGGCACAGGCTTCCGCGAGCCACGTGGATGAGCCGCCGCCGAACATCATGTCGGCATCGCAATGCAACACGTGGCGGTGGCTGGCGGCGTGGAGGCCGAAAAAATAAGAATAATACGGCCCGCCACGGTGATCTTTGCGTGGAATGGTTCGGCCGCCAAAGAACTCGTGGGCGACCGCTTTGGCAGCAGGAGCAAGGTAGTCGACTTCGACGATGCGTGCTCCGTTGATCGAGCGTGCAAGGGCGAGGATGTTTTCACGGCCTTGTTCCCAATCGTCGGCGAAGCGACCGGTGCTGCGGTGCAGGTCGATAGTGAGTAGAATTTCAGCGACCTGCCCACGCCAGGTTCGGATTTGGTGCGGCAGGATTTCCCGAGCGAGTCGATGATCGGACGGAGCGAGACTAATCTGGAGAGTGACGGGAGGCATTATTGTGCAGCCTTGCGGAAGAGGGCGGTACACCAAGCGAGGCGTTGTTCACGCCGGCATTTTTCGTAGAAATCCACCAGTTGCAGGCCGTGACGGCCGAGGAAGGCGATGATTTCTTCGGGAGGGGACTGGTTTTCGTAGAGCGGCAGGAAGTTGAGTTCGATCAGCACATGCTTCACCGCGCCGGTCTGGAACAGGTTCGTGGCACCGTGTAGCACCCGCAGGTCGAAACCTTGGGTATCAATTTTTAGAAGATCGATCCGGCCAAGATTTTGCCGGGCGGCATAGCGGTCAATCGTGGTCAACGGCACCTGCTCACGCGTGACCTCGGGTTCGCCATGAAACGGATTGGCGGCACCGGCTTGGAGCGGAAGGAACGAGCTGAGCTGGTCGTTGGCGTAGCGGTGAAATTCTCTCGCCCCTTCCTCGTCTCCGAGTCCGCTCTCGACCAAGGTAACGTACGGATGGCTGGCGAATCGGGCGCGAAGAATGGACTGACATTGCGGTGAAGGTTCAAATGCATGCACTTTGGCAGAGGGACGGAGCCGTAACATCGCATCGGTTATTTCGCCGTGGTTGGCACCGACGTCGAGGCATAGGAGGGCGGTTGAGTCCAGGAGCAACAAACCGAGATCGCGCCAGAGATCGTGGCCCATGACGATGCCCGTGGGTTCACGCAGAACGCGGACCCCAAGACGGGAAAGCAATTGCTTGAGCTTATGTTTCACGGGCTAAACCTTTGGCACCCTGAGGCAGGCGGTGCGGAAGACGACGGTGGACCACGGCAGCGGACGTCCATCGTTCTCGAAGCAGCGATAGCCGAGCGGTTCCAGCAGGGCCTGCGTGTCGTTCGTCTCGGCGTGACTGTGGAAACTCATCACCAGCACGGGATGATTTTGGGTGATGGTTTTGATGGCGCCAGCGACCGCTTTGGCTCCGTGGCCTTCCACGTCAACCTTGACGAGTTGGGGTGGCCGGATGGTTCCCACCGCCACGAGCGCATCTAGCACCAGCGTTTCGATCTGGATGGTTTTTTCTCCTGCGGCCACCGGCTCGTCCTCGTAGCGCAGGTGATTGAAAGTGGCTCCGGGCGAGGGGACGATGAATTCCTGTTGCGTGGCCTGGTCACTGACAGCGGCGCGAAAAAGTTGGACATTTTTCAGATTATTCAGGGCGACATGGTGGGCGCATCGCGCGTGGGAACGGGGATCAGGTTCGAAGGCTGCGACCTGGCCGGTCGGGCCAACCAACCGGGCGAGGCCGATGGTGTAGATGCCGAAATGCGCGCCCAGATCCCAGAAACATTGACCGGTGAGCGGGCCGAGCGTGGCGGCCACTGCATCGACGTCGCCTTCACCGCGTTGGCGCCAGTAGGCGGAGTGGGGGAGCAAGGTCCAGCGAGCGCCCTTCGCGATTCCCGTGCGGATGCGAACAGGAATGAGGCCAAGCGGACTTTGTCCGAGCCAGGAGCTGATTTGGCTTTTAAGTGTGCTCATGAAGCGGGCGGGGTGATTGAGGCGGAATTGACGATATCGACAAAATGCTGGGCGGACCGTCGGAGGGTTAGATTTTCGAGAATGTAATCCCGTGGTGCAAAACGCCCTTCGCGTTGGGCCGAAAGAAATGCAGGCAGCTGACTTTCGAAATCCGCAGCATCCCGAAATTTCAGCCCGCAGCGCGCATCGAAGAACGGTACGGAAGTCGCGTGGATCACGGGTTGTTTCCATTTAAATCTTTCGGGGTCTTCGACAAAGCCAGGATTCCAGGCCAGCAGCGGGACGCCGCTCGCCATGGCTTCCTGAGCGGCGATACCCTGGCTCTCGTGGGCTGAAAGAAAAATCATCGCACGGCAACGGGAGAGAGCGGTACGGAACGCACCGGGTTCGTAAGCGCCATAACGCAACGTCTCAAAAGTGCAGCTCTGTTGTGCCAGTGCGGTGCGAAGCGGTGCGACTAGTTCGGTATCTCTCGTTTCCCGGGACCAATGGATTTTGTCGTAGAGCAGGAAATCGGTTGTTTTGGCGGTGGCGGCCGTGGGTTGCCAGCGTTCGGTATCGATTCCCACCGGCCAGATGGCACAGCGCTCGCCGAAATACGGACGGTAGACGGCGTCGCACCACTCGCTGTGCTGGAGATAACGCACCACCGGATAGTCGGTGCAGAGCGTGGGCCATTCGGAAGGATGGGTCATCAGTCCGATGCCGGCGACGATGGGATTGGGTTTCGTGTAGCCGTCGAGACAGTGATGGCCCCGTCCCAGCACGGCCACGCGATCATCGGGGCGAAGTTGGCGGAAGGGGAGATTGACTGTGTACGGAAGGCCGAGCTGATCGAGCCCGAGCCGGAGATTGATAAAGACTTTGTCGAGACCGCCGGGTCGTGATTGCCCGCGCAACAACTGGCGGACGACAGAACGCACGAAGCGATCACCGGGCAACCAGCGGTCTAGCTCGGGTTCGGGACGATAATAGAGGCAGAGGCGGCTCATGTAGCGGACAGGATACTCAGACCGCGGACGAGGGCTGGCGTTTGGCCAGCAGGTTCAGAGGTTGCGCGAATTGGCGGTGGATGGCCCAAGCCACGACGACAGCGACCGACGCAGCGAAGCCGATCACCAGCAGGAATGCCGCGCTGTTGGCCGGGATCATGCGTCGACCGAGGTTCATCACTCGTGAACCCACCGGCACATGCAGCAGAAAAAGTGGGTAGGAAATCAGCCCGCACCAAGTCAGGCAGCGCACAGGTTTCTGGCGAGCCAGCCACCCGTCGATGGGCCACGCTGCGATTAACCCGAGTCCGAGCACCGTGGTGACTGTGAGTCGCGACTGGCGATCCCACCAGGCACAAATGCCGATTATTATCAGCAAGCCGATGACATTATGAAAGGTGCTGATCTTGGCTTGGCGACGTTGGTCAATGGCGACGAAGACCAACAGTCCACAAACGAATTGCGGCCAGAAAGACAACAGCCAGCCGAGCACCGGTATCTTTCCCGACATCCCCGCAAACGCGAGAAGCACCGCCGCGCAGATTAAAAGGGGATCGCTCACCCTTGGGCGTGTGAGAATCCCGAGCATGACGATGGTGTAGAAACCCATTTCGCAATTGAGCGTCCATGTCACGATTGGCAGCAGCGGCGGGGTTCCGGTAAAGGGTTCGATGAGCAAGGCGGAAGCCAGCACGCCTCGCAGATCACCGGGAAATTCCTGGTGCCAGTCGAGATGGTTGAACCGGCTCGACGCATAGGCGAGGGCGACTGCCGCCAAACAGCATAGCCAATAAACCGGATAGATTCGCCAGACCCGGTTGCGGGCAAACGAGAGGGCTCCGTTCACTCCGGAGTAATATTGTTTTTCCGCCAGTTTTGCCGCCAGACCATAACCGCTGATAAGAAAAAACACATCGATGCCGAACCACCCTTGGTTGATCACCGGGAGCAACCAGCCGAGTGAAAAATGTGGCGTGTCGGTCTGTGACCGAAACGCGATGCAGAGGTGAAAGACGACCACCGCCAATACGGCAACACCGCGCAGCGCAGTGAGTGAAGCGTAGTAGGGCGGCATGAGCCGGGGTGATTGGCTTGGTGAAACCGCATCGCTCATGGGCGAATTCCCAGTTTGTCGGCGATGCGTTGCACGCTGCGGGCGAGCGTATGGTCGGCGAGGGCGCGGCGTTGGCCAAGACGGCGGAGTGATTGGCGTCGGCCTCGGTCGGCGCGAAGTCGCGACACTTCCTCAACCAGACCGGCGGCATCGCGGTAGGTGGCGATTTCCGTGCCGAGATCGTAGAGATCGTCCAAACCCGGAGCCCACTCGGCGAGATAACATGCGCCCAGCATCGGAGCTTCGATATCGCGCAGTCGCGAGTACCGGTCGGGCTGAGAAAACGGGTGACGAAAACTGGGATAGCGGTTGATCCCGATCAGCACCTGACTTTCTCGGGTGGTACGGAAGTAGGCCTCTCTGTTCAGGGCGGGTTGCCAGCAGCGGTCGATCCAGTCGTCTGGGCGCTGGCGGTGGAGCTGGTAGGTCGCCCGCATCGCAAAACCGCGCAGGCCATGCGTGCGGAGAAACGTGAACTGGTTGGCGACCGTGCTGCCGAGGGTGCGGGGAGGGGGTGCGGCCACCGGGCCACCGGGCCGCCAACCGTCGCCGTGAAGTCTAAGGGTGAGACCGTGGGCAACGGCCTCGCCCAGCAAATCCTCTCGCATTGCATCGTGCGAACCGATGAAAAGGGTGTCGGCTGTTTCCGTGTCCGGCAGAGTTCGGTATTCAGGCGGCACCCACATGGGCATCGGTGCGTAAATGAACGGCAGCTTGGCCGCCGAGTAAAACGCGCGTGCGTCCGCCTCGGGCACCCAGTGCAGATCGAATCCATGGTAGCTGACGGGCACGCGGGTGAACTCACGGACATTGTCGCAGAAAAAGTTCACGCACGGAATGCTAAGCGCACGGATGGCGGCGACCGCTGCGGGTTCGACCTGGTTCGGGAAAAGGTAGCCGAGAAAAAAATCGACCGGCTTGCGCGCGTGTTCCACCCGCAGGAATTCAGTGGTGCGTGTCCAGGTGTCGCTGAGCCAGCGGGCACGTGCTGCCGGCTCGAGGTGGGTCAGTCCTTCGGCCCAGTCCACGCCCGGGGTTTCAATAATCTCGTGACCGGCCTCCGCGAGTCCCTGCTTGAAATAATATTCCCAGAAAACGTAGCCCGGCACGGCGTGGCGGCGGAGGGATTGCTGGACGGAGAGGAAGATTCGCATCGCTGGGCGGCCGCCTATTCCTTGATGATGGCGTTGTCCCATTTGCCGAGGACGCCGTCGACGGCGAGATGCTCAACCGCATTCAGCCGGAGCGGCAGGTGGGTGATGGCCCGGTAAATTGCGGTCTCAAGCGCGGTGTTGGGATCGCTGTAGCGCAAATGATCGTTGGCGGGGAATAGGGAGCTTTGCAGGATGCGCCAGAAGGAACGTGGCCCGTGGATGCGCGCCGCTTCGGCATACATTTCGTCCAACGCGCGTTCCCAGAGCCGGGTCGCCACCGCGCGGTTGCGCATGAGGTAACAACGAGTGGAAAGGCTGCGTTCACGTCTGTGCAGATACACTTTGCCCGCGACATCATCACCGTCGCGGAGCTTGAGGCCGGTGTCTTGTCCGACGCGGTAGCGGCCGGAGATTTTTAAAATAGGCTCATTCTCCGGGAGTGACGGGAGAGCGGCGAGGAGGAGCCACATTTCTCCAATGCCTTTGTTGCGGATTGGTGGCTGGCTGTAGAACAAGGTTCGGGCCGGCGCGAATGCAGCGGTATGATCGCGGGGCCACGGGCTGGCGGAATTGTCAGCGACAAAAATTTCTCGGACCCCGAGTGCCACGAGCGAGGCGATGGTGCCCTTGGTGTGTTCCAGACGGACTTCGGGCGTGAGCGTGGTGCGGACTCCATCGTGGCTGGGCAATTCGCTCGGAGCGATGGTGGAGGAGACGACGGCAATCATTGTGGCGTGACGGTGGGCATGTTCAGGGCGGAAGGCCGCGCCAGCGTGGTGGTGGCCATTTGCAGGCGGCGAGCAGGGCGAGTTTGGCGGCGCGGTTGCGACGAATCGTAAACCACTTGAATACCCTCTGGCTCCGGCTGAACCAGAAACGAAAAAGTCGGCTAAGCCTTGGGCGGCCATGGCGTGACTCAATCATCTCGTCATCCTTGCGCCATTTTTCCTTCCAGCGCTCGGCGTTGCTCTTCGTCTCGCCATGGATGCGGCAGACGCCGAGCGGAAGCAGCAAATAGCGCAGCCGCCGACCCGGAACGAGCCGCCGCCAGAGTTCGCCATCAATATTGCAGCTGAGTTCGTCCCAGAGACGTACGTGGATGGCCCGTCGCCAGAAAATGGCGTGGGAGGAAAACAAACCACCAAAAACCAGGAAACTCGGGCTGATCCAGTAACCCTGCCAGTATTGGAGCGAGCGATTGTCCTCCTCGAAAAGGTTGAGGGCGTCACCGTAAACAATGTCCGGCGAACCATGAAGGAACTCCCGAGCGACGGCGAAGAACGCGCCGGGCAGATAGAAATCGTCGCTGTTGAGCCAGCCGACGATATCGCCGGTGGCCCGGTCGAAACCCTGGTTGATCGCATCGCCCTGGCCGCGGTCGCGGACGGATTGCAAGTGGGCGAGGTGAGGTGCGTAGCGGGCGAGGATCTCGGACGAGCCGTCGCTCGAGCCGCCGTCGTTGACGATGAATTCGAGGTTGGGATAGTTTTGCAGGAGAACCGAACGAAGACCTTCCTCTAAAAAATCGACCTGCCCGTAACTCGGCATCACGATCGTGATACGAGGCCAGTTGACGGTTGCGAAATCGGACGGCAGCTCAGTTTCCACCTCCCACGGCCAGCCCGTGCGTCCAGCGGAGACCATGAGCAATTTCTCCAGCAAACGCGGCGAATTCATGCGGGTAAACGGCTGTTGCGGTAAAGGGCATCGCCCCATTGGATGCTATCACCGGCACCGGCGAACTCGCCGAGCGAGACCAAGGTGAACCCGGATCCGATTAGGAACCGGTGAACTTCTCCAAAGAGCGGCGCTCCCGCATAGATCGGCTCAAAAGCGACCTCGCAATAAATGTAGCGGACGTCGCGCAACCGATCTCCCGCTCCATGAAGCACGGCAAGTTCGCCGCCCTGGCAATCGAGTTTGAGCAGATCGATGATCAGAGTTTTTGCCTCGGTGAGAAGACGGGCGAGCGTTGTCATCGGCACCGTGACCAGGCGGCTTTGGCCGCTGAAACCGAACTTTTCCAAGTGACCAGGCTGGCACTCGAAGAGCGAGGAGGCCGCATCGAACTCGTGCACATGGAATGAAACTTCGCCCTCCTGTTCGCCCAAGCATTTGGAAATGATGGTAACGTGTGGTTCGTTGGTAAACCTCGATTGCAGTCCGGCCGTCAGCAGGGGATTGGGCTCAACCACCCAGAGCCGACGTGGAACGTAGAGAAAATTGAGCGCGGCGGCGACGTCGCCATGGTGTCCGCCAACATCAACTATCACCGCGATATCGGCGGGCAAGACGCGGGCGAGTGCCATCGCGGTATAACCGAGGTTTCGGTCGCGGAGACCTCGTGCCCATTGGCACCAACCGTGACGGCGAATACGCGTGGTGAGAAAGGCGAGGAGCCGGACTTTTTTTGCGAGGCAATTCAAGATGTGACCGAAAAATTATTTTTGTGGTCTGGCAGGGACCCCGACCACCACGGTATGTCGCGCGACATCACGGGTGACAACAGCGCCTGCACCGATGATAGCACCGTCGCCAATCGTGACCCCCGGCAAAATCACCGCATGTGTTCCGATCCAGACGTTACGCCCAATCACGACCGGACGTTCCCGATGCGAGGCGGAATAAAGTTCAGCCTGCGGGTCGTGAGAGAGGGAAGTGATGGCGACGTGGCTGGCAATGAGAGTATCGTCGCCGATCGTGACGCCTCCGAGCGCCCAGATATGAACGAAGGCATTGATCGAGACGCGTGCGCCGAGACGCAGATGGTCGGCGTGGTTGATCACGACGGGCAATTGAATGGAAACATCTTTGCCGCACACCGCAAACTGGTCCATGAGCGTTTTTTTACGCTGATTATCCCTCCATCGGTCAACACGGCAGAGCAGTCGTCGTACGAGATTGTGTGGCATATGACTTAGGCTGACCATTCGGGAAGAATGGTTAAACGGCCAAGGCGGTTGTCGAAGGCGCGCCCGTCCGCAAATCCTGACTCAACTTGGAAGTGTTCGGCAAATTCGACCCAGTCGAGGAATTGGCGGTTGGTGTCAAAAATTCCGGCGGATACGAGGTAGCGTCCGGGAGAGAAAGGGTTTTTGAAGGTGAGAGTAGTGGAGCCGCCAAGGCCGGTGGGACGCGTGAGGCTTCCTCTGTCGCGTTGGAAAATCGCCGCGAGGCACTCGCCCTCCTCGGAGTAAATCAGAAGGAAAAATTCGATCGCCTTGAATTCATCTTTTAACTCGTAGGTGAGTTCGATTTTCACCGTCTCAAAAACGGCGTAGACAGGATTGGCATCCACGACGGAGTGAAGTTTGATTTTCTGGATGATGGCACGCCCGTTGCCCTGAGTGTGCCGGTAGTGGGTACCGGCGGTCTGGGTCTCGGCTGCTTGTAGATAATGAGTGATTACGTCGCCGGACTTTCCCGTGCGAAGCACTTTGCCGCGCTGGAGCAAGATAGCTTGGTTGCAGAGCTGCCGTACGGAAGCGAGGTTGTGGCTCACGAACAGAACGGTGCGTCCTTCATTGCGCGTGACACTTTCGATCTTGCCCAAACATTTTTTCTGAAATTCCTGATCCCCCACGGCTAGGACTTCGTCGACGATTAGGATTTCGGGCTCTAGGTGCGCGGCGACGGCGAAGGCGAGGCGGACGTACATGCCGCTGCTGTAGTGCTTAACCGGCGTATCGAGGAACTTCTCCACCTCGGAAAAGGCGACGATTTCGTCGAACTTTTTTCGGATCTCGGCGCGCTTCATGCCGAGAATTGCACCGTTTAGGAAAATGTTTTCGCGGCCGCTCAGTTCGCCGTGGAAACCAGTGCCAACCTCTAACAACGAAGCGATGCGGCCGTGAATCGTGATGCGGCCCGTGGTGGGTTCGGTGATGCGGGAGAGAATTTTGAGCAGCGTCGATTTTCCCGCGCCATTTCGGCCGATGATGCCGACGACGTCGCCTGGGTTGACCGAGAAGTTGACGTCTCGTAGCGCCCAGAAATCTTCGTCGGTGGCCCGGGCGGTTTTTGTACGGCGAAACGGGTTGCGCAGGAGGCCAGCCAGTTGATCGCGCAGCAGGCCCGAGCGAGCCTGATGGTGCAGCGTGTAGCGTTTGCCGAGACCTTCGACGGAAATGATTGGAGCGTGGGGCATGGAGCCGGGAGCGGGGAGCCAGAGCAGGCAGCTAAAGATTGCGGCGAAAACCGGTGATCATACGACACTCTTCTTCCAGGTCGGATAAAAGCTTTTCGCAGTCAGCGTCGGTTACGAAATTATTTGAACGCAGGAAGAGCACCATATTGGCTGTTTCGAAGGCAGAGCGGTGTGCAATGTTTAGGAACTGGGAGAATTCTTTGTCGGAGGAACTGCCCGAACCTTCAGCAATGTTATTAGAAATGTTCAGGGCTGCTAAACAAAGTTGTTCCGCATAGCGCCGGAAGCCCCGTTCATCCAGTCTGTCGGCTAAATCGTGGAGACTGCCGCCAATGCTTATCGCTCTTTTCCAGATATCGAAGTGCTGAAATCTAAAGCCGTGATCATTCATTTGGGTTTATGTCGTGGTTTTTAATAGGCTCCGATCCCCATGCTCCTAGCTCCCTTCTCAGATCACGTCCGCGAATTGGCGTTCGGTTTTGCGGAAATACCAGAGGCCGGTGACAACGAGAACCGTGGTCACAGCGAGGGAGAGAAGCAGGCCTTGTTGATAGAACTCGGTTCGGCCGCCGAGCAGGCACCAGCGGAAGCCTTCCACCATGCTGGTGAGCGGATTGAGCGCGAGCCAGTCGCGCCAGTTGGGCAGGAAATCGGTGCGGTAGCCGACGGGCGTCACGAACATGCCGATCTGCAGGATGAAGGGCGTGATAAAACGGAAATCCCGATATTTAACCGTTAGCGCCGTGATCCAAAGTCCGGCTCCGAGGGACACCAGCATCGTGCCGAGAATAAAGAGCGGCAGGAAGAGCAACCGCCAGGTGGGATTTATTCCTTCGAAAATCGCGTAGGGAAGGGCGATCAGGAGAAGGATCAGCATGTCGATCAGTGCCACGGCGACGGCGGAGAGTGGCACGATCAATCGCGGAAAATAGACTTTCGAAATGAGGTGCGAGTTGCTGACGAGGCTGTTGCCTGCACCGCTGAATGCGCCCGTGAACAATTGCCAGGGAAGTAAACCAGCCAGGACCAGGAGCGGGTAGGGAATATCACCGCCGGGCATTTTCGCGAGTTTGCCGAAGACAAACGTCAGCAAAATTGTCTGCACGGCCGGTTGGACCACGGCCCAGGCGACGCCGAGCACGGCCTGTTTGTAACGAACCTTTATATCTCGCCAGGCGAGAAAACCGAGGAGTTCTCGGTAGCGCCAGAGGTCGCGCCAGTAGTGGCGTTCGGTGCGGCCGGCCTCGATGATGAGCGGGGTCGCGGTGGTGTTCGTCGTGTCGCTCAAGCGGTGATGGGGATGAGCGAGGTGAGTTTGTCGCGAAAACGCGAATACGAAAACTCACTGGCGCGGTCGTGAATGGCGGCGGGGTCCCACGTTCGGCGCAGAGCGGCGATGCAGGCGGCGGAAAGTTCGGGGACGTTGCCGTAGTTCACGAGCATTCCGCTTTCGGGTGTGATGACCTCGGGGATGCCGCCGTCGCGCGAGCCGATGCAGGGTTTGCCGTGAATCATGGCTTCGAGAAAAACGAGGCCGAAACCTTCCTTCTGGCTGGGCAGGGCGAACAAGCGGCAAGCGCCAAGTTCGCGTTTGAGTTCTTCGTCGCCGACATAGCCGAGAAAATCGACGAAGGTAGTCAGGTGAAGGCGTTTGGCGGTTTCGTGCAGGCGGGGGAGGTCGTCGCCGCGGCCGACGATGCGCAGGCGGGCGGCGGGGATTTCGCGCCGGATCGCGGGTAGGGCTTCGATCAGGTGATCAACGCCTTTGTAGCAATCTGATTGGTTGAGGCGGGAGACGGTGAGGATGTCGAACTCGTGGACCGGTGGCGCGGGCTTGGTGATTTCGAGTTGCGGGTCGAGGGCATTGGGCAAAACGACGGTCGTGGTGAGCGGGATTTTGGCGTAACGCAGGAGTTCGCGCCGGGTGAATTCGCTGACGCACCAGATGCGATCGGCACCGCGCAGGGCGAGGATTTCCATCCGGTTGAAGGGGCGCCAGACCTCAATGCCGTGAGCGATCAAGGTGTACTTGATCGGTTTGCGGCGCAGTTTGCGCATGGCCCAGGCGACGGGTAGCTGGGCGATGTGGCCGCAGACGATGAGGTCGGCATTCGCGCTCATGCGGCGAGCGGCTTTGACGAAGGCGAGTTTGCTGTGATCGCACGCGGCCCAGTCGGTGAGTCGTTGGTTAGAGTAGCGGCGCAGTTCGCGTGAATCAAACGTGGCATCGTTGAGCGACACGACGGACAACTGGCCTGTGGGCTCGCTGAGCTCGCACAACGCCTTTAGGTATAGGCGTAGGATGCGGGCGATGCCTCCTTCGGAAGCGAACAACTCTGGAGCCAACAGAAGGGTGTTCATGCAGTGACTTTGGCAGGTTGGGCGGATCGGTTAACGAAGGCAACCGCGACGGCGAGCGTCCAGACGCGCGACCATTCGCGGGAATCGGTGCCGGAGGTGAATTGCTGCCAGCGGGCTTGCACGCCGGCACCGTCGAAGAGGCCGCTTCGGGTGATGTTGGGCAACGAAAACACTTCTTCCAGAAACGGGCGGAGCGGGCCGCGCATCCAATCGGCCATCGGCAAACTGAATCCGCGTTTGGCGCGTTTGGCGGTTTCGCGTGGCAGCAGGTCGCGCACGGCGCGGGCAAGGGCGGACTTGGGCTGGCCGGGCGTGTACTTATAGCATGTTTTTTGGTTCCAGAGCCATTCGACCAGCGGACGGTCGACAAAGGGAACGCGCAGTTCGAGGGAGTGGTGCATGCTCATGACGTCGCTGTCGCGCAGGAGCACGTCGGCCATGTAGGTGCGCATTTCCCAGGCGCTAACGATTTCGAAAGGTTCGGCATCGGGCAACTCGGCGGGGAGGAAGGCTAGTTCGTCGTGCGGGGTGTAGTTGACGTCGCCGTTGAGGAGGTTGCGTCGGGCGGACTCGGAGAAATTACGGCGCTGGAGAGCGGCGAGTTCGTTGAAGTCGCGGGCGTGGCGGAGGAAGTCGGCGAGTTTCTGGGCGCGTGAGTCGCCGCGTTGCAGGCGGGCGAGGAGGTTGTCGCGTAGGGGGCTGGGCAGGCGGCGCCACCACGGGAGCCAGCGGGCGAGTCGCGGTGTGGTCTCAAACCAGGGATAACCACCAAAGAGTTCGTCGCCACCGAGGCCGGAGAGGGCAACGGTGACGCCGCCGGCGCGGGCGACCTCGCTGACGTAGTAGGAGTTGATGGCGTCGCCGGTGGGCTGGTCGTAGGAAGCGAGGATGGTTTCGATGTCGGCGGCCACGCGTTCACCGGTGAGAATGAAGGTTTGGTGGTCGGTGCCGAAGTGGCGTGCGGCTTCCTCGGCTTCGGTGGATTCTGAAAATTCGGCTTCGTCGAAGCCGATTGAAAACGTTTTCAACTTGGCGCTGCCGGTGCGCTGCATGAGGGCGACAAGGGTACTGGAGTCGAGTCCGCCGGAGAGGAAGGCGCCGACGGGCACGTCGGCTAGCGAGTGCGCGCGAATGGAATCTTCGAGTCGGGAGCGCAGTTCGAGGTTGAATTTTCTGCGGCTGCGGCAGACGTCGACGTTGGCGTTGGCGGCGTCGAGGAACGTCCAGTACGAGCGGACCGTGAACTGACCGTTTTGGAACGTGGCGCATTCGCCGGGGCGCAGACTGCGCAGGCCTTTGTAGATGGTGCGTGGTGCGGGTACGGCGAGGTAGGAGAGTGCGGCGTTGAGGGCGGCAGGGTCGAACTTTGCCTCGACGGCACCGGAGGCGAGCAGGGCGTTGAGTTCGGAGGCGAAGAGGAGGGAGGTGGCGGTGTGCGCGTAGTAGAGGGGCTTGATGCCGAAGGGATCGCGGGCGAGGAATAGTTGCTGTTCGGCGGAATCCCACACGGCGAAGGCGAACATGCCGCGGAGGCGGGGCAGACATTGTTCGCCCCAGTGTGCGAAGGCGGCGAGCAGGACTTCGGTGTCGCATGCCGTGTTGAAAGTTGTACCGATGGTTTCTAGTTCGGCACGCAGTTCGGGGAAGTTGTAGATGGCGCCGTTGAAGACGATTTGAAAACGTCCGTCGGCGGTGGCCATGGGTTGGCGGCCGTTGGCGGGGTCGAAAATCGCAAGGCGGCGCATGCCGAGCGTGGCGATTTCTGACGAGAAAACGCCGGCGTCGTCCGGGCCGCGGTGCTGCATGGATTCGCACATGCGTTCGACGGCGCTTTGGCGTGTTTCGGGCGAATGTTGGGGGCTAATGAATCCAGCGATGCCGCACATGTTGGGAAAGCTTCGCCGCGTCACTTCGGGAAAAGTGACAAACGGCCGTTGGTTGGGTCGGAGTCAAACGAGTGGAGGGATTGGCCAACGCGGGTCGGCCACAGCTGTAAAGCCACAAGATAAAGCGGCTTAAGGCAACATCGGCGCAAAGCTCAGGTAGTTAAATCTACCTGAAAATAGGTCGCAGCTCATGTGCGACAAGCGGCGGCGGGCCGACGGCGGGCATACCGCAAAGTGCGGCTGAAAATAATCAGGCGCAGATGGCTGCGGCGATTTCCCGGGCTTTTTCGGGGGACACGAGTTTTTCCACCAACACAAGGCCGAGATCGATCGAGGTACCGGCACCGCGTGAGGTGATGATTTTGCCGTCAATAACCACGCGTTCGTCCTTGAGGATGTTTGGTAGTTCTTTCGCGACCGAAAAATGCGCGGTATAACGGCGGCCGTTGAGCAGTCCGGCGTCGTTGAGCACGGTGGGTGCGGCGCAAATGGCGGCGAGCCAGCGGTCGGCGGCGGCTTGTTGTTGCACGAGTTGGCGGACGCGCATGTCGCCCCTGAGATTGAGCACGCCTGGACCGCCGGGGAGGAAAATCAGGTCGTAGGTTTTTCCCTCTGATTCGCCGAGCGTGGCATCGGCGTGCATGGTGATATTGCAGCGACCGGTCACGTGCGGGGTGCTACCGAGCGCGGCGACGGTGACTTGGCAGCCGGCGCGGCGCAACAGATCGATTGGCGCAATGGCTTCAATTTCTTCAAATCCCTCTGGCAAAATGGCGAGAACCGTGGGCATGTTTTTAAGTTAACGAAGATGGCTGATCTTGCACCTGGAATTTTTCGTGGAAAACACCTCGTCGTGTTCGGCGCCGGTTATGTCGGCGGGGCGGTCGCGCGCGAAGCTGTGCGGCTCGGGGCGCGGGTGACGGCGTTGACGCGAAATCCGGCGAAGGTGGCGGCGCTGGCGGCCGATGGTTGCGACGTTGTGGTCGATGAACTCGCGTCGGAGGCGTGGCATGGGAAGATTGAGCGTGCAAACGGAAGCGTGGATTTCGTGTTGAATTGTGTGAGCTCGGGTGGCGGGGGAATCGAAGGCTACCGGCAAAGCTACGTCGAGGGCATGAAATCGATTCTCGCGTGGGCGGGTGGTGCGCTGGGCGCGAGCGGCGGCGTGGGAACTTTCGTTTATACGAGCAGCACGTCGGTGTATTCACAAAGTGGAGGTGCGCGCGTTGACGAGTCGGCACCGGTTGGCGAAGCGGTGGGAACGCCGGCGGTTTTGTTGGAGGCGGAAGAATGGTTGCGTGGAGCGACGGCGGTGGCGCGGCGACGTTGGTTTATTTTGCGTCTGGCGGGGATTTATGGGCCGGGGCGGCATCGTTTGTTGGATCAGTTGCGCGCGGGCGAAACGGAGATCGATGGGCGCGGGGAGCATCGGCTGAACCTGATCCATCGTGATGACATTGTGTCGGCGGTGTTGGGGGCTTTTGCGGCACCGGAGGCGGTGGCGAACGAAATTTTCAATGTGGCCGATGAGGGCGCGGTTGCGAAGTCCGAGGTGGTCGGCTGGCTCGCATCGCAGCTCGGACGGCCGGTGCCGAGTTTCACGGGTGCTGCGGTGGCGGGACGTCGGGTGGGGACGCCGGATCGGGTGATCGCGAACGACAAAATCAAGGCGGCTCTTGGTTGGTCGCCGCGCTATGCGGATTTTCGCGCAGGTTATCGCGCGCTACTTGAGGCTTGAAGATTTCGCGTTGTTGCGAGCGACTGATTGCCCGCAAACTTAACTTTTAACCCACAAAAATCCCATGGCCGGCGTTGGTAAACTCCTAAAACAAGCTCAGAAGATGCAGCGTCAAATCGAGACGCTCCAAACCCAGCTCGAAGCAAAAGAGATCGAAGTCACGACTGGTGGCGGTGCGGTGAAACTCAAAGTGAGCGGCGCGGGTAAATTCCTCTCGCTCGTGCTCGATCCTGATTTTCTGAAGGAAGACGCCAAGGTCGTCGCCGACACGATTCTCGCCGCTGTTCAAGACGCCGCGAAGCAGGCGAAATCGCAGAACGACTCCGAGATGCAGAAGGTCACTTCGGCTTTTCAGATGCCGGGGATGATGTGAGCGAATGAAGAATTTAGAATGAAGAATGAGGAATGCAGAATCGAAGAATGACGTTTGCTGAGGGGCAGATTCGTTGGTTCGGCATTCATCATTCTACATTCATCATTCCGTATTCCATGACACCTGCTTTCGACAAACTTCAGAAGCATCTGAAGCAGCTTCCGGGGCTGGGTTTTCGGTCGGCGGAGCGGATCGCGTTGCACCTGCTCGTCGAAAAACCAGCGCGCTTGCCGGCGTTGGTAGAGGCGTTACAGGAAGCGGCGAAAGCGGTGCGACGTTGCGAGCGTTGTGGCAACCTGGCCGAGGGTGATCGCTGTGCCATCTGCGCCGACGAACGTCGCGATCAGTCGATCGTGTGCGTGGTCGAACAGGTGCCGGACCTCGTCGCCCTCGAGCGCTCGGCGGCGTATCGCGGGGTCTATCATGTTCTCCACGGCAAGCTCTCGCCGATCCAGGGAGTTGGGCCAAATGATCTGAACTTTCCGTCGCTGCTCGCGCGCATCGAGGCGGGCGAGGTGCGGGAGTTGATTCTTGCGCTATCGAACGACGTCGAGGGCGAGGCGACGTGTCACTATTTGACGCAACAGTTGTCGCCGGAGCGCGTGAAGGTTTCACGCATCGGTTTCGGCCTGCCGAGTGGCGGTGGCGTGCTCTATGCGGATTCGGTCACGCTCAAGAGCGCGCTCGAAGGCCGACGGGATTACCGCTGAGGAGTGGTTCTGAAGCCGAGCTGACTCGTTACAATTTAGAACGACGCAAACACGCTGAGCGTGAACTCGGTGGGGCGGAGTTTTTCGGCTGCGTGGAGATAGCCGCTCTTCACTTCTACCTTTGAACCATCGTAGCCAGCTTCGATCCCGATGGTGACGTAGCGGTGTTCCCAGGCGTGCGCGCCGAGTGCGACCAAAGGACCGGGATCGCCGGCCCCGATATAATCGCCACCGGAAATCGGATAGGCGACTCCGGCTCTGATATAAGGCGTAAGAAATCCAGCGCGCGGAAAATAATAGCGGATGTCGGCAAACACCGGGACTATGTAACTCACCTTAACATCGTTGTTGTGGTAAGGGTAGTAGCGGCGATCTTCTACATTGATCGTGGTCCAGGGGCCGACGCCCATACCGAAGCCGATGCCGCTCTCCATTTTGGCATAGGCCGAGATTCGCAGGCCGATCGGCCAAGTGCTTTCCCGCTCGAAACCGATGGTTTTCTCCATTTGGTTGATGACGTTTTCGATGCCCGAGGCGTAAGTGAGACCGAGCTCGACATGATATTCAGTGTTGCTGGCTGCGGGCGACGGGATGATCCCGGTGCGGGCGTTGAGTGGCAGGCCAAGGCAAGTGAGCAGGGCTGCGAAACGAAGGACTGGGTAGAGGTGGGTCATGAGAGGAAGTAGAGTTGTTGCTAAGACTCTTGGCGGTGGACGGGGTTCCCGGCTGAGCGGCGAAATGGTGCCGGTTTGTTGGGCGTGTTTATGGCGAAAGGGCGCGGTTGGCGCGAGTGTATTTCTCACCTCAGGCGTAGGCGATTTGGGTGTTTCCTCGGCGTGTCATCGTCGGTGGAATACAAACCAGCGCGACCGTTGACCTAATGAATGGTTACGGATACGGCCTGCCGAAACGATCACGATCACCATCAATCAGTCGGCAGGCTTTCTCTTAAGGCACGCAGATCGTCGTCGTCGATGGCTTCAAGTTTCCATTGGGCGTTGAGCTTGGTTGCGCGGGCGAGTCGGCGGCGCGCTTCCTTTAAGTTGCCCAACAAGCAGGCGTAACAGGCGAGATTGTAGTGTAGCAAACCGCAGGTTTTCCCGTGTAAAGGTTCGGCATGCAGCAAAACCTCCTGCGCCTCCGCCACCTGTTGCAATTCGCGCAGGGCAAAGGCCCAGGCGATCCAGGCACCTTCGTCGGCAGGAGTGACTTCGCAGACGAGCTTGGCGACGGTGACGACCAGCGCCCATTCCTTCGAATGCATGTAGAGGTCGATGCGGACGCGCAGTGCCTCGGTGGACCAGCGGGTGTTGCTGGGAAGGGCGTCGAGTTCGGCAGCGGCCTCGCTGACCATCCCCAGCTGGATGTAGCCGCGGGCATATTCAAGGCGGCGGTGGTTGGGGATGGAGGACATGGCTGGATCGCAGAAATAGCAAAGGTCGAGCGCGTGGCAACTCTGCTTGAAGCCAGGGCGGCGTCAACGATCGCGCAACAACACGAAAAAAACGCCATCCTCCGAGTCGGAGTATGGCGTTGGTTGGGGCAGAGGCGCCTCGTAGGACTTGTAGCTGGTTAGTGGGTGAGCTTGCCGCTGATGAGTACGCGCAGGGCGTCGTGTAATGGATCGTTTTCCAGGCGGTTCAAAACTTCCTCGAAAAAGCCGAAGACGAGCAGCTGGTGGGCGGTCTTCGGGCGGATGCCTCGGGACTGGAGATAATAGAGCTGCTCGGGATCGACGCGCGATGTAGTGCTTCCGTGGGTACAACGGACGTCGTTGGCTTGGATTTCGAGGCCGGGGAGTGAGTTGACCTCGGCATCCTCGCTGAGCATCAGGTTGCGATTGCTTTGGTAGGCGTCGGTCTTTTGTGCGTCGGGATCGACGATGATCAGGCCGGAGAAGTTGGTCTTCGACGAGTCGTTGAGCGCGTTCTTGTAGAGGAGATCGGACTTGGTGTTCGGCGCCTGGTGAATCTGGAGCGTGCGCTGGTCGAACTCCTGTGTGCCGGTCGCGATGGTTAAGGCGAGCATCTCGGAAAAAGCGCCGGGGGCCTGGAGTTGCGAGAGCGACTCGTGGCGGGCCTGGCGGGCACCGAGGTGAACGTTGAGCGATTGCACGCGAGCATCGCGGCGGACGACGGTGGAGTTGAACTGGAACGAGAGCGTGGTTGGGCTCCAGGCTTGGGCCGCGATGTAAGTGAGTTTTGCGCCGTGGGCGGCGTAGAGGTCGTTGGCGCCGCAGGCGAAGTGCGCGTTGGCGTCGGTCGAGACGAAGTGATCGACGACGGTGACCTTGGAGTTTTCTTCAGCGATGACGAGTGTGTGCGGGAAGACAGCGGTGCCCTGGCCGGCGGCGACGTGAGTGATGATGATCGGTTCGGTGAGTTCAACGCCGCGTGGGATGTAGATGAAAGCGCCGTCGCTGACGAAGGCCGTGTGGAGCGCGGCGAATTTTGCCGAGCCGAGCTTTTGTGGCTGGGCCATGAAGTGCGCCTTCAGCAGGTCAGCGTGCTGGGTGGTGGCCTCAGCGAGCGTGGAGACGATCACGCCTTTTGCGGCGAGGTCGGTTTTTGACGATCGGTCGCTGATCAACAGATTATTGAAAAACGTCAGTGCTGAGAGGCCAAAGGGTTTTGGGATTTCAGTTTTGAGGTCGGAAATCGGTACGGGCGCGAAGCCGTCGAGCGTGAGCGAGGTGATGTTGCTGAAGCGCCAGGTTTCGTCGGTGCGCGAGGGCATGGGGAGCGCGGCGAACTTTTCGTAAGCGGCTCGCTTGCGGTCGAGCCACCACGCCGGAGCGGTTTTCTGGGTGGCCAGGTGTTCGGCAAAAGCCTCGGCGGTGAAGGAGCCGATGGTAGTTTTTGTGGCGGGAAGAGTGGATGCGGACATGGTAGAAAAATGTAGAATTTAGAATGAAGAATGCAGAATGGTTGTAGCGTTTGGGTATTCTACATTCTGCATTCTTACTTCTTCATTTGGGCGATCAGCCCACGGAGCCTTCCATTTCGAGGTCGATGAGGCGCTTGAGTTCGACCGAATACTCCATCGGGAACTGGCGCGCGAGGTCGTTGATGAAGCCATTGACGGAAAGGCTCATGGCCTGACCTTCGGTGAGGCCGCGCTGCTGCATGTAGAAGATCTGCTCTTCGCTGACCTTCGAGACGCTGGCTTCGTGTTGCACGGCGTGCTGATCGCCGCGGACGGTGATGGCCGGATAGGTGTCGGTGCGGCTGTTGGTGTTGATCAGCAGCGCGTCGCATTCGGTGTTGTTTTTGCAACCTTTCAAGTGTTTCGGGATGTGAACGACGCCGCGATACGTCGCGCGACCCTGGCCGACGGAGATAGATTTGGAGACGATGGTCGATGTGGTTTCGTCAGCGGCGTGAACCATTTTTGCTCCTGTGTCCTGGTGTTGGCCGTCGTTGGCGAGGGCAATGGAGATGACTTCGCCGCGGGCCTTGCGACCTTTGAGGATGACGCCGGGATACTTCATCGTGAGGCGCGAACCGAGGTTGCAATCGATCCATTTGATCTCGGCTTCTTCGTGGGCGAGGCCGCGCTTGGTGACGAGATTGTAGACGTTTGAAGCCCAGTTTTGGACGGTGATGTACTGGATCTTGGCCCCTTTCATGGCGACGAGTTCGACGACCGCGCTGTGCAGCGTGGAGGTGGAGAATTTCGGCGCGGTGCAACCTTCCATGTAGGTCACTTCGGCGCCTTCATCGACGATAATGAGGGTGCGCTCGAACTGGCCGAAGTTTTCGGCGTTGATGCGGAAGTAGGCCTGAAGTGGCTGGGCAACCTTCACGCCGGGCGGCACGTAGATGAAGGAACCGCCGGAGAACACAGCGCTGTTGAGAGCGGAGAACTTGTTGTCGGAGGTCGGGATGACCTTGCCGAACCATTTGCGGAAGATCTCGGGGTGTTCGCGGAGAGCTTCGGTGGAATTACAGAAGATGACGCCTTGTTTCGCGACGATGTCCTTGATGTTTGAATACGCGGCTTCGGAGTCGAACTGGGCTTCGACGCCGGCGAGGAACTTGCGCTCCTGTTCGGGAATGCCGAGGCGTTCGAAGGTCTTTTTGATGTCGTCGGGTACTTCTTCCCAGGTGCGTTTCGGCTTTTGGCCCTGTGAGAGGTAGTAACGGATTTTATTGAAATCGATGTTCTCGAGGTCCTTCGTCGCCCAGTGCGTGGGTAGCGGCATGGATTCGAAGGTCTTCAGCGCTTTGAGGCGGAAATCGAGAATCCATTGGGCCTCTTTTTTTACCGAGCTGATGTAGCGGACGGTGTTTTCGTTGAGGCCGGTGCCAGCGTCGAATTCGTATTTGACGTCGTAGGTGAAGTTGCCGGCGGTCTGGTCGATGCCAACGGAGGGATTCTCAACGGTGGTGGCTTCTTCGGCGGGCGCGAGTGTATCCGGTTCGGAAAGTGGTTTCATGGTGATGGTTCCTGGTTAGATAGTGGCTGCCAGTTCCTGTTTGACCCAGTCGTAGCCGCGGGCCTCGAGTTCGAGGGCGAGAGATTTGTCGCCGCTTTTGACGATGCGGCCGTCCCACATGACGTGGACGTAGTCAGGCACGATGTAGTCGAGGAGGCGTTGATAGTGGGTAATGAGGAGGACGCCGAGTTTATCGCTGCGCTGAGCGTTCACGCCGTCGGCGACGATGCGGAGGGCGTCGATGTCGAGGCCGGAGTCGGTTTCGTCCATGAGGGAGAAGATGGGTTCGAGCATGGCCCTCTGAAGAATTTCGCAGCGCTTCTTTTCGCCGCCGGAGAAGCCGTCGTTGACCGCGCGGGAGGTGAACTTCCGGTCGATTTTTAGCATGTCCATTTTGCTATAGAGCTTTTTGTAATAGGCGGTGGCGTCGAGGTCTTCGCCCTCGGCGAGGCGTGCTTGTTGGGCGGCGCGAAGGAAGTTGGCGATGGTGACGCCGGGGATTTCGCTCGGGTATTGGAAGGCGAGGAAGACGCCGGCGCGGGCGCGTTCGTCGGGTTCCATCTCGAGGATGGATTTGCCGTCGATGAGCACGTCGCCGCTGGTGATGGTGTAATCCGGGTGGCCGGCGATGGCTTTGGAGAGCGTGGATTTGCCGGTGCCATTGGGCCCCATGATGGCGTGGACTTCGCCCGTTTTGATCGTGAGGGTGAGGCCCTTGACGATTTCTTTGTCACCGATGGAGACGTGGAGGTCTTTGATTTCGAGCGAGTGCATGTGTTTTTGGAATAGAGAGAGTGTGTGTGAGAGTGGGAGGGGCTTTGGCTCAGGCGGTCTTATCGGTTTTGCCGAGAAAGGTGATTTCGACGGTGGAGGCGTGGAAGTCGGCTGGGAGCGTGGATTTTAGTTGCTCGACGAGGGAAGCGGGCAGGTCGACGTCGTGGATCTCGCCCGTGGTTTCGTCGTGAAAATGGGCGTGGGGGCGCAGGTTTGGGCAGTAGCGGGTGGAACTGCGCTCGTGGTTGACCTGGCGGATGAGGTGGCACTGCACGAGGGTTTCGAGGCAGTTATAAACGGTGGCGAGGGAGATGGTGGGCATCTCGGATTTGATGCGGGCGAAAACTTCTTCGGCGGTCGGGTGATCGCGCTGCTGGAGGAGCGAGCGATAAACCAACTCGCGTTGCGGCGTGGCGCGGAGGCCGCTATCGGAGAGCCGTTTTGCAGGGCTATCGGAGGCGATGGAGGCGTGTTCGATCATGGGTGAGCGGGAATGCGAATTAGAATTGTTCTAAACTTGGAGTGAGAATTGGAATTGTTCTAATCAATATTGGGACTAAGTCTCAGGTATTAGCAGGACTGAAGTTGAGTGTGCTCAGTATTTATTCGCGCTATCTCGCGCTGGGTTCGATGCCCCGGAGCACGCTGCTCCGGTTCGGTTAGATGTAGGAGCGGTTTATCCTGCGATGCTTTGGCTGAATCGCGCGTAAAGCCGCTCCCATGATCCGCTGAAATGCTCAGGCGCTTGCCGAGGGGATTTTGCTGGCCCGTTTATTACGCAAAACGCCGGACAACGAAGTTTAGGCGGAGTTGTCGTTCGAAACCTCAACTGGCCCGGACGACGCCTCAGGGTGTAAATTACATCAATCGGATAGTTATGTCATCTATTAAATGACAAACATCACTTTCGTAAGTAGCATCAGTATTATCTGAAGATGTCAGAGTTACGACGGTTTGTCATTTAATAGATGACAAACATTTCGGCGGTCTGGGGGATATGAGGGTAGAGAGGCGGCAACGCGCGGTTGAGCGGGAAAGGAAACCGGGGGGCGTGACATTCATTTGAATGTTTCAGGGCGCGGGTCCGGTTTTGCGGTGGTGATGGCTGGGGAAGCGCGGCTTGTGCGATGCGGTCGACGATTCACTGCTGAGTCACGGCCTCGATACGGCTCCGATAGGGGGGCGCGTCGCGAGCAGGTGAGAACTCATCCGGCAGCGGTCGAGCGAAAGTAACCGTTGTTATTGTGGTTACAGCGGCTCGACTGCGGTTGCGCCGGGGTTCTTCGCCCCGAGATATGTCGGCGCTCAGTTTGTCCCAACCGAACCAGGGGTAGTGATGTAATTGGTGCGGCGCATGAATGAGCGCTGGATGTCGTCTTCGAGGGCGGAGGCTTCGGCGTTGTCTCCAGAAACCCGATACATGGATACTTTGTCGTCCATTTCGGCGATGTTGCGCAGCCGTTCGGCGGCCTCGTATTGCATCATGGCGTAGTCGGTGTCGAGCTGGCCGAAGATGCGATAACGATTGAGAAAGTTTCGGCTGAAGGCGCTGGCGTACTGTTTGTAGGCGAGGCGGCGGAGCATCTCATTCGAGTAGAGGTTGCGATCAGTGAAGACCGGCGGACGCTTGGCTTCGACGACGTATTTTGGGAGACGAATGATCTGGTTGCGCGGCTTGTCGATGTCGCGCATGTCCACGTCTTCGACTTCGGGCTTTGGCGGTGGTGGAGGGTTGTACTTGATGCCGGAGGAGAGGGATTTGGAGAGGTCGCCAGAGATGACGCGTTCTTTCTTGGGGCGCGTGGTCGAACTTGCTCCGCCGGTGGAGGGCTTGGTCTCCTGCGCGGGCAGGGTGGTCGAAAGGAAAATCAGTGCCAGCAGGCTGGCGCAGGGGCGCGTGCAATTCATAGGGGAGGAGACAGCGGGGGCGCGAAGTTGTTTAAAAATTCTGGTCAACGATCCTTAGCTGCGGATCTGGCCGGAGCCGTCGATCAGGTATTTGTAACTGCAGAGCTCGGGCAGGCCCATGGGGCCGCGGGCGTGGAGGCGGTCGGTGCTGATGCCGATTTCGGCACCGAAGCCGAACTCGAAACCGTCATTGAAGCGCGTGGAGGCGTTCCAAAAGACGGCGGAACTGTCGATGTTGGCCTGGAATTTTCGGGCGGCGGCTTCGTCGTCGGTGACGATGACTTCGCTGTGCGCGGAGCTGTCGCGATTGATCGTGGTGATGGCGGTTTCGAGCGTGTCGACGATGCGGATGGCGATAATGTAGTCGAGGAACTCGGCTTTGAAGTCGGCGTCGGTTGCGGGCGTGGTGGCAATTTTTTCGCGGGCGAGGATGGTGGCGCTGGCGGCGTCGCAGCGGAGCTCGACGTTTTTCGCGACGAGGGCGCGGGCGAGCGTGGGCAGGGCCTGGTTGGCGATGTTCTGGTGGATAAGGAGTTGTTCGGCGGTGTTACAGACGGTGACGCGCTGAGTTTTGGCGTTGAGGAGAATTTTCTCGGCCATGGCGAGGTCGGCGGCGGCATCGACGTAGACGAAGCACACGCCGGTGTAGTGCTTGATGACGGGGATGGTGGAGTGGCTCGCGACGAAACGGATGAGGCTCTCGCCACCGCGGGGGATGATGCAGTGGATGTATTGGTCGAGCTTGAGGAGCGTGTTGAGTGCGGCGCGGTCGGTCGTGGGGATGAGTTGCACGGCGTCGGCGGGGAGCTTGGCGTGGGCGAGCGCGGCGGTGATTAACGCGGCGAGCGCGGTGTTCGTATTGAAAATTTCCTTACCGCCACGGAGGATGGAGGCGTTGCCGCTTTTGAGGCAGAGGATGGCGCAGTCGATGGTGACGTTGGGGCGCGCTTCATAGATGATGCCGATGACGCCGATGGGCACGCGGACTTTGCGGATGTGCAGGCCGTTGGGGCGGATGGTTTCGTCGAGGAGCGCGCCGACGGGGTCGGGCAGGGCGGCGACTTGGCGAACGCTTTCGGAGAGTTGGGCGAGGCGCTTGGCGTCGAGTGTGAGGCGGTCGATCTGGGCCTTGGACATGCCGTTTGATTCGGCAGCGGCAAGGTCGAGGGCGTTGGCGGCGAGTAACGTGGGGTGCGAACGGTCGATTAGTCCGGCGAGTTCGTCGAGCGCGGCGTTTTTTTGCGCGGTTGGAACGGTGGCGAGGACGAGTGAGGCCTGGCGGGCGCGTTGGGCGATCTGGGTGACGAGTTGTTCGAGTTCGGCTGACATGGAATGGATAGGCTGCCGGGTGGCGGGGCGGAAGGCACGAACGAATTTTGGTGCTAAATGGCAGAGAGGTGAGGGATGGGGGAGTTGATTATAATCACCGCAAGCGGATGGCCCCGGAACGAATTGGGCGCAGGTCGGAGGTCACTCGGAAATCGCTCATCGCGTTCCGGTGGTGAGCGATTTATTGATGTCAGGCTCAGCTTGAAGCATCCATTAAAGCGGCATACCTTATGTCGTGATTTTAAGTGCTCGTAGCTGATTTTACCTATGAGAGACGATTACCTTCAAGCAGCGCTAAAAGTCGTGGATGATCCCAACATCCTGGTAAATGTCATATCGACACGGGTGAAACAACTCCGTCGGGGCAGCCGTCCATTGGTCGAGTCGCTCGAAAAGCTTTCGCCTGAAGACATCGCATTGCGCGAGGTGATGGAGGGCAAAATCACTTACGAACTGGCTACGGCCGAACAGTTGGCTAGGCGATAAATCTGACTGGCCCGGCGACTCGTTTTAACGGGCGCTGGGCAGTAGGAAAAGCAGCACGGCGAGCAGATGGCACGTGCTGCCTGCGAGTACAAACGAGTGCCAATAGGCATGGTGATAACGCAGGCGTTGCCAGCGGTAAAACAAGGTGCCGACAGTGTAGCACAATCCGCCGGCGAGCAGCAGCCAGAGTCCGCCCGCAGGTACGACGGCGATGAGCGGTTTGATCGCAATGACGATCAACCAGCCGAGAAAGAGGTAGGCCAGCGTCGAAGCTGTCCGAAAACGGTCGCCGAAGATCAATTGGAAAACCGCGCCGGCGCCACATAACCCCCAGATAACGCCAAAGAGCGACCAGCCCCACGGGCCGCGCAGACTGGTGAGCAGAAACGGCGTGTAGCTGCCGGCGATCAAAACGAAAATTGCGGCGTGATCGAGTTTCAGCAAAAGGCGTGAACCGCGTTCGCTGCGCCAGGTGTGATAGAGCGTCGAGGCGGTATAGAGAAACAGTAGGGATAGACCGAATACGGTGAAACTCACGACATGCCAGGCGTCGCCGCGCAGGCTTGCGAAAACGATGAGCAGGGTCAGGCCTGCCACACTCATGACCAAGCCGATGCCGTGCGTGAGCCAGTTGGCGATTTCTTCGCCGCGGGTGTAGGCCCGTTTGGCCGCGATCGAACGGTTGGGGAGGGGTTGGACTGCAGAGTCGGAGGTTGAATCGGCGTTCGCGGCGAACGCAGCGCGGCGATTCTTAACTGTTTCGTTGGCCCAAACGTCGAGCCAGCGGATGAGTGCCCTGGGTTGCGGGCTGCGGAATTTTCCCGGTTCCCATTCTTCGCCCTGGGCGTAAATTGTCTTTGGAATCACACAGGTGCCAAAAACCCAGTCGGCGACGGGCAGGCCGAAGAAACCGGAGATAGATTCGTTGCAGTCGGTGACGGCATGGTGGCGCAGGTGGAAGCCGTAGGCGGGTTGCCAGATTTTGCCCCAACGGGGATGTTCGATCAGCGGAAGCCATTTATCGAGCGACCAGTGATTGATGGCGTGCAGGAGTTCGTAGAGCGTGAGCGAACTGGCGAGAGCGAGGAAGCCCGACAGAAACCACGAGAACGAAGGGAAAAGCCAGTGGAGCAGGGCGAGAACGGGCGTGAGCAACGTGGCGAAGATGGCGAGCGAGTACCACGGGAAGAAGGAGGCTTCGTGTTGTTCGGGTTCGGTGATGGGGAATTTGTTCTCGATGAAGACAACTTGGTGTTCGCCGCGCGTTTGTTTGCGGACGATGTGGGTGAGTCCGTGATGCAGTGTGTGCTGTCGGTAGAAGCGCCGGAGAAGCGGGATTGCGGGCGTGTGGAGTACGTAACGGTGGAAGAAATATTCCACGAAGCAGTTGAGGATGCTGATCGCGACGAACGAGGCACCGGCTTTCCAGAGTGGCGTCATGAGTTGGGCTGCCCAAAGGTTCGGAAAGAAAAACCAGAGTGCGGCGAAGAGGACGGTGAGTGTGGTCAGCACGGTCAGGGCGAAGAGCGGCAGGGAAAACTCTTCGTGGTCGTGGCTGGAAGATTGTGGCTGGGGAACGTTGGTCATATAGATAGGTTCGTTAACAGAATGGCGTAGCCGACCTCGGGCGCATAGCGCCTTTAATTGACCCAAATAAATCGCGAATCCTTCCGAACGCAAAAGGCCGGAGCGGTTCATGAAACGGGGAAAGCGAACCGAGTTCTCTGCGACGCGGTGCCTGCGAGAGCGTCAGGAATGCAACAGTCTTTGGACAAGTCTCATTGTTCGTCTCCGTGCAGTGGTGTTTTGTGCATTGCTTCGATGTAGAGCTGCTCGACTTTGGTCCGTGCCCAGGGTGTTTTGCGCAGGAAGGTGAGGCTCGATTTGATGCTCGGGTCAAAGAGGAAACATCGGATTGGAACGCGGTAGCCGAGTTCGTCCCAGCCGTGGAGCTCGACCAAGACGGTAAGTAGTCGTTCCAGTGTGACGCCGTGAAGTAGATCGTTGGATTTTGGCTGGGTCATGCGCGGAGTTTGGCCTTCGGCCTTATCTGCACAACAGCGGATTGAGGGGATTTGGGTGGAGGGTTTTTTGCGGGCACGGACAGGTTGTGCTGGATCGGGCGGGCCGGAGGTGTGACATCGCCGGTTGGTGGATTGTATCCGCTCTGCAAGCACACGGATGGATTTTGAAGGTTTATTTTTATCGCTTATGCGTTGGTTTTAGGGGTGTGCAGTGGACCGGAGGCGCTGAACGGTTGAGCCCTGCGCCGGCATCAACCGAACCTTTTTTTAAAAAATGCCGGGATTTTGTTGCCCCGGGCTGGTTGAACAGTAAGTTCAAGGCCGAACAGTAACCTCAAAAAAATACAAAACCATGGCCAAGACCCAAAACTCAAAAAAGCAAACCAAGAAGGCACCGGCAAAAACCCCGAAGGAAAAGAAGGTCGCAAAGCAGATCAAGAAGAAGGCCAAGTAATTTTCCCGGACGGTCGCCGGTACAGCCGGCAATTACTCTCACAGCACAGCAAATCGCTGTGCTGTTTTTATGTACGGTGCCTGGTGGACGGTGGACGAAAGCCCTCTGAGGAATGCTTTCGAATTGCAGGCAGGGCCGGGATGGCTCGGTATTGGCAGACATGAAAAAATCCATCGCGCTGTTTTTGTTTTTTATAGTTGCTTCGTTAGTTCGTGGTCAGGTGGCGGTGCCTGTTTCGAGGCCGCAGCGTCCGATTCCGGCGGTGGAGCATGTGTTGATCATCAGCATTGACGGGCTTCGGCCGGATTGTGCTTTGCTGGTCGACATGCCGAATCTGCGTAGTCTCTTGAAGCAGGGTGCGTACACGTTTTGGGCAAAGACGACGGCGGTTTCGATTACGTTGCCGTCGCATACGAGCATGTTGACGGGAGTGATTCCGAATACGCATGGCATTGAGTGGAATCGTGACTTGCCGTTTAAGGATCCGGTTTATTCGAAGGTCCCGACCCTTTTTGAAATGGCGACGATGGCGGGTTATTCGGCTGCGATGGTTGCCGGGAAATCGAAGTTTTCCGCGCTCGCCAAACCTGGCACGTTGACTTGGTTCGTTGTGCCCGATGAGGCAAAGGCTACCAATGAAGTGGTGGTCGCGCACGCGGTTGAAATTATTGAAAAGAAGAAGCCCGATCTGTTTTTCGTGCATTTTCCCGATGTGGATACCGTGGGTCATGCCAAAGGCTGGGGCTCGCCCGAACAACACGCGTGTATCGAAAAAACGGATCGCCAGCTTGGCGAATTGCTCGGTGCGCTTGATCGCGCGGGTTTGCGTGGCTCAACTTTTTTGATTATATCGGCGGATCACGGCGGCGCAGGTCTGACGCATGGTGCGGACGATGCACGCAGCCGGCATATTCCTTGGATCGCGGTCGGGCCGGGTGTGCGAAAGAATTTTGATCTGACGAGGAGCGCGGTGCTTGAGGTTCGTACCGAGGACACCTGCGCGACGGCGTGTTACTTGCTCGGGTTGCCGCAGGCTCCGTATTTCGATGGCAAGCCCGTGATGCTGGCGTTTGAACTCGCGCCTTAAGTGGGCGGGAGCGTTATTTCTTTTTCGGGAGTTCGAATTTAACGCTGGGGGCGGGAGGGGCCGGGGCGGCTTCGGTGACGGGCGAGACGGGGCTGGTGGCGGGCTGGACGGGTGAGGTTTCGGAGCTGGCGGCTGATGCCGGGGAGACGGGTGATGGTTCGGGTTGAGGGCTGGGGGCCGGGGTGAATTTGGCAGCGGGAGCGGGCGTGGAGCGCGTGGCGGCAGCTGGTTTAGGCGCGGCGGCTGGTTTGAAGGCCGAGGCTGGTGCGGTGGTTTTGGGAGCCGATGGTGCAACGGCGGGTGCGGGGCCGGCGGACAGGCCTGCGAAGCCGCGTTCGAGGAGTTCGATCACCTTTTCGTCGCGGCTGCGGCCGAAATCTTTTTCGCCGTTGGGGCCGAAGCAGCCCATGATGACGGCGATGACGCGGCGGCCGTTGCGTTCTGCGGTGGCGCTGAGGCAGTAACCGGCGTTCTCGGTGTAACCGGTTTTTAGGCCGTCCACGCCAATGACGCGGCCGATGAGCCGGTTGTGGTTTTCCATGTGAAGTGGACCTTTCGCGCGGTTTGGAGCGAAGTCGCGTTCGCGTATCGAGGAGTATTTGAGTACGTCGGTTTTTAGGACGAGGTAACGGCTGAGGAGGGCGAAATCGCGCGGGGTGGTGAGGTCGCCCTCGGTGAGTTTTTGTTTCTTGGAGGTGAGGCCGTGAGGTGTGCGGAAGATGGTGTGGGTCATGCCGATTTCTTTGGCCTTGGCATTCATCTGCTCGATGAAGATTGGGACGGCACCGGTGGAAGCGCGGGCGAGCGCGTGGGAAGCATCGTTGGCAGACTGGATCATGACCGCGTAGAGGAGCTCTTCGACGGAGAAGGTTTCGCGGGGATCGAGCCAAACCTGGGTGCCGCCTAGGCCTGAGTCTGAGTTATCGACGCGGATGGGTGTATTAAGAGTGAGTTCGCCACGCTGAAGTTTTTCGGCGATGACCGCAAAAGTCATGAGCTTCGTCATGCTGGCGGGCGGGCTGACGACGTCGGCGTTGTCCTCGAGCAGGACGTTGCCGGTGGCGGCGTCGAGCACGATGTAACCTTTGTACTGGCAGGTGGGCGCGTTGGTGGGACGGGTTGGTTTCTGTTTGCTGGCGGCGTGGGCGGTCAGCGCGAATGCGATTGCAACAACGGGGACGAGAAGGAAGCGAAGGCGGTTCATCGGTGCGTATTCAAAGGAGAGTGAAATTTCCCTCCGTGGTGCGAGAGAAAAACAGGGGAAATTATTCCAGAGGGAATTCGAGGCGGCTTAGGTGGTCCTGCGTGTTTGCTCGAGCGGCAGGTCGTGGAGTTTCAGCTCGGGATTTTTTTCGAGAAAGTAGCGCATCGTCCATTCGTTCGGAAAAAGCGCGACGGGTTGGTCGAATTTGTCGGTGCCGAAACCGACGCCGCTGGCGACGATGAGCGTGCTGGGATTTTTAAGCGCGGGGTGCGGCTCCAACCATTTGAGGATGGTCCAGGGTGTGGCTTCGAGGCGCGACTCGGCACCGTACTCGCTTTCGAGGCGGTATTGCACGACTTCGAATTGGAGGGGACCGACAGCGGCGAGGAGGGTGGAACCGGGTGGAGCGTTGCGGGGGGCGAAGGATTGCACGACGCCTTCCTGCAAGAGCTGTTCGAGGCCGGCGCGGTATTTTTTCGCGTCGGACGAGTTGGGATTTGAAATGTAGGTGTAAACCTCGGGCGGGAAGCGCGGGATTTCGTCGAAGACGATGGCTTTGTCCTCGGTCAGAGTGTCGCCGATACCGAACTCGCTGTGACCGACAAGGCCGATGACGTCGCCTGGCCAGGCTTCGTCGACGGTTTCGCGTTCCTGGCCGAAGAGTTTATGCGATGAGGAAAGGCGCATGGTTTTGCCGGTGCGCTGGTGGGTGACCATCATGTCGCGCTCGAACTTGCCGGAGCACACGCGCAGGAAGGCAATGCGGTCGCGGTGTTTCGGGTCCATGTTGGCCTGGATCTTGAAGACAAAGCCGGAGAATTTTTCGTGCGTGATGGGGATCTCGCGCGTTTCGGAAGCGATGGGCGAACCCGGCATGGCGACGGTGACGGAGCGGCGCGAGGTGGGCGGGATGGAGTCGTTGAGGAAACCGTCGAGCAGGAGCTGGATGCCGAAGTTGTTCACGGCGCTGCCGAAATAGACGGGCGTTTGCTGGCCGGCGCGCACGGCGGCGAGGTCGAAGGGATGGCCTGCACCATCTAACATCGCCAATTGTTCTTTGACTTCGTTGAACGTGTAGTCGTCAAGTCGTTCGCGTACGATCGGATCGTCGAGCGAGGCGACTTTTACCGGGGCTTGGTAAGCGCCGCCCGGAACGCGTTCGAAGAGGTGAACTTGGTTGTTGCGCCGGTCGATCACACCGCGGAAGGAAGGACCATTGCCGAGCGGCCAGATAACGGGCGAACACTGGAGGCCGAGGACGTTTTCAAGTTCGTCGAGGAGGGCGAGCGCGTTGAGCGTGGGGCGGTCGCACTTGTTCATGAACGTGAAAATCGGCACACCACGACGGCGGCAGACTTCGAAGAGTTTGCGCGTTTGCGTTTCCACGCCTTTTGCGGCGTCGATGACCATGAGGGCGGCATCGACGGCGGTGAGGACTCGGTAGGTGTCCTCGGAAAAGTCCTTGTGGCCGGGAGTGTCGAGCAGGTTGACGGCGTAACCGGAGTAGTCGAATTGGAGGACGGTGGAGCTGATGGAGATGCCGCGTTGCTTTTCGAGCTCCATCCAGTCGGAGGCCGTGGCGCGTTGGTTCTTGCGGGCAGTTACGGATCCGGCGAGGTGGATGGCGTTGCCGTAAAGCAGGAATTTTTCCGTGAGGGTGGTTTTACCTGCATCGGGGTGCGAGATGATCGCGAAGGTACGGCGGCGGGCGATTTCGGCGGCTGGCAACATGTGAAAAAAACCCACGGTACCGGGCGGACGGCAGCGCACCACACAAATTTTCAGACGTCAGCGAAAGGCCGGGCGTAGGGAGCGCGCGAGTGCTCGTTGTGCTTAATGCAAATGGAAGGCTAAGATAACTGGGATTTTCTGTAATCATCTATAGATTTTTGCGTACATTGCTGGTAAAGCTTTGGGCAGAAAACCATCTGTCATGGCTATCGCGATCGCATTTTTAGCTTCACTTTATATCACGGGATTTTGTCTGCTCGTTTTGGCGCTCAACGATAAGTTTGAGTGGTTCGAAGACGAAAACGGTGAGTTGCACTACCAGCAGACCACGCTCTGAACTTGGTTGGCATTTTTAGGCTTCTACCCCGGGCCTTCCGCGTGATGATGGGGGGATGCCTGCTTCCTTGAAACTTAAAGCCAATGTCAAAGCGCGTGTGCTCGCGGGTCATCCGTGGGTGTTCGCCAACGAAGTGGAGGCGCTGCTCCCGGTTGAAAATGACGGCGATGTCGTCGAGTGCCGTGATCGCACGGGGCGTTTCATCGGCAGCGGTATTTATAATAGCAAATCGCAGATCTGCTGGCGGCGTTTCAGCCGTGATCACGCGGAGCTGGATGAGAAGTTCTTACGCGCCGCGATCGAGCGCGCCGTGGCCCGCCGTAGTGGAATGTCAAATACGCGGCGCCTGATCTGGTCCGAGTCGGATGACCTTCCGGGCGTGGTGGCGGATCAATTTGGCGATACCGTAGTGTTGCAGATTCAGACGCTGGCGATGGAAAAACGCCGTGAGCTCGTGGCGCGGTTGTTGAACGAAGTCGTGAAGCCGGCCGAGATTGTTTTTCGCAACGATGCGCATATCCGCCGTCTTGAGGGCCTGCCGTTGGAGGTTTCGACTTTCTCGGGGAAAGCTTGGGAACCGCGCTGGCTGACGGTCGGCGGTTTCGATTACTGGACGGATTTGCTGGGCGGACAAAAAACCGGTTTCTATCTCGATCAGTGCGCGCAACATGCGCTCGTGGCGCAGTACGCTTCGGGTCGCCGTGTGCTCGATGCGTTTTGCAATCAGGGTTCTTTCGCGCTGCATGCGGCTCGGGCGGGCGCGGCCAGCGTGCTCGGGCTCGACAGTGCTGAGGACGCGATCGCGCAGGCGAAACGCAACGCCGAGCGCAACCGCGTGACGGCGGATTTCCAGGTAGCGAATGTTTTTGATTATTTCAACGCGCCCGAACGCGCCGACTCCAAGTGGGATCTGATCGTGCTGGATCCGCCGCCATTCGCGAAATCGAAGAGCGCGCTGGAGGGTGCGTTGCGCGGCTACAAGGAGATTAATTTACGTGCGCTGAAGGCGCTCACGCCCGGTGGCATTCTTGCGACGTACACGTGCTCGCACCACATGCAGGACGCGGAGTTGCGTCAGGTGCTGGCGGCGGCGGCGGCGGATGCGAAGCGCCGCGTTCACATCGTGGAATTTTGCCATCAACCGGCCGATCACCCGGTGCTCATCACGATGCCGGAGAGTGAATATCTGCGCGGCTATGTGCTGCGGGTGGAGTAAGCAATGGTTGTGGCCGTCAGAATGTTGTCCCATGCCTGAACTTTCCTACACATCGATTCGCGCTTCGTTGTCGTCGCAGCCACTTTTCGAGGACAAGACCTGGCAGGTTTCGCCGGTGGCCTGGGCGTTGACCGCCGAACAACGTACTCAGCTCGATTTGATCGGCGCGGCGTGTCTCGAATATCACCAAGCGTTGGAAACGCTTTACACGCGTTCGGCCGCAGGGAAAAACCTTCTGCGCAACAAGCCGTTGCTTGCGCCCTGGGTGGCCGACTATCTCGATAGAGGTAAACCGGCGGAACTCATCCGTCACGCGCGCGATCCGAAAAATCGCGGCGTATTTCCCACGGTGTTGCGGCCGGATTTGTTACTCACGGAGCACGGCTTTGTGATGACCGAGCTCGACTCGGTGCCGGGTGGTATTGGGCTGACGGCGTTTCTTAACAGGCTGTACACGGGCGAGGGCGAGACTGCCGATCCATCGATCATCGGCACGGGTGATGTGATGATTCGCAATTTCTATGATTCGCTTTCCGTGCTGCGGCCGGACTTGCGCAATCCGTTGATTGCGCTCGTGGTGAGTGATGAGGCGGCGACATACCGGCCCGAGATGCAATGGCTGGCGGAGCAACTTCAGCGTCAGGGCAAGCGCGTGTTTTGTCTCGATCCGGATGACCTTTTTCCGCTGGGCAGCACGCTGTGTTTCGACGTCGATGGGAATCCGGAGAAGGTCGATGTGCTCTATCGGTTTTTTGAATTGTTCGATTTGGCGAACATCCGCACGGCGAAGTATATTTTCGAATCGTGGCAGGCGGGTGAACTTGCGGTGGCGCCGCCGATGCGTGCTTTTCAAGAGGAGAAACTTTCTCTCGCGTTGTTTCATCATCATCTGCTAGCGGATTTCTGGACTGAGACGCTGAGTAAAGGTTCGTTTAAAATATTGAAGCACCTGATTCCGCCTTCGTGGATTATGGATCCTGCGCCGTTGCCGCCGGGCGCGGTGCTTGATGGGCCGCGTGTGGGTGGCCGTAGCTTGACGGACTGGCGTCAGCTGGTGGGTGCGTCACAGAAAGAGCGCGATCTCATTATCAAGATCAGTGGTTATCACGAGTCAGCGTGGGGTGCGCGCAGTGTGGTGCTCGGTAGCGATTGTTCGCGCGAGGAGTGGCAGGCGGGGCTCGATATCGCGATCGCCGACGCTCCGGCGAATCTGCACGTCATTCAGGAGTACAAGAAACCCGTCCGGGTGAAGCATCGGATTTACGATTCCGAGCAACAGATTCGCGAAGTGGACGGGCGGCTGCGGCTGTGTCCGTACTATTTCAATCTTGGCGGGAAGGCGGTTCTCAGTGGGGCGCTCGCCACGTTTTGTCCGCCGGATAAAAAGATCATTCACGGCATGCAGGACGCTGCGCTTTTGCCGTGCCGAGTCGTTGGCTGAGCGCAGCCATTTTGCTCTCAAGGGTTTTGGGTGTCGGGTATTGCCGGATCGGTGTCCGCCAGGAAGCTGGCTGATATGCGAAGGTTAGGCTTTTTTGAACGCGGCGTCCAGCGGCGTTGGATGGCGTAACCGGGCGGGAGTTCGCTGATGACCGAGGCGACGAGGCGTGGCCCCGTTTTGGTTTCGATGAGCGTGCAGGTGGCGGTGACAGCCACGCCGGGTGTGGGCAGGTCTTTTGCGTCGGGGATATCCAGCGCGTAGGTCGTTTCCTGGCCGGTGAGCCGGGGGAACCAGAGTTTACCGGGTAAATAAATCCCGCGAATTTCAAAGCTGTTTTTATCGCGTTCCAGTTCCCGGGTTCGCAAAACGAGTTCGAGCTGGCCCAGCCAGGTTCCTTTTTCCAGTTCGAGATTTTCTTCGGGCAGCACGGCGGTGATGCCGCCATTTTTATTGATGCGTCCGAGTTCCCGCCAGGCGAGGTCGCTTTCGGAGGTGAGCGAAGCCATGTCGTTTTTGACCGTGCGTCGCGTGATGATTCGGCCGTTCTCGACGATCAGGAAGAGGTCCTCCTCGTACACGGAGGCGTAGCCGGTGTTGACGGTGGTCAGCAGGCGACCGCGGGCTACGCGGAGAACACCGGAGAACCAGGTGGCAGGGACAGGGCCATGTGAGCCGAGCAGGGGCTCCAGCGGGAGGTCGACAATGTGTTCGGCGAAGGCACCGTCTTTGGGTATTATCTCGTGGCGTTCGATGCGAACGAGGGTGAGCGTGTTGTTGGTGATTTCCCAGGTTCCGATATAGCCGCGCCAGCAGTCCCAGTTGGTTTGGGTGAGTGTTTCGGGACGAGGATGAGCTACGCTCCAAAAGGCTTCGAGCGGCGTGGCCATCAGGGGGAGTTCTTTGCCGTCGATGCGCAGCTTTTCAGGATTCTGTGCAGCCGCGTGCATCAGCAATGGGCTGAACAGAAAGAGGAAAGGGAGAAGGCGTATCATATTTGTCACGACAAGGTGTAATTCGGCTGTTCGGGGCGTGGGTTGAGCGCGACTACAGGTTGAGGCAGTTGGGAACGGCAATTTTGTCGCAATTGAGTGTATTGGTTACATGAATTTGGGGTGAAACACCCGGTGGCTGTAACGTTTGGCGCGGTTTTTCGTCTAGAGAGTATGAGCACGTTTTCCGGTACCGCCCGTCCTTTTCCAACAAGCCGGGGCGCGCGTGCGTCCGGTGGCGCGCAAGGTCGGTGGCCTGAACCCAAGGCGATGATTTCACTCGTGGGGGCTGGCGGGTCGTCGGGCGAACAGGTGTGGACGCTGGTGCCCGACGCGGGCGAACCGTTGGCGGCGTTTGTCGGACGACTTTCGGCGGGGTTAAAACAACGCGTGGGCGAGGTGCTGATGGTGATGGCTTATGGTTCGGTCGGTGTGCACGGCGCCGTGATGGAACAGTTGCGGCGTGAGTTGGGCGGGATTGACTGGCCGATTCTGTGGGTTGAGGGTGCGAGTTGTTTCGGTGCGTCGATGGCCGGTGTTCAGGTGTTTATTTTGCCTGAGGGCAAGGTTGAGCGTTTGCGCCTTGGCGGGCAGGTGGTGGGCACGGTTTTCCACGATGGTGGCGCGCGGCATTGCCTGCTTGCGGGGTTGACGCCGGGCGACGGGTCGCGGTCGCGGGCGGAGCAATGCGAATCGTTTTTCGGGAGCGTCACCTCGGTCCTGGCCGAGGCGGGATTTTCTTACGGCGACATTGCGCGCACCTGGTTTTATAACGACGAAATTCTAGCGTGGTATGACGACTTTAATCGTGTGCGCACGGCGTTTTATTCGACGCAGAAGTTTGTAACGGGGTCGTTGCCGGCGAGCACCGCAGTTCTCGGGCGAAATCCAAGCGGCACGGCGCTGACCTTTGCTGCATGGGCAGTGGTTCCTGCCGCGCCGGGTACGACGGTGCGCGAAGTGGCCTCGCCGTTACAGTGTCCGGCCCCGGCTTATGGCAGCTCGTTCAGCCGAGCGATGGAGATTAGTTCGGGTGGACGCAAGCGCTTGCTTGTCTCGGGTACGGCGAGCATCGAGCCGGGTGGGCAAACCGTGTGGCAGGGCGACACGGCGAAGCAAATCGCGCTCACGATGGAGGTGGTTGAGGCGATGTTGCGGCCGAGTGGGCTGAGTTTCGGCGATGTTTGTCGAGCGACGGCCTATTTCAAACACGCTTCAGACCAAAAGATTTTTCAGTGTTGGCTCGAAGCGCACGATTTGGCGGCGATGCCGATTGTACCGGTGCACTGCGATATCTGCCGTGATGATTTACTGTTCGAGATCGAACTCGATGCGTGCGCGGATTCGATTTCGAGGCAAAAGACCTGAGCCTTTTGAGAGGGGTCTTGGCATCGAGTGACGAGGCAAGAAATACCGTCGCAGGGCTGAGTGGTCAGAGGTCGCTGGCGACTTGAAGCAGAGCAGTCGTGGTCAATGTTTTTCAGTGGGAGGTCCAGGCTCCCGAGTGCTTAGGCTTCAGCCCGACACAAACGCCTATGGCAGAATCTGGAGTTTTATGTTGAAAAACGTCCCGTTCCGCATCCTTGGTATGGCTCACCTCGTTTAGGCGAGCCCGGAGCTCTGGGCTGAGATTGGGGCAAGATCGGTCCCTAAAGTCTTCGAACCTGATGCGCTTAACACCGCCGTAGGGAAAACAGGAACCGTGTGCAAAATGCGACGGTACTTGCGACCTGATCGTTGGCGTTGGGCGCAAAAATTCATTCAACTCATGCCAATCACTCCTCCCGCCAACGGCTCTGCCGGCCATCGCTGTTTCCCCTCATCGCGCCGCGTTTATTTGCAGGGCTCGCGTCCCGATTTACTCGTGCCGGTGCGCGAGATCGATCTCACGCCGACGCGTTTGCCGAACGGCACCGAGGTGCCTAACGATCCGGTGAGCGTGTACGACACCGCAGGCGCCTGGGGCGACCCGGCTTTTCACGGTGATGCGACGCTGGGCGTGCCGCCGATCCGCGCGGAGTGGATTCGCGAGCGCGGCGATGTGGAAGAGGTGGCCGCGCGCGCGGTCATGCCGATAGACGATGGTTACTTATCTGAGAAACATCGTGCTCAGGCTGAGCAAGAAGGGAAACGTAACCCGTTGCGGCCTTTTGATCGTTCGGGGCGGACAACGTTGAAAGCGAAGCCAGGCGCGTGCGTCACGCAGATGCACTACGCGAAAAAAGGCATCATCACGCCCGAGATGGAATACGTGGCCATTCGCGAAAACATGAAGCAGCAGAGCGCGCGCGAGTTGCTGGAGATGACCGAAAAAGGTCCGCGCAATTCACTCTGGCGACAGCACGTCGGGCAGAGTTTCGGCGCGGCGATCCCGCGTGAGATTACGCCGGAGTTTGTGCGTAGCGAGGTGGCGCGAGGCCGTGCGATTATCCCGCTAAACATCAATCATCCGGAAGCCGAACCGATGATTATCGGTCGCAATTTTCTCGTGAAGATCAACACCAACATCGGCAACTCCGCCGTGGCGTCGTCGATCGACGAAGAGGTTGAGAAGATGCGCTGGTCGGTGAAGTGGGGTGGCGATACGTTGATGGATCTTTCGACGGGAAAAAACATCCACCAGACGCGCGAGTGGATTTTGCGCAATTGCCCGGTGCCGGTTGGTACGGTGCCGATTTATCAAGCGTTGGAAAAAGTCGGCGGTCGTCCGGAGGAGCTGACGTGGGATATTTACCGCGACACGTTGATCGAGCAGGCCGAGCAAGGCGTGGACTATTTCACGATCCATGCGGGGGTGCTGTTGCGTTACGTGCCGCTCACGGCGCGACGGATGACAGGCATCGTTTCACGCGGCGGTTCGATCATGGCCAAGTGGTGTCTCTCGCATCACAAGGAAAATTTTCTCTACACGAAGTGGGACGAAATCTGCGAAATCATGGCGGCGTATGATGTGTCGTTCTCGATCGGCGACGGGCTGCGTCCCGGCTCGATCGCGGATGCGAACGATGACGCTCAGTTCGGTGAATTACTCACGCAAGGCGAGCTCACGACGCGCGCTTGGAATCTCGGCGTGCAGGTCATGAACGAAGGCCCAGGTCACGTGCCGATGCACATGATCGAGGAGAACATGAAGAAGCAGCTCGAGTGGTGTCACGAAGCGCCGTTCTACACGCTCGGGCCGCTCACGACGGACATCGCGCCCGGCTACGATCACATCACGAGCGCGATCGGCGCGACGATGATCGGCTGGCACGGCTGCGCGATGTTGTGTTATGTTACCCCTAAGGAACATCTCGGTTTGCCGGACAAAGAAGACGTTCGCGCGGGCGTGATCGCTTACAAGATCGCCGCCCACGCCGCCGACTTGGCGAAAGGCCATCCCGCCGCACAGTACCGCGACAACGCTCTCTCGAAGGCGCGTTTTGAATTCCGCTGGGAGGATCAGTTTAACCTTGGCCTAGATCCAGAAAAGGCGCGTGAGTTTCACGATGCGACGCTTCCGCAAGACAGTGCAAAAACCGCGCACTTCTGCTCGATGTGCGGTCCGCAGTTCTGCTCAATGAAGATCACCGAAGACGTGCGCAAATTCGCCGAGGCACAGGGCGTCGGTGAGAACGACGCGGTGGTGGCCGGGCTTCAGGCCAAGGCTGATGAGTTCCGCAAGCAAGGGGGCGAGATCTACACTGGCAAATGAACGTTCGGGTGAATGACAAACCACACGCTATCGGCGACGGAGCGACTTTAATCCAGCTGCTCGGCGAACTCGGTTTGACCGGGCGTCGCGGTGTGGCCGTGGCCGTCAACGATGCCGTTGTGCCCCGCTCAACCTGGCCGGCGCATGCATTGGCGGACGGTGATCGCGTGTTGGTGATTCAAGCCACTCAAGGAGGATAGAAGATGAAAATTACAAATCCAAAAATTCCAAATCCCGTAGGTCCAAAATTAAAAATCCTGACAAGCGGCTATGCCGATGGTGGCTGTTTCGAGTTTTTGGGTTTTGAAGGCGGTGGTTTCCTCCTATGAAATTGGTGGTGATATCGCCTGAGGCCGATGAGCCGCGTGAACACGCGGTCCTAGCGGAGCTGTTTGCGGCCGGGCTGGAGCGTTATCATGTGCGCAAACCGCATTGGTCGGCGGCGGTGGTGGCTGCCTGGCTCGACGCGGTGCCGGTTCAATGGCGGTCGAGGTTGATTTTGCATCAGCATCACGAGCAAGCCGCGGCTTTTGGTTGTGGCGGCGTGCATTTTAAGGATTCCGAGCTGGGCTCGAACGCGGCGCGCCCGGCGGTCGCGCCCTACCTTTTTACCAGCCGGTCGTGTCACGATCTCGCGAGTTTGGATGCAGCACTTGGCTGTTTCGACGCGGTCTTTTTTAGTCCGGTGTTTCCCTCGCTATCGAAGCCGGGCTACCGACCGACGGTTTCCCTTCAAACGGTGGCCGAGCGTCTTTCTCGACGAACCAATGTGGAGCGGAAAACTGAAGTCATTGCGCTTGGAGGAATCACGCCCGGAAATGTTAGGCGTTGTGCCAAGTTCGGTTTCGATGGTGCGGCGGTGCTTGGTGCGCTTTGGCAATCGCCGGAACCGCTCAAGGTGTTCGACGCGTTGCAACAATCTCTCTCCGCCCATGTTGCTTGAACCGCATAAATATTCCGTGATGTGCGTCACGCAGGACGGCATCGCTCTTTCGCATCGGGATCAAGCGGAGCGGCTGTGTGAAGCCGGGGCCCGCTGGATTCAGCTGCGTCACAAAGGGGCTACGCTGGAATCGTGGACGAGTTTGGCGCGCGACGTAGTGGCCGTTTGCCGTTTCCACGGCGCAGTCTGCATCATCAACGACAGCGTGGATGTCGCTCTGGCGTCCCGGGCCGATGGCGTGCATCTCGGCAGCCACGACGAAAATTGGGCAACGGCGCGGCTTCGTCTCGGCCGCAGTTTATTGCTGGGTGGCACCGTCAACACGACAGACGATGCAACGCGGGCGATAGAGGCGGGTTGTCTCGATTACGTGGGGATTGGGCCATGGCGTTTTACGAGCACGAAGAAAGGTCTTTCGCCGGTGCTGGGCGAGCCGGGGGTGCGGTTGCTTGTGGCGATGCTGGATGGTTTTCCGGCCTGGGTGATCGGCGGCATAGAACCGAAGGATTTGCCGGCGGTGCGTGCAACGGGTGCGTCGGGTGTGGCGGTGGCGTCAGGTTTGTTCCGTGAAGGCCGGGTCGAAGCGAATTTCAAAACGTATGCCGCCGCGTGGTCGGGCGAGGCTGTTTAATATTTAAACATGATGAAAACAAAATCGTTGGTGATTGCTGGAGTTGAACTTTCCTCGCGGCTCTTTCTTGGCACGGGAAAATACAGTTCTGGCGCTGCCATGGCGGCGAGTCTTTCTGCTTCGGGCACCGAGCTGGTGACGGTGGCGTTGCGTCGCGTGCATACGGACGGCGCGCACGATGATATTCTTTCGCAGCTCGATCGGCAGCGCTACCGCCTCATGCCAAACACCTCCGGCGTGCGCGATGCCAAAGAGGCGATCCTCGCGGCCGAACTCGCGCGCGATGCCCTGGAGACGAATTGGGTGAAGCTCGAAATTCATCCTGATCCAAAGTATTTGATGCCCGATCCAATCGAGACGCTCAAAGCCGCACAGGAACTCGTGAAGCGCGGCTTCGTGGTGTTGCCCTACGTGCACGCCGATCCGGTTCTGTGCAAACAACTCGAGGAGGCCGGCTGCGCGGCGGTGATGCCGCTGGGTGCGCCGATCGGGAGCAACCGAGGTCTCGAATCGCGCGTGTTTTTGGAGATTATTATTGCGCAGAGCAACGTGCCGGTGGTGATTGACGCTGGTTTGGGTACTCCGTCGCATGCAGCGGCCGCGATGGAGATGGGCGCGGATGCGGTGCTGGTGAACACGGCGATCGCAGCTGCGGCCGATCCGGTGGCGATGGGGCGTGCTTTTAAGCTCGGAGTTGAGGCCGGACGCTTGGCCTTTGAGGCGGGTTTGGTGGCCGCAATGGTTCGGCCTGGTTCGCACGCGACGTCGCCATTGACGGCGTTTTTGAGCGAGGTGGGTGCATGAGCTTTGTCGACGTCTGGAAGAAACACGATTTCGCCGAGTCGGGACGGATGATCGCGGGCAAGACCGGCTCGGATGTTTCGCGCGCTCTGGGGCGAGTGCAAGCAGGGCTGGATCTTAATGATTTGGCGGCGTTGCTGTCTCCGGCTGCGGTGCCTTTTATCGAGGAGATGGCGCAGCTAAGTCATCAGCGAACGGTTGAACGGTTCGGTCGCACGATGCAGATTTTTGCGCCGCTGTATCTGACGAATCTGTGCAACAACGTTTGCACGTACTGTGGTTTTAGTGCGCAGAACAAAATTCCTCGCAAGATTCTCAGCGATGACGAAATTCGCGCCGAGGCGGCGGTGTTGCACGCGCGCGGCATCCAGCACGTGCTGTTCGTGACCGGCGAATCGAAGAAGGCGGGGCGCGACTATTTCTTGAACGCGTTGCAGCTCCTAAGGCCATCGTTCGCGAGTCTGTCGATGGAAGTGCAGCCGATCAGCGAGGAGGATTATGCGGCGCTGGCTCGTGGTGGTTTGAGTGCGGTGATCGTTTATCAAGAAACCTATGATGCGGCGGTTTATGCGCGGCATCACTTGAAAGGGCCGAAGGCCGATATGTCGTACCGGTTGGAGACGCCGGATCGTTTGGGGCGTGCGGGTCTGAAAAAAATCGGTTTAGGCGCACTATATGGTTTGAGCGACTGGCGCACGGACGCGTGGTTCACCGGACTGCATCTGCGGTACATGGAAAAGCACTACTGGCGCACGCGCTACAGTCTGTCGTTTCCCCGTCTGAGGCCGCACGCGGGCGCGGAAATCGATATCGTGCCGACGAGTGAGCGCGATCTAGTGCAGGCGTTTTGTGCTTATCGGTTGTTTAGTCGCGAGGTGGAGCTGACGCTTTCGACACGGGAACGGCCGGCCTTTCGCGATCATGCGATCCGGCTCGGGGTCAACACCATGAGCGCCGGGGTGCGAACAAATCCGGGCGGCTACGCTTCGGCGGAGGAAACACTGGAGCAGTTTCAGATCAGCGATGAGCGATCGAGCGACGAAGTCGCGGCCTACCTGCGCAGCCAGGGTTACGAACCGGTTTGGAAAGACTGGGATTCCGCGTATGATGGGCAGAATCCTTCGAAGACTTTGGAACCGCTAATTTTCGCTAATGCACGCTAATTTGAGACAGTCGTTCGTACGTAGCGTCAATTAGCGCAAATTAGCGGTTAAAATCATGACTTTCTCCCAAGACGAACTTTCTCGTTATGCCCGCCATCTTTCGCTGGCGGGTTTTGGTCCCGCTGCGCAGGAGAAACTGAAACGCAGTCGTGTGCTTGTGATCGGTGCGGGCGGGCTGGGATGTCCGGCGCTTTTGTATCTTGCGGCGGCCGGGGTTGGTCGGATTGAGGTCATGGATTCGGACCGGGTTGACGTATCCAATCTTCAACGACAAGTGCTGTTCACGAGCGAAGATGCCGGGCAGCTCAAGGTCGAGGCGGCAGCACGGCGTTTGCGGGCTCTGAATCCGTTGATTGAGATTGTGGCGCGGGCTGAGCGTTTCACCCGTGACAATGCGTTGGAACGGTTGCGCGATATCGACGTGGTCGTGGACGGGTCGGATAATTTCTCGACGCGCTATCTCGTGAACGATGCCTGTGTGTTGGCAGGAAAACCGTTTGTCTATGGGGCGATTCAAGGTTTTGAAGGGCAGGCGAGTGTGTTCAACTGGCGAGGCGGGCCGACGTACCGCTGTCTTTTCCCTGAGCCGCCTGAACCAGGTTCGGTGCCTAATTGTTCTGAGGCCGGCGTGTTGGGCGTGTTGCCCGGGCTGATCGGCACGATCCAGGCGACGGAGGCAATCAAGCTGCTGACCGGCATTGGCGAGACGCTCAGCGGACGGCTGCTGCTCTGGGACTCCTTGACGATGACCTCGCGCACAGTGACGCTCGCGGTCGATCCGCGCAGCCGTGAGATCCGTGAGCTTCCGCTCGAAAATTACGGAAAAACGTGCACGCTGCCTGCGATGCAACCGACCTCTGACGAAATCGACGGCTCTGAATTACGAACGAAACTTAACGCCGTTCAATTGATCGACGTGCGAGAAGATTGGGAGCGTGCGGTCGGCGCGATTCTGCCTTCGGAACACATCTCACTGGGGCAGCTCGTAAATGGTTCGGCCAAGGGAGCGGTGGCGGCCCTCGATGCGAGCAAGCCGACGGTGACTTATTGCGCGCATGGCATGCGGAGCATGAAGGCGCTGGTGTTGTTGCGCGAGCGGTACGGGTTTACCGCAATCCAGAGTTTGCGTGGCGGTTACGAGGAGTGGAAGACGCTCTGAGGCAAAAGACACCGAACCGCGACCGTCAGCGGTCAGCCAGGCGCGGGCGAGCAAACTTTTGAAAAGCAGAAACGGACCGGTCCGTCGAGTTGCGCTGTGGCGACTGGATTGTTTTTTGGATTTCCGAATCACGGATTGCAGGAGTACACGGAGCGATCATAGGGAATGGTTTTGGGGGGAGGGCGGATTTTTTGACCACAGATGTCGCGGTTGTACGCGGATTTTCGGTGGGGAAGATCGGATTTTTTTTTAACCACTTATGGTCACTGAGGGGCACTGATGGGGACGGGAATGACAGGCATCCGAGTGATCTGTGTCATTTGCGGTGGTTCGGTTCGGAACGGCTCCGACGGCGCGTCGCCCTCCATTCGAGCTGGCGGACGGGCGGAGATTTTGTAACCGCTAATTTGCGCTCATTTTCGCTCATTCGGAGGACGACTTGGAGGGCGGAGTTTTTAACCACGGATTGCAGGATCGAGCTTCCGAACATCCGCGACCATGAGCGGAGTTAAGCGGCGGAGAAAGACTGTGGTCGGGGTGGACTCTGTGGTTCGCTCGTCGTTACCCGCCAGAACTAACGTCAAGGGGGAAAGTTCTCGAGACGAAGGTGAAAGCGAAGTAACCCGGTCAGAACCGCCCGGTACGGACCCGATTCGCCTGATTTTCAGTCATCCCACCCGATCCTGCCAATACATGGGCCGACGCTTTCTATGGGCCAGGGCTAAAATCAAAATGCGGTCGCCTCCTTTTTGGTAGATAACGTCGTACGGGAAACGAGAGCCTCTACACTTCCGAATTCCAGGCCTTACTAACATCCATGCATCCGGGTGAGCTGAAATCTTCAAAACCTGCTCTTTGACTGCTCCACGAAATTCCTCCCCAAGGCCAGTTTGGCGCGACTCGTAGTAGACGTAGGCTTCGTCAAATTCCTGACGGGCAACCTCAAGTACCTCGACCTTCACACCGAAAAGCCAAAAGCACGCTCAACCGACATCGTTTTGAGCAAACCCTTCTTATGGGCTTTTGCCCGAGATTCTGCTTCCGCTGCCCATTTGGCCGCTATCGCCTTATCTCGCTTGGTCTCAATACTATCGAGAATGAGACCGGCAAGTTTTGCTCGCTTTTTTGGCGGGAGAGCCATCGCAGCGGTCGCAAGCTGCTTTTCGAGTGTGGGCATGGAGAAAATGATGCGGGCAACTTCGACTTGGTCAATAGCTGCCCTCGAATCCTTCTCGGCGAAAGTTAAAGCTGTGTGAACAACCAGCCAGCACCGCCACGGACACGAAGCGCGACAGCGCCGAGATGGTCACGCCTTCAGGCGTGGCCCTGGAGCGAAGCGTAGGGTGAGGAGCGCGGGTGCCGCTTGCGGGCGGCGAGACGAACAACCGTGTCGGCGAGCGCGCAGGAGTCAGCCGAGGTCATAGTAGCGCGGGAACCTGCTGCGCCTCGGAGCGAAGAAGTCAGACGTGCGTCTGGCCAGCCGCAGCCGGAAAGGCTGCTGGCGGATGAGCAGCAACAGTATCGTGCAAGCCGCGATGACGAACGAATGGTTAGACGAAGCGCGCAGCGCGGAGATGGTCACGCCGCATGGTGTGGCCCGGAGCTAAGCGAAGGGCGAGGCGAACGGGTGCCCGTGCAACGGGCCGTGAGCCGAGCAACACAAGGGGTGCCTAATCTACAGGCCCAATGGACCGCCTATCATTACCCGCCGAAACTAACGCCAAAGGGGAAAGCTCCTGAGACGAAGGTGAAAGCGAAGTAACCAGATCAAAACCGCCCGGTACGGATCCGCACGCCGGGTGGTGTGGGGCCGGAGGCTAATTACATCCGGCTACCCGATTGGGCTCTTTCAGAAATTCGAGCGTGCTGTAACCGTCAAGAGTCCTGTTCGGAGAAATCTGAACAAGTGCAGGTCTGCCGTGTACAGACACTGCCCTCAATAAAAACTCATTGGTGCTCCGATCCTTTCCTTCAAATGTGGCGATTACTTCAGTGCCCGACTTTAATCGCCATCGACCGAAATATGAATGCCCGGTGATGAACTTCCCATCGGCGGTCGGCTCCAGCGAGTCATACTCGACGTGGTATTCGGCGGATCCATCCGCGTGCAAAATATACCCGTGAGACCACGTAAGCAGAACAGGACAAAAGTAGCTGCCGACAACCAAAGAACGCGCTTCGCCAAGGCCGCCGGTTGAACACCCAGACGCCACCGCTAAAGCCACTATCAATACTGTGATCTTCATGCTTTGCCGAGACACTATAGCTGCGTGCGCGAGGCAGGCGTTAAAATAAACAGGAGTGCTTGTCCCCCGGAACGCGAGTTGCTCCGGGTTTCCCCGGAGCCTATCCGCAAAGAGGAGAGCGCCGCGTAAACAACCACCCAAACCTCCAAATTAGGAAACAAGCACATGAAAATCACAGATAAATAGTTCGGGCTGGATGTCCACAAAGATACGATCACCGTACGTGGATCGCGAGAGCGGCGAACTGCGGTTGTGCCAGCTCAGTGCCGATGAGTTTATGCGCCGGTATTTGCCGCACGTGCCGCCGCCCGGGCAGCACCGCGCGTGAGGTACTTCGGCTGGATGCACCCGGCCGCGACGTGATCGGGTTGGACGATGAAAACATCGGCTCGGCTTTGCGGCGGCGCGATCATCTCCGCTGGCCCGGCCACGCCCCCCCCCGATTACTCACCGCCACCGGTCTATCGCACAGCGACCCAAGCCCACATGTCACCTATTAAGTGACGTGTGCCGGTCGAAGCCAGCCCGTGATCTGGAATTAGGGAAAGGGAAAGCCCGCCGCCTTGTCCACTCTAGCGCCGGGCCAGCCCTGCGGTTCATCTTCGAAATGTCACTTAATAGGTGACGTGGGCCAGGGCGAAGCGGGGGAAAATATGTCACCTATTAAGTGACATGTGGGTTCTAGTGCAAAGGGCGGCGAGCCGAACAAGTGCTCGAGTTGGACAAATGGATACGCCGAAGAGTTCGGCAATGTTATTGGAAGCAGTGGAAACGTGCGCCGACACGGCGGCGAAACCTGCTGCGCCTCGGAGCGAAGAAGTCAGACGTGCGTCTGGCCAGCCGCAGCCGGAAAGGCTGCTGGCGGATGAGCAGCAACAGCATCGTGCATGCGGCGATGGCGAACCAAGTGTTATACTAGCGCCCCTCCAAATTTAGACTTTAGCTAGAGCGGTTTGGTTTTTATCCGCTGAGGATTGAAAGGTAGGCGTTGCCCCGCAAGCGCCGAGGACGATGCGGAGCATCATCCCTACCACGGATCACAAAACAAAAGTCCAAATGATACGGTACATTGGTAAAAGAAAAGCAAGGGGTGCCCAACCTGAGAACCCAATGGGCCGCCTATCATTACCGCCTGAACTAACGCCAAGGGGGAAAGCTCCCGAGACGAAGGTGAAAGCGAAGTAACCCGATCAGAACCGCCCGGTACGGACCCGTACGCCGGGTGGTGTGGGAGCCGGAAGCTAATTGCCTCCGGCTAACCGATTCGGCCGGGTTTTCATTCGACAAGATCTCCGGGTGTGTAGAACGGAGCCTTGCGCTCTTCGCACGGCAAACCGCACTCCTTCACAAACGAAAAGGCATCTTTCGCGAACAGGGGAAAGAATCGTATCGGAGAGTCAGCGTCAGCAGATCGATGCTCGATGCGAATCTCGGTCAGGAATGTTCCTCGAAGGAAACTGAGCATCTCCAGATCTTCCTTCTTGATGCTGTGCTCTCCTCGATAACGCAGCACGATGCCCTCCGGCTCGAAGCAAAGCTGCGCCGATGGCCACGATTCCCACAGAGCGCCGATGCGTATGCCGCCACGGATTTTCATCTTTTGACGAACGCATCAGCTCAGCCACGCCGAACTGAAGTATATTGATTGGAAGGCGGACATTATAGAGGCGTTGGATGTGGCGGCTGGTGTGTGCCTGGCATGGGAGTGAACTGACGGGGTGAAAGTCCTCGATGCAAGATACCAAAAATGGAAACCAAAGCATTAGACAAAAGCAACTGCGGTGTCGCGAGACCCCGTGGGAAAGGAGCTGGCGTCAAATCGACGAGCTCACGAACAGGAACGGGCTACAAGGCCGGTGACGCGGACGAGTTCACACCACAGAACGAAGTCCCGGTATCAGCGTCACAGGTAAAGTCCGGGGTTGTGTCGGTCTGTAAAGGTTCGGCTTTGTGATCTTTGCGTCCGAGAATTTTCTTTGCGTGCTTTGCGTTAAAATGGGCGAAACGGATCGATCATTTCTTAGCCGCAGATTTCGCGGATGAACGCGGATGGGGGATGGAAACGGAAGGCAGAGTTTTGAACACGAAGGACGCAAAGGAACGCGAAGGGCGGAAGTTCCGGACCGGCTCCGACGGCGCGTCGCCCTCCATTCGAGCAGGCGGACGGGCGGAGATTTTTTTAACCGCTAATTTTCGCTCATTCGGACGAGGATTTGGCGGGCGCAGTTTTTGAACCACGGATTGCGCGTCAGCCGAAAAACCGGTTGGCCTTCTTTTTCTTCCCGTCTGTGAGTTTGCCCAAGGCGACCACCGACGGGCAGGCCAATGGGTTATTTGAGTTTGAGCGCCCAGGGGATGACTGGGCTTTGGTTAGAGTTGACGATGAGCTGCAGGCCGCTCGTGAGGCCGGAGGGCAGATTGATCGGGATCGAGAGTACCGGCAAACCGCCGAGGCTGGCGGGGGCGTTGAGCGCGAGTAAGCGGTCGCGGTTGGCTTGCGTGCAGTCCGATTTTCGGAGGGCGGGGAAGGGCGTCGCGGGCAGGATCAGAAAATCGTAGGTGAGAAAGAAATTCGTCCAGAGCAGCTTGCTCGCGGCGTGTCGGGCGTGAGCGGTATCGAGTTGTTCGGTGGTCCAGTGGCGGCCGCGATCAAGGCGTTCCCAGACGGCCGGGCTGTAGTTTTCGCGGTAGCGATCGAGCCAGTCGGCGTGGACCTGGCAGGCTTCGGAGCTTTGGAGCACGGCGTAGGTTTCGGCGGCGTGGGTGAAGCCGTTGCGCAGGTGGTCGGCCGTGGTTTTGTCGGCGGCGGGAGCGTAGGTGGCGGCGGCGGTGCGGTAGGCTTCGGCCACGTCGGCATCGGCGGTTTGGCCGAGGGCGGCGAAATCCATGAAGCAGCCGCGCAATTCGCGTTCGGTCTTGGCCGCGCTGAGTAGAGAATGATGCATCGTCTGCATGTCTTGCGCGTTGCCGGTGAACCAGCCGGCGGTGTCAAAACTGGGGGCGAGCGGAAACGCATCTTCCATCCATGGGTGCTGGCTGCAGGTGCGCATGCCGTACAGACCGCAGAAGGCGGCGGGCACGCGGATGGAGCCGCCGGTATCGGTGCCGGTGGCGAAGGGGACGATGCCGGCGGCGACGACGACGGCGGAGCCGCTGCTGGAGCCGCCGCTGGTGCATTCGGGGTAGTTCGGGTGTTCGCAGTCGCCGTAGTGTGGATTTTCGCCGGTCAGGCCGTAGGCGAATTCATGGAGCTGGGTTTTTGCGGCGAGTACGGCGCCGACACCGCGGAGCACGTGGGGGAGTTTGCCATCGCGGTCTTTTTGGGGAAGTACGCCGGCGGGGAAGCGTGAGCCGGCGCGAAGGGCGAGCGGGGAAACCTGAAAAAGATCTTTTAACGCGTAAGGTGTGCCGGCGAGCGGCGCGAGGGTGCCGGCGACGCGTTCGAACGTGGTGGTAAGTTCTCGTTCGGTCTGCATCCACGCGAAGACGGCGCGTTGTTGTGGCTCGGAGAGTTGGGTTTGCATCCGGCGTGTGAGTTCACGCGCAGCTCCGGATGGGTCTTTCGCGCTGAAGGCTTGCCATTCGGGTAGGCTGATCGCCGCTGATAATTTGGCCATGTCGGTGGTTAAGGTGAGAGTTGGTGTAAAAACCGCAATCCCGCTGTGGGCGATTTTGAGGTCAAAAATATTTTGCTTGTGGGGGGTATGAGCGGAACTGTTGGTGGGTATGAATCCCGAAGCAAAACTGGTAGGACTTGGTTTGACCCTGCCTGACGCGCCTGCCGCTGCGGGTAGTTATGTGGCGACGGTGCGCACGGGCAATTTGTTGTATTGCGCGGGCACGATCAGCGCGTTTAACGGCCGCATCACGCACGCAGGGCAGGTGGGCAAGGAGCAGACGGTGGAGGCTGGTTATGAATCGGCGAAGGTGTGTGCGCTCAATACGCTCGCGAACGTCAAGGTGGCGCTGGGTTCGCTCGATCAGGTGGCTCGGATTGTTTTTGTGGGCGGTTTCGTGAATGCCGTGAGTGGGTTTGCGGACAGCCCGGCGGTGATCAATGGCGCGAGCGATCTTTTCGTGGCGGTTTTTGGCGAAGCGGGCAAACATGCGCGGGCCGCAGTGGCCGTGGCGGGCTTGCCGAAAAATTCCACGGTGGAAATACAGGTCGTGGTGGAAGTGAAGGGGTGAGCCTAAAGGGGATAAACGGGCAGGCTGGCGAATTCGCCGAGAAAAGTCCTTGCGCTGGGCTCCGGCAAAAGTATGCCTTTTCATCCCTGTTCCGGAGAGATGGCTGAGTGGTCGATAGCGGCGCTTTGCTAAAGCGTTATAGGTGTAAAAGCCTATCGGGGGTTCGAATCCCCCTCTCTCCGCCAGGGAGATTTGCGCCAGACCCGACAATTCGGAGCAATCTTCGCAAAGACGGCCTTACACCCCAGATCATCGCCCGGCTGCGCAAGCAGCTCGATCCTTCAACCAAAGCCGACTTGGCAAAACTTGCGCCAAAACCTGCCGTTTGGGTACAATAAATAGTTCGTCAAATCACCGGCGACAGCGAGCCATGAACGCCATTCTCAATCTCACAAGGAAACAACGTGCCCAACTTTTCATCGCCAGTGCAACCGAGCTGGGCATGGACGCTGTTGGTGATCGAAGCGGCCTGATTACAATGTGTTGATAGCTATCAGTGACTATCAACGACTTGTTATTGACGTCTTAAATGTAACTACTTACAACAGAAACATAGTGGCTAATGGTAGCAAAAGAGGATCGATCATCGAAGTGCTTTCCAAGCACGGGGCTCTGCGCACCCGCGAACTAGAAAGCATGGGGTTTTCGCGTCCTGCCATAGGAAGGGCTATTTCTGAGGGTCAAATCGAACGCCTCGGCCGAGGGCTCTACGCGCTACCCAATGCTGATCTTACCGAAAATCAGTCCCTTCTCGAAGTGGTCAAGAGTGTCCCGAGGGCACGCATCTGTCTGCTTTCCGCTCTCCGGTTTCACAACCTAACCACCCAAAACCCCCACGAGGTATGGATTGCCATTGGAGTGAGAGACCGGAAACCAAAACTTACCTATCCTAAACTTCGGGTGCATCTGTTTTCGGGCTCAGCACTGGAGGAAGGCATTGAAGAGCATGTGATCAAAGGCGTGACCGTACGCGTCTACTCTGTTGCCAAGACAATCGTCGATCTGTTTCGCTTTCGAAATAAAGTCGGCATCGATGTCGCCTTGGAGGCTCTGAAAGAGGGCTGGAGAGAGAAGCGTTTCACCATGTCGGAACTCGATCACCTCTCCCGGCTCTGCCGGATGACAAGAGTGATGAACCCGTATCTGCAAACCCTCCTAGCATGAGCTCAAAAGGCATTAATATCGTCGAATCGATACGCCAAAAGCTGCGCAAGAAGGCCGTCGAGACAGGAGAAATTGTCGATTTCGTAACCGCGCGGTTTGCTTACGAGCGCTTGCTTTACCGGCTGAGCAAATCGGAAGAGGCAAACCATTTGTCCTTAAGGGCGCGCTGCTCTTTTACGTCTGGAACCAAAAATTACACCGCCCAACTCGCGACATGGACTTTCTTGGGTTTGGTCCAGCGGATACCGAGACAGTGAAGACTGCCTTCCAAGGCATCATCGCGATTCCGGCCCCGGAAGATGGGCTCACCTTTCTTGCCGAGTCAGTTATTGCCGAACCAATTCGAGAGCAAGCCGCCTATGGAGGTATCCGCGTGAAACTGATGGCGAAGCTCGGCAACTCCAGAATTCCGCTTCAGATCGACATCGGATATGGCGATGCCATCACACCGGGGCCGGAAACACGTCAATTCCCTGCTTTGCTACCAAATTTTGCCGCACCCGCCATCCGTGCCTATCCCGTTTACACGGTTGTCGCTGAGAAATTGGAAGCAATGGTTTCGCTTGGTGATCAGAACAGCCGCATGAAAGATTTTTTCGACGTACTTTTTATCCTGAGAACAGAAAAGCTAGACCCTGTTCGGCTCGCACAAGCGATTTCCGCCACTTTCAAGCAGCGGAAAACATCGCTGCCAATTGGAATGCCGCATGCATTGACGCAGGATTTTGCAGGAGCCAAGGAGGAGATGTGGCGCGCCTTCCTCAAACGCAACGGCATCACCAGCGGCACGGATTCGTTTGCTCAGGTAGTGACTGAAATCAACAACCGGCTGCCTTACGCCTGGGCGAAAAATTTAAAACCGGCCTCAGATTCCGGCGACGAGGCAAAACCTGAAGCAGGTGCGAGGCAAGCCGAGGAGTCCGGCGAAGGACTTCTCCATAATTTTCACTCACCCATACCAGCATCTGCCGCTAAACAATCCCCGGGCCGCTGCCACCGCAGGAATTAACGATTGCATCAATCGCAGCTTTCAATCCCGGGGCAAGTTTCTCTCAGCTTGCGACCACACGAGCCAACACTGGGCAGTCGCCGACAGCGCCTTGTGTCCCATTCTGTGTCCCGTCGCTTACTCCGGTTTCGTTATGCGGCATGGTTCCAGCGACTTGCGGGTTTTCATTTCGACCTTCGAATCCCCCTCTCTCCGCCAGGGGATTTTTTGTTGGAAGAATGAGGCGGCCCAAAGCGTGACCTGCGCCTTGAGCGTTGCGCCACAGCCGCCGATCTGCCCGGCACGGCGTTTTGCCTTTTCACTAAAGCCTGAAAACAAAGTAATGGTTCGGGCTGCATCTGAAAGCCTTGCCGTGGGCCAAATACATGCACCAAATGTCTTGGTCTAATGTCCCAACATGTAATCCACTACGGCGGAAATCCTGCGGTGTCATGCACGACTCGCCGTACAATTTTTGGCAGTTCCTGCACTTAGACGGAGGGCACGCCGAAGATCAATCCCGAGACATGAAATCCAGCTTTATTGCTTACGTGGACGAATCCGGCGACGAGGGATTCGTTTTTAACGCCGATGGCAGCGGTAGCTCACGCTGGTTTATTCTTTCAGCGGCAGTCATTCGTCAAACCAACGATCTGCAAATGGTGTCCTGCCTCAAAGAAGTGCGCACGATCTTGAAGAAAGAGCCGAAGACGCCGTTGCATTTTGTGGATTTAAAACACGAGCAGCGCGTGCCGTATATTCGACGGATGGGCGACCTGCCAATCCGCACAGTCAGCGTGCTCGTTTACAAGCCACTCATCACCGAGCCAGAGAAATTCCAAAACACCAAATACCTTCTCTATCGCTACGCGACCCGGCTGCTTTTGGAGCGTGTATCATGGTTGTGCCGCGATCAACGACGGGGCGGCGAGGGCGATGGATTCACCAAGGTCATTTTTTCAAACCGCAGCAACATGTCTTACGAGGAAATCCGCGCCTACCTGCGGCTATTGCTCAAACAATCGGAGTCAGATCCACAGCAAGTGCAGATCGACCGCACTGTGATAGATCCCGAGCGTATCAGCGCAGTGGATCATTCGAAATTGGCCGGATTACAGGTAGCAGACGCTGTGGCATCGGGCCTGCATTTCGCACTCAAAGTCAATCGCTACGGCGAAACCGAAACGAGTTACCTGCCGCATCTGAAAAAAACAATCTATCGCCATAAAAGTGATGCGATAGGCTATGGATTGAAGTTGTGGCCAGAGGATTTCGCCACCGTGAAAGCAAAAGCCCCCGAGGTTTTTAACCTTGAGGGCTTATGAAAACTGAAGGGTCCCAGGAACCGAGGATTCCACCCAAACGGGCTGCCACTCGCGAAGAGCGACCTCTACATTTCCTGCGCTTACCCTAAGCAAAAATGCGTAGCTGCCTCCCTGTTGTCAAGTCGCGCATCTCGCTCGACAGCGTCTTTGGGTGAAACTTTTAGCCGATTCGATCAGGTTAACCTGGCGCGAGAAGCGTGCGAAAGGCAGGGGCCTTACCGGAAATCGTGGGAGGCTTGCGCTGGTAGGCCTAAGTCGGGTAGCGGGCCGATTTGTTCGGCCATGATGTGGATCACGCCTTGTTCGTTTTGTACCCGGCCGACAATCAAGAGCGATGGCTCAAGATTGATAGTGAGGCGCAACTCTTCGAATAGCTTCGGGCGCACGATCGCGTTCGCCAGGCCGGTTTCGTCTTCGAGGGTGATAAAACAAAAGCCTTTGGCGGTGCCGGGGCGCTGGCGGGTGATGACGGCACCGGCAATTTTGACTTTGGAGCCTGGTTCGGCTTTGGCGAGTTCGGCGGCGGGCCAGATATCCGGCAGGCGGGCGCGGAGTAGGCGCATCGGGTGCGCGCCAACGGTGAGCGATTGATGGGTGAAATCGGCTTGCAGGCGTTCGATCGGTGTCATCGGCGCAAGCGGCGCTGGCGGGTCTTCGGTGACGAGGCCGCGAAACAGATCGTCGTCTTCGTGCACGGCTGCGGCTGACCAAAGAGCGGCGCGGCGGTGGCCGGCGAGGGCGTTGAGCGCGCCGACTCCGGCCAGAGCGCGGCGTTCGGCGGCACTGAAGGGCGTGCGGCGAAAGAAGTCGGAGAGGGAATCGAAGGGTCTTTCTTTCCGTGCTGCGAGTAGGTGGCGGATGGGTGCGGCGCGCAGGCCGTGGACCGAACCAAAGCCTAGGCGAATCGTACGAGCATCGTCGACGCGGCAGGTTTCATCGGAGGTTTGCACGCAGACGGGCAGCGTTTTTATGTCGTGGCGGCGGGCGTCCTGGACGAGGGAGGCGGGGCTGTAGAAACCCATCGGCTGGTTGTTGAGCAGCGCGGCGTAGAAGGCGGCGGGGTGATGGACTTTCAGCCAGGCGCTAGCGTAGGCGATCAGGGCGAAGCTGATGGCGTGACTTTCGGGGAAACCGTAGAGGGCGAAACTCGCGAGTGATTTTATGAGGTAGGCGGTGGCTTCGTCGGTGACACCGTTTTTCTTCAACGCGATGCCGAGTTTGTCTTTCATCCGGTTGAGCCGTTCTTGGGAGCGGGTGAAGCCGATGGCACGGCGCAGTTCATCGGCTTCGGCGGCGGTGAAGCTACCGAGCTCCATCGCGAGTTGGAGGACTTGTTCTTGAAAGAGGACAACCCCGAGGGTGCGTTCGAGAATAGGTTTGGCTCTTTCGTCGGGATAGGTGACGGGCTCTTTTCCGGAGCGGCGGGCGAGGTAGGGGTTGACGGCGTCGCCTTGGATCGGGCCGGGGCGGATGATGGCGACCTCGATCGCGAGATCGTAGAAGTTGACGGGCTTCATGCGGGGCAAGGTTGACATCTGAGCGCGGCTTTCGATTTGGAAAACGCCGATGGTGTCGGCCTCTTGCATCAATTTGAAGGTTGCGGGATCGTCTTTGGGGATGCGGGCTAGATCGACGGGTTCGCCGCGTTGGGCGCAGATTTCGAGGGAATCCTGGAGCACGGCCATCATGCCGAGGCCGAGGAGGTCGATTTTTATGAGGCCCATGTCTTCGCAGTCGGATTTGTCCCATTGGAGGACGGAGCGGCCGGGCATGCGGGCGTTTTCGAGGGGAACAAATTGATCGAGGCTTCCGCCGCTGAGGACCATGCCGCCGGAGTGTTGACCGAGATGTCGGGGCAGGCCGTGAATCTGGCGGCAGACTTCGAGGAGGACGCGCAGGCGAGGATGATCGGCCGAGATTCCGGCGGCGCGGAGTTGTTCGGGCAGTTCCATGGTATGTGGGAAATCGCCGCCGTGGTAGAGTTTGCTGAAGCGGTCGAGGACGTCGTCGGGGAGGCCGAGAACTTTGCCGACTTCGCGCAGGGTGCTGCGGCCGCGAAAGGTGATGACGTTGGCGGTCATCGCGGCACCGCGCCGGCCGTAACGACGATAAACCTCCTGGATCATTTCCTCGCGTTGGGTGCCGCTGGGCAGGTCGAGATCGATGTCGGGCCAGTCGGTACGGCCTTCGCTGAGAAAACGTTCGAAGAGCAGTTTGCTGCTGATGGGATCGACGGCGGTGATGCCGAGGGAGTAGCAAACGGCACTGTTGGCGGCACTGCCGCGGCCTTGGACGAGAATGCCTTTTTCGCGGGCGAAGGCGCAGAGGTCCCAAACGATCAGGAAGTAACCGCTAAAGTCGAGCTTGCCGATGAGGGTGAGTTCGCGTTCGAGTTGTTTTCGGACGGCGCCGGAGAGGGAGCCGTAGCGTTGCTGGGCGCCGAAGTAGGTGACTTTGTGGAGGAAGGATTCCTGGCTCTCGCCCGAGGGAACGCCGTAATCGGGGAAACGGTAGCCGAGGTCGGAGAGCGTGAATTCGAGCCGATCGGCGAGGCGCTGGGTGTTGGTTATGGCTGTGGGCAGATCGGCGAAGAGGGCGGCCATCTCGCGGTCGGTTTTGAGATGGGCTTCGGCATTTTGTGCGAGGCGACGTCCGGCGTTGTCGAGGGTGGTGTGCTCGCGCAGACAGGTAAAAACGTCGACGACGCGGCGATCCTGCGGGGTGGCTTGGATGACGCCGTTGGTGGCGAGTAGCGGAAGGTGGCGGGCGGCGGCCCAGTCGATCAGAAATTCGTTGTAGTTTTCTTCGGCGGCGAGGTGGTGGCGCTGAATTTCGACGTAGAGACGGTCGTCACCAAAGATTCGATACAGCCGGTCGCCGGCGGAGGCAGCGGCGGATCGGTCTTGGGTTTGCCAGGCGGTGAGCAGCGGGCCGGCGCGGTCGCCGGTGAGGGCGATCAGGCCGTGGTTGCTGTCGGCTAGTTCGTCCCAGGCGATGCGGGCTTCGCCTTTCGGAGCGCGCAGGTGGGCGGTGGTGAGGAGGCTGGAGAGGTTGCGATAACCTGCTTGGGTGGCGGCGAGCACGGGCAGGATGGTGTTGTCCTCTAGGGTGAGTTCGCAGCCGACGAGGGCGCGCAGGCCGGATTCTTTGGCGGTCATGTGGGCGCGAACGGAGCCGTACACGCCGTCGCGGTCGCAGAGGGCGAGGGCGGGAAGTTGGAGGCGGCTGGCTTCGGTGATCAGGGCTTCCGGCGAGGATCCGGCACGGAGGAAAGAGAAGGCGCTGCGGGCGTGGAGTTCGATGTAGGGCATCAGTCGAGGAGGCCTTCGAGGGTGCAGGTGGATTTGGTTCTGGTGAGTTGATATACTCCGCCGGAGGCAAGTTCGATTTGCCAGAGTTCGATCGACCAGGCTTCGCGCCACCAGTCGCCGGAGAGTTGCCAGGGGCCGACTGCGGTGCGGACGGCGTCGGCAAAGTGGGAGCATTCGATTTGGGCGGGGCGGTCATCGATCCAAAGCACGTGGGCGGGCCAGGCGGGGCGGAAGCGTCGCAGGGTGAGGCCACGCGGTGGATGTAGGGGTGTTGGTTCGGCGGTGGGGATTGATTCGGGTGGCTTTTCAAGGGTGAATTGATCGGGGCGGTGGGTGTCGCTCATGACCGGGGTGCCGACGCGGTCGTTGCCAACGAGGGCGTTGAGGCGGGCGAGGTTTTCCCAGAAGGTGGCGGGGTCTTTGAGGCCGGTGTCGAAGAGGCCGTCTTGTTTTTCCAGCGGACGGGTGGGGGAGGCGGCGAGGATGACTTCGGCGACGCTGGCCTCGGTGCGGACGGTTTCGAGGTGGGTGTGGAGGACGCGGATCCAGCGGTCGACCTCGGCGGAGGGTTCGGGCAAGCGAAAGGTTCGGCGGTGTTCGGTTTCGTCTTCAAGGAAGAGCGTGAGGGTCAATTCCTGCGCGACCAGGCCGGAGGCTTTGAGTTCCCAGGAGACGCGTTCGGCGTAGTGGGTGAGTTTGAAGAGCAGCGGCTCGAGCGATTCGACCGGCGGTTCGTAGCGCCATTGAGCAACGTAACTTTGGGGCGGTTCAATCAGTTTTAGTACACGTTCTTTCTGGCCGGCGGCACGTTCCCAGAGGTGGATGCCTTCGGTGCCGAGGCGTTCGCCGATTTCGGCTTTGGGCAGATCGATGAGGGCACCGAGGGTGTGGATACCCCAGCTGGCGAGGATTTCGGCGTGCCTGGTGGTGGGTTCGGCAAAGGCGAGCGGCAGGGAGTGCAGAAAATTGGTTGCATCGGTGACGTGGAGAATCGGCTCGGCGAGGCGCGCGGCGTAACTGGCGATCAGGATGGTAGTGCCAATGCCAATACGGGCGGGCAGTCCGTTTTGAGCGAGCGCGGTCACACACTGTCGCATTTGTGTGGCGGTTTTTATTGGGTCGGTGCCTTTGAGATCGATGGTGCAGCAACCAGCGGCGGTTGCTTCGACTCGCGGTGACAGCGTGAGCGCGGCGGCGAGAAGCAGGCGTTGTGCTTCGACATCGGCTGCGGGGTCGCGGGGTTGCAGGGCGATGCCTGGGCAGCGGGCCATGGCGATGGTGACGGCCATGCCGGCTTCGACGCCGACCGCTTCGGGGGAAACTTCCGTGACGATGGCGTGGCGACCTTCGCCGTGGGTGATGGCGAGCGGACGTGAGGCGAAGTCGGCCTGGCTGCGGCGCAGGGCGTGGAGGGAAAAGTTATGAACTTGAAGGACGGCGAAGTTCATCCGGCGAGTTCTGCTTTTGCGGCGTGTGCGTGGCCTCGGATGAGTTCCACGGCAAGTTGGGCGGCGATTTCTTCCTGTGGCGTGCGACGTGTCGCGAGCGAAAGCGGCGTTTTAAAAACCAGTCGCCAGGGCACGGCGGGCACGAGCGGGCAGGGTGTTAGAACGAGAAAGGCGGAGGGGGATTCATCGGCGGCGCGTTGAAGGCGGTACCAGGTGGCGGCGGGTTGTTGGCGGAGGCTTTTTTCGGGGAGGCCGCGCAGGTCGAGGGTGACGACGGCGTAATTGCCATCGCGCACGAGGAGATCGGTGGCTGAAAAAGCATCTGCGGTGGTTCGGCAACGTACCCAGATGAGATGGCGGAGTGCGTCGGCGGGCAGGGTTTCGGGGGCGAAGGCGTCGGCACCGTCGATGAGCGCGACGCGTTGGCGGGCTTGGCGGGTGGCGAGGAGCAGGCGGTTGAGAATCAGTTGTCCGCCGCTGGAGGGAGCTTGCGAAACGAGTTCGGTGAGCTGGCCGATGGCGAAGCCGCCGCCGCCGAGAAGTTGGTCAATGGCCGTGACGCCGCTGGGCACGTGGCCCTGGGGCTTCCGGGGTTTTTCCGGGAAGCGTGCGGCCAAAAGCGACCGCAGCGCAGTGAGCGTGGTCGGGGTGGCGGACACGGTGGGAAATCTTCATTGGATGTTCCGGCGTATCACCCCGACCAATACGCCCTGGGCTTCGAGGTGTTCGGGGACGATGTCGCGGTAGCGCTTGTTCTCGGCGCGCAGCACCAGTTGACCTCGGACCTGAACCAGTCGCTTGAGGGTGCTGGTGCAGCCGTCGACGAGGGCGGCGATGATGTCGCCGGGCTTGGGCTCGCGTTTGACCATGATGGCGAGGTCGCCTTCGAGAATGCCGGCGTTGATCATGGAGTCGCCCTGGACGTGGAGGGCCCAGAGTCGGGTGGTGTCGGTGCGGGAGAGGCCGAAGAGAGAGGGGTTGAGGGAAACGGTTTCGTCGGGTCGCTGTTCGGCGAGGGTGGGCAGACCGGCGGGAATTGTTCCGTAGATGGGGATGGAGAAGAGATGACTTTGGACGGCGGCGGATTTAAGACCCCATTTGCCATCGGCAAGTTTTTCCAACTGCTCTTTGCGGGCGAGCGATTGCAGGTGTTGGACGGCGGTCGGCTGGCTGCACTCGAAGTGGCGGGCGACTTCACGCGTGGAGGGGGGGACGCTTTCGCGTTCCTGGTATTCGCGGACGAAATCGAGAATTTGTTCCTGGCGTTCAGTCATACCTTTCAGTTGATAGGCTATCAAGTGATGGGTGTTTTAGCTGAAGGCAAGCGCGGTTATTCGAATTGCAGTTCTGGTTCTGCTTCTGGCGGTGGGGCAAGGCATTCGGGGCCCTCATTACGGGTGTTGCTGACGTAGCGGCTGACGGGGCGGACGGTCATGCGGGCGGGGTCGAGCGGGCGGACGAGAGACTGATATTCGTCGGTGGCGAGTGGTTCGTAGCCAAGCCAGCGCGCCATGGTCTCCTCGGTGAGGATGATGGGCATGCGGTTGTGGATGGGGGCGACGAGGGCATTTGGCTCTGTGGTCAGGATCGAGAAACTTGCTGGTTCGGTATCGATGCCGGGCTCCCAAATCCCTGCGAAGGCAAAGGGCGCTTCATTTTGCAGCATGAAAACGTGGGGGAGTTTTAGCCTACCCACGGTTTTCCATTCATAAAACCCGTTGGCAGGCACAAGGCAGCGGCGTTTGGCGATCGCGTTTTTAAACGTTGGCAGATTTTGCGCGGTTTCGGCTTTGGCGTTCGGAAGCAGTTGAGGTTGGGTTTTCTCGCGTTCGAAAAAGGCGATCATGCCCCAGCGCATGCGTCGTAGCTCGGGGCCTTCGTCACCGGCGGCAACCACGGGCATGGTTTGGGTCAGGGTCACGTTGTACCGAGGCACGACCCAGTCGGGAGCGGCCAGTTGACGTTTCAAGGCGCGGGTGATGGCGGCCAGGGCGGCGTCGGATTTGTGCAAGGTGTAGCGGACGCACATTCGGAATGTTGGGGCTGATCGGCTGGTTGCTGCAATGCGGGCAGATGATTCCTGAGCGGGTGGGTGGAGGATTTTATTTCCGCTGGAGTTTCAGGAACACGAAGCTGCGGGCGGCGGGCAGCTCGACGTGGAGCCGGTCGCCGTTCACGCGGGCCGTGCCCTGGCCGGCAAGGGTCGTCACTTCGAAGTTGCCTGCTGTGAGCAACGGGAGCGGCAGTTCGAACGAGGTGATGTCGTTGTCCTCGCGGAAGAGTAGCGCGTAACCGCCGGTGCGGTCGGGCGCCGCCGAGAAGAAGCCGGTCCATGCATGGCCGTTGGGCTCGGTGCCGATGGGAATCAGATCGCCACGAAACATCGCCTCGCGATGCGCCTTCCAGATGGCGACGAGCGGCGCGACTTTTTCAACGTAAACCGCGGGAAGTTGCTGCACCTCCATCCAAGCGAGGGGGCTTGAGCACATCACGGTGGCGAAAACATACTCCGGCGACCAGTGCGCCGGCGCGAGGGGATCGTCGCCATAGAGGTCTTGGTTACGGAGGTTGTTCATGAACTCCATGCGAAGCCGGACCGGGTCGAAATACTGGGCGAGCAGCCAGAGGTTGCGCAGCGTGCAGTGAGGGAAATAGCGGTCCTTGCGCGGCCAGAAATCGCTGGGCGGGGTGCCCGGAGGCGCGTTTAACGGGAAGTTGGTAAAGCGGTTTTCAACGAAGATCGGGCCGTGGTGCGGGTTACCGAAATAGCCGGGGCGCGGCGAGTGGCCACCGGTGACGTCGAGGTCGATTGTCAACCGCCCGCCGGTTTCGTGGATCAGCTCCTCGACGAGGCGTTGAAAATGGTCTTCGGCGCGGGGCGTGAAGATGCGGAGCAAGTCGAATTTGAAGTAGCTGGCACCCTCGGCGTGCAGTTCGAGGACGCGCGCTTTGTCCTTTTCCCAGGCACCGAGCTCGTTGAAGGAGTCGGGCGAAAACCAGAGGCCAAACTGCATACCGTGGGCGCGGGCCTGGGCGACGAGGGGCTTTAGGCCGTTGGGCAGGATCTCCGGGTGAAAATTCCAGTAGCGCGGGCTGATGCCGTAGTGGCCGACGGTGTTGCGCTTTGTCCTATCGACGGTCTCTGGAAACGAGCCGTTCTGCCAACCGGCATCGATCTGGAAGACGTCCACGCCCAACTTCGCCGCCGCGTCGATCTCGCGCACGAGGAACGGCGCGCTGAGGTTTTTTCGGCTGTTCCACTCGCCCCAGGAATTGCAGAGGATGAGGCCGTCGCGGCCCGGCTGGTAGGTGCGCATCTGCCGGTGGTAACGTTGCAGTGCGGCGATGCGGCCGGCGCGCCCGCCTTGGTAAACGAGCGAGACGGTGCGGTAGGTCTGGCCGCCGGTGGCGGCGAGTTCGTGGCTGTCGAGCATCACCTGACCGTGCGCGACGGTGAGGTCGAAGAGGCGTTGAACGACGGCGCCTTTGTCGTCGATGGCGCGCGGGCGTTCGTCGGCTAATGGTGCGTACTTGAGCCAAAGTACGCCGGCAGAGGTGCGCGGGTCTTCGATGAAAAAGACGTTGCCGCGAAATCGCGCGCCGTCGGCGATGCGTTCGGAATCGTTGGTGTCTTCGGCGGTCACTGCGAGCCCGGGGCGCTCGATCACGACCGGGCCTTCGTGGAGATCGGTGCGGCCAAAGATCCGGACGCGCGTGAGCGTCCAGCCGGCCGGGGCGGGCGTGAACGATTCGAGGCGGTTTAGTTGCCCCAACGCGGCTGCGCCGACGGCGGGTGGCCCCGCGAGCGTGCGGTCGGCGACGATGGCGGCGGTGTTGGCGAAAATCTGGAAACGGTAGATCGGTCCGCCGGTGCCGGGGTGGACGCGCAGCGTCGCGAGCAGCGACGGCTCTTCGGTGGGACCGGCCGGGCCGCTCTCGGCGGTCAGTGCGCAGGGTGGTGGCTCCGTGGCTGGCGCGGTCGACCCGGAGCCGGCGACCCACTCGAGGCTTTGGGCAGAGTCGAGGAGCGAGTGGGTGGTTAGGCTGCCGTCGCCTTCGACGCGCCAGGTACGTTCGATCCGTCCGTTGCCGATGCGCAACACGCCGGCCTGCAGGCTGGCGTGGCATTGGCCGAAGCGGAACGCGCCGTCTGTGGCGGGAGCGAGGTCACGGGATGGGAGCGGGGCGGCGGGACTGCTGGTGACGGCCAGCAGGGCGAACGCGAGGACGGTGAGCAGGGGATAGTTCATCGGGGAATAATAGAATATGGCTGTTCCGGAAATGAATGCTGGTTCAACGGCTGACTTTAACGGGAAGGGCGCGCTGCCAGTCCACGGTGGCGGTGTGGGGTGAATACCACGCTTTGGCGTTGATCCGGCCTTTTGCGTGATCACCCAGGATGCGCACCACTTTTTTCTCGCCGGGCAGAAGATCGAAATAGTTATCTTCGAAAAACCAGCCGAAGGCGTCGCCGGCCGCATCGCCTTCCAGTGTTACGGCACGGGCAAATTTGTCGGTGGTGATCTCCAGCGCGCCGTCCACGACTTTGACGTCGAGCTTGGCGTCCGGAAAAGCGAGCCGGCGCTCGATGTCTGCCAAGGCGTTGGTGCGTGCCAGCACCTTTCCCGATGAGTCGGTCAACGTGGCGAAGAGGATATGTTCGCGACGGAAAGCGCGAATACCAGCCTGGTCCAGGCGCACGACAACTTGGGATTTCCCCGGCGGCACGGTGACTTCGCGCACGATCTCTTTGCGGAATACATTTTGCTCGAGGTGGTAGAGCTGAATCTTGACCGTGCCGCTGACGGGCGCGGTGCTGTCGTTGATCGCCCACAAGTGAATAAACGTGTCGATGTCGAAGGACAGCATCACCGGCTCGTAGGCACGTCGGAGCGTGTAGTAGGCGTGATAGGGTTCGAGGAAGAAATCGACTTTAGCGGCATAAATTTGCGGCCAAGAGTCGTTGTATTTCCAGACGAGATAGCCGCCACAGTTGCGACGGTCGCTCTCCTCTTCGGCGGGACGGCCGCGGCGCTGGCGCTCGACGGTGTCCTGATAATAAACTCCCTCGGCCATGCCGAGCCGATAGACGAGTCCGGGGAGATCTGTCGCGTCGTAGAACTGCTCGACCGGTCCGGTTTTTTTCCAGCTTTCGGAAGTGGTATAAGGCATCCAGCTCTCCGGGAAGGGAAGCTTGTTGCCGTGAAGTGAGAGCGTGGAATAACCCGCCGGCCAAAGATGCTCGGCCTTGATAAAACGCTTCAAACTGTGGACCACGGGCGCGGCGATGCGGGTGTCCTCGCTGGCGAAATTCAAGTAGTCATAGCCGGGCACAAACCACATATTGGTGTAGCCATGGGTGTTGCCCTCGCGGGGGTCGTTGTGATTCGCGCCGCCAAAAGGTGAACTGGGCTGATAATAGCGCTCGGGATCGAGCTGTTTGCAGATTGCCCCGACCTCTTCCGCCGCGGCCAAACCGGTCCAGGGTCCGTGATCGGTGAAGTCTTTGTTGTAATCCTCGTGCGCCCACATCGCCGATTCGTTGCAGCCGCACCACGAGAGAACGGACGGATGATGTTTGAGGCGCTTGATCTGGCGGGTCGCCTTCTCGCGACAACGCGCGCGACTCTCCTCGTCCGGCTTTAGGGGAAGCCGGGAGAAGTCCTGCCACAGCAAAATCCCCCGGGCGTCTGCCATTTCGTAAAAGTTGTCGTGCGGTGCCATGACCGGGCCCCAGATGCGGAAAGCGTTGAAGTGGGCATTCCCCGCCAGAGCAAAGAGCCGTTCCATGCGCGGCTGATCCCACACGCGGCTCATCAAGTTAGGCGTCACCCAATCGCCGCCGAGCAGGAAGACCGGAACCCCGTTGACCACAAAACGCATGGGCTTCTCCATGGTCACGCGCCGGAAACCGATCGTGCGTTGCAACGTCTGCTGCGGGCGCTCGCCGGCGAACAACGTGACTTGCACCCGATACAGCGGTTGGTCGCCGTAGCCGCGCGGCCACCAGAGGCGCGGGCGCTGCACTTTCAGCACGCTGCGGCCGTTGAAACTACCCTCGGTCACGTTCGCGGCGGTGATTGATTCCGCCACCGCTTTACCCTCGGGGTCCAGCACGCGCACGCGGACGTTTAGCGCTGGCAACTGGCTGAGGCCCGCCGTCGTGATGGTCAACGTTCCCTGACTCAACGACTCATCCAGCGAGGCGTCGACCACCGCTTCCTCCAGCGTGTTGCCGTCGGATGTTTCCAGCCACACCTGGTCGAAGATACCGACTGAGGTCACTACCGGATTGGGGCCCAGGTAAGTGCCCGCAGGGCGCTGACTCCCCGCTCCGGCTGTCTTGTCGGCGGAAGCGCGGAAGCGGAGCACGAGAGAATTCTCCGGGCGTAGCGCGGTGCCGACGTCGACGGTGAGCGGGACGGACTCATCCGCGTGGGACGCGATGAGGTTGCCGTTGAGATAGACCTCCGCCTTGCCATCGAGGCCAAGGAAACGCAGACGGCTCGCGCGGCCAGGTTTCGCCGCAAATTTCAGGGAATAAACCCAGTCGCGTTCCCCCATCCAGAAACATTTCTCCATGCCGCCCGGCAGCCAGGGGGCTTCGATCTTCCCGTGGGCGAGAAGCACGTCCGGCACCATCGCGGGCATGGCCGCGACGGACAGCCATCCATCCGCCGCGTCCAAGAGTTCCGGCGTCAGTGCGGTGCCCGGTTCGACGGATCTAATGTTCCAGCCGAGTCGCAGCTCGTGCGCTTCGACAGCTTCAGCGGATGCGACCGTTGCCGCCTGGCCGAACATGACTACGGACATCGCCAGCGAGCCGATGATGATAGCCGCTCGCGCGAAGAATCGCCGCTGGGTGGGAGTTTCGTGGAGGGAAGGGTTTGCGTTCATTTGATAATTCTCGCGGGCAGATCCATGCTCTGCGCGTAAGACGCGGGTTGTTCAGTGATGATGCGGATATTTCTGAAATGGCCCACGACGTTGGGCAGTTCAGGGAGGCTGACGAGCGAGTGGATTTTGAAAGCGATGCGGCCGTCCGTGTATTTGCCGTGTGTCATATGAGTGGTCGGCACGCCGTTGACCCAGACCTTGATATCGCTCCCGATGGCCTCGATGCGAAACGTGTTCCATTCCTCCAACTTGAACGCATCCCGGGCGCGGGGATCTTTTTCCAGCGAGTAATACCACACGAAATCGGGGCCGAAGTCGTCAAAGATGCCACCCGTCCACTTGCGCGGAGTGGGATCGATCTTCACCTGATAACCATTCAGCGCTGAAGGTTCCGACCGCCCCGGGATCGACGGATGTGCGCCCTTCGGCATATCCACACAGCGGAAAAGAACCCCGCTGTTGAACGCGCCGTCGATCTTCACATCGACCTCGAAGATGTAATCGCCATACATGGCTTCGGTGCAGACGAATGTATGTTCCTTGGTTTGGGCGGTCTGCTGGCAATTGATCTGGCCGTCGGCCACCCAGACTTTGCCGGCCGGATCTCCCGTGATCATCCATCCGGACAAATCCTTGCCGTTAAAGAGCGACACCCACGGCGCCGTTGCGTTGGCGTTGGCCTGCGCCAAGGCCGTGTTGAAAAAAAGGCCGGCGCAAAGTCCGCCGATGATGCATAGGGAATAGATTGGGTTCATGGCTCTGTTTCTTAAGTAATAATCAGATGACAGTTGGAATTTCACCCGTCAGCCCGGCTCAGAGATTCCCGAGATAAATGAGCTCGATGCCTTTCCCGGTGCCCAGATTTCGGGAATACTTCCGGTCGGTGGCGTTGTTCCAATGCTCGTGCACCCCGAGGCTGGCCAGCGCCGTGCCGTCGCCTTCGGGATCATACTTGGCGTGCGACGGCGGATTGTCGGCCAGCGCCGCCTCGTGCAGATAACCGTCCTGGTTACCGTTGAAGCTCTGGTTCGGTTTGCCATCCGGCTGGGTGGTCAGATTGGGTTCGGTGGAAATCAAATCCATGGCGACGGAATCCATCGCCACCGGATCCTGCGCCATGAGCAGACTCGAAAACCAGCGGTTGCCCTGCGTGCTCCAGCGCACCACTTTGCTGGTGTCCGACTGGTTCGGCGCGGTGTAGAGACCGTCGGCAAAATACAGCAGCGTTTTGGCCCCGACATTTTTGTGCCCGAGGAGCGGCACCAGTCCGTTATATTGGCCGTGCTGGTAAGGCGTGGCATAACTCCAGAGCGCGAAGGCGTGCAGTTTGGTCGGATTGAACTTTTTGAGACCGGCGTCATAAACCGATCCGAAATGATTCTTGAAACACAGCGTCAAGCCGAAGACGCGGTGGGGACGGACCACGGCGCAATCAATCAGATAGGTGGCGTCGGTGAAATCCTGCGGCAAATAGAGCGTCAGTCCTTTCCCGTCGGGCATCTGAAAATGCACCGGCGCGGTCATGTCCGGCTTGGCGACAGAACGCCAAGCTTCCGTGCCACCGACCGTATCCGCCATCTTCACCTTCTGGAACTCGGCACCAGTGTTGGCCCTGATCTTGGAAATCATTTCGTCTTTGATCATCCGGGAAGGATCGGTGATCGTGATGCAGTCACCCGGCACGCCGGCCACTTCAATCAATTGCCGAACCATCGCATAGAGCGCTTGCGGGCTGGGATGGCCGCAATCTCCCCAAGGTCCGGGTTTGCCGTCGGCGTTGGCATTGATTTTGAGGACGACCTTTTCGCCCTTCTGATAACCGCGCTCGGCCCGGTCATGGGTGGCATTGAAATTCTGGAACAGCTTCTCCCACGCGGCGGCATCCGCCTTGGCACCAGTGAGTGACTGGATGGATTGAGAAAACATTTTGTCTACAGCCGCTTGATCGGTGTTCTGGTCGTCCCACCACTGGCCGGTCTGGCCGTCCCATTTGGACGCGTTGAAATCCTGACTCCACACAACGCGACCGGGGAAGATTCCTTTCCCTTCGCCCATCGGCTGATTTGGTCCCTCTGGAGAGGTGAAAACTTGCGGCGTGGCCGACAAAGGGCTTTTCACGGGAGCGGCCGTCGTCGACTGGCTGAACCCGATCGAGTAATACCCGCCTGCAAATAAGGCCGCCGTCAAGGTCACGGTTGCAACAACGCCCGCGTGCCGACGGACAAAGCGCAGGCCCGTCACTGCCAGCAGCAAAGTACCGAGCCAGGCGAGGAAGCCGACGCCGATGCCGACTGCCGCTTGCTGGCAGGGATAAGTGGCGCGCCGCGGCTCCGGCAGCGTGCGCAACAGGAACCATCCGATCGCCAACAAGCCCACGAGGGGAAACAGGCAGCGCGCGAGCCACGTATCGCGCCGCACACCGACCACGCGGCCGGATTTGGGACAGCGCTTGAGGACCTGATTGAGGAGGTAAGCAATGCGTGTTTTCATAAGTCTAGGGATGTTTTCTTCACCAACGGAGAAGGATATTTTTATTTCAGCGAGTTTCTTGCGGAACTCCAGCAAGGAATCGGCGTTCATTCCGGTCGTTCCCGACGCTGCTAAACGCCCCAGTCGTTTCGTCAAAAACGCTGAGTTCGGCAACCTGCGCGGGCCCCAAGGTCCACGATTTATCATTCCCGAGGTTCGTCACTGAGAACCTGACGTAGCGGGTGTTCGGCGCATCGAAATAATTCACCAAGCCCCGCATCGATTTGGCATAGGTCGTGGCGTTGCTGGCATTGACCGAAAGCGTCTAGGTGTAGGAGTTGGTTGCGCGCGTTCGGATGGTATATCCGGGCTTTCTCCTGTTAACGCCCCAATAAACCTAGAATCCGCAGATTAAAAACCACTTATTAACACTAATTAATAGCAATGAAAGGAATGTAATACGCGGCCTCCAGTTTGAGAACGTACCCGGCCACCTAGGTGGGCATCCCGCTCGACGCGCAAGCCGCCGAGCTAGAGAAAGAACTGACCGAGGAGGAAGCCGAGCTTGCGGACGAGGCGGCGTCAGGTGGCGTGGAGACATGAGCCAAATGCAACGAATCACGTTTAACCCGAACCAATGCGGTGGGCGCCCGTGCATCCGGGGCATGCGCATCCGCGTCAAAGATGTCCTCGAGATGCTTGCATCCGGAGCGAGCGAAAAAGACATCCTCGAAAGTTATCCGTACCTTGAGCGGGAAGACATCCAGGCGTCGCTTGAATACGCGGCCAAGCAGGTCGATCACGCGGTCCTCTCGCTCGCCACGTGAAATTTTTAGTCGATGCGCAATTGCCGCCTGCGCTGGCGCGTTGGCTGCGGGAGGCTGGTCAGGAAGCAGCGCACGTCGAAGACGGGGCCTGCGTGAAGCTGCTGACACTGCGATCTGGGCTCATGCCCTGCGCGAAAACGCGGTCATCGTGACCAAGGACGAGGATTTTGCCGTGCGTTCCGCGCAGGCTGAGAGCGCGCCCGAGATCGTTTGGCTGCGCGTGGGCAATACGACCAACCGCGTGCTGCAGGCGTGGATTATGCCACGCGTAGCGGGTGTGGTGGCGCTGGTGACGCAGGGCAGCCGTTTGGTTGAAGTGATCTAAAAACGCGCTCGCCGCTCTTCACCTAGCCGCCCAAGATCGTCGCGAATGATGGCGACGATGCGAACGACAACCACCGGCTCGCGATACCGCGGCAGCCTACAAAATCGTCCTTCCCAATTGAGAGAACCTCGCGGATCATTGAACGACGTTGCCGAACCAGAAGCCACCGTTTTGTCAAGAGTCATGACCTGACGTCTTCCGCTTAGCTCAAGTGGATCCCTCGCGCAGCGCTCGGAATGACAGTTTTCCCTCTGGGCAACCCATGTCTTTTTCTTACCCACGCGCCACCCTTTGAAAACAGCGAGGAACCTGAAAAAGCCTCTTCCCCTAGCTACTAAAAACCACCAACGTATCGGGCGTGCTTTTAGCTGATCCCAACGCCGAACCTTTGCCCTCGCCTGCGTGCGCGCTGGGCCGAAAAACTGCGTCTAGTTGCGTGGCCTGCGGCTACGAAAAGCGCATCGAGTGTGCGTTACTACGGCCTAAGATATTACAACCCGTCCACCGGGCGTTGGCCAAGTAGGGATCCGATTGAGGAACGCGGCGGAGCAAACCTCTACGGAATGGTTGGAAATGATGTATTAAATCGCGTTGATCCACTCGGTTTAGACTATTTCTTCGGTGGACCAAATGGCGCGGGGGCAGGGCAAGACTCATTTGGATTAGTTCATCCGTATCCAACACCACCTTACGTGCCTAATTGGGGACAAGGTGCACAGAACTATTCTGCGAATGCTGCATCGATGATTCAGCAGTTGCGTCAGCGGCTCCCTGGTGTCGAAGGTGGTGTTAATGTGTCATGGACTTTTATTTGGGTACCTTATCCTGGTGGCAAATGGTCAGTAGAGGCCTCGGTAAGCGGCTCAGTTGTTGCGTGCAAATACGCTGATGGTCGCGCTGGATTGATGGCAGATGTAACCGTTGAAATATCAACTCAAGCAGGATTTGGTTATGGTGCCGGAGGAAATCAGGGCTTCAAGCGTGACCGAAACGGACGTCTGCATAACTCTAAGGGTAGGTTTGCAAAAAATCCCGAAAAAGGTTTCGGAGGCGTAGAGGGTGAAGGTTCGCGCACCTCAGAGTGCAAGCTGTGCGAAAATAGCTTGGACGGTTCAATCACTATCGAGGTCGGTGGAAAAGCGGGTGCTGGTTTGTCGTTTAATCCGTATGCGAACGTCTCCTTCGCATTTAGCGACCCACTGAGTTTTGATTACGGGGTTCGCGCGGGTTTCTCCGGCTACATCGGAGCCGAGCTTTATCTCAAAGCTTCGGCAGAAGGTTCTGGAACCCTTATCGTCAAATGAAGACTTCAACGTTTATCCGAGTTCTTACCGTCATCTTGAGTGGCGTGATGTTTGCTTCGTGTTCGAAGGCTGGGCAGTCGGAGGGTGCTTTCGATCTGCCTGCTCTGGTCTCGAAGATGGAACAAGGAGGCTGGAGCTATCTTGAGACTCTTGGGGTTCCTGGAAAATCGGAGGCCGAGACGATGCTTGCTGCAAAAACAAGCCGGACCGTGACGGCGTTCTGGGTTACAAAAGGCGTGCGTGAACAGAAAATCTATCAGCAAACTGATACGCTATACGCGGTGATCGCTCATCAGAAACCTGAGGGAGACACGTTCTCGGTAGTTTTCAAACGCCCGAAAGACTGAACCAAGCGGCACGTCTCGTGCCCGCTCTCCGTCGCAGACTCCTCCGATCCGGCACTCGCCCTGCTTCCTCCCTCCGCTCCGTTGTCGCTCCAGTCCGGTGGAGTGCGGTCGGGCCGGGCGGCGGCGTGGCCGGTGCAGTAGCCCGGCCGGAAGCGGCGCTCCGCCAACCCGCGCCGTCGCCGTCGTTCCTCCACTCCGCTGCGCTGCGTTACGTCACGTCGGCGACCGCCGATCTAGCCCCGGCCCTCCGCTGCGCCCGGCAGGCTGCCGGGCTCGCCTCAACCGCCGCCCGAACCACGGCCGTCGCTACGCTTTGGGCCTAGGCGGCGGGTCGGCGTGCCCGCTCGCCCTTCGCCTAGGCTCAGGGCTCGGCCTGCGGCTCCGGTCGCGTTCGCTCCCTACGGCCCGGTCCGCAAGGCCGGGCGCTCGCGGGGACCGCGCGGCTCGGCTTCGTTTACTCAGCCGCGCGGTCAGCAACCGACTAATCCCGCTAAAACGCCTCCACGGAC
>JANNHA010000026.1:0-1707 GCA_031404135.1 Verrucomicrobiota bacterium | reverse complement strand
GCGAAGGTCTTGGCCCAAAGTTCGTCGGGGGTGGGGTAGGCAGCCGCTTCGCCTTCCTGGCCGGTCTGCATGTCGATAGCGTAAATGCCCTGGCCGTTGCTGGAGTAGGCGTGGCGCACGGCGAGCTTGCCCGCGTAATTCTTGGCCTGCCCGACGCCTTCGGTCAGTTCCTCATCCCATGCCTTGGCCTCGACCACGGCGAGCTTGGTGTTGCGATATTCCAAAACGTAGTCAGCGGTGAGCGCCTTCCCGCGTTTGCCGTGTCCTTCAATACGACCGGGCGAAATCGGATACTCGCGCCGGATACGGCTGCCCTCGACGACGCCCCAGCCCGCCGCTTTCAACGCGGGATCAATGTGCTCGGCGCGTGTCTCGGCTTCGTTCATGTGATCTGCTTCGCGGCTTTGGACGGGGGCAGATAATTTTCGCGCGTGACCACCTTGCGTCCGGTTTTAGCTTCCAGTTCCAGCCGCGCCTTTTTGGCGATGCGCCCGCCCGTCTTCGCAGCGGCCTTATTTTCCATCATGCCGGTGGCCGACACGCTCTCGGCGATCTGGCGGGTGGACAACTCCGCTCGCCCCGTTAGATAGTTTCGCAATCGAGTTCTGACATAACGCTTGCCCCAAGCAGTCTTGAGATATTTCTCGCGATGGAGGGCGTCCTGTTGATTACACGATGCCTCGTAATAGACCAGCTTCACAGGCAACCGATTCCTGGTTGAAATGACGTCGCCGTTGCCGTGTTCAGCAAACCGTCGCTTCAAGTCATCCGAATATCCGGTGTAGAACCCACCGTCCTTCAAGCTCTGCAAGACGTAAACGTAAAACATTAGTTGAGTCGGTTATCTAACGGGGCCAGCGCGGTGAAAATCAATTCCGCCTCGCTCATGTGATCGCGCAGGTTTTCGGTCTTGAGACCTTTGAGATTCTTGTGCGCCGTCACGCCCACGCCGGACCATTCCTGATGGATGATGTTCGTGAGGATGGCAAACTCATCGCCTTTTTTGATTTCATGCCCGGCCCAATAATCGGTGAGCTTGTTACGCGTCTCCTGCCCGGTCATGCGCTGCTCGATCCATTTGGCGCTGCGGCCCTGTTGCTGCCACGTCTCGCGGGCGCGGGCGAGCGAACGGGCGGGGTCGGCCATTTCCTGCATCCGCTCGTAGCCAACCTTGGCCAGCCACAGTTTGATCGGCTCGGCCTTGGGGCTGGGAACGCTTTGGACGAGGCGCAGCAACGTCTCGGCGGTGGCGACCTCCGTGAGGTAGCTTTTGCCGTCGGCGGCTTCTAATTTCAGTTGGTTACAATTTGTAACCAACTGACTTCCCTCCTTGTTTAATCGGTGTTTTAAGACTTTCCAGTAATTCTGCGCGGCCTTGTAATCCGGCTGCTGCGTCAGCACTTGAATAATGTCCACGACCGAAAACCACCACGTCTCGGTCTGCTCGTCGTAGTGGCGGCGGATTTCGTGGCCTTCAAAAGCTACCAGTTCTTTTTTCATGACGATGGGGTGAGGTTGCGTGAATTCGGAGAAGTTTTCAACCGGTTACAAGTTGTAACCGGTTGGGTGATGAAGATGCCGCCGGTTTTCAGTCGGTAACAATTTGTTACCGACTGGCTGACGCGGCGGTGGCCGGATTTCAGTCGGTGACAGTTTGTCACCGACTGACTTACCCCAACGGGGTAACGGCATCCAGCCCAGGGTTGC
>JANNHA010000025.1:0-8721 GCA_031404135.1 Verrucomicrobiota bacterium | reverse complement strand
TGGCGAAGGGCTGCTCGTGCACACCGGCGAATGCCCCACCGGCAGGCGCCTGTTCGAACGCGACAGCGAACGCTGGATGCACGTGGAGTGGGCCGAGGACCTGAGCCGGGCCTTCGATACCAGCCTGTACGTGATGGTCAGGAACGGCAAGGGCGTGCTGGCCCAGGTGGCGTCGTCGATCAGCCTGGCCGAGGCCGATATCGTGCACCTGGACACGCGCCGTTCCGAATACCCGGCGCGCCCAGCGGTCGCGCCCTACCAAAACGGGGTAATCGGACAGTATCAGGCCGCTGTCTGCTGGTTCTTCACTGTCAGGTCGTGCGCGGTTTGGATTTTGGCGGTAAGCTGCTTGCGTTTCCTCGCCAAGGCGCGGAAATCGCACTCGATTTGGAGGCCGTGCCAGAACTCGGGCGTTTGTTGAAAAAATGCACCGAAGCGGATCGACATCGTCGGCGTGATCGCTCGGCGCCCCAACACGATTTCGTTGATCGCCCTCGGGGCCACGCCAATGGCACGGGCCATGGCGTTTTGCGAGATGCCCATCGGGATCAGATATTCTTCCAATAGAATTTCACCGGGTGTGATGGGCGGGTTCATGGCTATAACGTATGGCGTTATACGGGCAGAGCTCAATGATAATCTACGATGGCAACCTCGGCCGGACCGCTGGTGGTCCATTGAAAGACAATGCGCCATTGGTCGTTGATGCGGATGGAATGTTGGCCGCGACGCTTGCCTTGCAAGGGCTCTAGGTGGTTGCCGGGCGGAACGGCGAGGTCGGTTAACTGGCCAACGCGGTTGAGTTGGTAAAGTTTTCTCAGGGCGACCCGTGCGATGGGGGCGAAGCGGCGGTTCTTTTCATCGTGGAAAAGCTCTTCGGTATCCCGGTCGGCGAAGGATTGGATCATGGGCGAGGTAAGTGGGGATCTTTTGGTTGTTTATGCTTTCCACGAAGAGCGAGGCAAGCGCGGAGCAGGATTGTGATGCTCATCGCGTTCCGTGCGCACATCCCCAGTTTCCATTTGCCCCGGGGGCGGTGGGGCTTCAGCGTTGCCGGTTCCATGAGCGACACTCCTTCCACCGATATTTCCCATGACCAATATGCTGTGCGGCTGAAGAAGCTGCAGGATATGCGCGCGGCGGGTCAGGACCCGTTTCGGGCTAATTTCACGACCACGCATTTCTCGGGCGACGCGATCAAGGCGTACGTCGATGGTCAGGAAAACGTCGTCTCGGTCGGCGTCGCCGGCCGCCTCGTCACGATCCGAGACATGGGCAAGAGCCAATTCGTTAAGATCCTCGACCAGCAAGGCCAAATCCAACTGTACGTGAAGAAAGACGTGATCGGTGAAGAGGCTTACATCGCGTTCAAGAAACTCGATCTCGGCGACATTATCGGCGCGAGTGGCACGCTTTTCAAAACCAAGTCCGGCGAGGTCACGGTTCGCATGGAAAAATACACGCTGGTCTCGAAGGCGTTGCATCCGTTGCCGGAGAAATGGCACGGGCTAACTGATCCTGAGCAGGTTTACCGCCAGCGTTATCTCGACTTGATCGTCAACGAGGAGTCGCGCAGGCGCTTGCTTCTGCGTTCGCGCATCGTTTCGCACATCCGCCGCTTTCTCGAAGATGGCAAGTTCATCGAGGTCGAGACACCGGTGCTGCAATCCATCGCAGGCGGCGCGGCAGCCAAACCATTTAATACCCACCACAACGCGCTCGGCATCGATTTCGTGCTGCGTATCTCGCTCGAACTTTATCTGAAGCGCATGCTCGTCGGCGGCTTTGATCGCGTGTTCGAGATCGGTCGCAATTTCCGCAACGAAGGTATTTCGCGCCGCCACAATCCCGAGTTCACCATGCTCGAGGTTTATCAGGCTTACAGTGACTATCGCGGCATGATGACGTTGATCCAAGATCTGTTGACCTCGCTCTGCACGCAGGTGCTCGGCACGAGCCAGATCGTTCATCCCGCCAGCGGCACGATGATCAGCTTTGCCGGTGAATGGCGCGAGGTGAAGTACAAGGATCTCATTCGCGAGACCACGGGCGATGCCGAATGGTTCGGCCGCAGCAAAGCGGAGAAAATCGCTGGCGCGGAAAAGCTGGGTCTCTCGGTCAATCCGGCCTGGGAAGAATTCGAGATCACCAACGAAGTTTTCTCAAAGAAGATCGAGCCGACGTTGATTCAGCCGACGTTTGTCACGCACTTGCCGAAGGAACTCTGTCCGCTGGCCAAGATCACGCTCGATGATCCGACGACGATCGACGTTTTTGAACTGATCATTGGCGGTATGGAAGTCGCCCCGGCGTATTCGGAACAGAACGATCCGTTCGTGCAGCGCCAAATGTTTGAAGCGCAGGCCGGCGAAGAAAAGCAGAACATCGACGAAGATTTTCTCCGCGCGCTCGAACACGGCATGCCGCCTGCCGGTGGCATGGGCGTGGGCATCGACCGTCTCGTCATTTTGCTGACGGGCGCGGAGAGCATCCGCGATGTGATCCTCTTTCCGCAACTGCGCCCAGGCGCGTAGCGCCAGGCTAATGAAGAATGTAGAATGAAGAATGCAGAATTATTTTGAGCTAACAGGCATTCTACATTCTGCATTCATCATTCTTCATTTGTCTTTCCCATGCCCTGGTATCTTTTCCTCGCCCTCAAGCAGCTTTTCCCGACTGGGCGGCGGTTTCCGTTTTTCACGTTCATCTCCGTGGTGGGTGTGGCATTGGGTGTGGCGCTGTTGGTTGTGGTGACGAGCGTGATGGGCGGCTTCGGCTACGAGATCCGTCGCATGATTGTGGATACAGAAGGCGAGATTCAGATTAAATCGGGCGGCTATATTAACGACCACGCCGGGCTTTTGAAGAAGGTGGAGTCTGTGCCGGGAGTCGTGGCGGCCACGCCGTATGCGGCGGGTGCGCTGATGATCGAGTATCACGGCAAACCGGCTTATCCCGGCATGCGCGGGCTCGATCTGGCGACCGTGGAAAAGGTCGTACAGCTCAGCAAGTATGTGCGGATTGGTTCGCTCGATGACCTTGACGATGATTCGGTGTTGCTCAGTTCACAATTGGCGCAGTCGATTGGCGCGAGCGTGGGCAGCAAGATCGAGGTCTATTCGCCGCTGATGATCGAACGTTTCAAGCGCGACGAGGTGTTTATGCCGCGCGAAGTGCGCGTGGCCGGTATCGTTGAGATCGGTCATCAACAACTCGATAGCAGCACGGTGTATTGCACCTTGCGCCTGGCTCAGGATCTTTACGGGCTGGGCTCGGCGGTGCATGGCGTCAACGTGCGGGTGCGCGAAGGCATGAACGAGGATGAAGTCGCGGCGCGGCTGAACGCGGCGTTGCCGCCGGGGATTCGGGCGCTCTCGTGGATGGACAGTTTTAGCGATTTTCTCTGGGTGTTGCAGCTGGAGAAAAACATGATTTTTTTCCTTCTGATCTTCATTGTCATCGTCGCGGGGTTTTCCGTGGCGAGTTCGTTGTTGATTTCGGTGGTGCGCAAGACGCGTGAGATCGGCCTGATCGGCGCGCTGGGCGGGAAGCCGTTGCAGGTGGCGGCGTGTTTTTGTTTTCAAGGATTGATCATCGGGGTTTTCGGAACACTGCTCGGGCTCGGAATGGGATTTGTGGCGCTGACGTTTCGCAATGATTTCGTCCTGCTCGTCACCAAGATCACGCAGCGCGACGAAGTGTTGCAGCGGTTTTATCAATTCAGCCAGTTGCCGTCGCACACCGCGATGAGCGACATTTTACTGATCGTGGTGAGTTCGATTTTTATCTCGATGCTGGCCGGGCTGCTGCCCGCCTGGCGTGCGGCGAGACTCAAACCCGTGGAGGCGCTTCGCAGTGAGTGATAATCCACAACCGTTCGGGCGAGACAACGCGGCTGAACCAAATCCCAATCGCGGCGCGCCCAGCGGTCGCGCCCTACCTCGATCAAATGCGAGCGAAGCCGTGCTCACGGCCCGCGCGTTGTGCAAAACCTATCTGAGCGGCGATCGCCAGATCGTGGTGTTGAATGGTGTCGATTTGTCGGTGGCGGCGGGTGAGAGCGTGAGCATTCGCGGTGAATCCGGTTCGGGGAAATCGACGTTGCTCAACTTGCTTTCCGCGCTCGACGTGCCGGATGGCGGCGAGGTCATTTGGGATGGGAAGCCCAGTATCGGCACGCAGGTGCGGGCGACGTATCTCGGCATGGTGTTTCAATCGTTTTACCTGATTCCGGAGCTCGATGCGTTGCAGAATGTGCTCATGGCGCGACGCATGGTGGGGCGGGTTGGTTCGGCGGAAAAGGCGCGGGCCAGGGACCTGCTTGCGAAGGTGGGGCTGGCCGAGCGGTCGCATCATCTGCCGTCGCAGCTTTCGGGTGGCGAACGTCAGCGCGTAGCCGTGGCGCGGGCCTTGATGAATTCACCGCAGCTCATTCTTGCCGATGAACCGACGGGCAATCTCGACGAGAAGACCGGCGACGCGGTGATCGAGCTGTTGCTCGGCCTTTGCACGGAAATGAAGACCGCGCTTATTTTGGTCACTCACAGCGCGGTGCATGCGGCGAAGACGAACCGGAAAACACTCCTGCACGAAGGAAAACTCCACGATGTTGTTTAAATCAAAAAAAGAAAAAATCGTTTGCGGTGTGATCGGCGTTGGTTCGCTGGGGCAACACCACGCGCGCATCTACGCATCGATGAAGAACGTCGAGTTCGCCGGCATTTTCGAGATGAACGATGCGCGCGCGAAGGAGATTTGTGCGAAGCATAACTGTCGTCGCTTCGCTACGATTGAAGAACTGGGTGAGGTGTGTGATGCGGTTTCTGTGGTGGTTCCGACAGATCGGCATGCCGAGGTTGCGCTGCCGTTGCTGGCGAAGCGTTGTCATTTGCTGATCGAGAAACCGATCTGCGCTTCACTCGAAGAAGCGGAGCAAGTGCTGGCTGCGGCGCAGGCAGCGCAGTGCATCGTGCAGGTGGGCCACATCGAGCATTTCAATCCGGTGATGAGTTTTCTGGAGAAGGAAATTAATCGTCCCGGTTACATCACGACCGAACGCCTTGCGCCGTATCAAACGCGTGGCACAGAGGTCGGCGTGGTGCTGGATTTGATGATTCACGACATCGGGATCGTGCTGGCGCTGGTGAAATCGCCGATTGAGAAAATCGACAGCGTGGGCATGCACGTACTTTCCAAAACCGAGGATATCGCCAATGCCCGTATCCAGTTTGCGAACGGCTGCGTCGCAAATCTCAGCGCGAGCCGCTTGAGCCTGAAGAAAAATCGCGAGATCCGCATTTTCCAGGACAACGCCTACCTTTCACTGGATTTTATGAATCAGAAGGGGCATTTGGTGAAGAAGAGCGACCTGATTGCCTATGGGTTGAAGTTGAAGGTGGGTCTGGCGAAGGCCGGCGATGTGAGCTCGATTCCGGTGGACGATATTCCGATTGAAAAAGGCGAACCGCTCGCTATCGAGCTAGCGAGTTTCGTGGAAAGCGTCACCAAGGCTAAGCAGCCGAAGGTCGGCGCAGCGCTTGGCAAGAGCGCGCTCGAAGTGGCGATCACAATCACGGAGCAAATCCGGGCGATTAAGAAGCAATGAAGACGCGGATTGAGGGTAGGGCGCGACCGCTGGGCGCGCCGGGTTCGGGTGGGGATGCTATAGCAGCTAGCCAGCCTGATCGCGGTCATATTCCGGAAGGGATGCACGGCGCGCCCAGCGGTCACGCCCTACCTCGGGAAAAGGCACCGCTGAACGGCGCGCCCAGCGGTCGCGCCCTTCCTCGGAGAAAGGCACCGCCGCATGGGGTGCCTTCGTGGGTTCAGGGTGGTGCAGTCTTTTTTGTGACGATTTGCTGTGCGGTGCGAAATGAAAACCAGCTTTGCGAACAGGAGATTGCGGCGACTTTGTTTGAGGCTGTTGAGTTTCGCCAAACCAGAGGCGACTGGCATGTACATCTATTGGTGCTGATGCCGGATCATTTACACCTATTGGTTTCGTTTCCAAGTGATGAGGCCATGAAAAGGGTCATAAGTAATTTCAAGGAAATGACGGCGAAGAAGACGGGTGTTACGTGGCAGCAGAATTTTTTTGATCATCGGCTTAGATCAGGCGAATCGTTCGACGAGAAAGCTCATTATGTGCGCATGAATCCGGTGCGCAAAGGGCTCGTAACGTGCGCTGAAGACTGGCCGTATATTTGGACTACGACTGACACGGCGCGCCCAGCGGTCGCGCCCTACCTCGGAAACGGAACGGCGCGCCCAGCGGTCGCGCCCTACCTCGGAAACGGAACGGCGCGCCCAGCGGTCGCGCCCTACCTTCCATGATAAAAGCTCCACCATTTCGTCTGCCTGCGCCGAGTGCGGGGTCCGTTGATCTTCTGATCATCGCGGGGGAGCATTCGGGCGACGAACATGCGGCGCGGATGTTGGGCGGGGCGCTCGCGCAAAGGCCGGGTTTGCGCGTGGCTGCACTGGGTGGACCGAAGTTGCGCGCGGCGGGGGCACAATTGTTGCACGACATGACAACGACCTCGGTGATCGGCTTTGTCGAAACGTTGAAGCACCTTTCTTTTTTTCGCGCACTGTTTGATGAGGTGCTGCGTTGGATCGGTGAATACCAGCCGCGTGCGGTGTGTTTTGTTGATTCGTCGGGCCTGAATTTGCGGATCGCGCAGCAGATGTTTGATCGCGGGCTTTCGGCCAAAGCGGGCGGAAAAATTAAGACGGTCTATTATATCAGTCCGCAGATTTGGGCGTCGCGAGCGGGTCGGCGTTTCAAGATGGCGAAATATCTCGATGGTCTGGCGGTGATTTTCCCGTTCGAGCCCGAGGTGTATGCGGACACGAATTTGCCAGTGGAATTTGTTGGGCATCCGTTCATGGCGGAGCATGTCGTTTCGCCGGTGCGCTACGATCCGGACGGGCCGGTGCTGCTTTTGCCGGGCAGTCGAGGTTCGGCGGTGGGGCGAATTTTCCCGGTGATGCTGGCGGCTTATGCGAAGTTTCCGGAGCGCGATGCTGTCGCGATTTATCCGAGTGAGGGTATTCTCGCCGCGCTGCGGGCGGCCAACCCGCCTTCAAGGGTGGAATTGCGGCCGGCGGGCGAACCTGTGGCGGCGTCGGCGGTGTTGACGAGTTCGGGTACAATGTCGATGCGCTGTGCGTTGGCGGGAATCCCTGGTGTGGTCATGTACCGCGCGCATCCGTTGGAGTACGTGTTGGGTCGGCTGTTGGTGAAGGTGCCGTATCTGGGCATAGCGAATCTATTGCTGAAGGAGCCGATGTACCCCGAATACATTCAAGGTGCGGCGAAGCCAGAGGTGTTGGCAGGCGAGTTGCGAGCATGCTTGAACGACTCGAGTCGTCGGGCCGAGACGGCGGTGCGGGCCGAGAAACTTCGCGCGATCCTGCACCAGTCGGCGAAGGGAAGTGCGGCGGATTGGTTGGTTCGGCAACTGGGGTGAGCGCCCAAGGGGTGCCGTTCAGCGCATGGCCATCTCGGTTACCCGAGTTGCGCCGGATTTTTGACCGCCTTGTGGCGACGCTTCACGAGGACTTGGAGAAAGGTTGAAACGGTTTTGTGCAAAACCGCGATCACTCGGTTGAAGAGGTGTGTTGGCCGGAGTTATTCTCCGCCGCAAAAGGTAAACCAGTAGGTTACTTTCGCTCAGGCGGTGGTCAGTGCCTCACGCGGGGAAAGCACTTTTACGCCGGACCGTGTCCTCGGCGGGAAATCCTTCACATTGCCGGTGACCAGAATCTTGTCCGGCGTCGCCATTGCTGCGGCCAGAAAGGGTTCGTCGTCTGGAGTCAAAGGGCTTTCTTTTTACTGTGCCTTTAACCGATGGTCTTGAACCAGGTGTTGGTTGGTTCGCGGGCGGGTTGGAAGGTGTTGACGTGGCTGCTGGCCTTCGGACGGCCGAAGGGGAGGCCGGCGATGAAGAGGGTGTCGGCGCTGTTGGGAATATGTTTTTTCAATAGGTCGGGAAAAATCATCACGCTGAACTGCGGGCAGGAGCCGTAGCCGAGCGAAGTTAGGCCTAGCATGAGGTTGTCGAGAACGAAGCCGCAGTCGAGAAACGTGCCGTGGGAAAAGGCACCCTCTTGGGTGCCGAGAAAAAACACCTGTTTGGCGCCGAAGAAACGGAAGTTCTCCTGGTTGTGCGCGAGGCGTTTGTCGACGTCGTCGCGGCCGATGCCTTTGTGTTGAAAGATGCCGATGCCGGTGGCTTTGGCGCGGGCAGCTTGTGTGTCTGGCAAGGGGTTCGGTGAATATTGGTAGCCGGGGGCGGCAGGTTTGCCGGAGTCGAGGGCGGCGAGGTAATCGGCGCGCAGGGCTTCGAGCGGGGCACCTTGCACGAGGTAGAGGCGCCAAGGTTGCGTGTTCTTGGAACTGGGGGCGCGGCCGGCGGCCTCGACGAGTTGTTGGACGACGTCGGCGGGTACGAGTTCGGATTCGAACTCGCGGATGGAGCGACGGGCGTGCATGGCTTCGAGGGCACTCAGATTCATGGATGGAAGAGGTAAGCGCGCGGGGTCGCGGGGTCGAGAATTTCTAACGAGGGCTTTCGGGCCGGGCTGGATTTTCTCGGGACGAGATGTGGATCGTGGTGTTGATTCTCTCCATGCCGACGGCGGCGTTGGTGCTGGGGTGAGGTTTTTTAATGGTAGGGCGCGACCGCTGGGCGCGCCGGGTATTCGGAACGGCGCGCC
>JANNHA010000024.1:0-53274 GCA_031404135.1 Verrucomicrobiota bacterium | reverse complement strand
ACGCCGCCGCACGAACTGGCTCGCCGAGGCCGGTTGCCCCATCGAGAGTCGCCCAGCCAGCTAACCATTCGAAACCGACGAGAATTTTCAAATGAGGTCATGGTTGTACAAGTGACAAGGCCGCCCGGCTAATAGGCCTGGCTGTTGGTTAAGAAAACTCCCCTCTGAAAGCTGCGATCTCAATGTCCTAAGATTTACTTTGCCGCAGGTGATCGCTGTAATAATTTTACAATGATAATTAAACTTGACGAAAACTGCGAATATCCTCATTCATTGTAAATTATGTTTTCTATACTTGGCGAAGTCGAGGCCATGCAAAAACTGGGTGCTCGCATCCAGACAGTGCGGCTGCATCGCAACCTTTCGCAGGACTATGTAGCTCGCGCGGTGGGCGTCACACGCCCGACTTATCGGAAGATCGAGGCGGGCGATGGTTCGGTGGAATTCCGACACGTGGCGCGCACGCTGGGTTTTCTTGGCGCTAGCGAAGCATTAGGGACGCTCCTGCCCGAACCGGCTGCCGAATTGACGTTGAAAGATTTGCTCGTGCCTGAGCGTCGTCGCGCCGGCAAGAAGAGGACGGCCGTATGAAACCGCCATACCACATGCAGGTAATGTGGCCGGACGGTTCTGTGGTGGGGCATTTAGTCAATCGCGGGACGATCTTTTTTGTTTACGACGAAGCGTGGGTGAAATTTGGCCGCAACCTTTCGCCCGTGTCGCTGCCGTTTAAGGCGGTTGGCTTCGATGGCGCGAAAGGAATTGATGGCCTGCCCGGGCTGATTGCGGACTGCTTGCCGGATGCTTGGGGCAAGAAAGTCGCGCGTTCGGAATTTGAGCGGCTAAAGTTGGCCCCCCCATCGGCGTTGGATCTGTTGGCTTGGCGCGGAGCGCGGGGCATTGGAGCGCTGCAATTCAAGCCAGCGATACCGCCTCATGGTCAGGCAGCGAGCTCGCGCATGGAGGAGATCACCCTGGCTTCGTTGGCTCGTGGTGCGCTTGAGATCGAGCGAGGCGTGCCGTCAACGGTTCTGCCTCAATTGGCGCGGGGGGGTACGGCCGGCGGTGCATACCCGAAGGCTCTCGTGTTGGTGTACCCTGACGGGCTAATGGGTGTCGGCGAACCGGACGGCCTGGCGGATGCATGCCTGGTCAAATTCGACATGCCGAACCGTGGAGGATTGACGCAGTGCGAGCATGCTTACGCCAGTATGGCGTCCGCAGCTGGTATTCGTTCGGTGGATACGAAGCTTGTCCCAGAGGGAAACAAGCGCCATCTGCTGGTTACGCGTTTCGACATTGCGGACATGAAAGCGCCGAAGCACCGGCTGCATTTTCATTCGATGAGCGGCATGCTACACAAAGAGCCTGGCTCGTTGGATTATCGCGACGGATTCCGCGCGCTGCTCACCTTGGGCATGCCATTCACCGAAATGGCGGAGTGGGCTCGTCGCATGCTTTTCAACGTCCTCTCGTCGAACGCGGATGATCACGGAAAAAATCACGGCTTCCTCTACGACGAAAAAAACCGGAGCTGGGCGCTGAGTCCGGCCTACGACATGCTATTTTCCGAATCGATGCTGGCGCGTGGCATGCCGATTGTCGGCGAGGTCTGGCCGTCGATCGACACGATGCGCGAGCTCAGCGAAAAAGCAGGGCTCAAGCGTCAAGAATTCGATCAAGCCGTTGATCAGGTATCCGCCGCAGTGGCAGACTGGCCGAAGATTGCGAAGGTCTGCGAAGTGCCTCCGGCACTGATTCGATCGGTAAGCGATCAGATGGACAGGATTCGACAAAGTGTTTTCCCGGCCAAGGGATCCTAAACCGAGCGGCATGAATCCACCATCCGGAAAATTGGCTTGGATGTTGGTTAGGAAAACTCGATGCCTACTTTGTTGGCGGCCGCGTCAAAAATCAGGCGGGCGCTATAGCTGTTGCCGGTCTTTTTGGAAACCAGCCCGCTGACCACGATCGCTTGGCCACTCACCCAGCCTTCGAGGACCGCAATCCAATCCGCTGGCATGAACGTTTTTCCAAAGGCTGATTTGTAGAGCTTCAGGCCGGGCCAGCCCGGGGCTTCGAAAAAGTTGCCGCAATCCATCAGCGGTTTCTTCGATTTCGGACACTTGGCGTCTTTTACTTTCACCGGCTCAGGCTTGTAAAAACCGACCCGCTGGGCGGTGAAATCAATGGTTAGATCAGCCGAATAGTTCGACTTGTCCAGACGCACCAGATTGTCGGCGCGATAAGGTTTCTGCTCGATGACGGCTTTCAGGAGCGCGACATATTCCGCCACTTCCCACGGCCGACCGAACGCCGTTTTCCACAACAGCACACCCGGAAAACCAGGAGCCTCGAAGCAATCGCCGCGATCTAGAATCGGCTGCCCGGCCTTCGGACAAAGCACGCCCTCCAGCGCGGTTCCTTCGGTAATGTTCACCTTGCGACCGGTTGCGGCAGAGCGATTCGAGCCCTTCAGGAAAAGCTCTTTCGCCTGTAGAAACTCCTGGAGCAATTTGTCTAGAAACTGGCAGCGATTCACGGACGAGTTTCCGTGCCGCATCTGATCGAGCACCGTCTCCCACTCGCCCGTTGTTTTGGCCGATATCATGATTGGCGCACGCTTCCGAATTTCCTGAACGAGAATGCGCCCGTTTGGCGTGATCGTGATGCCGGCTTTGGAGCGTTCCAAATAGTTCCGCTTTTCGAGTGTATCGATGATGTTCGCGCGCGTGGCGGCGGTGCCGAGGCCCTTGTCCTTGAGCAGCTCGATCATTTTTTCGATCGCGATGGGGTCGCCCGACTCCTCGATGGATTCGCCCGCGTACTTCATGGCATCGAGCAGCGTGGCATCGGTGTAAAGTTTCGGCGCGCTGGTTTTGCCTTCGTTCAGCTCAATCTTCTCGAACGAGACGAGAACCTCTCCCGCTTTGGGCAGAGTCTTGAGCTCGCCTTCCTCGCCTTTGCGCTGCCAGCGGGTGAATCCTTCTGTCCGAGGTTCCTCGTAACCCGCCCTAAAAATGGCCGGAGCGTACGGACCCGAACCACCCACCTGCTCCCAACGTTTTGTATAGACGTTGAACGTGGCCGACTCGTCGAGCGCCATGAACGTCATCTGCAGGACCGCGAGGTAACCGATGAGGTGATTGCCCGAAAGCGCTTCGAGGCCATCGACGTTTTCCGTCGGCACGATGCCGCTGTGATCGGTGATCTTCTTGGAATCAAATGCGCGTGAGGCATGCGCCACTTCGCGCGGCATCATTTCCTGTGACGATAAATGCAGGTTCGGCCGGAGTTGCTTCAGCCGGGCCAGTGCGCGGCTCAGATTGTTGTATACCTCTTCTTTCGAATCCTCAGACAGATGCCGGCAATCGGTTCGAGGGTACGTCAGCAGCTTCCGCTCGTAGAGATCCTGCATCACCTGCAGCGAGTCCGTCGCGGTGAGTCCGTACTTCTTCGAGAAGAATTTCTGGATCTCCTGCAAATCGTAGGGCAACGGCGGCTTTGTGGTCTTCACCGAGACGTTGTCGCTGACTTTGTAGGTATTCGGTGTTTTGGCAGAAGTGACGCAGGCCTTCGCTTTTTCCTGGCTCCAGAAAACCTTTTTCTGCCGCTCCTCCACTTCTGCGGGCGCGCCAAGGAGGGCCACGCGATCATCGGATTTGCTGTACGCGTCGAGTTCCGCCTTCGCGTCGATCCCATCGAAAACCGCACTGACTTCCCAGAATGGTTGCGGTTTAAAGTCGGCCACTTTTTGGCAGCGATCAGCGACGAGCGCGAGGGTTGGCGTCTGCACGCGGCCCATGGACCAGAGTTTCCAGAGCCCCTGGCCGCGCGGTAGCGTTTTCGACGCGAGCACCGTGTAATTCATCCCGTAAACCCAATCGGCGTCTGACCGCGTAAACGCCGCCTCCGCGAGTTGAACGTATTTGGGCGAGGCCTCCGACTCACGGTTCGTGAAGGCGGCACGAAGGGAATCGTCGGTGAACGAGCGCCACCACATGCGCGTGACTTGGGTTTCGGGCGTCGGCGAGCAGACCTTCAGGATTTCCTGAAAAATGAGTTCTCCTTCGCGCTCGGGATCGCAGGCGTTGACGATTTCGTGGCCGGAGTGGTTCGCCACTTCCGTGCGCAAAATGCGGGCATCGGTGGCCACCCGCTCATTGGCTACAACCAATTCAAATGTCCAATTGGGCCGGGGCGTGATCGGCAGGTCCGTGACCAGCCATGAACCGTACTTGGGATCGTAGTGCTCCGGCTTCGCCTGGGCAAAAATATGGCCACGCGCGTTGGTGATCGTGAGCTCTGTGCCGTCCTTCAACTGCCCGCGCGTCGGATTGTCATTCCCTTGCTCCAGCCCAAGGAGGATGCGCGCCATGTCGCGGCGCACCGAGGGTTTTTCAGTAATGATGAGGATCTTGGTCATCGATGGATTTCAGCCGGGATTGCGGGGCCAATCCCATCAGTCGCCGTGTGCCGCACTTCGTCGCATCATTGGCGAACAACTTTGCTCTAACGCTTTAGTCGCGCGATCAACGCCTCGATCAGAGCATCGAGACCGGGCTTCGCCGCTTCGAAATCGGGGCACAAGTCGAGGTCATCCAACGTCTCGGTCGTCTGCACACCGATGCTGCCCACCAGCGGCTTTGTCGCACCCGGTGCCAGTTCGAGCGCAGCCGATTGTTCGGCATACGAACTCGCTGCGGAGGAGCTCGCAAAGAGAATCGCGTCCGCACCTTTCTGGCGAAAATCGTCGGCGATCGGATCGTTCGCGAGATCCGTTTTCTCGGTTTTGTAGAGCGGGAGTTGATCGACAATCGCGTGCGCCGCTTCGAGCTTCTTCACCAATTTGTCTCGGTTGAGATTGCCCGTGACGACGATAACTTTCGCGCTGTCGAGACTGCCGGTCGCAGCCAGGGCTTCGGCCAGCGATGTGCCCGTGGCGGTGTCGGGCATGCACTCGACTTTAAGGTTGTGACGCTCGATTTCACGAGCCGTTGCTTTGCCGATACAGGCGAAACGCAACAAACCGAGACTGCGAATGTCGGGGAAGCCTTTGAAAAACTCCTCAAAGAAATAACGCACGCCGTTGGCGCTGGTGAAAACGATCCAATCGTAACCACCCAACTCAGCCAGGATTTCAACGAGCGAGTCCTTGCTGACATCCTTCGTGATGGTGATCAGCGGAATCTCGATCACCTCGGCGCCGAGGACTTCGAGCTTGTTGCGCAAGTCACTGTTCTGATCCCGCGTGCGCGTGATCGCCACGCGGCGACCGAAGAGCGGCAGGTGTTCGTACCAGTCGATTTGCTCATGATTACGCACGACTTCGCCGACAAAAATGATCGCGGGTGAAGAAAGTTTAGCGCTGGCGACAAGATCAGCCAACGTGGCAGCCGTGCCGACGACGCTGCGCTGACGTCCGAGAGAGGCCCATTGTACGACCGCGGCAGGCGTGTCAGAGGCGAGGCCGCCGTCGATGAGTTCGGTCATGATCTGGCGGAGGTGGCCCATGCCCATGTAAATCGCGAGCGTGGCGCCTTTGAGCGCGCCGTAACTGCGCCAGTCGATCTGCAACTCGTGCTTCTCGGGGTCTTCATGGCCGGTCAGGAAAACGACGGATGAACTCGTGTTGCGATGCGTAAGCGGGATGCCGGAATACGCACCCGCAGCGAGCGCCGCCGTGACACCGGGCACCACTTCGAACGCGATTCCATGCCTCGCCAGTGTGCGCGCTTCTTCACCGCCGCGACCAAAGACGAACGGATCGCCACCTTTGAGGCGCACGACGTTTTTGCCGGCCGTGGCATGTTTGACGAGCAACGTCTCGATTTCGCTCTGCGGCGCGGAATGGCAGCCGCCTTTCTTGCCGACGTAAACAACTTCGCATTCCGGCTTACACCATTTCACCAGTTCGGGATGGGCGAGATAGTCATACACCAGCACATCGGCCTGGGCAATGAGTTCGCGGGCGCGAAGCGTGACGAGGCCCAGATCGCCGGGGCCGGCGCCTACGAGATAAACAATGCCTGTGGACATGATGGTTTTAGCGGTTACCGACCTACAAGGTAGGGACAATGCGAAGCATTGTCCGTGCGGCGCTTGCGGAGCAAACGCCCTACCTTTTCGATCATTGAGAGAATCTTGATACTCAGACTTTTCTAACTTCTTCGTAAGCCCATTCGAGCCATGGGAGAACTTTTTCGATGTCAGATTTTTCGACGGTGGCGCCGCACCAGAAACGCAATCCCGGAGGCGCGTCTTTGTAGGCACCGCAATCAAACGCGGCTTTCTCGCCTTCGAGCAGCTTGACCATCTTCTTCACCTGGTCGGGCGTGAGATCGAGGGTGAAACAGACCGACGTGTTGGAGCGGGTCGCTTTGTCGGCGGCGAGGAAGTGGATCCACGCGTGCGTGGCCACGAACTGTTCGAAAGCGGCAAGATTGTCCTCGCTGCGCTGGATGAGCGCGGGCAGGCCACCGATTGATTTGGCCCAGGCGAGCGCGTCGAGGTAATCTTCGTTGGCGATCATCGAGGGCGTGTTGATGGTCGCGCCTTCGAAAATTTCTTCGAGTAGTTCGGCACCCTTGGTCAGACGGAAGATCTTCGGTATCGGCCAGGTGGGTTTGTAGGTAGTAAGTCGTTTGACCGCGCGCGGCGACAAGACGATCACGCCGTGAGCCGCTTCGCCACCGAGCACTTTTTGCCAGGAGAAGGTGACAACATCGAGTTTCGACCACGGTAGGTCCATGGCGAATACAGCGCTCGTCGCATCGCACAGCGTGAGGCCTTCGCGGTCATCGCGGATCCAGTCGCCATGGGGAACTTTGACCCCGCCAGTCGTGCCGTTCCACGTGAAGACGATATCGTGCGTCGGATCCGCCTGCGTGAGATCGGGGAGCTGGCCGTAGGGGGCTTCGATCACGCGAGTGTTGGCGAGTTTGAGTTGTTTGAGCAGATCAGTCACCCAGCCTTCGCCAAACGATTCCCAGTGAAACGCATCAACGGGACGCGCACCGAGCATCGTCCACATCGCCATCTCAAACGCGCCGGTATCCGAAGCCGGCACGATACCCACGCGGTAATCAGCGGGGATGCCCAGGAGCGCCTTGGTCTCAACGATGGATTTGGTGAGACGGGCTTTGCCCACGCTGGAACGGTGCGAACGCCCGAGAATATCGGTCGGCAGCGCGCCGAGCGAGTAGCCCGGGCGCTTGGCGCACGGACCAGAGGAGAAGTTGGGAATGGCCGGTTTGACCGTTGGCTTCATGATGCGATTGAGAGGACGGACTGGATTACGGTGAACGTTACGAAAAGAGCTTTCCATGGAAACGGAGCTGGGGCTGGGTGCAAACAACTTTGTCATCGCGAGCGGTTCAGTGGCATCTATTTTTGACTCTGCGTTTTCCGATTTTTGCGCAAAAAGACCGGTTGGACGTGCCGCAAACAATTTGAATCGCGGAGCTTCCGAAGCGGGTTGCTTGAGTTCCCATTCAGAAACAGCTCCGGAGGTCGATAAAAGGGGCTAAGACGCGCCCATGAAGTTGCACGCCAAGCTCATTCTTTGTCTCCTGTCCGTTCTGCTCGTGATCGTGCTGATCTCGCAGACCTTCCAGCAAACACGAAGTTCTGCCGCGCTCCGGCACCTCGCTGAAGAGAGTCACGCCGCCCTCGAAACCCGCGAATGGATGAACGCCGAAAACGTCAGCCGCGCGGTGCAATTCGCTGCCGTCGACAGCATGGAACGCGGTGAAATGGGTCGCTTTGAAAAAATCCTCGTCGCCCAGCGCGAAGTGAAAGGCCTGCTCGAATTCACTCTCTACGACGAAAAAGGCATCGCTCAATACTCCTCGGACAAGAAATTTCGCGGCCAAAAACTCCCCGTCGAGCTGCAACAAAAACTGTTGTCCTCGCCCGATCACCTCAAACGTCAGACCGAAACGGCCTTCGAAATTTACCAACCACAAATCGCCAAAGCCAGTTGCATCGAATGCCACGAATGGAAACCAGGCCAGATCGGCGGCGTACTCGCTTTCCGCTTTTCAACCGATACGTTAAAAAGCGCTAAGAAAGACGCCGCTGAATCGATGGTCGAGCTTAGCCAGTCCAGCCTGTTCTGGATGGTGGTCACGATTGTAGTCATCACCGGTGTTTTCATCGCCCTCGCCCATTTTGTCGTTCGCCGCCTGATCACCCGCCCCCTCGCCCGCCTCGCCAACGGCCTCGAACAGATTTCCGAAGGTAACCTGACAACCCGCGTCATCATCGAATCGAATGACGAAATTGCCCACCTCTCCGCCACCGCCAACCGCATGGCCGAAACCCTCGACGCCAAAGCCCGGCTCGCACTCCAGATCAGCGAAGGCGACCTCGTCCAGGAACTAAACCTTACCTCCCAACACGATACTCTCGGCCAGGCTCTGCAAAAGATGATCACAAACCTCCGCGACGTCGTGGGCAACGTGACCACCGCCGCCGAAAATGTCGCGTCCGGCGCAGAACAAATCACCGGCACCGCCCAGAACCTCTCTTCCGGCGCCTCCGAACAAGCCGCCAGCGTCCAACAAGTTTCCGCCGCGATGGAACAGACCACCGCCTCGATCAAGCACAACACCGAAAACGCCCACCAAACCGACGCCCTCTCCGTCAAAGCCGCCCAGGACGCCATCAAAGCTGGCGAATCCGTCGCCCGCACCGTTCAGGCCATGAAAGCGATCGCGGAAAAAATATCCATCATCGAAGAAATCGCCCGCCAGACCGACTTGCTCGCGCTCAACGCCGCTATCGAGGCCGCCCGCGCGGGCGAACACGGCAAAGGCTTCGCGGTCGTGGCCGCCGAGGTCCGCAAGCTCGCCATAAAATCCCAACAAGCAGCCGGCGAGATTAACCAACTCTCATCGTCTTCGGTCGAGATCGCCGAAGCCGCCGGAATGATGCTCGAGAAACTCGTGCCCGACATACGCAAGACCGCCGAACTGGTCAAAGAAATCGCCACCGGCTCCGAGCAGCAAAGCACCGGTGCCGTTCACATCAACAAAGCGGTGCAGGAACTGGATGGCATCATCCAACAAACCGCCTCCGCCTCCGAACAACTCGCTGCGTCCTCCGAACAACTCGCCTCCCAAGCCGAACAACTTCAAACCGCTATTCAGTTTTTCAAGACCGGGAAAGAGTAGGCCGGTTTTAGGATTGGAAACCGTTTCGGCAGGGCTCGACCGTTGTGTATCTTCACGGGCTGTGGGCAACAGTCGCGCACCACCCTCACACACTCTTCACGCGCTCGCGGCAGAAGGTGTCGACGAACGCGTAGATTTCCTTCGGCGAGCCCATCTTTAAAGCCTGATCGGCGATCTTGCGGGCGTCTTCCATCTTCATCGCGCGCACGAGGAACTTCACCGCCGGCAACAGCGCCGGCGACATGCTCAGTTCATCGACGCCAAGTCCCAACAACAGCGGCGCGTACAACGGATCGCCCGCCATCTCGCCGCAGACGCTGACGGAAATCTTCTGTTTATGCGCTTCATCCACGATCTTCTTGATCGTGCGCAAAATAGCGGGATGCGTTGGTTCGTACAGGTGCGCGATCCGGTCGTTGCCGCGGTCGATCGCCAGCATGTACTGAATCAAATCGTTGGTTCCGATGCTGAAAAAATCGCACTCTTTCGCCAGAATGTCCGACGTGTAGGCCGCGCTCGGGATCTCGATCATCGCGCCGACCGGCATCTTCTCGTCGAACGCGACTCCTTTGCTCCGCAATTCCTGGCGGCATTCTTCAAGCAGCGCGTTCGCCCGGGCCAGTTCTTCGGAACCGCTGATCATCGGGTACATCAACTTCACTTTGCCAAAAGCGCTCGCCCGCAGGATCGCGCGGAGCTGGTCCTTGAAAAGATCGTGATGGTCGAGACAAAAGCGGATCGCGCGGAAACCTAGGAATGGGTTCGACTCATGCGGGAACAGGTCGGGATTGCCCGCCATCGGCTTGTCGCCGCCCAGATCGAGCGTGCGGATGATAACAGGCGACGGGTTGAAGGACTCCGCCACCGTTTTGTAGGTGGAATACTGTTCGGTCTCGGTCGGAACCAGATTCGAATTGAGGAAGAGGAATTCCGACCTGAAAAGCCCGACACCCTCCGCTAGGTATTCTTTGGCCATGCCGATTTCGTCGGTCTTTTCAATGTTGGCGCGCAGCGTGACGTTGACGCCGTCGAGCGTGATGGCCGGCAGGCGGGTGGCCTCCATCAGGCGTTGTTCGAAATTGCGCTTCTGCAACTGAATCTTGCCGTAACGGAAAAGCGTTTGCTCGTCGGGGTTGAGGATGACGATGCCTTCGTAACCATCGACCAGCGCCCAATCGCCGCTCTTGATGCGCTTCGAGAGATCACGCGTGGCCACGACGGCCGGCACTTTCATCGAGCGCGCCACGATGACCGCGTGGCTGGTCTTGCTGCCGGAATCCGTGACGAGCGCGATCGCCTGGCGGCGGTCGATCGTGGCGGCGTCAGAGGGCGTGATGTCGTTGGCGACGACCACGCGTTTGTCGGCGAGTTTGCTCAGATTCTGGCCGGACTGACCGAGCAGATTTTGCAAAACGCGTTGGGCGACATCGCGAATATCACCGGCCCGTTCGCGCAGGTATTCGTCGTCGATCTCGTCGAAGGCCTTGATGTACTTCTGCGAAACGTTGTTGAAACAAGTCTCCACGTTGACGCCGCTCGTTTCAAACTCGCGGATCGTCTCCGTGATCAACGCCTGATCCTCGATCACGAGCAGGTGGGCGTCGAAGATTCGCGCCTCGTCGGGACCTAGATTTTTCTCAACCTCGTCCTGGATTTTTTGGATCTGCTGACGCGTTAAAAGCAGGGCGTGTTCGAAGCGGGCGATTTCGTCAATACGCTTGCCTACGTCGACCTCGTACGAGGGGATTTCTACGTCGCTCTGTATGTACAGAAATACCGGGCCATAGGCGATCCCCTGCGAAGCGGAAATGCCTGTGATGACGACTTCATTCTGAGAGCGGGGATCCATGAAACTAAGTTCGCTGGGGCTTTCGACCGGCAGCGCGCAAGTATAACCCCGCACCGCTACCGTGGGTCAAACGATTTCTGTATCCACAATAAAAGTATGTCGGCCCCAAGCTTCCTGAATCCGCGTCACGACGGCTTGAACCGGCGTATCACTTCGCAACAACGCGAAACACGCGCTGCCACTTCCGCTCATCGCCACCGCGAGACCAAATTCGGTCCTGAGCCGTTCCAACAAAACCGGCAGTGCAATGTACTTCTCGAAGGCCACCGGCTCCATATTATTGTAGAGTAATTTTTCTGCTGGCTCCTCGCCCGCCTGCCAAACCGCGAGCCGCGCCTCAGCCTCGCCTGCCACCAGATAACGCAGCGGAGCATCCGCCGCCAGACGCTCAAAAGCCCAAGCGGTCGCAATACTAAAACTCGGTTTAAAAACCAACACCCGGCGCCCACTCAACCGCGCTCCACTTTGCGCCTCAAGCGACTCGATCCGTTCGCCACGCCCACGCATCACCAACGGTTTTGCGTGCAAAAAAAGCGGGCAGTCCGAGCCAAGCCTTACCGCCAACTCCAACAACGCTTCACGACCGAGCGGCCGCTCCACGAGCTGGTTCAACGCCATGAGTGCCGCCACCGCATTACTGCTTCCACCGCCCAGACCCGCGCCCATCGGTATCCGTTTTTCCAACTCAAACCGCGCGCCGAACCGCTCGCCCGTGGCTTCAACGAATAACTTGGCCGCCTTCAAAATCAGATTCGTCTCATCGCGCGGCACCGCCGGAGCATCGCATTCGAGCGTAAACTCGCCCGCTGGCATCCGCTCGACACGCAGGTTGTCACCGAACTTCACCGGCACCACCACCGAAACCAAATCGTGAAATCCATCCGCCCGCCGCCCCGTGATCGCGAGGAAGAGATTCAACTTGGCCGGTGAAAATACGTTAACCGAAGTCACACGAAACCACTCATCGCCGCCTTTGCCCCGCTTGGAAAGCGCGAAAATCACCCTCCTTTTGCTCTTCCGCTTCGCCGGATTTCGTGTGTTTTAGAGTACCTTATGTCCTGCGACCTCATTCTCGCCCTCGACGTCCCCACCCGCGAACAAGCCGCCCCGATCCTTCGCCAGCTGCGCGGAAACCTTCGCTGGGTCAAAATCGGCCTGCAAATGTTCACCGCCTACGGCCCCGATTACGTCAAGGCCATCGCGGATGACGGCTTCAACATTTTTCTCGATCTAAAACTCCACGATATCCCCAACACCGTCGCCAAGGCAATCGAGTCGCTCGCCCCGTTGCCCATCGGCATGCTCACACTCCACACCGGTGGCGGACGCGAAATGATGGTCGCCGCCAAAAATGCCCAACAGGCCACCAAGCCCGACCTGCAGCTGCTCGGCGTCACCGTGCTTACCTCTCTCGACATGATCGGCCTGCGCGAAGTCGGCGTCACCGACACTCCCGACGTACAGGTCGCCCGCCTCGCCCACCTCGCCATCGACTCCGGCCTGAGCGGTCTCGTCTGCTCGCCGCTCGAGGTCAAAGCACTCCGAACCAATCTCCATGTTCCCCACTCGGTCAAACTCATCACCCCCGGCATCCGTCCCGCCAATGACCCGACCTCCGACGACCAGAAACGTGTCATGAGTCCCGCCGAAGCCGCCGCCGCCGGAGCGAGCTTCATCGTGGTTGGCCGTCCGATCCTCAAAGCCAAAGATCCCGCCGCCGCCGCCCGCGCCATTCTCGCCGAACTCAAAGCCTGAGCTAACTAACCTACCCCATGAGAAACGCCGCCATCCTCCTCGCCGCAGGCAGCAGCCGTCGCATGCAGGGTCTGGTTGCCGACAAGGTACTCGCCCCGCTCGGCGGCCGCCCGGTCTTCGCGCATTCCGTCGCCGCATTTCTCGAAAGTAGCGTCGCCGATTTCTACGCCGTCGTTTACCGCGACCAACGCCAGATGACCGAACTCTCCGCCTTCGTCCCCACGCCCACTGTCTTTGTGAAAGGCGGTCGTGAACGACAAAACTCCGTTGCCAACGCCCTCGAAGCGCTCCCCGCCGACATCGGCCACGTGTTCATTCACGATTGCGCGCGCCCGCTCATTCGTGCCGAACAACTCGTTGCCCTTTTCAAAATCGTACAGGTCGAACACGCCGCCGTTCTCGCCCACCGTGTAACCGACACCATCAAACAGCACTCAGGCAACGGCCGCCTCAAAACCATTGACCGCGCCAACCTCTGGGCGATGGAGACGCCGCAGGTCTTCACCCGCGAACTCATCACCAAAGCCTACGCCCGCGTCATCGAAAAAGAACTCGCGATCACCGACGACGCCGCCGCCGTGGAATTGCTCGGCCACTCCATCGCCCTGCTGGAAAACGCCCACGCCAATCCCAAACTCACCACGCCCGCCGACCTCGCCTACATGGAATTTCTCCTCGCAGAAAGCGCGCGTACCGCGATCCCGGCCTGAGCTATGTCATCGCTCCGCATCGGTCACGGCTACGACATCCACCGCATCGTCAGCGGACGCCCGATGGTGCTCGGCGGCGTTACCTTCGACGTCGATTACGGTCTCGAAGGCCACTCTGACGCCGACTGCCTCACCCACGCGATTTGCGACGCCCTCCTCGGCGCCGCCGGCTTGCCCGACATCGGCCACTTCTTCCCGAACCACGATCCCGCCTACAAGAACATCGACTCGCAAATCCTCCTGCGCCGCGTCGTCGCCTCGTTGAAAGAACGCGGCTTTTCCTTGGTCAACATCGACGCTTCGCTCATCGCCGAGAAACCAAAGATCTATCCGCAACTCGCCGCGATGAAGTCCGCCCTCGCCGCTTCGACCGGCCTGCCGATCGAGTCCATCGGCCTAAAAGCCACGACCAACGAAGGCGTCGACGAAATCGGCCGCGCGCTCGCCATCGCCGCCCATGCCGTGTGCCTGATCGAGAAAAGCTAACCCACCATGCTGCTCCGCCGCCTCCTCTCAGGCCTTCGGCCCTTCAGCCTTTGTTTTCGTCGCGCCCTGTGGGCACCCGCTCCTCAAACCCTCCGCTTCGCTCCGGGCGAGCCGCTTAACGCAAACCGCGCGGCTCACCACCTCCGCACTGTCGTGCTCCGCCAGCCCGCCCTCCGCCGCCTCCTCTCAGCCCTTCAGCCCTTCAGTCTTTCAGTCCTTCTTCTTCTCCTCACCGCCTGCGGCCGTCACGGCTCCAAAGTCGAGAGCGGCAACCGCGAGCAAATCCTCCATCGCGGCATCAGCCCCGACATCTCCGAACTCGACCCACAACTGTCCACCGTAGCCAACGACTACGCCGCGCTCCACGCGCTCTTCGAAGGCCTCGTCTCTGAAGACCCGGTTGACCTCCACCCCGTGCCCGCCGTCGCCGAGAGCTGGAAAATCTCCGACGCCGGCCAGCGTTACACGTTCTTCCTTCGCCCCACCGCCAAATGGTCCAACGGCGACCCCATCACCGCCAACGATTTCGTCGCCTCCTTCAAACGCATTCTCACGCCGTCACTCGGCGCCCGCTACGCCTACTTGCTCTACATCGTCGAGCAAGCCGAGCCTTTCAACAAAGGTAAACTTACCGATTTCGCCAAGGTCGGCGTCACCGCCCTCGACGATCACACCCTCCAGATCCGTCTCGAACACCCGTCGCCCACCTTTCTTTCGCTGCTCACCCTCGCGCCATTCATGCCGGTGCACCTACCCACCATCGCCAAACACGGCGGCCTCGCCGACCGCGGCAACCCGTGGACGAAACCCGGCAACCTCGTGAGCAACGGCCCGTTCACGCTCAAGAATTGGTGCCTCAATCAGGAAATGACGCTCGTCAAATCCCCCACCTACTGGGACGCCGCCACGGTTCGCCTCAAGGAAATCCGCCTCCATCCCGGCGAGAGCCGCGACGCCGAAGAACGCGCCTTCCGCTCCGGCCAGCTTCACCTCACCGAATCGATTCCTCCCTCCAAAATCGATACCTGGCAGGCCGATCCTTCCCGCCGCCTCCGCGTCGATGCCTACCTCGGCACCGAGTTTTACCGCATTAACGTCAATCGCCCCTTCCTCAACGACCGCCGTGTCCGCCGCGCCCTCGCGCTCGCCGTCGACCGAAACGCCATCGTGAACCAAATCCTGCGCGGTGGCCAACGCCCCGCCCTCGCTTTCACGCCGCCCGACACCGCCGGCTACACCGCGACCGCGCAGCTCCCCACCGATTTCGTCGCCGCCCGCGCGCTCCTCACCGAAGCCGGTTATCCCGAAGGCAAAGGTGCGCCCCAGATCGATCTCCGTTTCAACACCTCCGAAAGTCACCGCGCCGTCGCCGAAGCCGTTCAGGAAATGTGGCGCCGCGAGCTCGGCCTCGACGTCCGCCTCGCCAATCAGGAAAACAACAGCCTCATCGCCGCCCGAACCAGTGGAGATTTCCAAATCCTCCGTTCTCCGTGGATCGGCGACACCGTTGACCCGCTCACTTTCCTCGGCATCTGGACCTCCGACAGTGGCAACAACTACACCGGCTGGAAAAATCCGCTCTTCGACCAACTCCTCTTCGAAGCCGCCCGCACCACCGACGCCGACGCCCGCAACGCTCTCTTTCAAAAAGCCGAAACCCTCCTGCTCGACGAGACCCCGCTCATTCCGATCTATCATTACAACCACGTTTTCCTGATCCAGCCCTCGGTGAAAGGCTGGTCTCCAAACCTCCTCGATCACCACCCGTACAAACACGTCTACCTCGAAAGCGAATAGGCCGTTTGCTGCGGCGCGCCATCTGCTCAACGTCTATCCATGCTGAGAAACGTTTTCATTTTCACCACGCTGTGCTTGCTCGTCTGCGGTTTTGCCGCCTGCAAAAAATCACCCTCGTCGTCCGCCGCCAACACGCCGTCCGACACCACGCCACACCGGAAAGTTCTGCTCGCGGGCAACGCCAGCGAACCCAGTGACATCGACCCGCAGGTCGTCATGGGCAACGTCGAAAACAACTTGGTCCGCGCGCTCTTCGAAGGCCTCGTCACCAGCGACCCCGTCACGCTTGAACCCCGCCCCGGCGTTGCCGAACGCTGGGTCATCTCCAACGAAGGACTGACCTACACCTTCTTCCTTCGCGCCGACGCCAAATGGTCCGACGGCAACTCCGTGACAGCTCAGGACTTCGTGCGTTCCTACCAACGCATCCTCACCCCCGCGCTCGCCGCCGAGTACGCCTACAACCTCTTCCACCTCGTCGGTGCCGAAGCCTACCAAACCGGCAAACTGACCGATTTCAACCAGGTCGGCTGCAAGGCCCTCGATGCCCGCACGCTCGAACTCACCCTGCGCCAGCCCACGCCCTTCCTCCTCCAATTGATCGCGCATTATCCCTGGAATGTGGTTCCTATCGCCACCATCGAAAAATTCGGCGGTCTCGCTCGCCGTGGCTCCGCCTGGACTCGCCCCGAAAACTTTGTCGGCAACGGCCCGTTCGTCCTCAAGGCATGGAAACCGAACCAACGCATCGTCGTCACCCGTTCACCCACCTATTGGGACCGCGCCAACGTCAAACTCGACGAAATTCAATTCTTTCCCATCGAGAGCACCGAAACCGAAGAGCGCATGTTTCGCACCGGACAACTTCACATCACTCACGAAGTGCCGCGCAGCAAAATCCCCATTTACCGACGCGACAACCCCGACCAAATCCGCTTCGACCTGCTCGACGGCATCTATTTCTACCGCTGCAATGTCAAAGCCCCGCCCCTCGACAACGCCAAAGTCCGCCGCGCGCTCGCCCTCGCCATCGATCGCGAAAGCCTGACCCGCATCGTCCTCGGCGGCGGCGAACAACCCGCCTTCAACATCGTCGCTCCCGGCAACGCCGGTTTCGTCAGCCGTCATCGCCTCGAAGGCGACCTCGCCGAAGCGCGCCGCCTGCTCGCCGAAGCCGGTTTTCCCGATGGCAAAGGATTCCCCAAGACCGAACTACTCTACAACACCCTAGAAAAACACAAAGCCATCGGCGAAGCCATCCAGCAGATGTGGCGCAAGAACCTCGGCATCGAAATCTCGTTGCGCAACGAAGAGTGGAAAGTGTACCTCGACACCCAGCACTCGAAGAATTTCCAGCTCTGCCGCTCGGGCTGGGTGGCCGACTACGCCGACCCGCACGTCTTTCTCGACCTCTGGGAAACCAACTCCGGCAACAACGACACGAACTGGAGCAACGCCACCTACGACGCCCTCCTGCGCACCGCGTTGAGTACCAAAACCACCGCCGAGCGCTACGAAGTATATCAGCAGATGGAAAAGATCCTCCTCGAAGAGCTGCCGATCCTCCCGATCTTTTTCTACACGCAACCGCGCCTGGTGAGCCCGAAAGTTAAAGGCTACTACGTGACGCCCCTCGACAACTACCCCTGGAAACACGTCGACCTCGTCGAGTAACGCCAGCTTTGAGCCAGCAATCGCCGCTGCGCAACGCGATCTGGCACCTTGGCGGCCATTTTGCCCTCGTCGATTATCACGCCACACCTTTCCAATGGTTCGCCCGGCTCTCACCCGTCGCACGAAACCATGGCCTCAAAACCGACGCGGCCAGAGCCTGTCGCGAACCCTTTTTCCGGGCACGAAACCCTTGACGGCGAAAAAGGGAACAGTAACGTCCGCAGACCGTGTTCTGAAAACGGTAAGGTTCGGCCTGCGACCCACCTTGTCCGCTGCCACATCGCTGCCGATGTATAGGAAAGTGTACAAGAGAATCGCATACGCGAAGAACTTTTCCCGTTTTGAGCCACGCGGTCAGAATAAACGCCAGAGTAGCTCAGTGGTAGAGCAGAGGACTCATAAGCCTTTGGTCGCCGGTTCAATCCCGGCCTCTGGCACCACTTTATAGAGAGGCACTTAAGAAAGTTTGTGCCTCTTTTTTTGTGCCGCTATTTTTCATGCTTGGACACTTCTTGGACAATTCCGTTGCTGCCGACCATTGCCCTTCGTGGAGGTATCGATAGCGCCCAAAGAAGCTAATGCACGCTTCCGGCCAGACCCAACTCCGACGCAATCAATTCAACTACAAACGTGCGTCTTACTAGACAGCTATCCGTGGGTATTCACTTGGAGCCAGTGGCTGAACAGCAAAAAAACCCTTAGATCGCTTAAAGCCGATGTTGTGAGGAAACATCGACATCGCATCCGACGGATCGACGGCGACAAAGTTCAATCCTTCGACTGTCGCTCTGGGCATGCCCACTGAAAGAATCGGCTGTTTTCGCATATGACCGGTCGACGTGTCGAGAAGTGTCGCGTTGACGTTCACCACTATCCGTTTGAGCGGAAGGAAAGAGAATAGCTCACGCGCCGTTCTGAGGACACATCCGCAGACATAGTCCTGATAGAGTTCATAAAATTTCCCCAGCGGGGTTTCCTTAACGGTCAATTTACCGGCTCGAGTGAGACTCTTCGATTCACGCGGCATCACTTTGTCGCTTTCGACAGTCATATTTATTTCAGCGGTGAATTGATCCGGAAACTTAACCTCAAACTCACAACCAAAATCTTGCATTTCGGACAATGGCTCAAGCTCGTCGAACGCTTTGCGATAACTAATTGTCTCGCCGGAAAGTATAGCTGTGGCCAGCTGGTTTAGTTCCCGCCATTGTTCGAACTGTATTGCGTGAAGTTTGAGGGCTCCTTCGTGGCTAACCTCGTCTCGTTGTTTCGCCTGAACGATTTCCTCGTCGAGGCGAGCCCTCAATTTTTTTTCGTCGCCGAAAATTCGTTGCCACAGATTAAGCTTGAACACGTCGCGAGTATGCACGGCGGCGTTCTCCCATCGGCTCATTTTTTGTGGGGTAAGAGGCGCTGGCCTCGCGCTAATTTCATCCCAATCCATCGACTCCCCGACAGAATGGTGGATAGTTGTGAGTTGTAGTATTCGTTCTTCGAATTCTTCCACTTCGGCTGCGGCGCTCGCAAGCTCATCAACCTTTGCCTGCAGTTTCATCGCTCGCGCGTGAAGCCTCTGCCGACGTTCATCATTGCGTGCAGCCCGTCGTTGCGCTGCCACCACCTGTCGAAGTACTCCTTGGAGGGTCATATGGGTATTTGTAAAGCTACAGTATTCTATCTTGTTGTTAGTTCGACCGCCTGGAAGTGAAAACGGCGTCTTTCAATTTCACCATTTCAGCCTCCGAGTTATGCCACCAGTCCGTCGACCAAATCCGATGCAGTTTCCATCCGAGCCCTTCGAGTATTTGTTGCCGTAGCATGTCGCGATCACGGGCGGTTGCTGCCCTGTGGTACGTTGCTCCATCGCATTCCACACCGAGTAGGTATCCGGACAGTTTATCCAGTGCCTCGCGCCGTGTGCGGTCACGCTTCTTTTCGTAGGCGAGTAATTCCTTGAACGTCACCCGCAGGGTGAGGCTCAATCAAGGCCGTTACATCACTCATAATCCAAGCCGTTCAACCATTTCCGCACTTCTTCGCCAGCTTCAACTGCGGGTTATAGGATAATCGCTATACGCTCTCGTACTTCGGTGTCTGAAGCTCGTGGCCCGACAGTCGCGTGAGCCTTCCGGTAAGAATGTCTATGATACGGAAATCCATTGTTGTGATGCTCAGGGACGAAAGAAGGTGAAATTGGATTTTTTCAGGTCGGCCAAGAACCACTGTCCGTTTCCGCGCAGTTCTGCCTCAGACCATGTCTGGTAACTGCAAGAGACACCCCCAAGTGTTACGATTTATTTTGGGGCTTGAGCAACACGGCCGCTCGGTCGGCTTTGATGATATCACTGAAAAAACGCCGGAGCTTGTCGTAATCAGCCACCGGGACTGCGGATTTCTTTAGCACCACAGAACGCTTAAATACCACCGTGCTCCCAACGACCTCGCAAGTGATGGCGCAGCTCCCATAAGGGGATTGGAATGATGTGCTCGCGGGAAACTCGGAGGCCACAAATCCCGCAGGGATAGTGAGGGCGATCTCATCTTTAATTGCCAAGGGGGACACTTTGATCGGAAGGAGTCGCTCTTTGGCCGAAAAATCCGGCAGGTATTTCCGACTCAACAGATCGAGTTTAACGATACCAGTTCGATCCTGAAGCCATTGCACATACTTCGGCTGCAGGCAGGTAAAAGAAAGCATGCAAATACCCGTGGCTGGATCATCGGCGGTCATTTTTTCGATGACCGCAGCATTGCGGAACTTGTCGTTCAATTGGTAGGTGACCAGATTTTCCAAATCCTTGGGACTATCGGCGTGTTCAAACTGAGCGCGCAAAAAGGCACCCTTCTGTCCGACTCCGGCCACTTTGCCGGTGATCCGCATCGTCCCCTCAGCGGTCAACACGAGGTCCAAATGTCGGTCGTAACGGAAAACAGATTCAGGGGATAATTGGGGAAGCGCGGTCAGGGATTCATTGCCCGCGATTTCTACCTGCACCAGACTGCCTTGTACGGAGTCAGGCAAATCCCCCACCATCGTGTACGGATCCGTGGCATCGAAAAATAAAAGCCGGCCGTATTTCTCCGTGTTCACCACTGCTGGCAGTGTAATTTCTTCACTGACTTCGATAGCGGCGATCGCGTGATTAAACTGAGTCGGCGTCGGCCAGTCCGGTCGCACTATTTTTTCTTGGCCGGAAAACGCAATCACCGGATGGGCTTTGATCCCTGCTTCACGCAACATGGCGACAAGCAGGTTGGCCTTGTCCTTACAGTCGCCAAAGCCGGTTGAAAACACGACGGAGGCCTTTCGCGGTTTATAGCCGTAGCCCAGACTAAGATCCTTATTATATGCAACATAGCGGAGCTTCTGCACATGGCTGGCTATCGCTTGGATCTTCCCGAGGAGATCGGTCTTGTTCGCCACCAGCTCATGAACTCTTGCCACCAAGGCGGCACTGGTATCGCACTGGCCGACACAGAGTGACTGATAGTAGGCAATCACCTCCGCCCAGTTGGCAAAAGTCCGCGGCAAAAACCCGGCGGACCCGACCGGCGGAATGATTCCAAGCAGCAATTCGGCGTCTGTTCTCGCTGTCGGATCCTCCTCTGGTTCCTCAGGGCGGTAGGGGCATTCACTGAGGGACCACGACCAGATTTTTGGGCCCAACAACTCGGCCTTCAGTGCTAGCGGACCAAATATTTTCTGATCAAGCCCGAAGCCCGGAGGGAGTGTTAGCTTAATACGTTCAACTAACCTCGGTAGCTTGGCCTGAAATCTCAAGTATAGTTGAGCCAATAGAAGGGAGCCGCGCTTCTTGGTTTCGTAGCCGAAGACATCTCCCACCGCGGACTTGTCGGATAGGTTAACCATCAAAACACGCGTTTCATCAACGACCGCGCCGGAGGCATTGTCTGCGAAATCAACCCATGCACTTTTCCTTCTCGTTTCGACTGTCTTATTCTGCCGCACCACCCATGCCTCGGCGGAATTGATCTTATCCGAGGTCGAAAGGTAGCCCACTGAAGCTGTTGCGTAGTCGGTGCCGGCGTTGTGGAGAATTCGGAGCGCCCTGCGATGGACCACGGTATAGCCACCCGTGACATCTATCTCGTACGATAACTCGTCCAAGAGGACCACGGCCGGGGCCTTTCCGGCCGATTCCGGGGTAGCGAGTTTCGCCGCCGTGTTCAGCCAATCCGGAGCTTCGCCGCGCGCGATAACCGCAACTAAAAAGTACCCGGCGATCCATCCAAAGCGCAAAAATGGGTTCATGATTTTACGGTGCGGCGGGTTCGGGTGCCGCTACTGGCGCAGGTGCTGACACCGGTGCCGGCTCAATCTGCTTTATCACTATCGTGTGTTCATCCGAGCGATTGATAGCATCGAAAATTTGCTTAAGCGCGGGATAACTCTGCGCTTGAAAGGCAATCGAGCCGTCTCCCCCCAAAGCAAAATTCCGCTGGTAGACGATCTTGCGAGACTTGCTCTTGAACCCTGCTTTGTAGCTCACTCCGACGGCCCCCAAGATGTCGCCAACATTTGTCGGAGCACTTCCCGCATCGAGCGTGTATCCTTCCGGCAGGGCGATCTCAATGTCATCACGTTCACTCCAGGCAAAGGGGAAATATATCGCGCATTTTCTTTTTTCTGAGGTGAACACCGGCTTGGCGCCATGTTCAAAGACATTGGGAGAGAAAATCGCTTTCGAACCCGCCAGATCCGCATAAGCAGGAACCTTGATTTTGTAGCGGGCGATCAAGGGCAGCGTATTGCCCAACAAATTCTCCCATTTCAAGTCACTCACCTCGGCAGCGGCCATCCGCTCGGTGATCGCTTGGCGGAAATCAGTCTCAATTTCTTCCAGTTGTTTGCCCGCCCAGTCCTGCTTTCGGCTCGCACCTGCGTGCCCGAACATCGTGAGCTCGACTTCGCCTTCGAGGTTACCCTCAGCATCCAAGGTGAACCGGCCTTTGCGTTGCACGGGAGATTTATCTGCTGTGGCTATCGGGTTTGTCTCAAAGATCACTTTGTTGGCGTCGAGAATTAAACAAGGAGCCGCTTCATTAGAACGATGCAGCATGCCGGCCGGAACGTAGAAATCACCCGGTGCGTAGTACCTCGAGGCGTCCTTCAGCCGGATAACCACGACGCGATCATTAAGAAAGAGCCAGCCATTCTGGTGCTTAACATTAAGGGTGCTGTACCGGGAAGCACTCCACGCCAGCCGAACATCATAACCCGCAGCTTTCGCCAGCGAAGCGAATAAGTCATTCACTTGAGCCGTGTAGCCGGTGCGCAAAGTCAGGGTTTTATCCGGCAACTGTTCTCTATCCTTCTTATCAAGTTTCTCCTTGGCCGCCAATAGCTCGGCGCTTTTGAAATAGTCAAAATTGGTGACGCTCCCTTGAGTGAAATTGTAAAGCGCTTTCAGCTTTTCCTCGTCTGAGGACAGGCCTTTGGTGAGCTCTGCTGCTTTTGCCTTGATGGCACCGTTTGGCTTAGTCCTCAAACGAAAATCCTCTTCATACTCCAAGGATATTAATTTCAATAACTCATCCTTTTCATTATAATAACGCAGGAAGGAGTCTTTATAAAAAACCAAATACCAGCCACGCACATCGCGTTCTGGCGGCCGTAAAGGCTCATCTTCATAGGGGGCCAGATCCCTGATCACCAACCGCCCCTTGTACTTTCCCTTCGAAGCAATTTCTGCATGAGACACATTAAACCAGCTCAAGGAACAATCCTGACCACTCGATTTAACCCAGAACACAAATTCCCTTACCGGCAAAGTACGTTGGCAATACCACCATTGGTAACTGTTCACCTGGTTACTCACGCTTTGCGTCCAGATATATTCGAGAATATCCCCGGAACCGAGATCAGGAATCGCGATGGTTAGCTTCTTAACTTTATCCGCTCCTTTTTTCGCAACAATGCTCTCCGTAAAGTCTTTCTTGGTATAGTGTTTTTCGCCACCATCCGGTTTGGTCACACGGGCCGCGAGGTTCCAAACCTGGTGTTCGTCCGGATATTCGATACCGAGCACACCGGCGTCAGTCGCCCCCTTGGCACTGTAGATCTTGATGCGTTGGTAGAATTGCATGGTTTGGTTAGCACTCGGAGGCGCAAACGTCTGGAGGTCTTCTTCCATTTGTTGCCCATTACCCGAACCATTGAGCATCCGATGCTCGAAGAGGAATTCTGCACTCGAGCCCGGGTAAGACTGGCACTCTTTGGCCGCGAGATCTTCGGCCGGAATGGGCTCCCATGGTTCTTTGGCCGAGGCGACCTGCGGCAAAACGAAGATGAATAATCCCACCAGTCCGATCAACAAGGCAAACGGGATAGGGTTTTTTGTAAGCGCTGAATTTCTCATAAGTCGATATTGCTGGTTCTGAAAGGCCCCCCGGGGGTCGGGCATTCTGGATCAAACAGAAACAAACCGGGCACATTCAAGGATCAACTTGAAGATTGTTTCAATATTAGGAGTTCATTCCTCCGGTATCAGTACCGTTAGGTGCAAATCAGTGGTTACGCCTCCGTCCTCCGAGCCCGTGGCCTCCCCGCCGACCCACTTCCGCCTCTGTGCCACCGTCCAAAAACAACGCGCCTCAAACCGAACCGCTCAAGCCCACCCACCGATCTTCGTGCCCTTCGTTTCCTTCTGTTCAAATGGATCGATGAACCAAAACCAAACTCAAACCAACGCGCAAGGGACTGCGCGTTCCACCCTCGATCAGCCAAGCCCGGCGCGCCCGGCGGTCCCGCCCTACCTTCGATCACCAACCGAAATCCAAAGCCGTCGGCATCAATCGTCCGACAGGAAATTCATCTGCGAGGCGTCGGCGCGTTGGTTGAGCAACTTCCGCAAAAACATCGTGCGGTGTTGGATCGTCGCACCGTGCTGCAGCACCGCCAATCGGTGCTCTTCCGTGCCATAACCTTTGTGCTGCGCGAATCCATAATCTGGATACTTCGCATCCATCTCCACCATCATCCGGTCACGCGTCACCTTCGCCACGATCGAGGCCATCGCGATGCAGAGCGAACGCGCATCGCCGCGCACGATGCCCTGATGCGGATACGGAAAATGCTTTAACGGCAGGCCATCGATCAAGACGCGACAGGAAACTTGCGGCACGAATTTCGCCACGTCTTCAGCCGAGGAAAACAGGTCCGGCTCGGTTCGGCGTTCGAAGGCACTCGGCGCATAAATGCCCTCCAACGCACGGCGCATCGCCAGCTTGGTCGCGCCGAGAATATTATGCGCTTCGATTTCCTCAACCGACGACTGGCCGACGGTCGCGTGAATTTTTTCTTCCTTCATCAGCGCCTCGAACTCCGCGTACAACTCGTCGCGGTCGGCCGCCGTGAGTTGTTTCGAGTCGTTGATCCGGGTCGCACGCGTGATCGCCCAGCGACTTTCGAGAAACTGCTTGTTGATCAATACCGCCGCCGCCACGACCGGTCCGGCCAACGCGCCGCGCCCGACCTCATCGACGCCGATGAGGCTGGCAGATTGTTCGAGTTGTTTAAGGTCAAAACCGCGCAACTGGCGGCGTTTCATCCGCGTTGTTGTAAAGGACATCGCCAAGGGCGCAAGCACGCGGCACACCTAAGTCCGGCACCTGTCATGCCGATATAACGACAAATGAACGGCCGTCCGCCCTCCCGCCGCCCTTTGCTTTCCCGCCCGACCCTGCCCACCCGCTGACCTTCGTTCCCTTCGCGCCCTTCTGTTCAATCGGATCGAAAAACCACGCCCAATCACCATTCCATCTTTTCTTTTGGTTCTTTCAACGGCAGCTCATCGAGTTTGCCCGCAGCCGAAACCACTTCATAGGCGGTACGGAAATGCAGTTTCGCAAAATCGCCGAGAGCGGCCGCACCGAATTTGTTGATGATCTCATGCGCCTGCTCCTTCACCAGCGGGCCGGCACCTTTCTGAAGTTTTGCCCCAAACTTTTTCGAGAGCTCGTGCATTTGGCGTACGAACTCCGCGCGAGCCACAACCGATGCCGCCGCGACCACCGGATCTTCTTCCGCCTTGGTGCGCATGCGCAGTTCGAAGTTTTTTACTTCCATGCGCGTGAGTTCGCGTTGCACGAGCGGCTGCTCGGTAAATTGATCCAGCAAGCCCCATGGCACCTGCTTGCGTTTCAACGCATCGCAGAGGGCCGTTGCGTGTTGCCAGGCGAGCAGGCGATTCAAATTCTGGCCGGGACGCGCCATCATCTGATTGTATTTCGGCATGCCACTGAAACAAGTCCGTACCGCCACGCCCGGCGTTTCGCGGATGATTTTGTCGAGTTTGATGATCTGCGTCTCGGCGATCTTCTTAGAATCCTTAACGCCTGCTTTGATCCAAGCGTCGATGGCGGATTTGTCGGCGATCACGGTGGCGGCGATGACGGGACCGAAGAAATCACCCTTGCCGCTTTCGTCCAGTCCGGCATGTGACTCGAACCAGTCGGGATGCAACACATCGTCGTAGCCGAGTTTCGCCGCGCCCGTGACCTCGGGCTCGATCGTGTCGCGCACGAAATCCTCGGTGCCCTTGCCCGCGATTACAACCTTGCCGCTGGTGTAGGCGGTGACGTTGAGTTTCAAATGCTCGGCCTTGAAGGCGAACCGGCTGTAAGCGACTTCGAACGTCTCCCAATTGCGCTTCTCACAAATCGACTTGAGCATTTCCATCTGCGTGTCGTCGAGCTTGACCGTGTAACTGGCAAGTTTCTTCGGCGCATCGGCATCGTCCTGGAATGGCTTCTTGGGCATGCAGCTAGTGGCCACAAATTTTCCCAAATGGCACGCTCAGAAATATCGTGAAACCTTTCCGCCCAAACACGTGTACTATTTGAAAGCCGCTGCATAAACCCATTCGCAAACCTAACGCAAATCGCCAACCAAACCATTTCACCATGAAAACCCATCGCCTGATCCTCATCCTTGCCCTCACGAGCGCCGTCGCCTTCACCGGCTGCATCAGTTCGAACAAAACCGAATACGTTGACGAAGAAAGAAACGCCGTCGCCTTCGAGTCGCCCAAGGCGGAGGCAGATTTCTTCGCGGCGCTAAATCGTCGCAAAGGCTCGCCGGGGCGCATCGAGCGGCCGGAAGAGCGGACGACACTCTTCCTTGTGGTGGTCAACGTATCCCGTCGAAAGATCACCAGCGGACCCAATCGCGATTTCAACCAAAACGTCCGGCTTTGCGACACCGACAAAGACAACCGCATCAGCGAAAAAGAGGCTCAGTCCTACCTCGACAATTCTCCTGCCGCGCCCGGCCACCCGGCCGCTGATGCCGCAATCAAAACGAACTGATCTGAGCTCGGGGCTTTGCCTCGGCTGCGTTTTGTGCCTTCTTGTGCCTCTTCGTGGCCGACAATCCTCCTCATACCCTATCCGCCGACCGCACCGCGTTTCAGAAAGCCTTGCTCACCTGGTTCCACGCTAACCAGCGAACGCTCCCATGGCGCGAATCGCCTTCACTCTACAAAACCGTCGTCAGCGAATTCATGCTGCAACAAACGCAGGTGAAAACCGTGCTGCCGTACTTCGCCCGCTGGCAGGCTGAGCTCCCTGATTTCGCCACCCTCGCCGCCGCCTCCGATGAACGCGTGCTCAAACTCTGGGAAGGCCTCGGCTACTACTCGCGCGCCCGCAACCTCCACAAACTCGCCAAAGCCGTTGCCGCGCTGCCCGAACCACCCCGTATGCCCGAGGCCTGGCAGGAACTCCCCGGCGTCGGCCCGTACACCGCCGCCGCCATCACCAGCATCGCGTTCAACACCCCCGCCGCGTGCGTCGATGGCAACGTCGTGCGCATCCTCGCCCGTCTGACCGCCAACACCACCGAGTTCCGCGACTCCGCCAGCGCCGCAAAATCATTCGCCCCGCTCGCGAAGGACCTGCTCACGCTCTCTTCGGCCGGCGACCACAATCAGGCCATGATGGAACTCGGCGCAACGGTTTGCCACCGGCAAAGCCCGCTCTGCACCGTGTGCCCCGTGCTCACCTTTTGCGCGGCCGCCCGCTCTGCCGAACCGGACGCGTTTCCCAAACTTGCCCCGAAAAAAATCGAGCAGGTTGCCCTCCTCCGCGTCTGGTGCGAACACGACGGCCAGCTCCTGCTCCATCGCGCCCACGCCGGCGCACGTCGCCTGGCCGGCCAGCACGAATTGCCCCGCGCTAGCGACCTCGGCCTCAACGAAGACGATTTCAAAAAGACCACGCCGCTCGCCATCCGACGCCGCAGCATCACGCGCTACGCGATCACCGAAACGATTTTCAGCGCCCACCTTTCGAATAAACAACGCGCCTCGGCAGCGAAAAACCCCGAACTCGTTTGGGCACCTCTGACCAGCCTCACCTCCCTCACGCTTTCCGGTCCGCATCGCCGCTGGGTCAACGAAATCCTGGCCAGCCAAATCAGCCAACCGCTGGCCGCCCATTAAAAGGGCGAGGACCGTGAGATTCGCCCCACCCACCCAATTGCGGCATTGAACCCGCCGCCCACTCTGCCTCTGTGGAGACAGTTCCATGCCCGACTCCCTCACACTCAATCACGCCGCCCGCATCCTCGCCTCCATCTCCGCCGACCAACGCGCGGACATAGCGCTGCGCTTCTACTTCGAGAGCCACCGCTATCTTCAACCACCGGCAAAACGTCACATCAGCCACACCGTCTTCGTCTATTTCCGCTGGCTCACCTGGCTCGACGCCAAAGCCTCCGCCCAAAAACGCCTCGAACAAGCCATCGACCTTCAAGCCGCCTTTGACGCCAACCCCCAGTCGATAAAACCCGAAACCCTCGCCGCCCGCGCCGTGCCCGACTGGCTCGCCAGCGAGATGGAACCCACCACCGAATACCTTCGCCAGATCCAAAAAGACCCCGCCCTCTGGCTCCGCGCTCGCCCCGGTCAGGCCGCCGCCCTCGCCAAATCCCTCTTCGCCGCCGAACTCACCGAACACGAACCCGACGCCGTCCGCTTCACCGGCGTCCAGGATCTCTTCAAAACCGAACAATTCAAAACCGGCGAATTCGAAATCCAAGACCTCGGCTCCCAACTCGTCGGCCACGCCGCCGCGCCCAAACCCGGTGAAACCTGGTGGGACGCCTGCGCCGGCGAAGGCGGCAAAACGCTTCACCTTGCCGACCTCATGCAGAACAAAGGCCTCATCTGGTCGTCTGATCGCAACGCCAAACGCCTCGACACCCTCAAACGCCGCGCCGCCCGCGCCAAACTCTTCAACTACCGCACGACCCTATGGGATGGTTCGGCCAAGCTCCCCACCAAAACCAAGTTCGACGGCATCCTCCTCGACGCGCCCTGCAGTGGTGTCGGCACCTGGCAGCGCAACCCCCACGCCCGCTGGACCACCACCCCCGCTGACGTCGCCGAACTCGCCACCATCCAACGCCAGTTGCTCGAAAACGTCGCCGGCTCGCTCAAACCCCACGGCCGCCTCATCTACGCCGTCTGCACGCTCACCCGCAGCGAAACGACTGCTATCGCCAACGCCTTTACCGAAGCGCACCCGGAATTGGAGCCCCTGCCCGTCCTCGGCAAGACGCCCCAACTCACCCTCTGGCCGCACGAGTACAACGCCAACGGCATGTTCATCGCCGCTTGGAAAAAAAGGTAGGGCGAGACCGCCGGGCGCGCCGGAACGGCTTTGCGATCTTTGTGTTAAAATCCCGTTCTTCTTCCGAAATTAGCGCCAATTAGCGTTCATTAGCGGTTCAAAATGGTTTTTATCCAACCCTCCTTTGCGCTCTTTGCGACCTTCGTGTGAAAAAGATCTCCGCCGAAACCGTCCGTGCCGACTTCAACGACCCGCTCGCAGTCGTCCACTACACCCGAGCTGCGCATTTCATCGGCCTGTGGAAATCTGAGCAGAAGCTGATCGAACGCTTCTTTACCGACAAAACCGCCGCACTTCTGGAAGCGGGTTGCGGCTCCGGCCGCGTCACCCTCGGCCTCTGGCACGAAGGCTACCGAAACCTCACCGCCTTCGACTTCGCCGAAGAATTGGTCGACCAAGCTCGCAACCTCGCCACCGAACGCTCCGCCACCGCCATTCGCTTCCTCCACGCCGACGCCACCCGCCTGCGCAAACTTGCCGGGCCCGTTTGTCATCTATTAAATGACAAACCCCTCATTTCCCCAGTTAAAGCACCCGAGTCCGTTTGTCATTTAATAGATGACAAACGGGTTTTCGACGGCGTGCTTTTCATGTTCAACGGCTTGATGCAAATCCCCGGGCGAGAGAATCGGCGCACCGCTTTGCGCGAGTTGCACGCGGTCTGCAAACCAGGCGCGCCACTGCTTTTCACCACCCACGACCGCGACTCCACGCCGACCGAACAGGCGCTCTGGCGCCTCGAAGCCTTGCGCTGGGCCGACGATAAACAGGACCCGCGCTTGCTCGAATTTGGCGATCGCTATTTCGAAGACGAATCAGGCCGAACCTTCATGCACCTGCCAGATCGCGCCGAAATCCTCGAAGACTTGGCCGCGACCGGCTGGCGACACACCTACGACGCCATGCGGCGCGAGATCGCCCGCGAAGCCCGTGCCGTGCTCGATTTCTCTGACGAATGCCGCTTCTGGTCCGCCCTGCGCGCGTAATACCGAATTGCTGAAACCTGGCTCCTCTCGATCCGGCCTGAGGCGAGCTCAGGCCCACCACGAACCCCGATTCCGTAGGGCTCGAGCTTGCTCGACGCCTCTTGATCCAGCTGCGCTCAGAACCGCGTCATGATACCGATCTTCCAACCGGACGTTGAACCTAAATCAACTTTGACGGTGCGGCCGGAAAGGGGCTTCTGCGAATAGTCGCGCATGGTCTGCTGGGTGACGCCCAAGTAAAAACCGGTACGCTCGGTCACCCAGTACTCGAAGTTAAGTTCGCCATAGATTCCGGGGACGAACTTGTGCGTAGCGTTCTCTTCTGTTGAGCGAAAGTCTTCGGTGGCCGAAGATAAGGGTGCCGCCGTGCCGTTAGGATTAAAGACATCGGAAGAATTATTAAAAACTTCGTCGACCCTGTACGTGGTGCCGACCCAAGCCTGCGCCAATCCCACCGTTCCACTCACGGCATAGGTATCATTAAAACGATAACGGAAAGTTGGCCCCAAACGCATCAGAAAATAAGCGCCTTTAAGCTGCAAATCGGTATGGACGTTCACCATGCGGCCAAAAGGATCGCGCTCGGATTGCCCACGATTGACATTGTTGATGTCGAGCGGCGTGAGCGCTGACAAATCGCCGCCTACGGTGTAGCCGAGCGGCTTGGATAACGCGTCCTTGTACTCATAGACTTGGCCACCACCGTCACGATTTTTTAAAGTCAGGTCGCTCGCATTTCCTAAGGGCTGGCTAATAGCCACCTTTTTCCGGGTAACGCCATCGGACTCAAAAACACCGTTATAAAAGGGGTCATTATACCCCGTTTTCATCATTTTGTAGACGTCCGTCGTAGCCGTCAGGTAAGCAGGGATGACCGCAGATTCTTTGGCATTGATGTCGACGAGCTTCAGCCCGCCAGCGATACCCCATTCAAAACGCCCAAGCTGACCCAACTTGTGTTCTAAGCTTAGCTCAAAGCCACTACTTCCAGCACTATCCACCCGCGCTGCGGCACCGGCACTCGTGGCACCGTAGGTACTCATGGACACCGTGTGATTGACGGTATCGATTTGTGACTCACTCCTCACAGACCATTGGCGCGAGCGACCTTCGACATAACCGAGATATTTACTCGTACTTGCCCAGATGAGATCAGGCGTAGAATTGCCTAGCGGCGCACCGCCTGGCACCATCACCTGAACATACGAACCATTGGGATTTTGAATGAGTACTTCCGTGGTATTTCCTAGGGAATCGGTTTGAGTTCGAGTCTGTGCGTACGAAATCGGCGTGTACACTGTCACAAGGCCATCCGACAACGTAGATTGCCAACTAGGTCCTCCATTCAGATTCTTTTCGGTGTCCCACAGACTATCCTTAAGAACCGTGCCGTTGGAATAGAGGCGGCTGACCGTGTTTGACTCGTCGCTACTAAAGGTGAGGGCTTCCTGGATCATACCGAGGTTTCCGAAACGCACTTTCGGGCCTGTCTGCATCCTGCTAAAGCCGATCGAAACTGTGTTATCCAAGCGCGAGATAAACTCCACGGGTATATCTTCCTCTTTCTCGGGAAGCAGCTGCGCCGTCGCGCAGACGGCCGTCGCCAGAAACGAAGCAACACTCAGGGAAATGACACGAGAACAGGGAAAATTCATGAAGCTCTATTTCGAGGACGCGGAGATTTGGAAAATGTTGCGATTAAAGTTTGAGTGCAGCGCAATTTGTCGGCCTATGGCAAGGGGATAGCGTAACCGAGCATCAGAAGTTCGGCCCCAGGGTTGCGCTCAGTGAGGCCACCATTGGAGATATGTACGAGCCGAAGCACGAGGCGATGTTCCCCAGAAAGACGGCGCTCAACCTCAGCAAAGGTGCAAAACTCCAAGTGACTGCCCAAATCATCCCCTTGATGTCGCTCGTAATAACCTGGCCCCGCCCCGGCTGAAAACGCCCAAGCGCTATCCGAGGTCGCGAGCGTATAAACCGCACCGCCACCCGCGAAGATCGCCCCATCGGTCGCCCAACTCAGGCCCAACCACGGGTGCACGCCATTCCACTGCTTCGCGAAACGGTAATCGAGTATGACCACCGGAACACGTTCCGTATCGAAGAGGCCCGACATGCCACCGCTGATCCTCACCACGTCGTGAGCCTCAACGGCTCGGGTGAGCGCAAAAGCGCTTCCGCTCAGCAGAAAAAGGCAACAACAACGCAAAAGGGTCTTCATCGCAGTGAGCGCGTTAATCATCAGGCCCATGGCACTTCAGGCCCGTTGACGACGACGATTCAAAAAACGGGCAAAAGCCGCGATGCCCACCAAGGCAAAATACAACCCACTCGGCGCACCGCCACCGCCCCCTCCAGAACTGGAGCTTGAGCTCGAGCTGGAACTTGAGCTGGAGCTAGAACTTGAGCTAGAGCTTGAGCTGGAGCTAGAACTCGAGCTGGAACTGGAACTGGAGCTGGAGCTGGAACTGATTACCGGTGGGACATAGTTGTCCGGCCTGAGCACCGCGAGGCCCACCTGAGAGGTCGAAGCGCTCGCCCCGGAGAGGATCAATCTCGGCGTAGTTTCGGAAGTGAAAGACACACCGTAAGCAAAACGGTCCGTCAAGCCGGGGAGCGAGAAGGTTGCATCAAGGCTGCCATTGGCGTTCAAACGCGCCACGCCGCTGACCGCTGTACCATTATAGGCGGTGAAATCGCCCGAAACGATGACCTTTCCGTCGTCTTGCAGCGCGATCGCCTCGATTTCGGCCGGCAAGGCCAACGTGGTAAATCCAGCACCCGTCACAAAGGCCGGATCCGCTGCGCCGTTGATATCCGTACGGATAATGCCGCCCGTAAATTTGCCGCCGAGATAGATCTTCCCGTCGGCCTGCACCGCAATTGCCTTAACCGAACCAGAATCCAGTACACCAATCGTCGTGCTGCCTGGAGCGAATGTGTCATCCAGCGAGCCGTCGGCTTTCAGACGAGCGATATATTTACACGCTGTCGCCGTGCCGTTGAATGTCGTGAACTCACCACCGACCAAAATGCGCCATTCAGTCGGCGCGACCACGGGAAAGGGCTGCACCGCGATCGCATTCACCGCCTTATCAAACCCGGTGCCGGTCGCCGTATTAAATGTCGTGTCGGGCGTGCCATCTTTCTTTGCCAGTCGAGCGATACCGCCCACCTTCACCTCATTGAGCGTCGTGAAGGCACCTCCTGCCAAAATGTAATCCGTGGTCACTGCTGGCGTACCGGCGACAACCTTGTGAAACGCCAAAGCGTTCACGCTGCCATCGAAACCTGTTCCTGGGTTGAACCACACCAAATCGTCTCCCGTCGAGTCTTCGGTTGTCGGATCTGCAGTCGTGGCCGTGCCACCTTTCGGCGTCGTGGTGATCCAAACTTTAGTTTTACCCGCTCCGTCCGGCACCCTCAAGGTTGTCGTCACCGTTTCATTGGCATCAATCGACGTGGTCAAACGCGGGGCCGTTGCGCTGCTCGTCTGGAGCGAGCCATCCGAATAGAGACGCACGATGTTATTTTCTACAGTATCGCTAAAAACAGCAAATGAGCCGCCCAAAAGAATGCCCAGTTTGCCGGACACAGGATCCGTTTCCACCAACGCCGCGTTCACGCCGTTGCCGTAGAACCACGCGCCTCGATGAAAATGGGTGTCCACCGAGCCATCCGCATTCAGCTGTGCGACGAAGTACTGGGCTTTGCCCTTAACCCAGTTAAACGAACCCGCCACGATAAACTTATCGAGTGTTCCCACCTTGATTTGTTGCGCGAAGCGCACAGCAGCACCACGGCTCAACACACTCAAAGATTTCACATCCAGCTCTCCGTGGGTCTTCGTGCGAACCAAACCATAGGTCTTATAGCCATCAAACGAAGAGAAATATCCACCGGCGATCACACGAGAGGTCCCATCCACCACCACCGAAAAGACATTCGAATTAAATCCAAGTCCGGGATTGAACCAGTTAGGGTTAACCTTCGGGCGCGTCGCGTCCGCCGGGTCAGGAACCGGAAAGCCGTTCGCATCCAGCTCATAGGGCCCATCCACCCTTCCGTCCGTATTCAAACGTGCGATCCTGCGACACGTGGCACCGTTAAAGGTAGTAAACGCCCCGCCCACCAAAATATGTTGAGCGGTGCCGATCGTTTGAAAGCCGATCGTATAAACCGGACCGTCCGCGCCACTGCCAATTTTAAAATCGGCATCGATCGCGCCCGTCACGCCCAGCCGAATGATATTGGTAATGGGCGTTCCATTGAACACCGTAAATGCGCCGCCCACCACGATCAGCCCATCATCCTGCACGCCCAGCGCATACACCGGGCCGTTGAAGCCCGTAACCGTGCCCGAATCCGTGGTCGTGGTCATGGCCGTGGTAAAGGCGGCGTCCAACGTGCCGCCTGTATTCAGTCGGGCGATACGATTCGTAACGACAGTGTTGAAATTCACGAATGATCCGCCCACCACGATTTTCTGGTCGGCCTGCACCGCCACGGCAAAGACCGGAGCGTCGAAACCTGTGCCGATATTAAAGGTATCCAACGCGCCGGTCGTCGTGAGACGGGCAATATAATTTTGATCGTTGCCGCCGAATTTCTTGAACGAACCACCCACGACAATCTTTCCATCCGCCTGCAGCGCGATCGAAAACACACTGCCATCGAACCCCAGCGGGGCGAAGGTCGTGTCGACCGTCCCGTCGCTATTCAACCTCGCGATACGATTACGCACGACACCATTGACCGAGGTAAAATCGCCGCCGACGATGATCTTCCCGTCCGCCGGCTGCACGACCACCGCACGCACCTGATCATCGAAGCCCGTGCCAAGGTTGTTGTTGAACGCCGTGTCTGTGTCTACGGTCGCATCGCTATTATAGCGGACAAAATAGGCGCGCGAATTCGTTCCGATCTTCGTAAAACTCCCACCCGCGTAGTATTTCCCGTCAAAGGGATAATCGCTGCCGACGAGCGAGCGCGAAAACGCGACCGCGTTGATGAAACCCACGTGTTCGATCTCCGGTTTAAAATCCGGATCCACCGAGTAGGTACTCCCGTATAGCGTTGCCTCGGCTCGCCAGGTGGAAAGGCCGAGAATACCAAAAACGCACAAGAACCGGATGATGCCGCTAAATGCCACTGAATTCATGATAAAAATTGAGAGATGCGAGGAGCCAAAGCGAACGCATTCCAGAGCCTGAGCGCGGCTCCATCAAGGAGATTTGCTGAAAACTCAAAAATCAACGCACCAAATCAAAAAAAGCTGTCTCACGGCCAACGTGGCGAAAACCGCCCTCACGCCCATCCAAATCGCCCCGCCGAGCAACCCCGCCGAGCCGCGACGGCGAAAAGTCATTCGTTAAACTCGTCGAACTTCTTCTTTGCGGCAATTTTTTCAGCGTCGAGCTGGGCGGCAACTTTCGGATCATTGGCCGCTTCTCGTTCGCGTAGTCGGCGTTCGCGTGCCTTGAGATCTTCTTCGCGCTGCTCCAACTCGGTTTCTTTCTCCTGCTGTTCCTGCACCTTTTCGAAAAGCTTGGTTTCACTCTCGTCGAGAAATGCTTCGCGTTCGCTCATGTCCACGCGCTGCTGTTTCAATGACTCCTGCTGACGCTCCACCTCGGCTTTCAAAGTCTCCAGCGCCGCTTGTTCTTCGTGGGAAAGATTTCGCACCTCAACCGCGCCCGATTGTTTTTGCAGAGAGGCATCGAGTAACGATTCGCGTGCTTTCAACAGGATTTCGGTCTCAGCCAGCGTGCGATCGCGATCCGCTAAGCGCACTTCCAGATCTTGCAAAAAGCGTTCGCGTTCCTCGAGTTTTGCGGCCAGCTGCTTGAGGGATTTTTCGAGCTCAGGAAGCGGATTTGTTGCACCCACCGACGCCTCGGACCAAGGGTTGCGCGTCGCCGAGCGGATGGCCTCAATCGCTTTTTGTGTCTCCGCTGCGGTTTCTGAAATTTCGAAGGGCGAACGCAACCGGCGACGCGGCAGCACCAGCTCTTTCTCGGCTGGCTTACGAGGAGGAAACTTGATCGCTCCTGGCGGCAAAATCGGCGGATTCGACATGTACAACCTGATATATTCGGCGCAACCAGCCGTTATCTAAAGACCCGTTTTAGCCAACCGAAAAAGCCTCTATTCCGACTCGGTGCATCTTCCTCAAGGGGTGGTGCCGTGGTGCGTGCCGGCTCCGAGGCCGACAACTGCCGCAGGTACGGTTTAAGCAAACCGCTGACCACCGTTTCGAGAATCGGATTCTTCAACACGGCAGCGAGCCGGGCCAGCGGAATTCCGTCATCCATCTGCTGCTGAAGCGTGGCCAGATCGGCCTGAAAATATTCGATGTAAACGGCCGCCTGTTGCGTGAGCATTTGCTCGGTGGCAGCGGTTTCCAGATGCGAAGCGTTCGCCGCCGTATCGCGATCACTCGTCCCGAGACGGGCACCAAAACGTTGCGCCAGCGCCGCCTGAACTTCATCGGACTGCGCGCGCACGGTGAGGGCGACCCCTTCGAGCAAGTGCATACCTTTCTCTCCTGGGCGAAACGGCATGTAGAGCGTGAGCGTGGCTTCGTCGATGTGGGAAAGCGCGTTGAGAAAGGCCTTGAAATCGCCACTCACCACAACCGTCTGAGAGAGGTTTTGCGCGAACAACGCGAAATCACGCAACGTCACCAGATTCTCCAGATGGCAGAAATCGCGTGTCTCGGGCAGCAAGGCGATCAGGGAAAGCGGGAAGTCCTCCGGGATGCCGAGCTTCGCCATGTTCTTGAGGAGCGGATTGTCCTTGTCGGCCTGTTCGGTGCTCTCGGTGACCATGTCGCCAAACGGATCATCAAAAGCCTGCGTCTCACGCAGAATTTCGATCAAGAGCTCAATCCGGCGGGGATGCCCGTCCATCTCGCGCATCAGCACCAGTTCATCGTAGGTTTTATCAATATACTTGGAGGGCTTTTCGTCGAAGCCTGGAATCGGCCAGTCGGGCCCATCGAGGTTTTGCGCCAGACTGCTCAATAACGTGTCAACCATGATGGAAGTCGAAAATGCCCCGCGAACTTTATCCCAATTTGCCCGCAGTTCGCTTTCGGAAGGACCGGGGGCGGATGACAGTGAGGAGTCGGGATCAGGTGTCATGGTATTTTGAATACAGAGGAATTTATACCTCTGGCGCGTGGTTCACGATCTCGGCGGCAGCCTGGCGGTAGTCAGCGGCGACGTTGTCCTCTTGGTTGGCTTCCTGGCCGACCAAGGAGACCGGCAGGCCGAGGGTGACCGCGCGGCGCACGATCATGGCATCGCGAATCTGGGTGTTGAAAATCTTCGCGCTCTGTGCGACGCGACGGGCGGTGCGAAATTGATTCATCCGCAGCTGCATGCGCATCTTGGGGACCTCGATGTCGACGTTGGTTTTTATCGCGTTGAAAATCACGCCGCGCACTTGGGCGGCCGACCCCATCTCAACGGTGCGGAAACTTGCGGAGAGTTGATGAAATTTGCCGAGCTTCTCGATCAACAAAGTAAATCCGATGAGGCTGAGCGCATCGGGATTCGATGGCACGTACACCTCGTTCGAGCAGAAAAGACCGCACTGCGACGCGCGCAAAATGTTCGGCGGACAATCAAAAAGAATGTAGTCGTACCGGTCTTCGATCTCCGCGACTTGCTGCTGAAAAATCGCGTACGCCGGGTGCTTGGGATCGGGGTCGAATTCACTCTCAAGATCGACGAGGTTAAAAGTCGTCGGCACGAGATCGAGCGTCGGCAAAAGTTTCTCGCCATTCTTCCCCTCAACCACGGACGGTATGATCAGGTCTGCGACGCGAGCTTTACCGGGATTAAAAATCGAATAAATCGAGCCTTCGCCCGTGGCGTTTAACTTGTTCCAACGTTCGAGGCGCAACAGCCAGATACTCGCATTCGATTGCGTGTCGAAATCAAACAGCAGCACCCGATGGCCCTCTTTTGCCAAGCAAGCAGCCAGATTTACGATAAGCGACGTCTTGCCGACGCCACCCTTGTAATTGATGAAACTAATTTTTCGGGCCATGCTGACGGAAGAATGAATAAGTTTAACGTGCGTCGAACTAGAGAGTTGAATTATTTATTCACCACTAATCTCGCGAGACAAAAAGGAAACAAAACGCATTTAACGGTTTTTTCAGCAGCAATATTCACAAGCAAGCTCACAGACTACTTTTTCAGAAATTCACCCGTTTGTGACCTCGTGGACACTCAATTGCCATGCTCATAGCGTTAACTTGGGCGTGCCCACAACCATTCTTAGTGTTGATGATGAGCGAGATGTAACAACCCTCGTCAATTTTCACCTCACCCGCGCCGGCTTTAACGTCGTGACCGCCGCGAGCGGACGCGAAGCGTTGGACGCCATTGCCCACCATTGCCCCGAGCTGATCATCCTCGATTTGATGTTGCCCGACATCGATGGGTTCGGGATTTGCGAAATTCTGCGCCGCGAGCCGAAAACAGCCACCATCCCCATCATCATCCTGACCGCCTGGGCAACCAAAGATGCCCACCACCTCGGCCTCGAACTCGGTGCCCTCGACTACATGACCAAGCCCTTCAGCCCCAAGAAACTCGTCGAACGCGTGCAACATCTGCTCGGATTGCGACAGACCGCTTGATTTGTCGCACAGGATTGGTTGTCTCGTGAGATGGATAAACCGTGCCTTCGTCAGGCCATCATCGAACGCCTCAACGCCGATCTAGAAATTCAGACCCGCGCCGCGTTGATGGCGCACGACGAGGCCACGCACGAAGAGAGCAAAGCGGAAAACCAGTACGACATGCACGCCCAAGAGGCCGCCTACCTCGCCGAAGGCCAGGCCAAACTGGCTGCCGAACTAATCGACAGCCTCGCGCTGTATCAAAGCATGGCGTTGCCCGAATTCACGGCCGCGCAACCCATCGGCCTCGGCGCCATCGTCACGCTCGACGCGTCCGGCCGGAAAACCCACTACTTCATCGGTCCGCGCAACGGCGGCATCGAGATCACCTTCGAAGGCACCACGATCATCGTGCTCACGCCACAATCCCCCCTCGGCCGCCTCCTCGTCGGCCGCCGCGTCGGCGATACTTTCGCCATGCCCGGTCGCATCACCACCCAACGCATCGACGCGATCGAGTGATTCACCCGATCGCGTCGCCCTAACGAAACTATTACCACCGGTAAGTTCTCAATCGGTCAGGTTGAACACCACCGGCAGGCTCATCCGAAAGCGGACCGGGATGCCGTTGCGCCGACCCGGTTCAAACCGCCAGAAGGAAACCGCGTCGCAGGTCGCATCTTCGAATTCTGAGTCCGTCGACTTCAGCACCCGCACATCGTGCACACGGCCCGCTTCATCAACCATAAACTCCACCCAAACCGTGCCCGACGTCCCGGTGGTTTTCATGGCAGACGGGTAAACCGGTGCCTTCTGAAAACGCGTGCGCGGAGGGTTGTCGAGCATTGAGGCGACTGTGGTCATTATCCCCAATCCCGGTGGGCCGTCACCACCGCCGCCAATACCCTCCATCCCGACCAGATTATTTTTTTCACCTGGCGGCATTTTCACATAGTTCTGGGTTGCCTCATTATCACCTGGAGAAACCACCGGCGGCCTTTCGAGTAATCTTTTGGCCATTTCAACAACCGGTCCTCCGCAGGCAGTTTCATTATCATCGGAGGACGGAGGAGTGGTTATGACTTCAACAACCGGTGGGGGTGTATCCTTCACAACCACGGTCGGCGTTAAACTCAGCGACGGCGGTGTTGGCGGCTTGCCCAAGCCGAGGAAGAGCACGGCATGAGCGGTCAGGGCGATAGCGGCTGGAACGGCAAATCTGCGTTTCATGATTTTTCCTTTGGTTACGGGTTCATAAGGGAAACGCGCCAGCACACCCTTTCTTAGCAATTATTTCCAAAAACAAACGCCGGGTTGAAATCGCCCCGATCCGGCCTTTCTCTGCGACATGCTCCGCCACCTGCTCCGGCTCCTCCTGCTCGCCTCGCTGACCCTCACCGCCCAAGGTGAAGGACCGAACTCATTGCCACCGGAACTCAGCCGCGCGCTCAAACTTTTCCGCGCTGAGGGTGCACCACACTGGGCCTTCATCCAGACCACCGAGTCCGGCGGCAAAAGCCTGATCGAACATTTCGACCCCTCCAAACCCGAGTTCTCGCGCTGGACCTTGCTCAAGAAAAACGGTGCCGACCCAACCGCGCCCGAACTGAAAGACTACCAGGAACGCCTCAGCCGCCGCACCACCGGAACCGCACCCAACGTCAAGGACCAAATCGATCCCACCACCTGCGAACAGGTTTCCAGCGACGACCTCCGCGCCGCCTATCGCTTCCGCCTGCAAGCCGGCGACAAAGGCGACCGCAGCGCCGCCCACATGACGGCGACCTTCACCCTGCACAAACCCACCGGCGTGATCGAACGCGTTGAACTCACCGCCTTCGAACCTTTTTCGCCCATGCTCACGGTCAAAATCCACGAAGCCAAAACCACGATGCTCTACAGCGTGCCCGAGGCCGACCACCCTACCCTCCTGCAAAAAATCACGGTCAGCCTCCGTGGCCGCGCCATGTGGTTCAAGTCCCTCGACGAAGACATGACGGTAACCTATTCACATCATGAATTCACGGGCCGAAAACCCGCGCCGACCGCCCCCGAAAATCCCGCTCGCCCCATCGAGCCGGTGCCCTAACCTCCCTCCATGAGCATGATCTGGCTGGCCAACGCCGACCGCGATACCTTCTGGGCAAATCACGCCTGGACCGACTTCGCCGCGAACGCTGGCAACGACCGTGCCCTCGCGATTCTGCCTGTGTACGGTTTCGCCGACCACGGTCTCGGCCTACCGCTCGATGCTGAGGAAATTGCCGGCAGCGCGATCCTTCGTCGATCTACCGAACAGATTAAAACCGCCATTCTCTGCCGCGTGCTGCCACCCGTGCGCTTCGGACTCGCGCCCTACCCGGCCACCTTCTTTGGGATCGACGCCGAAACCGCCCACGCCTTTCTGCACGAGATCGCCGCCAGCGTGAAAGCCGCAGGCTTCCACAAACTCGTTTTCTTCAACACCAGCCCATGGAACCGCGAACTCGTGATCGACGCCTCACGCGACATCCGCATCGCGCAAAAGCTCCAGACGTTCATCATCAACACGCCAGCGCTTGGTTTCAATTTTCATCCCGCCTCCACCCAACGCGCCCAAGCGCAGGCTGCGGTCTCGCACCTGCTCGGCGCGCCCGCCCGCCCGACGACACGCCCGGCCGAAATCCGCGACGCCGATTTCCGACCCGGTTGCTATCTCCAACCCGCGCCCCTTGCGCCTGATCCTTCGCTCAACGGCGCCGCGTTCATCGACGCCGCCAGCCAGAACCTCGCCCAACTTTTTGCCGAAATTCATGCCCGGTCCCCTCTCGGCAGCAGCGACCACCGTACGCCAGTCACTTGGCCGAACCCGCCGCCACCGGCTACTAACAACCTGTTTCCCGAACGCATTCGTACCCGTTACCTGCCGGCCCTGACCCGAGACGAACTTGACGCCCTTCCCAACAAAGACCGCGCGCTCGTCATCCTGCCGACCGGCGCGATCGAACAACACGGCCACCACCTGCCGGTCGGCGTCGATGCCCTCCTCGGCCAGGCCTGGCTCGAAAACGTTCTTCCCCGCCTGAAATCCGACGCACCCGTTTACCTCGCGCCACCCCTCACCTACGGAAAAAGTAACGAGCACAGCGCCTTCCCCGGCACGCTCTCGATTTCCGTTTCGACTTTCCGTCGCACGCTCCTCGCGGTCGCCACGCAGCTCAAAGCCCTCGGCTTCCGCCAACTCGCCATCCTGAACACCCACGGCGGCAACAGCGCCGTCCTCGTCAGCACGTTGCGCGACATCCAAACTACGCTCGGCCTGCGCACCGGTTTGCTCGGCTGGCCCTATAAACCGGATCTGTCCGCACAAGAAGCCGCGTACGGTTTTCACGCTGGCGACTGGGAAACGTCACTCATGCTGGCTGTGGCCGACGAACTTGTCACTCTATCCAAAGCCGTTAGCGAGTATCCCGCGCACCTCACCGATCCCGGCGAACTTCGACCCGAAGATGCACCCGCGATCTTCTCCTGGGCCACCGAGGATATTTCAAAAAGCGGCGTCATGGGCGACGCCACCGCCGCAACCGCCGAAAAGGGCCAACGCTGGCACAACGCACAGTCGGCCGCCCTCGCCCGCCGGATCGAAACCCTGCTGGGCAGTTGAGCAAAACTCAGCGCCATTTTCGGTAGGGCATGACCGCTGTGCGCGCCCGGCATTTAAGAACGGCGCGCCCAGCGGTCGCGCCCTACCCCGTGACTATTTCGGCAAACCGTTTTGGCCGATTTTAAGAAGTTCAGCTCGTGCCAGCTGAAACTCGGTAAAGGAGTGCAGCTGCGTCGCCACGCAACGCTCGAAAAGCGCCTTCGCGCACGCGAGAAACCACCCGAGATAATAACCAGCCGTCATCGCATCAAATGGTCGCCGGCGGCTCGGCTTCGACCACTTTCGCGTTGGTCAGCTGAATGAGACTTTGCAGTGAATTGAAATGCTGGCTCAGGTCGAAATCGCCACCGAGTCCGCCGATCAATTTGTCGAACAAATCCTTCTTCGATGCCTGGAGCGCCTGGATGCGTTCCTCGATCGTGCCCGCCGTCACCATGCGGTAAACGAACACCGTATTCGTTTGGCCAATACGGTGAACGCGATCAACCGCCTGCGCTTCGACGGCCGGGTTCCACCACGGATCGAGCAGGAAAACGTAATCGGCCGCGTGCAACGTTATGCCTGTGCCCGCCGCCTTGAGTGAGACGAGCATGACCGCCGCGCCCGATGCGTTCTGGAAACCCTGCACGGGCTTCTGCCGGTCGAGCGTCATGCCCGTGAGTTCGTAGCGCGGCAGCTCGGGGAACTGCGTCGAGAGCGCTTCGCGCACGCGATTTAGCAACATCACGAATTGCGAGAAGATCACGACTTTGTGGCCGCTGCCGATGATTTCGGTGAGTTTCTCAACCAACAGATTGATCTTACCGGAATCGCTGAGCGGCGCCTTAAGCCACGGCAACATGTCTGGATCACAGCAGACCTGACGGAGCCGCGTGAGCAACGCGAGGAAGCCGAAACTCTTTTCGCGCATCGCCGCCCCGACATCATCGCCGAGTCGATCCAATCCTTCGGTACAAATACGTGCGTACTCCGTGCGCTGCACATCGGTGAGCGGACAAAGCAGATCCATCTCAACCTTCTGCGGCAGTTCCTTGGCGACTTCGTTCTTCGTGCGGCGCAGGATGAACGGTGCCAGTTGCGTGCGCAGCCGGGTAAGCGTGTTGAGCCGGTCGGCGTTGAGCGAAGCCTCGAAGCCCGAACGCGAACCCAGCAACCCCGGTAACAAATAACGGAAAATCGACCAGAGATCGAGCTGGCGGTTTTCGAGCGGCGTGCCGGTTAGGACGATCCGGTGTTTTGCCCGAACCGCGAAACAGGTTTGCGTGACTTTCGCGTCGGGGTTTTTGATGAACTGGCCTTCATCGAGCACAGCGTAACCGAACTCGTTGTTTTCGAGCAGAGACTTGTGTTTGCGCAGCTGCGTATAACTCGCCAGCCAGATGACGGCGTCGTTGCGCGAGGTGAAATCGTGACCGGTCTTGAGCACGTCCACGGCGAGTTGCGGAGCAAAACGGGCGAGTTCCTCGCGCCAAACCGGAACCACGCTTGCGGGACAAACGACCAGCGTCGGCAAATTGTCGACCGGCCGCACCGCGAGCAGCGAGATGACCTGAAGCGTTTTGCCCAAGCCCATTTCGTCGGCCAGCAAACCGTGACAGCCCACGTCGCACAGGTGGTGCAACCACTCCACGCCGCGACGCTGGTAGGGCCGCAAGATCTCGGGCATCGGTTTGTCGACGGCCGTGGCCGTAACCACGCTCGTGCGCCAATCTTCGAGCTCGGGCGAGAGGGTGAGCTTGAAACGCGAGTCGTTGTAGAGAGAAAAAATCAGGTACGGCGAAAGCGAACCTTTGCCGTGCGTCTCAGCCACCGTGCGCTGCCAGGCCTTGAGCGAATCGAGGCGGTCGGTCGGGAGCGAAACAATGCCGACCGTGGGAATGATGACGGGCGTCGTGCCGCGCTTGAGCAACAGGTCGACCTCGCCCTCGGTGAGCATGCGCTCGCCGGCTTTGAAGATCCAACGCAGGTCGAGGCCCTGACCGTCGCGGCGTTTTTGCGCCACCGCTTCGATTTCAAGCGTGCGTGGACCTTTGAGCAGGTTCGCCGCTAGATCATCGAGCTCGACTTGGAAGAGTCGTTTCCAAGCCGGCAGCGTGACTTTGAGAAAGTTCGGAATCTCTACCACCGACTCCATCAAATACACGCCGGTGGTCGGATTATAGGAGAAGTGCGCCTTGCGGGCGTAGGCGGCGAGGCCGATCAACTTGGCGCGTTCGCCGGAGGTGATATGGGCGTTGCCATTGGTTTGGGCGGCCTGACCGAGAGCGGGGAGGCGTGTCCGGCCCACCTGCCACGAAGCCTGGAAAACCAATCCCTCCGCTTTGGTCTGAAACACAAGCAGGAGCGGACGCGAAGGACTGGTGGCAATCGAGCCGCCCGGCTTGTTGCTGGTGGTGGCAGGTGCAGGTGCAGATGCGGCGGGACCGTTGGAGACCACCGCGCCGTGACCGTTCGAAACGTGACTGTGGGCGGCAGCGTGACCGTTGCCATTTCCATGGCCGTTGCCGTTGCGAACGAACGTCGAGGTGTGGCCGTTGCCGTTGGTCACGATTGGCCGGGAAACGCCGGCACTGGGTTCGGCTTCGATAAGCTCAGGCAGCGGCGAGATTTCGTCGCACACCAGTTCTTCGATTTCGTGAAGTCCGGCGACGGCGAGCGCACGCGCAATATCGTGATCGGTCGAAGAGGAGCGCACCGCCAAAACGCCGTTTTCCCATTCGATCACCGCGTACTCGTCCTTTTTCTCCACGCGGCGATGAATGATCGCGTCGTTATGGGTCAATTCCAGTTCACGGACTTCGCCATCGCGGTAAATGCGGCGCCCTTCATCGAGCTGGGAAATAGAGAAATGCTCTGCCCAGTCGTTCTCCAGTTTTCCGAACCAGAATTCGAGCGACTGTGGGGTATAGACGCGTTTCGGGCCGTGCGATTGCATCAATCTAAAAAAGGTAAACCTAGAACCCGTTTCGGACTGCGCAATCTCTATTTATACCCGATTGCAGATAGTTTTTAAAACAACATTACCAGCAGGCAGACCATATATTTCCATCTTTCTCTTTCTCATTATTCGTTCTCTTTCTCAGTAAAATAGCCGGTAAAAACATCCTGTGCGAAAGGAATAAAGAGAAAGATAAGGATAAAGAAGAAAGATCTGAAGCGGCCGAGGCCTGCGATCGTTACAACCTTTAGCCCAACTCCGCGCGTACAATCTCCAGCGTGCGAGCCACGGCACCCCGATTCGCGCGGTGCCAACGGAGCGACGCTTCGGCCATCGCCGCGCGGGTCGGCGTGTCGGCTAGAATTTTCTGAGCGGCGGCGGCAAGCTCGCTTTCGTTGGCCACAATCTGGGCAGCGCCGGCTGTTACCAACTCGCCCGCGATTTCAAAAAAGTTCGTCATGCCCGGCCCCCAGAGCAACGGCTTGCCGAGCGCGGCGGCCTCAACCGGGGTCTGGCCTTGCTCATGCGGTGGCAGGCTTTTGCCCACAAAAACTAAGTCCGCCAGTTGCGTGAGTTGACGCAACTCGCCGGTCGTGTCGGCCACGCAGATGTCCACCGGCCCCGATGCCACCCCGCGCGAACGCAGGTGATGCCTAAAACCACTCTCGCGCAGCTCGGCCTCGACCTCGGCGCGGCGTTCCGCATGACGCGGCACGAGCAACAACCGGCAAACAAGGCCAGCCGCACGCAACGTTTTATAGGCCGCCACCAGCGCGCGTTCCTCGCCCGGCCAAGTCGACGAACCAAGCAAAACCGCCTCGCCGCCAAAACCGAGCTCGGTACGGAGCTTCGCTTTGTCGATGTCGTTAAGCAGCGGAATCGTGACGTCGAGCTTGATGTTTCCCGTCGTGGAAACCCTCTCGGGCGGGAAACCCAATTCGCGAAAACGCGCCGCATCATGCTCCGAACACGCCAGCACGCGCGTGATGCCACGGAGCATCGCTCGCACCGACCAGGGCCAGAGCATCATCTGGCGATAACTTTTGTCGGAGAGCCGGGCATTGACGCAGAGCACCGGCACATCGCGGCGTTTGGCTTGTTGAATATGTTCGGGCCAGCGCTCACCCTCGGTGAGTATGACCAGATCGGGCTGGATCTGCCGCCACGCCCGCCACGAAAACCACCACCAATCGACCGGGAAATAGCCAATGCCGATCGTCGACTCACCATAGCGTTCACCCGCGAGTTTGCAGCCCGTGCTCGTGGTCGTCGTAAGATAGACTTCCACCGATGCATCTTTTTTCAACGCCTCCAGGATGGGCGCGATCGCGAGCATTTCGCCCACGCTCACGGCCTGCAGCCAGATACGACGCACGCCCTGCGGCTTCTCGCGCAACGGGTCAACCGCGCCAAAACGTTGCGTAAAACGCCGCCCGTAACCGCCGCGCCGTCGCATGCGCAGCAGATAAAAAGGCGACACGAGCACCAACACGGGCAAAAATAAAACGCGATAAAGCCAGATCATGGAAACCTCCCTATTCGCCGCGAGTCCGAGCCAAGGCGCAAGCGCATGTTGCAATTGCCCGCTAATTTAACCTTTTGCCTTCGGCCCCCTTTTTTGGCGGCATCCTCTTTTTCACGCCCCTTATGAATCCTCGCAAACTCCTCGCTTTCCTCGCGCTCGCGATCGCCCTGCCCTGCTTCGTTCTCGCCGCGCTGCCCGACAAACCCCGCTTCGGCCAGGAAACCAGCGATCTAAAACCAGAGGCCACCGCCCATTTCGGCACGTTGCCCAACGGCCTGCGCACCGTCGTCATGGCCAACAAAGAACCCAAGGATCGCGCCAGTCTCCGTCTCGTGGTTATGGCCGGCGCGCTCCACGAAGCCGAAGATCAACGTGGCCTCGCCCACTTCCTCGAGCACATGGCCTTCAACGGCAGTACTCACTACCCGCCCGGCACGCTCGTCGAATTTTTTCAACGCATGGGCATGAGCTTCGGCGGCGACACCAACGCCTACACCTCATTCGATCACACCGCCTACATGATCGAACTGCCCGACACGAAACCCGCCACCCTCGAAGAAGGCTTCCGCGTCTTCGCCGACTTCGCCGACGGCCTCCTCCTTCAGGACAAAGAACTCAACAGCGAACGCGGCATCATCCTTAGCGAAAAACGCGCGCGCGATTCCGTCGAGTACCGCCAATTCGTCGCCGAGTTCGACTTCGTCCTCGCCGGCACCCTCCTGCCCCAGCGCATGCCCATCGGCCTCCCCGACGTCATCGAAAAAGCCCCGCGCGAACGCTTCGCCGATTTCTACAACACTTGGTACCGTCCCGAACGCATGGCCGTCGTCGTCGTTGGCGATTTCGATCCCGCCATCGTGGGAAAACAACTCGCCACCGCCTTCAGCTCGCTCAACCCCCGCGCCGCCGCCCGCCCCGTGCCCGACCTCGGTCAGCTCGCTTCCTTCAAAGGCATTCGCACCGCCTACCATCACGAACCTGAAGCCACCGCCACCAGCGTCTCCCTCCAGACCGTCATCCCGCTGCCAAACGAACCCGACACCGCCGCCAAACGCCTCCAACAGCTCCCGCGCGACCTCGCCGCCGCCATGCTGAGCCGACGCATTTCCATCCTCGCCAAAAAAGAAGGAGCCCCCTTCACCGCCGGAAAAGCCGACATCAGCGAGAGCTTCGACTTTGTCCGCAACGCCTCGATCGACCTCACCTGCAAAGCCGAACTCTGGCGCGATGCCCTCACTCTCGCCGAACAAGAACTCCGCCGCGCCCTGCAATTCGGTTTCCAGGCCGCCGAACTCGCCGAAGCCGTCGCCAACCTCCGCAACGATCTCGACCAGGCCGCCAAAGCCGCCTCTACCCGCCACTCCAACGAACTCGCCAGCAGCCTCGTGCAAGCCCTCGCCGAGGGCAGCGTCTTCACCTCGCCCGCCGACGACCAAAAACTCTACGCCCCCGCCCTCGACAAAATCACCGCCACTCAGTGTACCGACGCCCTCCGCGCCGCCTTTGCCGCCTCCGGACGGTTCGTCACCGTGATGGGTAACGCCAAGATCGAAGGCGACGCCGTGGCCGCCCTCACCGCCGCCTACGAAAAATCATCCGCCGTCGCCGTCGCCCCTCCCGAACAAGTCACCGAAGCCAAATTCGCTTACACCGACTTCGGCCCCGCCGGCGCGATCAAGGAAAAGAGCCACATCGACGACCTCGACCTCACCCTCGTTACCTTCGCCAACGGCGTCCGCCTCAACCTCAAGAAAACCGATTTCGAGGCCAACCAGATCCATGTCGCCCTCCGCATCGGCACCGGCCAGCTCACCGAACCAAAAGACAAACCCGGCCTCTCCTTCTTCGCCAACACCACCTTCACCGCCGGCGGACTCGGCCAACACAGCGTCGACGACCTCCAGCGCATCCTCGCCGGCAAGACCGTGCAGGTTGGTTTCCAAGTCCGCGAAGACGCCCTCGCCCTCGGCACATTCCAGTCCCGCGAACTCATCCCCACCAACCGCGAAGACCTCCTCCTCCAACTTCAACTCCTCGCCGCCTACGTGACCGATCCCGGCTACCGCCCCGAATCAATCCGTGTCGCCACAAAACAATTCGAGCAATTCTACGTCATGATGGAGCACACGCCCAACGGACCGCTGCGCCGCGACACTCCCCGCCTGCTCGCCAACGGAGATCCGCGCTTCGGCCTGCCCGCCAAAGACGAACTTCAAGCCCGCACTCTGGACGAAGCACGCGCCTGGCTCACGCCCCAACTCACCCAAGGTCCGATCGAGATCGCCATCGTGGGCGACCTCGACCTCGATGCCACGATCGCCGCCGTCGCCAAAACCTTCGGTGCCCTGCCGCCCCGCGCCGCCAAACCCGCGCTCGAAGCCGAACGGCAAGCCTCCTTCCCCGCGCCCTTCGCCAAGGATTTTGCCGTATCAACCGAAATCCCCAAAGGCGTCGTCTCCCTCTGCTGGCCCACGACCGACAACCGCGACATCAAGACCGTCCGCCGCCTCAACCTACTCGCGGCTGTTTTCAGCGACCGCCTCCGCATTAAGATCCGCGAAGAGCTCGGCGAATCCTACTCCCCTCAGGCCAACAGCGCCCCGAGCGAAGCTTACCGCAACTACGGCCTCTTCGTCACCAGCATCACCGTCGATCCTGCCAAAACAGAACAAGTCATAACCGCCACACTCGCCATCGCCGACGACCTCGCGAAGAACGGCGTCACCGCCGACGAACTCGAACGCGCCAAGAAGCCCGTGCTGACGATGCTCCGCGAATCCGCCCGCGCCAACGCCTACTGGTTGGGATCAGTTCTGGGCAGCGCCCAGGAATTCCCCCAACGCCTCGACTGGTGCCGCTCACGCTACAGCGACAACGAAGCCGTCACCGCCGCCGAACTGAGCGAACTCGCCCAAAAGTATCTGCCCAGCGCCCGCGCCTTCCGCATGACCGTCGTGCCAGAAAAAAAGTAGACGAGGCGCGATGCCTTAACCGCACAGGGCCGACGAGGGCGTCGGTCGTTTTCCTGTCGACCAGAAAAGGGTTACCCAGCGGGGAAAACTGTCATCCCGAGCGCGGCGCGAGGGATCCCCTTGGGATCAGCTCCCCCGTACGTTCGGGCACTCACTGGATCCTTCGGCAAAGGTGCGAAGAACCTCTTAAAGGCGGTGAAGGATCCTGTCAGTGTTCGCACCCACGGTTAAGCCGGTATTCGGGTTTGACCTCTTTCAGCATTCCAATGCGATGCCGTGCTTTACGCTGCCTCTGTCGGGTGCGCCTCTGAGGAGCACCGCAGCCACCCTCGGCCACAGGTCTGGCTCGGTGCAAGGCGAAGTTTCTTTCGACCCTTCGCCCACGTCCTCCAATGAAATCGGGCCATTAAGATTATTCATAAATCTAATACAAAATTGGGATTTGAATTTGAAATTTGCAGTATGGGTAAATTTGGTCCCATTCCTTGGAACCGTTTAGGTCTTTGCCTTTCTAGAGTTACCCCGACCCTAGAATTACCCCCCGCAGAGTTACTCCCACCCCTGTCCCTTAGCACTCAAGAAGGTATCACTATGTTTCCTGTCATTGGCCGTGCCGCTGTGAAGCGAAGCACGATTTCTTCGTTTTTCTTTATGCGCAGAATGCCGCCTTTGCCTAATGGCGAGACAGGCGATGCTTTTTATGGAGCGACAGCACCTCGGGGATCCTTTGCGTCCGGCGGTCAGATCAACATCACCCCCGCAGTGACGGGCCAGACAGCGCCCAAGTCGTTACGGACCACGCGAACCGGACAGTTTGGTTACACAACAACATCAACTCTTTTGGATATTTAGGCATAGAAACGTCCAGCACAGAATTAGAAAAAATATTATGTACACAACAAAATCAGTATTATGTTGGTTCTTATGTTCAGCCCTATTCGGGCTTTCGCTCTTAAAAGGGCAGACGGTAACTACAGTTACCCCCATCGAATACCCCAATGCTCTGACTAATCCATTAATGGGTTTTCGGCCAGACAGCGTGGGAAACTGGAACGCTAAACCATATACAACGATTGCTCGCCATTACATTAGCTGGAATGAAATTAATAATTCATCAACTGATGGCGTACAAAAAATTATTGATTTTTGTAACGCCAAATGGGCTGGCTGCGAAGCAGCGAACGTCAAGATTATCCCCCGCGTTATTCTGGATTGGAATGGTGGTGAATATTGGCCGTCCTATTTGACTAAAGGTGATTACAAGAGTCAAAAGACCAGAGACGCGGTTGTGAAAATGATAGCCATGCTTGGGCAGGCCTGGGATAATGATCCCCGGGTTGCCTGGGTACAAACAGGCATTGTCGGCAAATGGGGTGAACAGGAAACGCCCAATGTTAATACGCCCATGGTTGCCCCGGATAATGCGACCTGGGCGTCAATCATGGGAGAGGCGTTCGAGGCTGCTTTCCCCAATAAAATGCAGTTGGTTCGTAACCAGACCGATTGGACGAATGAAGGTTTTACAGAGATGGGTGTTTACTGGGATTCGTTTGGCCGTAAGGGGCAGTATGAGGGCGCGTGGAAGGATATCCTAAAGCATAATGAGCTCGGACGCTATTTAGTCGCTCCGGTAGAGGGAGAAATTGTCTACAATTCGTCAGTGGTTGCAGCTTACATGGGATCAAGCCCCAATGCCACTTTGAGTAACCCGACTTACTATAATTACTTGATCGACGCGATCAAACAAACGCATTGCTCTGGTTTAGGGTGGATTTCGATTTACACTCCGGGCCCAACTACTAATGCGGGCGCTAATCTTGTCCAAAAGGCATTCGGCTACCGATTCAAAATTAGCGAATTTTCATGTTCAGCACGCACAGAGCCGGGCAGCACCCTTACCTTGAACGCTAAGGTTAAAAATATCGGTTCTGCGGTTATGTTTGAAAATTACCCGGTGGCGTTTGTCCTAGTAAATGAGTTAACCCGCCAGATCGTATATCAATCCGTCATCAGCGGTACCGATATCAGGACATGGAAGCCCGGTTCAAACTATGACTGGGATCCAATGTCTAATACCAATGGCAGCAGAGTTTATCTGAACCCGCCGACAGATAATCTGATCAGCGCGTCGATCTCGATCCCGTCCAATATCGCCCCGGGTCAATATCTGGCCGGAATCACCATACTTGAGCCGTCAACAAATAAGCCCGGCATCTTTTTCGCGGTGCCGAATTTCTTCAAGCAAAGTCAAACGCAACCGCTCTGCCGTATTGGTATTGGTGCCGATGCGACGAGCCATAGCCTGGCCGGGGTTCCGTTCGATGACTTGGTGAATGATGATGCCCGTTATTACACGTCAACGGGTGGGACGAACTTCGCGCTTTCAACGAGCGCCACCGCTGGTGGAACCATTGCTCCCGGCAGCGGCAGCTACAGTTCAGGTACTGTCGTCACCGTGACGGCAACCGCGAACAGCGGTTTCGTGTTCAGCGGCTGGAGCGGAGCCCTCTCGGGTACGACGAATCCTACGACCATCACCATGAACGCAGCTAAGAGCGTCACGGCGAACTTCACTGCGATCCCCCCCACCACTTTTGCACTCACTACGAGCGCGAGCGCTGGCGGAACCATCAGTCCCGGTAGTGGCACCTATAATTCAGGTACTGTCGTCACCGTGACGGCGACACCGAATGCTGGGTTTACATTCAGCGGCTGGAGCGGAGCACTCTCAGGTACGACGAATCCTACGACCATCACCATGAACGCAGCTAAGAGCGTCACGGCGAACTTCACTGCGATACCCACCTATACGCTTTCAACGAACGCCACCGCTGGCGGAACCATTGCTCCCGGTAGCGGCAGCTATATTTCGGGTGCTGTCGTCACCGTGACGGCAACCGCGAACAGCGGTTTCGTGTTCAGCGGATGGAGCGGCGACCTCTCGGGTTCGACGAATCCTACGACCATCACCATGAACGCAGCCAAGAGCGTGACCGCGAACTTTACCGCGATTACCTATACGCTTACAACGACAGCAAGTGCTGGTGGAACCATTGCTCCCGGTTGAACACTCTCTTCAATGATCGCAGCGCAGCCGACTACAAGAACTCGTTGATGGACGCTCATGCGCGCGGTGAACGCTATTTCCTGGTAAAGCGGAACGTTGACTATGAGCAAATGACCATGATGTCACGCTTGCCGATCTACCGGATGGGCAGGTTGAAGAGCGGTTTGATCCCTGTGAAACATTACGAGCGCAAGCAATGGTTCGGTCGTCTTGGAAAACGGAGCATCGGGGATGTGCCCAGCGACAGTGGCAATTATGGGATCGAACGTGGTTTCGAAGCAGTGCTCCATGGCACAGCCGGAAATCAGTTGGAGCGTCGACTGGTCGGTGGTGCATGGATGCCGATCGATGATGGTGAAGGACAGGAGCCGATCGCAGGAAGCGATATCCACACCACGAT
>JANNHA010000023.1:0-25790 GCA_031404135.1 Verrucomicrobiota bacterium | reverse complement strand
ATTAGCCGGGCGGCCTTGTCACTTGTACAACCATGACCTCATTTGAAAATTCTCGTCGGTTTCGAATGGTTAGCTGGCTGGGCGACTCTCGATGGGGCAACCGGCCTCGGCGAGCCAGTTCGTGCGGCGGCGTATGCTGGTTAACGAGGGAAGGGCGGTCGTCGAGCGATTATTGTCATGAGTCAGAGACGTGACGTCTTCCGATTGGTTGATTGGTTCTGACGTCTTCCGATTGGTTTTATTCCGATTGGCTTGACCTTGAAAATCCCGCATTGACTGCGGGATTTTCAAGGTACCTACTTCGTCCATGATCGACCGGATTCATGATCGCCAGCTCATCAAGGCCGCGTTGCGGCGCAGCCGGGTGGTCGCGCTCCTCGGCCCGCGTCAGTGCGGCAAAACCACCCTCGCCCGGGAATTTGTGGCCGTGGAATCGCTCAATTATTTCGATCTCGAAGACCCCGCCAGTCTCGCGCGCCTGGCCGAACCCGATCTCGCCCTCCGGCCTCTGAAAGGGCTCGTGGTCATCGACGAAGTCCAGCGCCGCCCCGATTTGTTTCCGTTGCTGCGCGTGCTGGCTGATCGCCGCCCACTGCCCGCCCATTTTCTGCTGCTGGGCAGCGCCGCTCCCGAACTGCTCCGGCAATCATCCGAGTCTCTCGCGGGCCGCATCGAAACCATTCATTTGGAAGGCCTGCGTCTGGCCGATCTTGGAAGCGCGGCCCAGTCCCGTCATTGGCTGCGAGGCGGCTTTCCCCTGGCCTACCTCGCTCGCCGAGAAGCGGACTCGCTGATGTGGCGGCGGCAGTTTCTGCAAACCTTTCTGGAGCGCGATCTCCCCCAGTTGGGTGTACAAATTCCCGCAGCGGCCTTGCACCGCTTTTGGAACATGGTCGCCCACTATCACGGCCAAATCTGGAACGCCGCGGAGCTGGCCCGGGCACTCGCCGTCAACGAATCCACCGTGCGGCGTTACCTCGATCTGATGAGCGGCGTGTTCATGGTCCGCCAACTGCCGCCGTGGTTTGAGAATCTTGGCAAACGCCAGGTCAAAGCCCCCAAGATCTACGTGCGCGACAGCGGACTGCTGCACGCCCTGCTCGGCATCGCGACCCGTAGGGACCTGGAGCATCACCCCAAAGTCGGAGCCTCGTGGGAAGGCTACGCGGTCGAGGAAGTGCTCAAAGCCCTCCAACCCGATCAGGCTTACTACTGGGCGACGCACGGCGGCGCGGAAATTGACCTCGTCTTGTTTAAAGGCGGGAAGCGCATCGGCGTGGAATGCAAACGCAGCGACGCCCCCTCGTTGACGCCGTCGATGCGCACCGCGCTAGTCGATCTCAAGCTCGACGAACTGATGGTTGTTTACCCGGGAGCACGTCGCTACCGGCTTGCCCCGAAAGTGGAAGCCATCCCCCTGAGCGAGTTGATAGGCGCAAAGTAACAACGGTTGCCCGCCGCATGTCGATTTTGCACCGGACTGTGAATAAGTTTTTTGACCGAAACTGAGCTTTAGGTGGGAGTTTGCTTGACTGTTGGGGGTTAAATTGGGTTGAAATGGGGCACTTTGGGGCAACCTACCTAGCATCTTCGTGGCTCAACTCGGCAAATCTTTCTATACCGGTCGTTTCCGGCATACGCTCGACGATAAGAATCGGCTCACGATTCCGTCGACGTGGAGATCTGCGCACGCGGAGTCTGATACGTTCCTCGCGACGCCGCATCCCGATGGTTATGTCGCCGTGCTGCCACCGGCCGAAGTGGAGAAACTCTACGAAAAAGTCTCCCAGAAAGCGCTGACGGATCGCGATGCACAGGATGCGTTTCAACGGTTCTTCTCGGAGTCGTTCACCTTCACTTTCGACAAACAGGGTCGCATCAGCCTGACCGATGAATTGCGCCAACATGCTGGTATCGCCAAAGACGCGGTGTTGGTTGGTTCTTTAAACAAGTTCGCTATTTACAGTCCTGCGCAGTACGAGAAATCGCAGCAGCGGACGGCGGGCGAAAACTTCGGCGATCTGATGCGCCGGATCGGAATTTAACCATGAGTGCATCCCCTACACTTCACAACACAGCCCGGCTTACGGGTTTTGCGGCCGCGAGTCTCTGGCATCGCCGCCTGGCCAGAACCAGCGTTCAGATAATGAACACCAAAGTGCATCCGCGTCTTTGCGCGGAGCTCGTCTTACACCCCATCGCGCGCGAGCGCGTCGCGTCGGCTTTCAACGACGCGAGGAGAGCAGCCGATGTTTTCCACGCCGCTTGAAAATGGTTGTGAGATCATGACCCCCGGACACCAGCCTGTCTTGCTGCGCGAGGTGCTCGAACTCCTCGCTCTGCGGGAGGGCGGGTGTTACCTCGACGCGACTTTCGGCGGCGGTGGCCACACGCGGGCGATTTTCGACGCAGCTCCCGGTGCGAGCCTGACGGCGTTTGACCGCGATCCGGCTGCGGTCGCACGCGCGGGGTTGTTGAAAAGTGAATACGGTGAGCGCTTCCGGCTGATCGAGGCGGATTTCGGCCGTCTTGGCGAACTAGCCGGCACCGGCTACGATGGCATGCTTTTTGATTTTGGACTTTCGTCGTTTCAGCTCGATGAGACCGAACGCGGTTTTTCTTTTCGCAACGATGCTCCCGCCGACATGCGCATGGACACCCGCACGGGCGTGCCGGCGAGCGTGTGGCTGGAAACCGCCACCGAGGAGATGTTGGTGCGCGCGATTCGCGATTTTGGCGAGGAACAGCACTGGCGCCGTGTGGTGCGCGCGGTTATCGCGGCGCGGGGCACGGGGGCATTGGCCCGCACGATTTCGCTGGCCAACGTCATTGCCGAGGCGATTCCGGCACGTGATCGGTTCGGCTCCAAGATCAATCCGGCGACCCGCTCCTTCCAGGGCATTCGCATCGCGGTGAATGACGAACTGGGCGCTATCGAACGAGCGTTGCCGGCGGCCTTTGCGGCGTTGAATGCGGGTGGCGTGCTCTGTGCGATCAGTTTTCATTCGCTGGAGGATCGCCTCGTCAAAAAGTTCTTTCGCCGCCAGTGCGGACAGCCCGAAAGCGCCAACGATTCCCTCCCGCAACAATTTCGCACGGTGCTGGCCGAACCATTGACCAGACGCCCGATCACACCCGGCGACGAAGAAGTCGCCCTCAATCCCCGCAGCCGTTCCGCCAAGCTACGCGCGCTGCGCAAACTTTAAAATTTCACGTCCGCTTCTTCGTAATATGAACAAAAATGACAGACACGCCTTTGTGAGCCAACTCGTCGTTTACGCGCTGGTCATGATATCTTTCACCGGCTCGATCGGGCTCGGCACCGTGTGGTTGCGTAATCAGATCGCCCGGACGGCCAACAGTATTCGGATTTTGGAGACGCGAACCGCCGAGGTGGAGCGTCATCTGGCGGAAACGACCACGCTGATCGCGGCCGAGCAGTCGCCCGATGTGTTGATCCGCCGCAACGCCGAATGGCGTCTCGGACTCGTCGCGCCGGACTTTCGCACGCAGATCGTTCGCATCAGTGAGAACCCGGTGGATCGTATGGCCGCGAAACGCTCGCGCGAGGTTTTCGCCCGCGGAGCAACCGTGTTGCCTGTAAAATTTGTCCTGGGAGACATCCACTAAGATCATGTCCAAGGGTTTTGCCTCAAATTACCGGATTGTGGTGCTCGCGGTGGGCATCTTCCTGTGCTTTGGCGGCGTGGGCGTGCGGTTGTTGTTCCTTCACGTGATCGACCGGGATCAACTGGTTCGTTATATCGACAAGGCCCGGCGCCAGGTCACCGAAGAAAGAGCACGCCGGGGCGACATTCTTGATTCCCGCGGCAATGTGCTCGCGACCAGCCACACGCTCGTCGTGGTGGGGGTGGATCCGTTGGTTTTGCGCAAGGAAGACGAGTCCAAATGGCCGGAACTGGCGTCGCTGCTCGAGCTGCCGCTGGCAGAGTTGAAGAAGGTCTTTCAAACCAAAACCCGCCCGAGTCAGGCTGAAGACGATACGAGTGAGGAGATGCACGATATTCGTTGGGCCAAGCTCAGCGAGAATGTCACTGAAAAAGCCTACGAGAAGATCACCGCGCTCGGGGTGAAGGGCGTTTACGGAGAACGAACCTACCGCCGCGCCTATCCGCATAACCAACTTGCCGCGCATGTTATCGGCTTTGTGAACAAAGGAGGAACTCCGGCGGCGGGCATCGAGAGTTTCGCGGATTTTTATCTGCGTGGCCAGGACGGCTGGCGTGAGTCAGAGAAGGACGGCCGCCAGCGCGAGATGGCGCAGTTCCGTACGCGCGAGGTGCCGGCCACGGATGGTTTCAGCGTAGGCCTTTCCATTGATTCGGCCATACAGCACATCGTCGAGAAGGAACTTGATGCCATCGCCAAGAAGTTCCAGCCGGTGAAGGCGACGATTATCGTGAGTGACCCGAATACTGGCTTCATTCTGGCGCTGGCGAATTACCCGACCTTCAATCTCAACGAGTTCAACAAAGCCGACATGGCTGCGCAGCGAAACATCGCCGTGGCCGATATGTACGAACCAGGCTCTACCTTTAAGATTGTGGCCTCGAGCGGTGCGCTGAACGAAGGGCTGGTTTCCCCTGAATCTCCGCGTTTCGACTGCTCGCTCGACAAGATCGATTACCTGGGGAAGACGCGCGGGCTGCCACGTGAAGACCACCATTTTGCGGTTCCGCTGAACACGGCGGAAATCATCAGCCGCTCCAGCAATCGGGGCGCGGCGCAACTCGCGATGCTGATGGGCGATGTTCGTTTTTATAATTACGCACGAGCGTTTGGTTTTGGTCAGCTCAGTGGTTTTCCCGTCGGAGGGGAGGTGGATGGACAGATGGCGCCGCCGTCCAAGTGGGATGGGCTCACGATTACGCGCATGCCGATGGGGCAATCGATCGCGGCCACGCCGATACAGATGCACATGGCGATGGGCGTTATTGCCAGCGGCGGCCTACTCATGCGGCCACAGATCATTCGCGAAGTGCGCGATGCGAAGGGTGAGCGGGTTTATCATTTTGACGGCGTGGCTCGCAGTCGTGCGATCACGGAACGGACGGCCGAAACCATGGCCTATCTTCTTTCGCTCGCGGCTGCGGTTGGCGGCACGGGTGCCGAAGCGGCGATACCAAATTATCAAGTCGCGGGGAAGACCGGAACCACGCAGAAACTTGTGCCGGTCATCGATTCCAAGGGCCATTCGGTCCTGCGGTATTCTGATCGCGAGCATGTGGCGTCGTTCGTGGGATTTTTCCCAGCGAGTCGCCCGAAGATCGCCATTTCGGTGATTGTGGACGGTGCCGACGCGCACGCGCCGAACGGCATCGCCTACGGCGGCACGGTGGCCGCACCCAGTTTCAAGCGGATTGGTGAGCAACTGATCCAGTATCTCGATATCAAACCGGTTGCCGATGCCAGCCGGTCTTTATTGGTTATGGGGGGGAATAAACGGTGATTGGTTATCTTACGCAAAATCATGTTCTGATCAGCGCCTTTCAAACAAGGACAGTTGGCCGGAGTAGAAAACAAAATGTCCTGGGAAAGCGCGTATTCAAAATGGCTCCAAAAATCTCTGATTACTTCCGAGACGGTGAAATCACCGCTCACAAGGGCAACCTCGACCTTCCCCTCTCCGGGCTGGTGATGGACAGTCGCCGGGTTGTCCCTGGCAACTTATTCTTCGCGCTGCACGGTCTGCGCACGGATGGCGCGGGCTATATCGACGAAGCCATTAATCGTGGTGCGGTTGCGGTGGTTACGGACAAGCTGCCGCTGCATGCGCCGGGCAAAGCCACGTTTATCCAGGTGGCTGATCCGCGCGCGATGCTGGCCCGGGTGGCTCAGCGCTATTATCGATTTCCCGACCGCGACCTGGCAGTCGTGGGCGTCACGGGCACCAATGGGAAAACAACGGTTACGCATCTGGCGAAACATTTTCTCAACGGCGACCAGCGCATCGGTTTGATCGGCACGATCAATTATGACTTGGGTTCGCGCACCGTGCCGTCCTTCAAGACGACACCCGAATCGCTCGACATCTACGGCATGCTGGCCCAGATGCGCGATGCTGGCTGTCGGCAGGCGGTGATGGAAGTGAGTTCACACGGCATTGATCAGCAGCGCGTGCTCGGCATGCAGTTCGGTGCGGCTGTATTCACAAACCTGACACAGGATCATCTCGACTATCACAAGACGCTGGAGGCGTACTTTGAGGTGAAGACGCGTTTGTTTACCGGCCGCGCCGGGGCTGACCCGAAGATTGCCATCGTCAATATTGACGATCCTTACGGCGAACGCCTGGTTGCGATGGTGCCGGGTCGGGCTGTCACCTTTGGTGAAAGTGCCAAAGCCCAGGTACGGGCGGAGGACGTGGTGCTCAATTTCAAAAACACGACTTTCAAACTCGTCTGGCCGGAAGGCACGATGATGGTCGATAGTCCTTTGATCGGCCGGTACAATGTGAGCAACGTGCTGGCCGCGATCGCCACCGCCTGGTCGCTGGGCCGTGATCCGGCAGTCTTTCTCCCGCGGCTCAAGGCTTTCAAGGGCGTGCCGGGCCGCATGGAGCGCATTGAAGAAGGCCAGCCTTTCAACGTGCTGGTTGACTACGCGCACACCGACGACGCGTTGCGCAATGCCCTGGGCATGCTGCGTGCGATCACTCCCGGCCGTTTACTGGTGGTTTATGGTTGTGGTGGAAATCGCGACCGCGCCAAGCGTCCGCTCATGACGGGAGCGGTGCAGGCGTTCGCCGATCACGCGTTTGCCACGGCGGATAATCCCCGCAACGAGTCGCTCGCTCAGATTTTTGGCGATATGAAGAAGGGTGTCACGGCACCGGAAAAGATCACCTGGATCGAAGACCGTCGTCGGGCGATCAGCCTCGCGCTCGACGTGGCCGGACCGGGCGACTGTCTGCTCATCGCGGGCAAAGGCCATGAGTCGTATCAGGAATTTGCCGACACGGTCATTCCCTTCGATGACCGACAGGTGGTGCGCGAGTTGATCGGAATCAAGACCTTGAAAACAAAGGCATGATCAAAAACCGAACCTGTTAACCGCACCATGTTTTCTTTTGCCCCAACCTATCTCGCGAACTGGACCGGCGGCCGTTGGCTGTCGGCACCTGGCGCGCCGTTGAGGGGTTTCACGCAGGACACGCGGCAACTCAAGCCGGGGCAGGTTTTCGTGGCGTTGAAGACGGAGCAGCGCGACGGTCATGATTTTCTGAAAGTGGCCCTGGCAGCAGGTGCGACGGCGGCGCTCGTGAGTCGGCCCGATCCGTCGTTGATCCTGCCGCAACTTGTGGTGGCCGACACCTTGAAAGCGTTCCAAGCGATCGCGCGCGAACACCGGCGTCAGTTTCGCGGACCGGTTGTAGGGGTTTCTGGTAGTTGCGGAAAAACGTCGACGAAGAATCTGCTCGCGCTGCTACTCGGTGGTGAAGCGCGCGTGCTGGCGACTGAAGGCAATTTGAACAATTACCTCGGGGTGCCGCTCACGTTGGCGCGCCTCGAACCGGACTCGCACGAATTTGCAGTTGTTGAGGCGGGAATCAGTGGACCCGGTGAAATGGCGCAACTCGCCAGCATGATTGAGCCGGACTACGGCATCGTCACACTCGTGGCGCATGCGCACACGGAGGAATTGGGCGGAGTCGAAGGTGTGGCTCGGGAAAAAGCGGTGCTGCTTCAGCATGTGCGGCCGGGCGGTCTCGGGGTGTTTCCGAACCAGTGTTGGAATTTCGATGCGTTCAAGGATTTGCCACAGACGAGCATCGTGGTCGCGCCGATGGGGGCGCATGCAAAGGCCCCGCGCGTGGTCAATTTTGACGCTGTCTTTTCTACGAGTGGAACCAGTCTTCTTGTTGGTAAGCGTCAGTTCCGGTTCCGGCGGGTGAGCCGTGGCATGGCGCAAAATGCGGCGTTGGCCATCGTGCTTGCTTCAGAGTTGGGGATGACGGACACCGCGATCCAGCAGGCATTAGAAATCTGGCAGTCGGCAAAGTGGCGCGGGGAGTTTCGGCGCGAGGGCGAGCGTTTGCTTTACCTCGATTTCTACAACGCCAATCCGGCGTCGATGGAGGACGCGTTGGAAACCTTTTTCGCAATCGCGCCTGAGAATGAACCGCGCCTGCTTGTGCTCGGTTGCATGGAGGAACTCGGGCCGGATGCGCCGCAGCATCACCGGAATCTGGGCCGATTGCTGACGTTGCGTCCGCAGGACCGCGCTTTCGTTATTGGTGGTGAGGCGTCGTCGGTTGTCGCTGGCGCCTTGGAGGCGGGAATGCCGGCCGGCCGTATCCAATCGGTGGACACGTTGGTGCCGATTGCAGCGGAGATCGCGGCGTTTCACGGTGCGGTGTTTATCAAAGGCAGCCGTCGCTACGGCCTGGAAAAAGCGTTGCCACCCGCCGTCAATCCACCGCCAAGCGCAGGTGGTGGCGGTTCGGGGCGTGGTGGTTTTCTAAATGCATTTTCAATGAACCGCAGTGCATCCGTTTTGCCCACGGGCTGGCATTTTCCGGCACCTGTCGCGATTCGGTCTGTCCGCAGCGGAGGCACTCCTTCGTTTTTCTAATTTCCCCATGCTGAGTTATCTCGCCAACTACGACGAATATTTTGGTCCTCTGCGTTTGTTGCAGTACCACAGCTTCCGCATGCTGATGGCGGTCGTGACGGCAACACTGGTGGGCTTCGTGCTCGGGCCTTGGCTGATACGACGGCTGCGCGTGTTAAAGTTCGGCCAGCATTATGACGATGATCGCACGGGCGATCTGGCGGCCAGGTTCGACAAGAAGAACACGCCGACGATGGGCGGGTTGCTGATCTTTGGTTCGGTTTTCTTGAGCACGGCGCTTTGGGCCAAACCTAACGTTTGGGTTTTCGTAGCGATGTTCGTGTATGCGGCGCTGACCGCCGTCGGGTTTCGCGATGACTACTTGAAGGTGGTTCGAAAAAGTCGTGATGGGATTTCCTCGGGCGAAAAGATGCTTTGGCAGACAGTGATCACGCTGCTGGCGCTGTGGTTTCTGACGCTTGACCCGCAGAGTGCAGGAAAAATCCGGGAGCTGTGGGTGCCGTTCGTGAAACATCCGGTGCTCGTGGCAATGCCGTTGGGGCTGCTCTTTATCATGATGTTTCTGTGGCTGGTTGGTTTCAGCAACGCGATCAATCTGACCGACGGCCTGGATGGACTCGCTGTGGGTTGCACGATCACGGTGGCGTTGGTTTATGGGATCATGGCGTATGCGGCGGGTAACACACGCATCGCGGATTATCTGTTGATCAGTTTTGTGCCCGGCACCAGCGAACTCGCGGTGATTTGCGGCGCGATTGTTGGCGGTGGCATGGCGTTTTTGTGGTTCAATTCCTATCCGGCGGAACTCTTCATGGGCGACACGGGTTCGCTTGCCCTTGGCGGCTTGATCGGTGTGATCGCCTTCATGGTGCAGCAGCCGCTCACGCTCGTGATTGTGGGCGGTGTTTTTGTGGCCGAAGCCGTTTCCGTGATCATTCAGGTGGGCGTTTTCAAATACACCCGGCACCGGTACGGCGAAGGCCGCCGGTTTTTCAAAATGGCACCGATTCACCATCATTTCCAGAAGCTCGGCTGGCCGGAGACGAAGGTCGTCGCCCGGTTTTGGATCATTTCATTGATTTGTGCTCTCGCCGGTCTGGGCACGCTAAAACTCCGCTGATGTCACTGCGTATTCCAGAAGTTCTCCAATCGCTGCTCGGCGTTCCTGTGGCCGTGCTGGGTGGTGGCGTGAGCGGACGTGCGGTGCTGGCGTTGTTGGAAAAAATCGAGGCCAAGGGTGTGCTCTTTGATGAGAAGCAAGCGGACGCGCGTGCCACGTTTTCGGCGGTTGATGCGGCTTCCTACCGGCTCGTGGTGTTCAGTCCGGGCTTCCGTCCGGATCATCCGTGGCTCGTGAACGCTCGCGCGGCGGGCTGTGTGTGTCTGGGTGAGCTGGATTTTGCGGCGCTGTTCTGGCGCGGCACGGTGCTCGCGATCACGGGCACGAATGGCAAGACGACGTTGACGGAGTTTCTCACCCATGCGCTGCAGCACGTGCGGCGCGATGCTCGCGCGACGGGCAATGTCGGCTATTCTTTCTCGCAATTGGTTGTGGACGAAGCGGGCGGTGTATTCGACGCGGTGGCGGTGTGCGAGGTGAGCTCGTTTCAAGCCGAGGTGCTCGTGCATTTCCGGGCTGACGCGACGTTGTGGATTAATCTGGCAGAGGATCATCTTGAACGTCACCCGGGCATGCGGGCGTATTTTGACGCGAAGTGGCGTCTGCTCGACCGGACGGTTGGCGGCGTGGTTCTGGCTGGTAGTTCGGTGCAGCGGTTTGCGGCCGGTTTTGGGCGTGCGCTGCCGGCCGACGCGTGTGTCGCCACGGAGGAGCAGCCGGCGGACGTGCTGCTGTCGGGGACGATTTTCGACACGTATCCACAACGTGAGAATTTCCTGATCGCGGCGGCGTGGTGGCGCCATGCAGGTCTGGCCGAGACGGAGCTCTATGCTGCGGCGCACTCGTTCAAGGCCGGACGGCACCGCCTGACGCGTGTGGCGGTGCGCGAAGGGGTTTCATACTGGAACGATTCAAAAGCGACAAACTTTCACGCCGTTGAGGCCGCGCTCGGCAGTTTTGCCGCTCCGGTGTCCGTGATTCTAGGCGGCCGAGCGAAGGGGGGTGATATCGCTGGCTTTGTGCGGCGGATCGCGCCACGTGCGAAACACGCTTTCCTTATCGGCGAAACGCAGCACACTTTAGCCAGCGCCTGCGCTGATCACCATGTGCCCTTCACGCTTTGTTCCTCGTTGGAGGAGGCGGTTCAAAAAGCCGCTGCTGGGTCCGTCGATGGAGAGCACGTGCTGCTCAGTCCGGGCTTCGCGAGCTTCGATATGTTCAAAAGCTACGAGGACCGGGGCGAGCAGTTCGAAAAACTTGTGAGTAACCTGCGAATAACCTCGGTTTCACGATAACAATCACTCCTTTTTAACCTAAAACCTGCCTATGAAAATCCTCAAAGTTCTTGGTGTCGTCTTTGCCATGCACGCCGCCATTTTTATGTTTGTATTCGCGATTCCGGGGTGCCGCACCACGGCGCGTTCCACGCCTCCTGCGCCTCCTGCCGAAACGCCTGTTACCTCTAACACAGTGACCTATCCGGGCGCTGGCAGTTCGGGGCCGGTTTCTGCGGCCGCGGGCGACAGTTCCTCCACCGTCAGTGGTGCCGATCTCAATCCGGGCACCTCGGGCGCTTCGCCCATGGTTACGTTTAATGCCGGTGCTTCTGGCAACCCGCAGCATTTCAATCCCACGCGTCCCGGCACGGCCGTGGCGAGTGCGTTGCAAAGTGGTGACGTGATCGGAGTGACACCGGCCACGACGTACAAGGTCGTGAGCAACGACAGCCTCTGGAAAATTGCCAGAAAGCACGGTATCGGCGTCGATGATTTGGCAAAAGCGAATAACCTTCGCCCCGGCACCGCATTGAAGGTCGGTCAGAAGCTCATTATTCCTGGTAAACCCACGACGAATGCTTCTGGAAAAGGTCAGGCGGGTGCGGCGGGCTCGCCTTGGACTTACACCGTAATATCCGGTGACAGCCTCGGCTCGATCGCTCGCAAAAACGGTACCACGACGGCGGCTATTCGTTCCCTGAATCCTCAGCTCAAGAGCGATCTGGTGCGTGTGGGGCAGGATCTGACCTTGCCCGCATCTGCTTTGAGTGGGAGCACGGCTGCTGCCACTGCGCCCAGTCCGGTCGCGGCGAACGGTCCGACTTCTGCGCCCGCCGGCAGTATCGAACATATCGTGAAACCGGGCGAAGGCCTGAGCTTGATAGCCAAAAAATATGGCGTGCCGTTGAAGGAAATTGCCGCACTTAATAATATCGCCAATCCCGCCAGTCTCCAGGCCGGTCAGAAGATCATCATCCCGGGCGTCAAGACTCCAAATCCGGCTGCCGCTCCTTTGGTCATGCCCCAGGTTGAACCGTCCCCGATAACCCCCAGCGAAAGTCCGGTCGCGCCAGCGCCTGTCGTTGAGCCGAGTCCGGTTGCACCCCAGGCGGTTCCTGACGCGATGCAGCCTCCGGTGGTGAAAGTGGACGAAGCGGCGGCTCCGGTGGCCCCTGCACAAAACTAACCTATTGAAAGAGATTAAGACACGATGACGTCGATCGCGCTTACCCCGGAACAGCCACGCGCACGGTTTCAGGTTAATCCTGCTGCGGTGATTGTGGTGTGCGCGATCGCGCTGGCGTTTCTTGGGCTCACGGTGCTTTTCAGCGCGAGCGCATCGTACCGGCAGGGCCCGTACTTTTACCTGAACAAACAGTTGATCGGCGTCGTGCTCGCGGCGGCGCTGGCGTTTGTGGTCAGCCGGATCGATCTTGAATCGATGCGCCGCCACGTGTGGATCATTGGCGGTGTGTCGTTGGTATTGCTCGTCCTCGTACTGATCCCGCACCTCGGCATCATGGTGAAGGGCAGCCGCCGGTGGCTGGGATATGGTTCGTTGCGTGTTCAGGTTTCGGAGTTTGCCAAGCTCGCGATGGTTTTCTGTCTGGCGCACTACCTCGCGATCAATCAGACGCGGATCAACGAATTGAAGCGCGGTTATTTCTTTCCCCTGGCGATCGTGGGAGCCTTTGCGGTCCTAATCGTACTTGAGCCGGATTTCGGCACGGCCGCTCTGGTGGTCGTAATTGGTTTGGTGATGCTGTTCCTCGCGGGTGCACAATGGAAATTTATTTTGCCCACGATCGGGATTGTGGCGATGGGCTTCACGGCGCTCGTGATCAACAACCCGAACCGCTTGATGCGCTTCATGGCGTTTCTCGATGTGGAGGGTAACAAGAGCGCCGGCACCTATCAGCTCTACCAGTCGCTCGCGGCTTTTGCGGCGGGCGGCATCGATGGTGCCGGGCTGGGGCAGGGGCGTCAGCAAATCAACTTTTTGCCGGAGGCACACACGGACTTCATCTACGCCGTCATCGCCGAAGAACTGGGGATGTGTGGCACGGTTGCGGTGCTGGCGTTGTTCACAACGATTTTTGTCGCCGGGCTGGTTCACCTGCGCCGGGCGCCCAATTTATTTCAATTCCTTCTGGTGACAGGTTGTCTATTGTTGGTTTGTCTCCAGGCGATCATCAATCTCGGTGTGGTCACGGGTGTCTTTCCGACCAAGGGCATGTCGCTGCCGTTTATTAGTGCGGGTCTTTCGAACCTGCTGTTGATGGGGCTGCTGGTTGGCGTGATCGTGAATACCCAACGTTCGTGGTCGAAATCGGCGTTGTTGTACGAGAAGCGCGAAATGCAGGAGGTCGGTTAAGATGAGCCGGTTTTTAATTTCGTGTGGCGGTACCGGTGGGCACTTGTCACCCGGCATCGCATTGGGCGAAGCGCTGGTGGCGCGCGGCCATACGGCGACGCTGCTGATCAGTAACAAGAAAGTGGATGCGCGCCTGATTGAGAAGTATGCCCATCTCACTTTTCTGCGCATACCGGGTGCGCCGTTTAAACTGAATCCGCTCGGGCTGGCCCAATTTGTTTTGAAGCAGGGAGCGGCCTTTATCCAAGGTATCAATCTGGTGCGCACGCTACGGCCCGACGGAGTTGTCGGTTTCGGTGGGTTCACGACGGCGAGCATCATCCTCGCTGGAGTGTTTTTGAAAGTGCCGGTGATTTTGCACGAAGCCAACCGGGTTCCGGGCCGTGCCATCCGGTTGCTCGGCCGCCTAGCCAAGCGGGTCTATCTGCCGCCGGGCATTCGTTTGCCGGATGTGAAAAGTTCGGCCATGCGTCACATGGGGTTACCGGTGCGCAAGGAAATCGTGCGCGAACCGCGCTCGGCCGCACTTCAATCCTTTGGTTTCGATCCGCGTTTCGCTGTGCTCGTGGTGCTCGGTGGCAGCCAGGGCGCGACGTCGCTCAACGATTGGGCGTTTAACCATGCCGCAGCGCTAGCGCTCGAAGGCGTGCAGGTGTGTTGTGTGACCGGGCTGGGCAAACGTGGAGCCGAGGTTTTGGAGTTGAAAACGCGTCAGGGGGAGCCGATCAAGGCCTCGTTCATGCCTTTTTGTGATCGCATGGGCGCGTTGCTTTCCGCGGCGGATCTTGTGGTTTCCCGTGCGGGAGCCGGCACCATTGCCGAACTGATCCGCTGCACTACGCCGGCGATTCTGATTCCATTCCCCTTTGCGGCGGACAATCACCAGTGGGCCAATGCCAGCTTTTTCGAGTTGCAGGGCGGCGGCATTGTCCTCGCGCAGGAGAATCTGGGCGAGCTCGCGGCCGAGGTGCGTGACGTCGTTTCCAACGATCTGCTTTTGCAGAAATTCAAGGCAAACCTCGTGCGCATGGACCGGGCGAATTCGCTCGATGAGATGCTGGTTGATTTGGAAGAAATCATTTCGACGTCTTCGGCTCAGACTCCTGTCCGGCCTAAAATCGCCTGATAAAATGAGACACGCCCCACTGCCGCAGCTGTTTTCCCGCGACGTTACGGCGATTCATTTCGTTGGTGTTGGCGGTATGGGTATGGGGCCGCTCGCGATCTATCTCGCGCAGCTCGGATACCGGGTGAGTGGCGAGGACGACGCGCTGACCGAAGCGATGCGCCGTCATCTCGAACGGGCGCACATCACCTGTACCGCACCGGGCGGCCTGCCAGAAACCTGCGAACTGGTTGTGTGTTCGTCGGCCATCGCGGCGAGGCATCCGGCTTACGCGGCCGCCAAGGCGAAACAGATTCCGTTGGTTCGGCGCGGCGAACTGCTGGCCGAGATTGTGCGGGGCAAGAAACTTGTGGCGATTTGCGGCTCTCACGGAAAAACGACGACTTCGGCGATGCTGGCCACGGTTCTGCGCCGGGCGGGTTTTCCCGCCGGTTATGTGCTCGGCGGACTTTATAATGACGACGGTGTGGAACCCGCACGTGTTGGCTCAAACGACTGGGTTGTTGCCGAGGTGGACGAAAGTGACGGCACGATTGACCGGTTTTCGCCGGAGATCACGGTCGCGGTGAATCTCGACTGGGACCACCCCGACCACTATCGACAACTGGCGGATCTGGAGGCGACCTTTGTCGCGCTTTTTGCGCGCACGCGGGCGACGGTGCTGGTGAGCGATGCCTGTGCGCTTTCGGCCCGAACGACCTCGCAGCACCAAGGCGGCGCACAAGTGGTGACTTTTGGCCGCAGTGGAGACTATCGCGCTCAAATCGTGTCTGAGATCGAAGGCACGATGAAGCTCGCGCTGGCAGCGCGTTTTCCGATTCAGCAGGCGACGGTGCCTGCGCAGGGCGATTTCAACGCCAGCAATGCAGCGGCGGCGCTGGCCGCTGCGCATTTGATGGGTGTGAATCTTGATGGGAATTTGCTGGCGAGTTATCCGGGTGTGCGCCGTCGTCAGACCGTGCTGCATTCGATGTCCGATCTGATGGTGATCGAGGATTATGCGCATCATCCGGCCGAGATCCGTGCGTTGCTGGCGAGTTTACGGCGTCGGGCGAAAGGGCGGCTCGTCGTCGTTTTTCAACCGCATCGCTACAGCCGTACGGCGCAATTTCTAACCGAGTTCGCTGCTTCGCTGGCTCAGGCGGATCATGTGCACCTGCTTGATGTTTATGCGGCGGGTGAGGCGTTGATTAGCGGCGGAACGACGGCCGATCTTTATGCCGAGCTGCGCAAGAATGCCCCGGCTTTGCCGGTGGCGTATTGTCCGGGGCATGTGAAGGCGTTGCTTGAAGGTTTGAAGTGCGACGTGAAACCGGGCGACCTCGTGGCCTTTGTTGGCGCGGGTGACATCGACCACGCGGCGCGCGACTGGCTGGAATTGGTCGCGCAGCAAGCCAAGGAGACGAAACACTGGGATGACCTAGCGGACCTGCTTCGGGCGAAAGTTTCCCCCGCGACCAAGGTGAAGCGTGACGAAGTGCTCGCCGAAAAAACCACGATGCGCGTCGGCGGTCCGGCCAAGATCTTTGCCGAACCGGCTTCAATCGATGATTTGGGTGCGCTGTTGCGCGAGGCGAAAGCGCGTGCGGTCACGGTTTTTGTGTTGGGCCGTGGTTCAAATTTGATCGTGCCCGACGAAGGCGTCGAAGGGCTCGTGTTGTCGCTGGGCAATCCGTCCTGGCAGACTTTTGCATTGATGGGCGACGGCCGTGTCTGGGCGGGCGCGGGTTTGCGTTTGAAGAATCTTTGTGGGCTCGCGGCGAAGGCCGGGCTGGTGGGTTTCGAATTTCTAGAAGGCATACCGGGCAACCTTGGCGGTGCGTTGCGCATGAACGCGGGTGCGATGGGCGGTTGGATATTTGATATGGTTGAGGAAGTTCAGCTGATGTCCCGCGAAGGCGAACTGCGCACGATGAAGAAGGCTGAGATGCATGTCGCCTATCGGCATTGCGCGGAGCTTGAAGATGCGATCGCGATGGGCGCGTTGCTTAGGCCTTTTTCCTTGGCTGAGAGTGAAATAATTTCGCGACAGCTCGATGTTTACCGCGATAAGCGATTGAAATCCCAACCGCGGGAACCAAGTGCCGGCTGCGTTTTTAAGAATCCACCGGGTGACTCCGCCGGGCGTCTGATCGATGCCGCCGGGCTGAAAGGCGAGCGCGTGGGCGGTGCGGAAGTCTCGACCGTGCATGCGAATTTCATCGTCAATCGGGGGCACGCCACGAGCGCCGACGTGATCGAACTTATGCGCCGGGTGCGAGCGCGGGTCGAACAGACGAATGGCGTCCAACTCGAACCAGAAGTTCTGCTCTATGGAAAAGAATGGAGGGATGTCCTTTGAATGAGCCAATCATCGCCGTCCTGGCTGGTGGCGTCTCGGCGGAGCGGGAGGTCTCGCTTGGTTCGGGTGCGGCGAGCACGCTGGCGCTGGCGCGGAGTTTTCCGACACGGCTTTTCGAGGTGAACGCGGAGCGACTGCCGGACGGACTCGATCCGAAGCGGCACGTGGTGTTTTCGACGTTGCACGGCACGTTTGGCGAGGATGGCGGTATGCAACGGTTGCTTGATGCGGCGGGCGTGCATTATGCGGGTTGCGATGCGGCGGCGAGCGCGCTTACGATGGACAAAGTCCGCACGAAGCGGGCGGCGGCCGCGCAGGGCGTGGTCGGAGCGGCCGATGTTGTTTTTTCGGCGGACCAGAAACCTGGGGTGGACGAAGTCTTGGCCAAGCTGGGTGAACAACTTGTGCTCAAGCCGACGGCCGAGGGCAGCAGCGTGGGGTTGCACATCATCGCGGGACGGGACGGGCTGACGCAGGCGCTCGCAAGCGTGACGACGGGGAACTGGATTATTGAACAACGAATTTTTGGGCGTGAGCTGTCGGTTGGTGTTTTGAACGGCCGGGCGATGGGCGTTGTGGAGATCAAGCCGAAGTCGGGGGTTTATGATTTCACGAGCAAGTACACGAGCGGCCTGACGGAGTATTTCGCACCAGCGAAACTGGGCGATGTCGTGACGGCCCGGGTACAAGGTGCGGCGGAAACCGCGTTCGCGGCCTGCGGGTGTCGCGACTATGCCCGGGTTGATTTTATTTTTTCTGAGAAGACGGGACTGTTTTTACTCGAAATTAACACGCTGCCCGGCATGAAAGAGACCAGCTTGCTGCCCAAGAGCGCGCAGTGTGTCGAACTTGACTTCTCAGCGTTGGTTAGAGAGCTGGTTTTGCCGGCGTTGCAGCGTTTTCGTGCAGCTAAGATTCAGCCTTCAGCATGAGCACCCACGTCAACACCCTTCCTCCTGTCCGTAACTGGCGCGACATCCAGCAGTCGATTCCGCTCGGGGTGATGTCGTCGGAAGGTCGCAAGCGGTTGCAGGTGGCGACAGCGAAGACCGTGGGCGTATTGTTCGCGCTGGGTCTTGTCGGTTGGGGTTTGTACGAGGGGCTGCAGTTGTGGGAGCAAAATCCGATGGCGATTCAGTCGCCGGTGAAAAGTGCGCCGGTGAAATTCGTAGAGGCGCGTTCTGATGGTGTGCTCGATCACGGCTGGGTGACTCGCACCCTCGCGTTGTCGAAAACCGTGGGGCTGATGGAACTGGATTTGTACGCATTGAGAAACCGGCTTTTGGAATCGGGGCAGGTGCGCACGGCGGTGTTGACGCGGAAATTTCCCGAGACGCTGGTGGTGATCATCGAGGAGCGTTCGCCGGTGTTGCGGTTACGGGCACAGGTTGGTTCGGCACAGGCGAAGGACTGGCTGGTCGCGCGCGATGGTGTGTCTTATGAGGGCGTGGGCTATGATGCGACGTTGCTCGCCACGCTGCCGTATCTGGCAGATGTTTCGTTGAGGCGGGTGCAGGGTCGTTTTCCGCCGATCAAGGGCATGGAGAAAGTGGCGGACTTGCTCAGTACGGCGCACGCGAACATCCCTGAGTTGTACCGTGGCTGGCAGGTTGTCTCGCTCGCGCGGTTCGCGCTGGATGGCGAGATCGTCGTGCGGTCGAATGACATCAAGGAAATCACTTTTGGCACGCGGGAGAGCGATTTTTTCAAGCAAGTTGCTCAACTCGATCTGATCGTTGAAACCGGCCACGTGCAGGCAGATCATCCGGCACTTTCGATCAACCTTGCGGTGGGGGGATCCCAAGTACCGGTGGTGTTTGAGAAGCCTGCGGCTGCGGCTACGACTACGACGCCGGGCATCAAGACCAACGCCATAACCAGGCCGGCTGTATCAAGTCCGGCGGTACGTGCAGAGCCGCAGCGGCCTTCAGCCATTTTCTCAACTCTTTATTTTCCCTCTCGTGAGTTCTAAAACCAAATACATCGGAGCCGTCGAAGTCGGCACCTCCAAAGTCACGGTCATGATCGGCGAGCTGTCGCAAGGTCGCAGCCTCAGCATCATTGGATTTGGCGAATGCCAGTCGCGCGGCGTGCTCAAAGGCGCGGTGATGGATTTTCGTTCCGCGAGCGATGCGACGCACAGCGCGCTGCTCGCTGCCGAGAGCAACGCGGGTGTGCGTATCGACGAAGTTTATCTCGCGCAGGCGGGCGGGCACCTTGATGGATTCTACAACGAAGCCGGTGTCAGTGTTTCCTCGGCGGACAACATGGTGAGTGCGGTCGACATCGATACCGTCACGCGAATTGCGAAGTCCAAGGCTCTGCCCGAAGGCCGCATGGTGGTGCATAATATCCGCCGGCCTTTTCGCCTTGATGGACGTCTCGTGCCCGATCCTGAGCATCTCGTTGGCCAGCGTTTGGAGGTGGGGTATTGGACGGTTCATGGGCAGGAAAATAAAATCGCCGACAACATCCATGTGATTCGCGGTTTCAACGTGCCGGTGGCTGAGCTCATTCTGGCGAGTCTCGCCTCGGGAACGATTGTCACTTCCGCCGAGGACCGGCAAAACGGCGTGCTCGTGATCGATATCGGCGGAGGCACGACGGACTACGCGCTCTATCATGATGGCTGTGCGTACATGACGGGTGTGTTGCCGGTGGGCGGCAGTCATTTGACGAACGATTTGAGCCTCGGCCTTCGCCTAACCGAAGGACAGGGGGAAAAGTTGAAATTACGTTTTGGTCGTGGCACCATGACGGCGCGCGACAAGAGCGAAAAAGTCTGGCTCAACGGCGATTTCGCGATCGGCGACCGCCAGTTTCCGCGTCAGGCGATCGAGCAGATCACGTCGGCGCGTGTCTGGGAAATTTTCGAAGTGGTGAAGAAACGTCTCGGCGCGGGTTTTGTTCCTGATCGCACGGCGGCGGGTGTCGTGCTCACGGGTGGCACCTCCAAACTGCCGGGCATTGCCGAAGCGGCGGCCAAGGTTTTTGGTATTTCGGCACGGCTCGGCGAAGCGCCGGGTTACATCAACGAGAATCTGCGAGATCCTGGTTACAGCACGGCGTTGGGCCTGCTCTATTTCGGACTCAATTCCAGCGCCGAAGCTGCTGCGAGTGGCGGCCGTCGGCGCACTGGATTTTTAAGCCGTCTGTTCGCCAAAGCCTGAGCCCATGCAATCGAACATGAATCCTAACGAACTACCTCTTACCGCCGAAGTTCTGGCCGACCGCAGCATCGCGATCAAGTTGATCGGCGTGGGTGGAGCCGGCTCAAATGCGGTCGACCGTCTCAAGATGGAAAATTTGGACCGCCTTCAGATGGCGGTTATCAACACCGATCATCAGGCGCTGTCGTCGTCACCGGTGCAGGACAAAGTGCTTATCGGCACCTCGGTGACGCGTGGACTGGGTGCGGGCGGCGATCCGGATCTCGGCCGTGAAGCGGCTGAGGCTGATCGCGAAAAAATTTCGGCGATAGTGAAAGGTTGTGATTTGGTTTTCCTGATCGCAGGCATGGGTGGCGGCACGGGCAGTGGTGCGGCGCCGATCGTGGCCGAAGTCGCCTCTGAAACCGGCGCGCTCGTGATCGCCTTTGTGACGATGCCGTTCACCTTCGAAGGAGGTCGTCGCGTAAAACAGGCCGAGGAAGGATTGATGGCGTTGCGTCGTTGTTGCGATGCGGTGATTCCGTTGCCGAACGATGTTCTGCTTCAGGAAGCCGAGGACGGCGAGACGGCGCTCGATTCGTTTGCGCGCGCGGACGAATGGATCGGCCGTGCGGTGCGCTCGATCTGGTCGATGATGTTTCGCACGGGGCTGATCAACTTGGATTTTGCGACGTTGCGTCAGGCGTTTTATCAACGTGGCGGCAAGACGCTATTTGGTCTTGGAAATGGTTCGGGTGAAAATGCCGTGAGTGATGCCATCGAGAGTCTCAAGCTTTGCCCGCTGTTGCACACGCCGGAGTTTTCCCGGAAGGCTGATCGCATACTGGTCAATATCGTTGGCGGCACCGATCTGACGTTGCCCAAGGTTAACGAAATCATGACTGCGGTCGCTGAACAGTTTGGCCGCGATTCGCACATCGTCATGGGTGCGGTGATTGACGAAAGCCTGCAAAATCAGGTCGAAGTCTGCGTGCTCGGTACGACAGATCTTGGAGGCCGGGGCATGGTGCCGCGCCGGGTGACGGCGGCGCAGAAAGCCAGGGCTTCGATGACCAGTTTCCCGTTTGGAGATCAGCCAGGCGTGAAGTCGGCGGCAACGGTAACGACAACGACGACGACCACACCGCCTGTGCCGACCAAAACCGAACAAGTGTCGGCCGCGCCCAAAGCGATTATCGATCAGGATGAATTCACCTTTGGCGAAGCTCAGAGTCGCGGTTTCTTCGACAAAACGGATCGCAATCTTTATGAAGGCCAAGACCTCGACGTTCCCACGTACCTGCGAAAGGGAATCAAGATCTCGCTCTAATGAGCCGATAAAATGCTTTGACCTGTTTCTCCAGCGACGCGTCTCACAATAAATCTCCCGCAAAACGGCGCTATCGGCCGGTGAGTCTGTGATTTGTTGTGACTCTAGGCCGATCTCTCTGCTAATTCCCTCCCAATGTTTGTTGACGAATGTGTTATTAAAATTCTTGCCGGTGACGGCGGTCGCGGCTGCGTGAGCTTTCGCCGTGAAAAATATGAGCCCTGGGGTGGCCCCAGCGGCGGTGACGGCGGCCGGGGTGGAGATGTCATCCTGCTCGGTAACGATGACACCAATAATCTCATCGATTATAAATTCAAGCCGCATTGGAAGGCCGAGCGCGGCGAACACGGCTCCGGCGCGGACCAGCACGGCAAGGACGGCGCTCCCTGTATTCTCAAAGTGCCGCTCGGCACGATCGTGACCGACGAGGCCACGGGAAAGATTGTGGCCGAAGTCATCAACGACGGCGAAAGCATCGTGCTGTGCAAAGGCGGCAACGGCGGCTGGGGTAACTCTCATTTCAAATCGTCGACCAACCGCGCGCCGAAACGCTCGAATCCTGGGCACGAAGGCGAACACGGTAACTACCGGCTCGTGCTAAAGAGCATTGCCGATGTCGGGCTGGTCGGTTTTCCCAACGCCGGCAAATCCTCGCTCACCGGCCGCATTACAAAGGCGCATCCGCGCACAGCGGCGTATCCTTTCACGACGTTGCATCCGCAAATCGGCGTGATCGAGCTGCCGAAACATTTCGACCGGTTGCTGCTGGCCGACGTGCCCGGCCTGATCGAAGGCGCGAGCGAAAACCGTGGCCTGGGCCACCGTTTTCTCCGGCATATCGAACGCTGTGCGGTGCTGATGTTTCTCATCGACATGGCCGGCGTTGACGCCCGCGATCCGCGCGAAGACTACGCCACTCTGGTGAGCGAGTTGAAACTGTACGACAAGGCGTTGCTCAAAAAGCCGCGTGTCGTCGTGGCCAATAAAATGGATCTGGAGGACGCAGCGGCGAACCTCGTGAAGTTCCGCAAGCGCTACAAGGTCGACATTGCCAAAATCTCCTGCGTCAGCGGCGAAGGACTCGATGAATTAAAGCAACTGCTTTATAAGCGCGTTCGAGCCATCAATCCCACACCGAGGCGCACCGCCAAGGAAGTCAGCTGATCTTTTCCGAAAATGGCCAACGAACATCGTTCTCTCATGATGCGCTCGAACCGGTTGCTTGGTGCTAACCTGGTTGAGCTAAATCTCATCAAGATCCAGGATCTCGAAGAGGCGAACGACCGGTTGCTCGAAATCACCGCCAATGAAAATGCCCGGCAAAGCACGGTTCTGGGCATTCTGGCGTACGAGATGAAGGTGTTAAATGAGGACGACGTGCTGCATCATTTGGTGGAGGACCACGGCGTCGGCCTCGTCGACCTGCGCAATTACGATGGGTCTGAAGAGTTGAAAAGAAAGCTCGATCTCGGTGCCTGCTGGGCGACCTGGACCGTACCCTTTGATATGGACGAAGGCTTTTATTTCCTGGCCACCGCGTATTACATGAGCCCGGCCGTGCGAACGTTTTGGGAGAAGCAATTGGATGCGCCGATCCTGTGGTATGGTGCCACGCTGGAAATGCTCGGCGATTATCTGGAGAAGCTGGAAGCCAAAGCCAAACCCGAGGCCGCTTCCTAAACCTGATTCGATAAACGTATTTCTCCATGCCACTCGGTAAATTCCAACTTCAGATTATTTCGGCCCTCGAACAGATGGAGCGGCTGACTGAGGCCGATCACGAAAAACTGGCCGCCACGCCCGACGAACTCACGGGCGACGCCTTGGACAAGCTGCTGATGGAGGAGTACAAAGTCACCTCGTTGCAGCTCCTAGTCGCCAAGGGCAAGGCCTTCGGACTCGCGCCGTATCATGTTGCTCGATACCGGGTGACTCCTTCCACGTTCGAGCGGTTGCCCCAGGAATTTTGCATGGAGCACCAGATTTTGCCGGTGGGGCAGGTGGGCGATTATCTGGTGGTCGCGTTCGCCAACCCATTTGAAATTTCCCTACCCACGAAGATTCAGGAAATGACTGGCATGCGGGTTCTCCGCGTGCTTGGGCGTGCAAAGGATATTCAGGAAAAGTTCGCAGTCACCGCGCAGGCTTCGGGGTTTGAAGATGTTGTCGGTCAGATCGGCGAAGAATTCGCCAACAAGGACGTAGATCTAAAAGAGGTTGAGGAAGGCGGTGAAGATTCCGGTCCGATCATCCAGCTCGCCAACCGCATCATCGAAGACGGGTTTTACAGCGGCACGAGCGATATTCACATCGAGCCGTGGGAAAAAGAAGTGATCATCCGGTATCGCATCGACGGTATCTGTCAGGAGAAACTTCGGCTCCCTCGCAAGGTCGGACCCGCACTCGTCGCGCGCATCAAGATCATGTGCAACCTCGACATTGCCGAGCGCCGCATGCCGCAGGATGGACGTATTATATTCAAGCAGTTCACGAAAAAGAGCATCGATATCGATCTGCGTGTTTCGACTGCCCCGCTCAATCACGGTGAAGGCGTGGTGATGCGTATTCTCGACAAGCAGAAGTCCACCCTGCCGCTGCCGATGCTGGGCTTTTCCGAGGAGAACCTCGCGAAATATCGCGACGTGATCCGCCAACCCTACGGCATGATTTTGCATTGCGGTCCGACTGGTTCGGGTAAGTCGATGACACTTTATTCGGCGCTCAACGAAATCAATTCGCCTGAACTTGTTATCCGCACGGCCGAAGATCCGATCGAATACACGCTTGCTGGTATCAATCAGATGCAGATGCACCGGCAGATCGGGCTGACCTTTGCGACGGCGCTGCGCTCATTCCTGCGTCAAGATCCTGACATCATTCTAGTGGGCGAAATTCGAGACAAGGAAACCGCCAACATCGCGGTTGAAGCCGCGCTTACCGGCCACTTGTTGATCAGCACGCTACATACAAACGATGCGCCGAGCACGATCGCACGTCTGACCGACATGGGCATCGAGCCCTTCATGATTTCGTCGTCGCTGTTGTGCGTGTGTGCTCAACGTTTGATGCGCCGCGTCTGCAAATCGTGTCGCGTGCAAACAGAAATGCACGAACGCGAAAAGCTTATTTTCGAAAAAGCGATTGGTTGGACGGGTCCGATTTACAAGGCCAGCTCGCGTGGTTGTCCGAAATGCGGCGGGAATGGTTATAAAGGCCGGTTGGGTATTCATGAACTCATGGTGGTCAGCGAAGAGCTGGTCGAAGGCATCAACAAAGAGTTTGAGTCGGCCGAGTTGAAAAAAATCGCGATGCGCAACGGCATGAAAACGCTGCATCAGGACAGTTTGCTCAAGGTGAAGGAAGGCCTCACCACGCTGGAAGAAGCGATCGCGACGGTGCCGCCCGATTTGTGATCGGGTGCGGGCAGGAATTGATGTCAACGGCTCCCGCTTTTGGGGCTTTCGGACTTTTTTTCTGAGGCCTCAGGGCGGATACGTTTGACGGTGACCTAGCGGTAGATGCAGTATAAGCGTCCGGCCGGGGGCCTCCTAGGCGATGGAGGTTAATTCGGGTAATCTGCGGTGATGACAACGATCACCACCGAGTTGATGGACAAGGATACGAAACGCGATCAGCAGGGCCGACGGATCACCCCGGCGGCACGCCGTGCGGAGTTGGTCAATAGCTACCGTGTGAGCGATCTGACGATGGAGCAGTTTGCCCGGCGCGGGTGAACAAAAATGAACAAAAAGGGACAGGTTTAAAATGACTAGACATAGGAAGACTTGTCTGCTCTCTTAGATCCCATGCGATGCGCGCGAATCAAAATTAAGGCCGAAGACGGGGAGGCGGTGTATCACTGCATGACCCGCACGGTGAACGGCGAACGCGTCATCGATGATACCGCTAAGGAGGTGCTCCGTAAACAGCTCTGGCTCACGGCTGACTTCTGCGGGGTGCAGATCTTAACCCATGCGATTTTGAGCAATCACTTCCATGTGCTTCTGATGGTGCCGCAGAAAACCGTACCTTCAGATGTCGAATTACTCCGTAGGTATAAACTCCTCCACCCCAAACCCACCCAGTACCAGACCGAACGTCTAGAGGTAATAGCGCTTCAGCTGCGTAACGGCGGACCCGAGGGCGAGGCTTGGCGGAAACGGCAGCTCGCTTTGATTGGCGATGTTTCGGCGTTCATGAAGCTCGTGAAGCAGCGGTTTGCCATTTGGTTCAACAAGAGTCATCAGCGCTACGGTACGCTTTGGTCCGAGCGTTTTAAATCCGTCCTCATCGAACCGAAAAATTACGCGATTCAGACCGTCGCCCTCTACATCGATCTCAACTGCGTTCGCGCCGGGCTCGCGCAAGATCCTAAAGAATATCGTTTCTGCGGCTACGGCGAAGCGGTCGCCGGGCACCGTGCGGCGCGCCAGGGCATTCAGGCGGTGATCGGGCCAAATGAAACCTGGGCCAATGCT
>JANNHA010000022.1:0-8187 GCA_031404135.1 Verrucomicrobiota bacterium | reverse complement strand
CCCCCCCCAAACAACCCCCCCGCCCCCGCCCGACATAATGGGTTTCCGTATATCTTGGGTTTTTTTTGGTGGGGCGGGGCCGCGGGGCGCCCCGCCCCTCGACCCCGGCGCGCCCTGCGGTCGCGCCCTACCCTCGGAAGTTTTTCCAAACCGCACCGCCCCGTCGCGGCCTGATTCACGCAAGCAAAAGTTATTCACCATCTGCGCACAGCTTATCCACTTTGCGTTGTCGGTGAACAAGTTGTGAGGAAGAAATTCTTTATTTTTCCCGCGAAATCGCGCATCTTCTTCCTCGTTCCTTGATAGAACAGTCGCCGTGCAGCGGTCCTGAAAAATCCGCTGAAAACACGACTGGGATAGTCCCGGGCAACCGGGGAAAAGACGGTCGAAGCTGGTTCGGCCGTCTCCTCCGCAGGCGTGTTGATCGCCGCGTTCAGGCATATATCACCAGCTCCTCTGGTCGGGGTCGTGCCCGCACCAGTTATACACGAAATCAGGAGCTGAGCGGCGAGCCGCGAATTTAGAAACCGCGCGCGAACCGAGTCAGGTACGGAGACCGTTTCGATCCCCGTACTGATACCGTTACCCAGAGGGTTTTGGCTGCTACGGTAGTACCAGCACGCGATGGCGTTTCCCGGCGGGACCACCCCGCCAAAAGGCCCAGGTCTCTCGCAAGATCGGGCGCGCAAAGGAAACCTTGTCGTGGGGAGCGAGCGAGCCTGGCAAAGCTCGTCAACGTTCCTGATTGGGGCGGCGCGCAAAAACGCGTCACCCAACTGCAACACACAAAAGCAGCCTGAGAGGTAAGAGGTCAGACCCGTCCCGCGAGGCCAACGTACGGCCAAAAGCCGTTAGCCGTCCTCGTGGAACCGGTGCCGACGCGAAAGTAACCATTGCAGGCGTGTCAGCACCCTGTCCGGCGAGCTGCTCTCGGCAGAGAGCAACCGAACCGGGCATAGAGGCCTCACTCGATAAACAGCAGCCGGAAACGGTCGCTGCGATCCCGCCATGAGATCGAAACCTTCGCCTGCCGCGAAGAGTGGCGTCGGGGAACTTGCGGCCCGCGAAAGCGAGGCGCCCAACGCAAGTACACGGGAAAGAGAGCGTGGCGAGCTCCAACCCCCAATTTGGCCCGCAGGACTCCGGTTCTGCGGGCCTTATTGTTTTCAGACCCCGAGAGCCGAACCTTGCTCAACCGATAAATTATGCCAGTCGCCTTATGCTTTTATACTGCAATCGGGTGCATTCGATTTAATCCCCGCAGCGTTTTGCAGAAGAAAACGAAGGTAACGACGAGGTTCAGGAAACACCGGCCGGCCTTCGTTCTCTTTGTTATCTTCTGTTCAAAAATGCAGAAGATCGAGGCCTTTGGTAATTCCCTCGTTCCTCTACAGCCGCCCCGTCACATCCGGCAACGGCGGCGGCTCCACACTCATTGCCTGCCGCAAAAACCCCGCCTGCATCTGCTGCCAGCGCCTCATCTCCCACTCGCGGCGTTTCACCGCGCGATACTCCATTTCTCCAGCGAAAAAGATAAACGCGAACAACACCGCCGGCTGAACGCGCCCGTACGTAACCGCCAGCACCGCTGCGGACGCCGCGAGCACTTTTGCCAACGTCGCCGCGATAAACGTCGCCCGCACGTACTCCAACCGCATCGCCAACAAAGCCCGCAACACGCGTCCACCGTCCATCGGGAAAACCGGAACCAGGTTAAAGCAGCCCATGATCAAATTCATGGTCAACAACTCCTGCCAGAACGTCATGTCAATTTCCACTCCGCCCGCCTGTGCCGAGAAAACGAACCGGAGAAACGCCACAATCTCCGCGCCCGGAAACACCACGCCACATCCCAACAACACCGCCACGATCACAAAGTTCACCGCCGGCCCCGCCAGCGCGATCAAGAACTCACTGCTCGGCTTCCGCGGGATTGAGTCGAACTCTGCCATACCGCCAATCGGCAGCAACAGGATGCGCGGCACCCCCACGCCAAAACGCCGCGCCGTCAACGCATGCCCCAACTCGTGCAACACCACGCAGGTGAAAAACACCACCAGCCCCAGCACATACATCAACGCACCCAAAGCCGGCAGCTCCAGCCCCCCCGCCACCGCATCGCTCCACCCCTCCCACGCGATATACCCGAGCAGCAGGAAAAACGTCCAGTGTATCGACAACTGGATACCGAAGAGGCGGAACAACCTAATTGACCCTTTTAGCATTTGGCCTAATCAAAACGTGTTTTGCAAAGATCGCTAATCCGAAATGCGACGACCTGCCCGCGCCAACCCTTGTTCCCATGTCCAACCCAGCCAAGCCGACCATCCTGATCGTCGATGACGATTCCGAAATCCGCTACTCCTTGTCGCGGGTGCTCTCCTCGCGCGGCTATCAAATCGTCGAAGCCTCCAGTGGCGAACTCGGCGTTGCAGCCGTCAAAAAAAGCCCGCCCGATCTCGTCTTTCTCGACATCCGCATGGGCGGCATGAGCGGCATCGAAGCCCTCCAACACATCCGCTCGGCCAACTCAAAACAAATGGTCATCCTCATGACCGCCTTCGGCACCGCGCAGACCGCCATCGAAGCCATGAAGTACGGCGCGTTTGACTACATCATGAAACCCTTCGATCCAGCGAAGGTCCTCGCGCTGACCGAGAACGCCCTGAAGGCCTACGCCGACATGCGCGCCGTCACCGATTACAAACCCACCATCAACAGCGACGACTACAAGGAAGGCATCGTCGGCAGCTCGCCTGTGATGCAGGATGTATTCAAAATCATAGGACAAGTCACCGCCAGCGACGTCACCGTGATGGTCACCGGCGAAAGCGGCACCGGCAAAGAACTCGCTGCCCGCTCCATCTGGAAACACAGCCACCGCGCCGCCAAACCCTTCATCGCCGTCAACTGCGCCGCGATTCCTGATAATTTAATCGAAAGCGAACTCTTCGGTCACGAGAAAGGTTCGTTCACCGGCGCGACAGGTCAGCGCCTCGGCAAATTCGAACTCTGCGACGGTGGCACCATCTTCCTCGACGAAATCGGCGACATGGCCCTCGCCACCCAAACGAAAATTCTCCGCGTCCTTCAGCAAGGCGAAATCCAGCGCGTCGGCGGCGTTGAAACCATCAAAGTCGACGTCCGCATCATCGCCGCAACCAACAAAGAGCTGGAAGAAATGGTGAAGGACAAAACCTTCCGCGAAGACCTTTACTACCGGCTCAATGTCGTGCGCATCCGCATGCCCGCCCTGCGCGAACGCCTGGAGGATATTCCGCAGATTCTCGACTTTTGCCTCCAGAACTTAGTTAAGCAAAAGAAGGCCCGCGTGAGCAAAGTTTCGCCGGAAGCGCTCGCGCTCCTCGTGCGTCACCGCTGGCCCGGCAACGTGCGCGAACTCGAAAACGTGATCTACCGCAGCGCCGTCATCGCCCAAGGCGATACCATCCTGCTCAAAGACCTGCCCCAGGAAATCCGCGATGCCGCCGCCGCCCTGCCCGCGCCCACTCACGCCCCCGAGATCCACATGGCCGTTCCAGGAACCAGCGCCCCCTTTGACGCGATGCGCACCGCCGTGTCGGAAGGCGCCGCGCTCGCCCACGCCCGAACCATGGCTAATGCTTTGGCCGCAGCAGCAGCCTCACAGCCACCGCTCACGGTCGATGCCGCGCTGGATTTCCTCCACGAGGAACTCTCAAAGGACGAAGAACCCATCTTGGAGCGCATCGAACGCGAAATGATCAAACGCGTCATCACGGCCGAAGGCGGCAACATCCTCAAAGCCTCGGAAAAACTCGGCATCACCCGAGCGACATTGCGCAAACGCATCGACGAACTCGGCCTGAAAATCTGAGCCCCACCGGCTGCAGGCTCCGACATAGGACGTGGCACCCCCTGCCGAGCCGTTTCGACAAGTTCAATCGGACGTTTTCAATGGAACGCTACTCTCTTCTTCGATAAGCTCAGGCCCCTGAGCAAAGCCGAACGGTCGTCGTCGTCAGGATCGAAACGGAGATTACGTCACAGAGACAGCAAGAGGTTGCACAGAGAGCCACAGAGCCAGAAGTTTCTGTTTTACTCCGTGACGCTCGGTGCATCCTCGGATTGCCCTCTGAGAAATAGATCGGTCTATTTACCACGAGAAACACTCAACGGATAGTCAGTGGTTAAAAGATCCGCCCTTCGCACCTACCCCTTCGATTTCTCTTCATCACCACCCGCTTCCTCCGTAGTAATTGCGGCGTGCTCAACCCCACCGTTTGCCGCAACAATACCAACCGGCCCTTCACCGCCTCGCTCGTCTTTGGCATCGGTCTCTTCCTCTTAGCCGCCGTCGCCGCTCCTTGCGCACCGACCCAAAAAACCGAACCCGCGCCCAACGCCAGCCGCTGGCCGATGGAATACACGAGCGGCGTGCTCTGGGCCGTGGGCGGCGGTGCCACACCCCTTTCTTACACGCTCGCCCCGCAAATCCTTTCCCTTCGTTGCCCCGTCATCCGCGAATGGCCGCTCGCCAATGGCAGGCTCATCTACAGCACACGCCTCAGCCTGCTGATCGAGCCCTTCCTCAAAGGACCTGAAACGCACTTCATCGGCACCGCCGCCGCCGGCTATTTGGAATGGTACAACCCCACCAAACGTTTTTCCCTGTTTTTTGCCGGTGGTGGTGGATTCGGCTGGATGGACAGCAAAGGCCACGAAATCGCCGGAGCCCAGGGCCAGGACTTCAACCTGAACTGGCTGCTCAACCTAGGCCTGCGCGTCAACACCCGCAGCGGCTGGCAAGGGACAACCGGCCTATATTTTCAGCACATCTCCAATCGCAACCTGGACAAAATCAACCCCGGCCTCAACGCCCTCGGCCCCACCCTCGGCCTCTCGCGCAAGTTTTAATCGCCACGGGAAACGTCGCTCATCGTAAGTTGAAAATGAACACGCTGTTTAAACTGATCCCTCTCATTCTGACTTGCACCGCAGCAGCCGCTGCCTTCGAACCACCCTCCGCCGACATTCGCGCCAAGGCCCTCGGCTCGCTCGAAAACGAACCCGCCCTCCTGCAACGTTTACTCACCCCGGATGAGGATTTCGCGCCCATCCGCACACCGCGACCGGGCGACTGGCTCGACGCTCACTTCGAACGTGGCCAGACTTTTGGCGGTTACAAGACGCTCGGTTTCAACCGCCCCACGGCCACTCGCAGCGTCATCTACCTGCTCCCGCTGGGCGAATTTCCCGCCGAAAACAGTCCTTCACTCGACGATCTGCGCGTCTATGCCGAGGCCTTCTTTCAACTCTCCGTAAAGATTCTCCCCGCAGTCCCCATCGACGAAACCAAATTCACGCCACGAACCAACGAAATAACCCAAAAGCGCCAGGTGTGCTCGATGGACATTCTAAACTTCCTCAAGACTCAGCTTCCTTCCGACGCCTACTGCCTGCTCGGCGTCACGATGGACGATCTCTACCCCTCTCCCCTGTGGAACTACGTTTTTGGTCAGGCGTCGCTCACCAGCCGAGTCGGCATCTACGGCTTCGCTCGCTACGATCCCGCGTTCTTCGGTGAAAAACGTCCCAACGACTACGGCCAACTCATCCTCCAACGCAGTTGCAAGGTTCTCGCCCACGAAACCGCGCACATGTTCGGTCTGCCACACTGCATCTACTACGAATGCCTCGTCAACGGTTCCAACAATCTCTCCGAAGCCGACCTATGCCCGCAGCAACTCTGCCCGGTCTGCCTGCGCAAGCTTCATTTCAACGTGCAGTTTAATCCCACCATCCGCTACGAGGAACTCGCCAAGTTCTACCGCGCTCACGAGTGGGATGACGAACTCCGCTGGACGGAACGCCAGCTCTCCAAAGCCAGAACTCCCTAACCAGACCTTCCGCCTCAGACGTTCACCACGGGAAAACCTTCCGATGCTTCAAGCCGCAACTGCTTCGACCCGGTTGCGCACCTCACCCAGACGTATCCGAAGTTCCACGACAAAACGCGCCAGCCGCTCAGGCGTGAGCCGCAGCGGCTGCAGCACCACCGCATCCGGCATGGCCGGTGAGCGACGGGCATCCTCCGTGCACACCACCGTGCGAAGCCATTTCGACGCGTTCAAAAGACAGGCCATGCGTGCATAACCAGCCGATCCGTACGGCGCATATTGCCAGCGCACCGGCTCGACCACCGCCGCCGGGAAACCCCACTGCCGCAGCATCGCCGCCCCGACTTCCGCCTGCGTGCAACCCAGCAACGCACGTTCACTTTCAATAAATTCACAAAGCACGCCACGCGGCATAAATTGAACCGACGGCGCTTTTCGCAACACCCACTCATCGATCGCCACAATGCCCACGCTGTGCAAAAGCCCGACCAAATACGCCACGCGCGAATCCTCGCCCGCGTGTTTCGCCAGCATCTCTGCCGCCAACGCACAGGAAACCGACCAACGCCACCACTCCTCTGCATCGAGCCCATAAAGGCTCACCGGTCGCGCAAAAACCTGGGCCTTCGCCACCTGGCCAATCATCGACGCAATACGATAAAATCCAACCCGTCTGATCACTTCCTCAATCGAAACACCCGTTTGCCTCTCACCGGCCGCCATTCCCAAATTACCCATTTCCAAAACACGCACCGTCAGTCCCGGATCGAGCCGTAGGAGCGCGGTTACCTCTTCAAGCGACACCTCGTGCTCCTGTAACAATCCGCACAAACACGGCATCACATTCGGCGACGACGGCAGATTCGGCATTTCAGCAGCCACCTCTTCAGGCGAGGTATGCAGCGAAAGATCGTGATTGAGAACAACGGGAGGCATGCCTTTTATATCGGCGTTCTAGGGTGTTTTTTTAATAAAAATTGGTGAATGATCCCGCTCGATCTTAAAATTCGACTGGCAAAACATTCTCCGTCACGCACGTTACGCCACTATGTCGATCTCAAATTTGCAGCCACACGCCTCCCACACTTCCCCCCACCTCGACGATGATGATGACGACGAGGAAAAGGGCTGCGGCCACGAAGCCAAAAATGCCGGTCCCGTGTCAGCCCTGATCCAAAAGAAATTCCTCAAGGCCCGTAAAATTTTCCTCTGGGGTGCCGTCACCGACGAAACCGCCAAAGACATCACCGAAAAACTTCTCTACCTCGAAGCCGACGCTCCCGGTCAAGAAATCTATTTCTACATCAACACCCCCGGCGGCTCCATCACCGCCGGCATGGCCGTGTACGACACGATGAAACTCATCACGTCACCCATCACCGTCATCGTCACCGGCATGGCCGCCTCGATGGGATCGATCCTGCTCAGCGGCGCACCGAAAGGCCGTCGCCTGCTCTACCCGCACTCGCGCGTCCTCATTCACCAGCCGCTCATTTCCGGACGCATGGTCGGTCCCGCAACCGACATCAACATCCAAGCGAAGGAAATGGAAAAGATCCGCGCCGAGCTCAACCAGATCCTCGCCAACGCTTCCGGTCAGCCGCTCGAAGCCATCAACCGCGACACCGACCGCGATTTCTACCTGAACGCCGAGGAAGCCATCGCCTACGGCCTCGCCGACCGAATCGTCGACAAGGTCTAATTCGCTATTCGTGAGCCCGGCCAAACACCGGGCTCTTTTTTTTTGCGCAGCGTCTAGCCGCGCCCTCTTTTCTCAGCAACCGAGCGCCTTTATTTTCCTTCACTTTCCATGCGTAAACTCCTTTCGCTCTGCCTCGTCGCCGCCGCAACCTTTGTCACCACGAGCCGAACCCTTGCTTGGGACTACGAAGGCCACCGCACGGTCAACCAACTCGCGCTGGCCTCGCTGCCCACCGATTTTCCCGCCTTCGTCCGCACCGCTGAAGCCCGCGAACGCATCGCCTTCCTCGCCGGTGAACCCGATCGCTGGCGCAACACCCCCGACCTCGCACTCCGCCACGTCAATTCACCCGACCATTTCATCGACCTCGAACACCTCGTCGACGCCGGGATCTCCCTGACGCAACTCAACGAATTTCGCTACTCGTTCACCGTCCAACTCGCCACCGCCCGTGCCGCGCACCCCGAACAGTTTCAGGCCATCGATCCCGCCAAAAACAAAGATCAAACCCGCGAACTCATCGGCTTTCTGCCCTGGTCGATCGCCGAGTATTATTCAAAACTAAAATCTCAATTCTCCTACCTCAAAGCTTACGAAGAAAACGGC